>NZ_ALOU01000020.1 GCF_000292345.1 Cupriavidus sp. BIS7
GAGAGGGGAGAACACCACGGGCACGTCAAATGCTGTCGGTTGGCTCCCCTCTCCCGCGCGCGGGAGAGGGGCTGGGGGAGAGGGCAAGCGCTTGAACAACTAGTGCAGCATCTGCCCACCATCCTCTTCGAACAACTGCCCGCACAACGCCTCGCCTTCGTCGGTCAGCCGCGCCGAACCGCGCCCGTCCTCTTCCAGCGTCATCACCGCCAGTTCCGCATCGGCAAGCTGGGTCAGCATCCGCCTCAACACGCTCATCTGGACGCCCGCCCGCTTGCTGAGCCGCGCCAGCGACAGGTCGCCGCCCGTGTGTTCCCAGAGCGCCCGCAGAATGGCTTCCAGCACCGGATCGATCGCATCGTCGCTCATGTTATCTCCCGCTCCTGCAGCGTTGCCACCAGCTTGCCAAGCGTAATCACGGCCGCCTCCATCTCCGCGGACCAGGCCCCGCTGTAGTTCAGCCGGATGCAATTCGTATAGGTCGGCACCGGCGAAAAGATATGGCCCGGCGCCACAGTAATGCGCCGCTCCAGCGCGGCGTGATAGAGCGCCATGGCATCGACCTCCTCAGGCAATTCCACCCACAGCACATAGCCACCGGCCGGGCGGGACACCCGCGTGCCAGCCGGAAAGAAACGCCGCACAGCGGCCGCCATGATGTTGGCCTGCTGCGCATAGGCACGGCGCACACGCCTCAGGTGATAGTCGTAGCCGTCTTTCTGCAGGAACTCGGCAATGGCAAGCTGCGGAATCGTGGACGTGGTCAGCGTGTTCAGGAACTTGAGCCGCTCCACCTTATCCCGATAGCGCCCCGGCAGCGCCCAGCCGATCCGGTAGGCATTGGTCAGCGTCTTGGAGAACGACGAGCAGTGCAGCACGATGCCAGCCGTGTCAAAGGACTTGAGCGAGGTCGGGTGGACATCCCCGTAGTAAAGCTCGCCGTAGACATCGTTCTCGATGACCGGAATATCGCGCGCCGTCAACAGTTCGACAAGTGCCTGCTTGCGCGCGTCCGGCATCTGGAAGCCCAGCGGATTCTGGAAGTTCGGCATCACCATGCATGCGGCCACGGGTCGCTCGTCGAGCAGCTTGGCCAGCGCCTGCACGTCGATCCCCTCCACCGGATCGGTCGCCACCTCCACCGCGCGCATGCCTAGCCGTTCGATCGCGTGCAGCATCGCGTAGTACGTCGGCGATTCCACGGCGATCGTATCGCCCGGTTTCGCCACGGCCTGCAGGCACAGGTTGATAGCCTCGGTGGCGCCGATCGTGACGATCACCTCGTTCGGATCGACGGCATGGCCGTTCTCCAGGTAGCGGCGCGTGATCTGGCGGATCAGTTGCGGCGAGCCCGGTGGCAGGTCGTCCAGCACGCTCCACGTGTCGTAGCGCTTGGCAATCGCATTGGCGTACTGCGTGATGCGCTGCCACGGATAGAGCTTGGGATCAGGATACGGCGAGCCGAGCGGCACCGCGTCATCGGCGCGGATCGAACGCAGTGTGGACAGCACCAGCGCGCTGACATCCACGGCGGACGGGCGTGCCGCGGGGCGCGTCGGCTGCAGGTCGATCGGCGGCTCGCCGGGCCGCGCGCGCACGAAGTAGCCCGATTGCGGGCGGCTTTCCAGGATGCCGCGCGATTCCAGCAGCAGATAGGCGCGCACCACCGTTGTGATGCTCAGGCGATGATGCTGGGCGGCCTGCCGCACCGATGGAATCTTCTCGCCCGGCAGCAGGACACCCTGCTGCACCAGCGCCTCGATATCGGCCGCAAGCTTTTCATAAAGAGTCACACCGCCAACCTTTCGCCAGAGTTATCCGTAATTGCCGGCAACTCCGGAGTCAGGCGTCAGCCCGCCAGTGCCAGCGACTCGGATCGTAATACGAAATCGGCCGTGGCTGCGGGTGCCGTGTATTCGACAAAGCCATCCTGCCGGCAGAAGCTCAGCAGGCGCAGACCGGCCTGTTCGGCGATCCTGATGGCCAGTGAAGTTGGCGCGGATATCGTCGCCAGCATCTGGATCTGCATGCGTGCGGCCTTGCGCACGAGTTCGTAGCTGGCGCGGCTGGAGAGAAAGACGAAGCCGTCATCGAACGACTCGCGTGCGCGGGCCAGGTGCCCTATCAGCTTGTCCAGTGCGTTGTGGCGGCCCACGTCCTCGAACACGGCGACGATGTTGCCATTGGGATCGCACCACGCGGCGGCATGCGCGCCACCGGTTGCCGCCATCAATGGCTGGCGCTCGCGCAGCGCTTCGGCCGCCCGGCGAATCGTGGCCGCCGTGGGTTCGATCCGGCGCGCGGGTGCGGCAATCGGCGCCGCTGCCAGATCGAGCAGCGCCAGGCTTTCGGTCCCGCACACGCCGCAACCGGTGCGCCCGGCCAGCGTGCGCCGATGGGCGCGCAGCGCCATAAACGCGCGCTGGGCAATCTCGATGCGAACCTCGATGCCGTCGCAGCCAGCATCCACTTCAACGTCATAGATCTCGGAGACGCTGTCGACGATGCCCTCGGTCAGCGAAAAGCCGATCGCGAACACTTCCAGGTCGAGCGGCGTGGCCATCATCACCGCGTGCGAGATGCCGTTGTAGACCAGCGCCACCGGCACTTCTTCCGCCACATCGTCCAGTTCGATGACCGTCCGGGCGCCCTGGTGGCGCCGGACCTCACGCTCCACGTAGCCGGCGTGATCCGGTTCGTATTCCGCCATGACCGTTCTCAGTCAGGCCGCGCGTTGCAGCAGCACGGGAATCGACTTCGACGTCGGCGTGCCGGACCGGTCACCGATGCTCTCCAGCGGCACCAGCGGATTGGTTTCCGGATAGTACGCACCGAGGCAGCCCTCGGGGATGTCGTAGTCCACCAGCCGGAAGTCCCGTACGTGGCGCGTCACGCCATCTTCCCAGACGCTTGTGATATCGACATGCCCGCCCTCTTCAAACCCCAGCCGCTCGCGATCCGCGCGGTTGATGAACACCACGCGGCGCAGGCCGAACACCCCACGGTAGCGGTCATCGAGCCCGTAGATCGTGGTGTTGTACTGGTCGTGCGAGCGCGTGGTCATCATGACCATGAGTTGGTCGCCGTGGCGGGCACGGGCGCGCTTGATCGGCGTGTCCTTGTCGATCGCATGGACCAGGAACTGCGCCTTGCCCGATGCCGTCTTCCACACGCGGTTGCGCGATGCCGGGGTCAGGTGGAAGCCACCCGGCCGCGCCACGCGCTCGTTGTACTGCTCGAATCCCGGAATCACCCGCTCAATCGCATCACGAACGCGTGAGTAATCCTGCGCGTACCAGAGCCAGTCCACCTTGCCGGACCCAAGCGTGGCATCGGCCATGCGCGCCACGATGGCGGTCTCCGACAGCAGATGCGGCGACGCAGGCTTGTTCATGCCATACGAGATATGGACCATGCACACCGAATCCTCGACGGTCACGCCCTGCGCCACGCCGTTCTGTTCGTCGATCTCGGTGCGGCCAAGCGTCGGCAGCAGCAGCGCATCCTTGCCGATCACCAGATGGCTGCGATTTAGCTTGGTGGCGATATTGACCGTGAGGTCGCACTGGCGCAGCGCCTGCCACGTGCGCGGCGTATCGGGCGTGGCAATCGAGAAATTGCCGCCCAGGCCCACGAACACCTTGACCTTGCCAGCCAGCATCGCGTTGATCGCGGCCACCACGTCCTGGCCGTGCGCGCGCGGCGGATCGAAATCGAACGTGGCACCCAGGCGGTCCAGGAACGCGTCGTCCGGCTGTTCCTCGATACCCATCGTGCGATCGCCCTGCACGTTCGAGTGCCCGCGCACCGGCATCAGCCCGGCACCGGGCCGCCCGATGTTCCCGCGCAGCATCATCACGTTCGACAGCAACTGGATCGTGCGCACCGAGTCCTTATGCTGCGTCAGGCCCATGCCCCAGCACGCAATCGTGCGTTCGCTGCTGACGTAGACGGCTGTCAGCGCGTCGATGTCCTCGCGCGTCACGCCAGACTCCGCAACGATATCGGCCCAGCTTTCGGCGCGCAGGTCGGCGGCAAATGTCTCGAAATCGGCGGTGTGCTCGCGGATGAAGTCCACGTCCACCACGCGCCTGCCGCCTGCGGCGATCGCTGCATCGTCAAGTTCGATCACGCGCTTGCCGATGCCCTTGAGCAGCGCGAAATCTCCCGCCAGCTTCGGGCGGACGAACATCGTCGCGATCTTCGTGCTGCTGCCCGTGAGCATTTCGGCCATATGCTGCGGGCTCGTGAAGCGCTCCAGGCCACGCTCCTTGAGCGGATTGATCGAGACAATCGTCGCACCTCGCTTCGCCGCGTCGCGCAACTCGTTGAGCATGCGCGGGTGGTTGGTGGCCGGGTTCTGGCCGAACACCAGGATCGTGTCCGCAAGCTGGAAATCGTCGAGCAGCACCGTGGCCTTGCCCACGCCCACCGTCACGGGCAGGCCACGGCTGGTGGCCTCGTGGCACATGTTCGAGCAGTCGGGGAAGTTGTTCGTGCCGTACATCCGCACGAAAAGCTGGAACAGGAACGCGGCTTCGTTACTGGCGCGGCCAGAGGTGTAGAACGTGGCCCGGTTGGGGTCGTCCAGCCCTTGCAGATGGCCTGCAATCAGGCGGAACGCGTCGTCCCAGTCCACCGGCACGTACTTGTCGGAGACGGCGTCATAACGCACGGGGTGCGTCAGGCGGCCATGCTGCTCCAGCTCGTAATCGGACTGCTGCATCAGCTCGGTGACCGTGTACTGCGCGAAGAACGCATTGGTCACGCGCTTGCTGGTGGCCTCGGCGGCCACGGCCTTGACGCCGTTTTCGCAGAATTCGAAGGTCGACGCGTGCTGGCGGTCCGGCCAGGCGCAGCCCGGACAATCAAAACCGTCAGGCTGGTTCTGCTTGAACAGCGTCTTGTACTTGCCGCCGGCAACCTTTTCCTTGACCAGGTTGATGGCGATCTGCTTGAGCGCGCCCCAGCCGGCGGCCGGGTGCGTATACGGAGCAACGTGTCCGTTTTCGGGAATCGGGGTACTCATCGGGGGGCGACTTCTTGCTGCAATGCACGAGAGACTAGGCCCTCGATGTGACGCCCGTGATATACAGAATCGCCGCGCCGGGAAGAGTACAGTTTCAGCTATCGCGCCGCACCAATCCTTAACTGTGCTTGTCGATTTTGCATAAGTGCCCCATTAAGCACGACACTCGTTCGCTTATTCCGCCTGTTCCGGCGTGGCGCCGATGATGCCCTCCAGTTCCGCACTCATCGGAATGCCCAACTGTTCCCCGGTGGGCAGCCGGTTCATGAACCACTGCTTGTAGAGCCGTCCCAGGTCGCCCGATGTGATCACCTCGCGCACGGCCTTGTCCACCACCGCCGCGAACTGCGGATCGTTCTTGCGCAGCATGATCCCGTACGGGTCATAAGACAGGAAGTCCCGCGTGATCGTGAACTTCTTGCCGGCTCCGGAGTGGGCCAGGAAGCCGTACAGCAGCACGTCGTCCCCGGCATAGGCATCGGCGCCGCCACGGCTGAGCACCGCGAACGCATCAGCGTGGTCACGTACGCGGATCAGGTTGATGTCCAGACTGAAGCGCATCGACAACTGCCTGATGGCCTGTTCGTTCGTCGTGCCCGCCGTGACCACCACGGTCTTGCCCTTGAGGTCACGGAACGACTTGATCGGCGATCCGCGCGGCACCATCAGCTTGGTGCCTGCGATAAAGATCACAGGAGAGAACGCCACGGACTGCATGCGCTCGGCATTGCGCGTGGTCGATCCGCATTCAAGATCGATCTTGCCCGAGGTGATCGCGTCGATGCGGTTCTCGGACGTCACCGGCACCCACTTGACGGTCAGCTCGCGCCCCACTTCCTCGCTGGCGGCCTGCACGATGTCCGTGCAGATGTCGATCGAATACCCGATGGGCCGGTTGGCCTGGTTCAGGTACGAGAACGGCAGCGACGACTCTCGATAGCCGATCACCAGCGTGCCAGTGTCCTTGGCCTTCTTGAGTGTGCCGGTCAGCACGGCGGCGTCCTGCGCCGTGGCCAGCGTTGCGCCAGCCATGGCGGCCAGGCCCAGGCACAGCGCGGCCAGCAATCGTGGCAAGCGGGCGGCCATGATGTCAGGCCTCCGCCGTGCTCGCATCGTCCGCGGCAATCGCGCTTTCCGTCTCGGGTATGGGCCCGGTGGACAACTGCCCTTCCCACTTGGCCACCACGGCCGCCGCAATCGAATTGCCAACCGCATTGGTGGCGGACCGGCCCATGTCCAGGAACTGGTCCACGCCCATGATCAGCAGCAGGCCAGCTTCCGGCAGGCCGAACTGATTCAGCGTGGCGGCAATCACCACCAGCGAGGCGCGCGGCACGCCAGCCATGCCCTTCGACGTCAGCATCAGCAGCAGCAGCATCGTGATCTGCGTGCCCATCGGCAGGTGGATGTCATAGGCCTGCGCGATGAACAGCACCGCGAACGTGCAGTACATCATCGAGCCATCGAGATTGAACGAATAGCCTAGCGGCAGCACGAAGCTCGATATCTTGCGATCGACGCCGAAGCGGTCGAGCGAATCGAGCAGCTTCGGGTACGCCGCCTCGGAACTGGCCGTCGAGAACGAAATCAGGAACGGCTCGCGGATCAGGCGGATCAGCGCGAACACGCGCGGCCCCAGGAAGATGAACCCGGCCAGTGTCAGCAGCCCCCAGAGCACGAACAGCGCCAGGTAGAACGTGCCCATGAACTTGGCGAAGGTCACCAGGATGCCAAGGCCCTGCGTGGTCACCGTCGAGGCGATTGCCGCGAAAACAGCGATCGGCGCCAGCCACATCACGGCGCCCGTGATCTTGAGCATGATGTGCGAAAGATCGTCGATCACGCCGGCCATGCGCGCGCCGCGTTCGCCGAGCATGGAGATTGCGGTGCCGAAGAAGATCGAGAACACCACGATCTGCAGGATCTCGTTGTTCGCCATGGCCTCGCCCACCGATCTGGGCACCAGGTGGACCACGAAGTCCTTCAATGTGAACGCATTGGTCTTGAGGTTCGTCGCCGAACCCACGTCGGGTAGCGGCAGGCCGATATTGTGACCGGGCGCCAGCACCGTCGCCATGATCAGCCCGAGTGTCAGCGACACCAGCGACGCCGTGATGAACCACGCCATTGCCTTGACGCCAACCCGCCCCACCGTACCCGCATCGCCCATGTGCGCAATGCCGATCACCAGCGTGGAGAACACGAGTGGCGCAATGATCATCTTGATCAGCCGCAGGAAAATGTCCGTGAACAGCGAGATATACCCGGCAATCTCCTTGGCCACCTTGGGGTCCGGAAAGGCGACATTGCAGGCGTAGCCAACGGCCGCGCCAAGGATCATCGCGATCAGTATCCAGGTCGTGATGTGGGAGGACTTCTTGGTCATGACGTCTCCTTGGGGGGCGGCCTTCCGGATGTCCTGCGTGTCCTGCATGTCCTGCGCCGAGGTCGGCACTCTAGCTAACGATAGGTCGTACGGGTGCAATTCCGCAAACCCGGAAATGAACCTTGTGCACCTCGCCACGCTGCGCCGTGGGTTCATTGCGGCACTACGGAACCAAGTATGCAATTCATCACACCCGCCTGCCCGGCATCGGCACGTGGTGCAGCGGATTCAGTGTCGAGCCATGTGCCGAACTCTGTACCCGCCGGCGGATATCCTTCATTCTGGATGCACGATTTGTAAGGAATCTTGCCGCAGGCGCAACCCGGATATACCGTGAATTCGGACGGTCTGGCGGCCCATGCGTCCGCCAGCCGAATGGGCAACGCAGGCGGGCAGCGTCTATCGGCTATCGGCGGATCGCCCCGCATGGAGAAAGACCATGATCAAGATCCTGGATGGCTTTCCGGGGAACGTCGTTGCAGTGCATGCCACCGGCAAGCTGACGCGCGAGGACTACGAGAAGGTGCTGATCCCGGCCGTGGACGCTGCACTGGCCGGCAGAGAGAAGATCCGCGTCTACTACGAACTCGGCCCCGAATTCAGCAGCATGGAACCCGGAGCCGCATGGGACGACTTCAAGCTGGGCGTTACCCACTATCTGCGCTGGGAAGGCGTAGCGGTAGTGACCGACCATGACTGGATCCGCCACGCGATCAATGTCTTCCGGTTCCTGGTGCCGGGCCACATCCGCACGTTCACGATGAGCCAGTCCGCTGAAGCCCGCGATTGGATCGTGAGCCAACTGGCCAAGCCAACCAGCCTGAGCTGAGCCGTTGTCTGGCCGTCGGTCGTCAGGCCGTGCGGAAGAACAGCGAACGGCATGACGGGAAGTTCCGGCAGCCCCAGATCGGCCTGCCCTTGACTTCGCGCGGAACCATCTTGACGCCGCACGCCGCGCACGTCGGCGTACGGTAGTCGCCCTTGAACGCCTGTGCCAGCAGTGCGGCCTGCTTTTCGGCAGGCAACGCGCGGATGCGCTCGACAATCGCTGCCCCATCGAGAAGCTGGATGCCGGCACGCTCGGCCGATTCCCGCACGGGCTGGCCGACATAGCCGGACAGCGACCAGAACACGCCACGCCGCACCTTGTGCTCATGCATGACGCCACCAAGCGCCCGCACCTGCTCGACCTTGACCGGCTTGTTCCAGGCCTTGCATTGCACCACCGCCAGCGGCGTTCCGACGCCTGCCTTGTAGAGCGTGGCATCGATGCCGCCGTCCGGGCCGTGCGGCACCGTCTTGACCTTGAATCCCATCGCTTCGTAGTACGCCACGCACAGCAGCTCGAAACGCTTCCATTCAAGCTGCTTCAAGGCTTCGATCGACCACTCGCGGTGAGCAGCCGCTTCGTGAGCAGTTCCCTGGCGGCTGTCGGGGCGGCTGTCGGGGCGGCTGACCGGCCGGAATCGCTGCGAAACACCCTGCACGCGGGCCGTCTGCGCCTGCCGCCGTTCCCTAACGAAAGACAGCAGCCCGACGAACGCGAAAATCAACGGCGGCGCCCATGCCACCGATCTGATCACCGCCGCAAGCCCTGCCAGCAAAGGATTCCCGGCCAGCATCGCCGGAACGACAGCGTAGAAGACGATATAACTGCCGAGCGCGAACATCGCGGACACCCACCATGGCGATTCCAGCAGTTCCTCGCTGAGCGACTTCGGCTTTCTCCTGCGACCCATTGACCCACCTCTTGCTCTTGTCTTGCGCCACTCAAAAGAATGACAGAAATGATTTAAGACAATGATGCGTGATAGTTGTGTCGATTCGACACCCTACGTTGTTCGGGTGGCGGGCGCAGACGCAGCGTGAGTGATGGTGCCGGGCACAAAACCAGCCCAAGAGCATCTGCGAAAGCAAGATTCTTAAATCGCAGAACAAAAGGTCTTAACACGCCGGCGCCACGCAGAGGCCGATAATGGCGATCGGATCGACCCACCCGGGAACGGCTGGTTCGAAGCTCCATTGCGTCTTCCGACACCAGCACCATGAGCCAACTGATCAGTCATCCAGCCATCCTGTTCATCGCGCTATTGGTGCTGCTGACCTCATCAACAGCCGTCGGCGCCCTGGTGTTACGCCGAATCAAGCCCATCCCCAGCGAGGCACGCGACGACTTCAATATCGTGCAGGGCGCTACGCTGACGCTGCTGGCGCTGCTGATCGGCTTTACCTTGTCCATGGCTGTCGGACGTTACGATCAGCGCAAGAACCTGGAGGAAGGGGAAGCCAACGCGATTGGCACCGAGTATCTGCGCGCGGACCTGATCGAAGGCCCCGACACCGACAAGGTCAAGGCGCTGCTTGTCCGCTATCTCGATCAGCGGCTGCTTTACTACCGCACGCGCGACCACGACCATCTCGATGCGATCGAAGCGGTCACGTCTCAGGTTGAAGACGAGATGTGGAAGATTGTGCGTGGTGTCGCACGGGACAAGCCCAACCCGATTACGTCGCTTGTTGTTGCCGGCATGAACGACGTGATCAATTCGCAGGGCTATGCCGAAGCCGCATGGCTGAACAGGATCCCCGTATCGGCCTGGTCCCTCATGCTTGTCATTGCCTTCTTCAGCACGCTGATGCAAGGCTATGGCACACGCACGGAAACGTCGCGAGCCGTCCTGTTCATTCTGCCGATGACGGTTTCGCTGTCCCTGGCACTGATCTCCGATATCGACAGCCCCCGTGGCGGCCTGATCCGCGTCGCCCCGCAGAACCTCATGAGTCTGGCGACCTCGCTGCATCGATAGCACGCGGCAGGTGATGGCGACCACCCACTTGTGATCTCTCCGCTTCGGTGCAAAAGTACCTATTTACGAATCTCACCATGGTTCGTTATTGTCTGAATGACATAACGTGCACTTGAGTGCAGCACAGTCGTATCGGGGCGGTCACGGTCGGAGACGTGAAACATGAGTCAGCATGAGCAGACGATCAGGATCTTCGAGCATCCTGGCGCCGGAGGACGCAAAGCCAGGGCAACGCCGAAAGGTCGAGCGATCGATCCACAGGCGGCTCGCGACATTGCCCTATTGCTTGGCGAAAGGCCGCGGCGACGAGATTTGCTTATCGAGCATCTGCATCTGATTCAGGACACATACAAGCAGATCTCGGCGGCCCACCTCGCGGCGCTGGCCGATGAGATGAAGCTGGCGTTTTCCGAGGTGTTCGAGACAGCCACCTTCTACGCGCACTTCGACGTCGTCAAGGAGGGTGACCCGGCGATCCCTCCACTGACGATTCGCGTCTGCGACTCGATTACCTGTGCCATGCTTGGCGCGGAGAAGTTGCTGGGGGAACTGCAAGTCGCCTCCGGACCCGGCGTTCGCGTCGTTCGCGCGCCGTGTGTCGGACGGTGCGACACAGCTCCCGTGGCAGAAGTCGGCCACAATTTCATCGATCACGCGGACGTTCACGGCGTGATGGAAGCCATCAAGCACAATGACACGCACGTCTGCCTGCCAAAATATGTTGGGTACGAGGAGTATGTAGCAGCAGGCGGATACCAGTTGTTGAGCCGGCTGCGTTCCGGTGCGCTTGCGGCGGAAGACCTGCTGAAGGTGCTCGACGATTCGAGTTTGCGCGGCCTGGGAGGAGCCGGCTTTCCTGCCGGCCGCAAATGGCGTTCCGTTCTGAGCGTCCAGGGCCCGCGCCTCATGGTGATCAACGGCGACGAGGGCGAACCCGGGACCTTCAAGGATCGTTACTACCTCGAACGTGATCCTCACCGTTTTATCGAGGGCACGCTGATCGGCGCCCATGTTGTCGAAGCAACCGAGGTGTACATCTACATCCGGGACGAGTATCCGGCGGTGCGTGAAATCCTCGCGCGTGAAATCGGCAAGCTACCGCCCGGCGGTCCGGTGTTGCATCTTCGGCGCGGCGCGAGGGCCTACATCTGCGGTGAGGAATCATCGCTTCTGGAAAGCATTGAAGGCAAGCGCGGATATCCGCGCCACAAGCCGCCATACCCCTATCAGGTTGGCCTGTTTGGCCGTCCCACGCTGATCAACAACGTCGAGACCCTGTTTTGGATACGCGATATCGTTGAAAAAGGCGCCGACTGGTGGAAAGCCCACGGTCGCAATGGGCGCCAGGGGCTGCGCAGCTATTCGGTATCCGGACGCGTAAAGAATCCCGGGGTCAAACTGGCCCCCGCCGGCGTCACCGTTCGCGAGCTGATCGAAGAATTCTGCGGCGGCATGGCGGACGGGCACACCTTCCGAGCGTACCTTCCGGGCGGCGCATCCGGCGGCATCCTGCCTGCATCGATGGACGATATCCCGCTCGATTTCGGCACGCTGGAAAAGTACGGATGCTTTATCGGCTCCGCAGCGGTAATCGTTCTCTCAGAGCAGGACGACATCAAGCGGGCCGCGCTCAATCTCATGCGGTTCTTCGAAGACGAGAGCTGTGGCCAGTGCACCCCATGCCGGGTAGGTACGCAAAAGGCGGCACTACTGATGTCCGAAGAGGTCTGGAATCAGGAGTTACTGGGCGAGCTGAGCCAGGCGATGCGGGACGCGTCCATTTGTGGTTTGGGGCAAGCCGCCCCGAATCCCTTAACAAGCGTCATCAAGTATTTTCCTGAGTTGTTTCCGGCCCGGGAGCGCGCGCAATGAACGCCATTCAGTTTGAACTCGACGGACAGATGGTTGAAGCGGCGCCCGGTGAGACGATCTGGCAGGTCGCCAAACGACTGGGCACTGATATCCCGCATTTGTGTTATTCGCCGGAGCCTGACTATCGTGCGGACGGCAACTGTCGCGCCTGTATGGTCGAAATTGAGGGAGAGCGCGTGCTGGCTGCTTCCTGCATGCGACCACCCGCCGTCGGAATGAAAGTAAAGACCGCAAGCACACGCGCGGTGTCGGCCAGAAAAATGGTGATGGAACTGTTGGTCACCGATCAACCCGCGCGCGCCACGTCGCACGATCCGGACTCGACGTTCTGGCAATGGGCGGATAAAACGGGGGTTAGCACGAGCCGATTTCCAAGTTCGACACGCCGGGAAGGAGACGCCAGTCACCCCGCCATGCGCGTCAATCTTGACGCCTGCATCCAATGCGGCTTGTGCGTACGCGGCTGCCGGGAAGTTCAGGCAAACGATGTCATCGGCATGGCTTACAGAGGTCACGAAGCAAAGGTTGTCTTCGACTTCGACGACCCGATGGGAGAGTCCACCTGTGTCGCCTGTGGCGAATGCGTCCAGGCCTGCCCTACCGGTGCACTGATGCCTTCCGCCCTGCTGGACGAGCATCAGACGCGCGTCAATTATCCAGACAGGCAGGTCGATTCCTTGTGCCCTTTCTGCGGCGTTGGCTGTCAGGTAACGTACCAGGTGAAGGACAACAGGATCCTGTATGCGGATGGCAAGAACGGTCCCGCCAACCACAATCGGCTGTGCGTGAAGGGCCGTTTCGGATTCGACTATATCCATCACCCACATCGGCTGACGACGCCGCTGATCCGCCTGCCAAACGCAAAAAAGGACTGGACCGATCAGGTCGATCCCGCCAACCCGTACACCCACTTCCGCGAAGCGACGTGGGAGGAAGCGCTCGACGTTGCAGCGCGCGGCCTCGCCAGTATTCGCGATACGCAAGGCGCCAGGGCACTGGCCGGCTTCGGATCGGCGAAGGGTTCCAACGAGGAGGCGTACCTGTTCCAGAAGCTGGTGCGTGCCGGCTTCGGATCGAACAACGTCGATCACTGCACGCGACTGTGTCATGCGTCTTCGGTCGCAGCCTTGATGGAGGGGCTGAACTCCGGCGCAGTGTCTGCACCGTTCGAGGCGGCACTCGACGCGGAAGTCATCATCGTTATCGGCGCCAACCCAACGGTGAACCATCCGGTTGCGGCAACGTTCATCAAGAACGCGGCAAGACGGGGCGCCAGGCTGATCGTGATTGACCCGAGACGGCAAAGCCTGTCGCGGCATGCCCACATGCATCTGGCGTTCAAGCCGGGGAGCGATGTGGCGCTGCTTAACGCGATGCTTTACACGATCATCACCGAGGGTCTGACGGACGACCGGTACATTGCCGACCACACCGAAGGTTATGAGGAACTGAAAGAACGGATACTGGCGTTCTCGCCGGAGAAGATGGAACCGATCTGCGGCGTTCCGGCCGAGTCGTTGCGAGAAGTCGCACGGCTATACGCCAGGTCGAAGGCTTCGATCATCTTCTGGGGAATGGGCATCAGCCAACACGTGCACGGCACCGACAATGCACGATGTCTGATTGCACTGGCGCTGGTCACCGGGCAGATTGGACGACCGGGAACAGGGCTGCATCCGTTGCGGGGACAGAACAATGTTCAGGGCGCATCCGATGCGGGACTGATCCCGATGTGCCTGCCGGACTACCAGTCCGTTGCGCGGGCGGATCTGCGCGCACCATTCGAGCATGTCTGGCAGCAGGAAATCGATCCCACGCCAGGCTTGACCGTGGTGGAAATCATGGATGCCATTCATGCGGGCACGATCACCGGCATGTACATCGAAGGAGAGAATCCGGCGATGTCTGACCCGGATCTGCAGCACGCACGAGAGGCCCTGGCAATGCTCCAGTTCCTTGTGGTGCAGGACCTGTTCGTGACCGAGACTGCGTTTCATGCAGACGTGATCCTGCCGGCTTCCGCGTTTGCCGAAAAGGTTGGCAGCTTTACCAATACAGATCGCCGCGTACAACTGGCGCGCCAGGTCATCGAGCCGCCGGGCGATGCGCGTCAGGACCTCTGGATCATTCAGGAGATTGCGAAGCGCATGGGTCTCGCGTGGAACTATCGTGGACCTGCCGACGTGTTCGCGGAAATGACGCAGGTGATGCCTTCGTTGAAAAACATCACGTGGGAACGCCTTGAGCGCGAGGGTGCGGTGACGTACCCGGTGGAGGGACCGGCAGTGCCGGGCAACGACATCATTTTCACTAACGGCTTTCCGACTGCTAGCGGCCGGGCAAAAATCGTCCCGGCTCACATCCGGCCACCAGATGAAATCCCCGATAACGAGTACCCCATGGTGCTTTCCACAGGGCGCGTTCTCGAACATTGGCATACAGGTTCGATGACTCGCCGTTCGAATGTGCTCGATGTCATCGAGCCGGAAGCCGTCGCCCTGATGTCGCCAAAGGACTTGCACCGCCTGAGACTGCAGCCTGGCGAGTTTGCCCGCCTGTGGACGCGCCGGGGCACCATCGAAGTCAAGGTCCGCTCCGACAGGGATGTGCCGGAGAACATGATCTTCCTGCCATTCTGCTACGCGGAGGCGGCTGCGAACCTGCTTACGAACCCGGCACTTGACCCCATGGGCAAGATTCCGGAGTTGAAGTTCTGTGCGGTGCGAGTTGAACGCGCCAAGGCTGCAGAGTAATGCTAGATCCCGCGTGGTGTGGGCACGGACCGCTGTGCGCGCCGTTCGATCGGCGGCATGCCAAACTGCGTTGAGAACCAGCGCGAGAACGCGCTTGCCGAGGTGTAGCCCAGCAACTGCGCTACATGCAGCATCGAGTAGTCCGTATTTTCCACAAAGCGGCTGGCCAACTCGCAACGCACCTCATTGAGAATGCCGCTGAAACTCTCTCCGGCTTCATCCAGCCTGCTCTGCATCGTACGCACGCTCAACGCCAGCGCCTCGGCTACGGATTCGGAATTTGCCCTACCCATCGGCAACATCAGAGTGATGGCACAGCGTACGTCGTGGCTGACATTGCGCCCTCGCAGACGGGGCAGCAAGTCGACAAACCGCTGCGCATAGCGCGCCATGGCCAGATCGGCATGCGGGTTGGGCGCGTCCAGGTCTGCGCTTCTGCAGACCATCCCGTTCAGCTCACTGCCAAACGCAAGCGGGCACCCGAAGATGCGCCAATGGACCTGCGTGTCGGCTGGCGCCTGATGGGCAAAGTTGACACTAACGGGGCGCCAGTGTGTACCAAGTCCTCCCCGGCACAGCCGGAACACGACACCAATCGCCAGCTCGGTTGCCTGGCGGCAGGGAGTATTCGCAATGACTTCCTGCCGGATGATGGCGGTCTGGCCTACGTCTTCGAGCAGCAACGCGACGGATTCATTGATGAGATCGCGGTACTGGATCGTCGTCAGCAGGGCCGCTCTCACAGTCGGCTGTAGGCTGATCAGCAGGCTGAGCGGTCCAAACGACGACAGCCGTCGTGACTCCGCCATGCGCAGGCCGAAGGTTTCGCAGCCGGTTGTGGTTGCGGCGGCCTCGAGCAAGGCCACACAGGCAGCGGCCGGAATCCACTTGTCAGGATCGTCCAACTCCGCGCGACGCAGCCCCACCTGGCGCAAAAGAGGCTGCGGATCCAGGCCAAGGTCTCGTGAGACTTCGAAGAAATTTGTCAGTGCCGCTGCACGTATGCGCGCTTCCACACTCGCCTGCCATATGACAATTCAGACGCCGTGCCATGGGGCGTCACGCCTTCGATACATGGTAGGCAGGCGCAGCATGAAGTGCAAACGCGCCAGTTCGGACCAGATTAGCGAATGGAAGCGCAGGACTTTTCGTAGGACGCGAGACGGTCAGATTGGACGCGATAGAACGCGACAGGACGCGACGAAGCAGCGAGAGCAGGCCCAGGATTTCGGACCCCAGAAAAAACAAAACCCCGGAAGACCGCGATCTTCCGGGGTTCGCCGCCAATACTGATGTAGTGGCGGAGACGGAGGGATTCGAACCCTCGATCCAGGTTTTGGCCCGGATGCTCCCTTAGCAGGGGAGAAACTTTAGGCTCTCTGGGCTGACCTAAGCCGTTGATCGGCTTGGGGATTCTTACCGCCGCGCCGCGCCGCCCCTCGTGCAAGGACGCGAGCAGGACGCGAATGTACGCTTCTGCCCTGCCCCCTCCGCCTCCATGCATGGACTCGCTCTCACACGAAAGAGAGCGAAGCATCATGGGCGTTATCACGAAAAATATAACGAAGGCCGGCATCACCACCTACCAAGCGAAGTGCCGCCGCAAGGGGTTCCCGGTCATCAGCAAGACCTTCCGCGAACTGAAGGATGCGAAAGCCTTCATCCGAGAAGTTGAACGCGGGTTCGATCTGGGGGAGTTACCGGAGAGCGTCAAGCCCGCCGCGCCCCCTTCCGAAGCGGAGGGGGACGGGACGGAATTCACCACACTCGCGGACATCTTGCGGTCGTATCGGGACGAAGCCGTGCCGAAGCAGCGTTCTAGCGAAATCGCCACAATGAAAATCGACTTGCTACTTGAAGAGCCGTTAGCGAAAACGGCCATCGCGGACCTAAAAGCGGCTTTAGCGAAATGGCGGGATGATCGCCTAAAGGAAGTTAAAGCGGGCACCGTTCTACGCGAAATGAATCTTATTTACGCAGCGATAAACCGGGCGCGGGTCGAACACAATGTCGAAATCCCGGACGTGAAGATTGCGCGCCCGAAGGCTCCCGCCGCGCGGACTAGGCGACTGGAAGCCGGGGAGCTAGACCGCATCCTAGAGAGTGCGAAGCGTTCACGGAGTAAAGGGCTGAGTGCGGCGATCCTCCTGGCTATCGAAACGGGCGCGCGGGCGGGCGAGCTCATAAATTTGCGCTGGGAATTCGTGGACGTTTCGAAACGGACCGCGCATTTCCCGATCACCAAGAACGGCTATTCCCGGACCATCCCGCTATCCTCGCGGGCGGTGGCGATTCTCGAAGGCATGCCGCGCGAAGGCGAACGGGTTCTGCATGGGATGACCTCGCGAACGCTTAAGCGCGCATGGGTACTGTGCCGGGAGCGGGCTGGGATCGAAGGGCTACGGTTCCACGACATGCGGCGGGAGGGCGTGTCGCGAATGATCGAGCGAGGGCTGAGCGTGGTGGAGGTGGCGCAGGTCAGCGGTCATCGGTCGCTCGCGATGCTACAGGTGTACGCGCGGCCCACGGCGGAGAGCATCGCGGCGAAGTTAGGATAGACTGACAACTGAGCAAACGGATTTGGGCGCGGTTCTCGAAAGAGGCCGTGCCCTTTTTGTTTGCCCCGCTAACGGTCGCGCCCGCAGGCAGCTTTATAGACCAAGTCCGCCACAGTGTCTTCTTTTATCTCGGACACGTCGATTCGCGTCGGGGCATAGGACACCTCCACGACCTTGCCCCTATAGAAGTCGGTTGAAGTAACGGACCAGACCATGCCTCTGCCGCAGGTCACGAGGTTGTAGGACTCGTAGCTGTCCATCAGCGGCCTACCGTTTTCACCACCTTGCGTGCCCCAACCCCACACGCGCAGTTTGACGTACTTGCTGCCGTCCGGAAGGCTGACCATGTGCGCCGTGTCCACCGCACTTTCTGCATGAGCCGCTCCAAAACCCGCCGCGAGGGCGAGCGCAGCGATGACATGCTTAGTCATATGTTATCCCTCCCGACTTTCTGTGGCCGCGCGGCTCGATGCCGGCATAGTAGCAGCCGCAAAACCGCCTTCGCGTCCCCTATACGTCCTGCCGCGCGGCCTAGCTGCATTCGGAGCCAGCCGTTATGCATCCGGCGCTCCCTCTTCCGGGTGGTAACGGGCGATGTCCGGCTGCGAGCGCTTGGCGCGGATTGAGTGATGGTCGGCCCTGTGGAGGGAGCGCCTATTTGGGGTTCCCAAGTGGCATGGAAGGGGTATCATGTGCCGTTTGAAGCCGCTCAGCATGCGCGAGGGCGGGGCAAATATGAAAAAGGACAGTTAATGCCTCGATACGCATTGTGGAATAACAAGGGTGGGGTCGGAAAGAGCTTTTTAACGTTTGCGTTGGCGTGTGAATACGCATTGAAAAATCCGGACGAAGATGTGCTCGTCTTGGATTTGTGCCCGCAGGCAAACTTGACGGAAATGCTGTTCGGCGATCATGAGGATGCGCCGAGCCATATTGATCATTTTTATACGCAAAAACCCCGTCGTTCCATTGGCGGATATTTTGAAGCCCGCCTAACGTCCCCCTTCCTGCCACTCTCTGACATATCGCCATTCATCACCAGACCGGCCGACTTCAACGAGAATATCCCAGAGAATCTATATCTAGTACCTGGGGATAATCTTCTTGAGCTTTTGGCCGAAGCAATTCGCCAAGCTTCGCAAATGCCGCTACCGATGGATGCGTGGTCAAAAGTCATGCGCTGGCTGCTAGACTTGATCAAGTCCTTTTCCGAAGCGTCTGAGGCGAGTGATGTCACAGCTTTCGTAGACTGCAATCCCAGTTTTTCCGTCTACACGCAGATCGCTCTTTGTTCGGCAGAATTTTTAATCGTTCCATTTACCGCGGATGACAGCTCACGACGCGGGATTGAAAACGTCTTTGCACTGCTTTATGGCGTTGCCGATAATGAACTAAAGGGTTATGCGCGCCTTAGCTTTTCCAAGCGGGCCACGGAGGAGAAAATTGATCTACCTCGTTTGCACACCTTTGTGAATAATCGTGTCACCATGTATAAGTCGCAACCCAGTTCGGCATTCGAGGCTAAGAGCCAGCCAATACGGGAAATAGTTGGTCAGGCACACGCAGCCTCGAAAAAGATTTTCGTTGGCCATTCTAGCGTGACGCAGTTATTTGCACAAATGCCGGACTACCACTCGGTTGCTGTTGTTGCTTCGAGCGAGGGGTGCCCGTTGTCGCAATTGCAATCCGGACATCACACGATTGATGGCAAAGTTGTGCAAGTCAACCAGACAGCAATCGATAAATATACGAAGGCAGTTGCGAAGCTAGTGCAGAGGCTCTAATGGACTCTGCGGCTCTTATCAAGTTTCGGACAGTCATTGCCGGTGCAAAGGTACTTGCGAGTTTTGTCGGGACTGCAAGTGTTGCGAGCGCAGATCAGAACTTTACTGATCAAAATCTCATGCGAGCATCAGTCGCTCAGGCTGTTGGTTGCTGGGAGGGGTATCTGGAAGAGGTTTTGAAGGAGTTTGTATCCAAGACCAGAGTTCAAGCTCATCGAAGAGCATGGCCGCTTATCGTTCAATTCGAATCCATGGTGCAGAAAGCGACCAGCGAATTAAATACGCCAAGCTGGGATAAGGCTCGTGAGTTGATCGTGAACGTTACAGGAATGGACCCCTATCCGTCTTGGATATGGGCACCACGCTTCGCCACTCAGAACGATACGCAAAGTTTTTTGAAGGGCATCATGGACGTTCGCCATTCATTTGCTCATGGGTTCTCGACTCCAGCAAATGTCCCTGGCCTTGCGAATCCGGGCATTCTAGATGCTGCATACGTGGCAGATGTCGTTTCGTGCTTGGAGTTCTTTTCGACAAAGACTGACAGCTTGCTCGAACACGAATTGACACATCGCCATAACTGTATGACGGGATGGGCATGAGAGGTTTTTGGGGATCTGCGCCCCTCTTACTACCCACCGTCCGGGCTGATCGCTTCCGCAACGGGGAGACTCCCCTATAAAGGGAGAATCGTGCGAGTGGGGAATCCACTGCCCGTAAGGGGTTCCGGGTGGCTTGGTGCGCGTTTGCCGGTGCAAAGGACTCTGAGAGGACGCGGCGGGCGGAGCGCCTACGGGCGATGATCGCGGCTTAGTGTAGGGTAGCCTGATGGCGGCTCGTTACACGGCGTAGAACATTGATTCGTGCGCCCGGACATGGTCGGCGGGCGGAACGGTCCGCCGCGTACTGCCCATCAAGTCGGGAACCGATAGCTATTGCTGCCGTTTTTCAATCGCCGCTCTTGCTCCTTGGCGCCCTCCGCAGTCGCGCAGGCCAAGGTCCGATATTCGATGCTGCCTAAGTTCGCCAGGACGTAATCCCGTTTCGCGCTATTACTGCGGTGTCCGGCTCCGAATGGCTCGGGCAAAAGCGAACTCATACGATAGGCGACATTTTTGCCGGTCCCGAATAAAACGAGTTCATTACCAAGTCGCAGCTCATAACACCCCGGTCCGAAAGGCGCGGCAAGCATGCCGCCGTGTCTCGGATCAGGAAACTTCTTCCATTCGGTGCATACAGAATCGATTCGCATGACCAGCCCTCCTATTTTCCCGCGCTAAGCGCCATGGCGGCGATTTTCGAGAAGCTTCGATTCTCGTTCAGTCTTCAAATCCAGAATGCGTTTAAGTGATAGCGCAAGAAATATTTTGGCTGTCGAACCAAAAAGTTCACTGACAGAAGCGCTGGTTCCCGATCTGTTGACAGGTCCGCCCGTTTGAATAGAAGGTCGTGTTTCCGACCTGTTGCGCCGTCTGGCCGTCCGAATAGAAGGTCGTGTTGCCGATCCGTTGGGCGGTTTCGCCGTTGGAATAGAAGGTCGTATTGCCGACGCGTTGGGCGGTTTCGCCATTGGAATAGAACGTAGTGTCTCCGATCCGTTGGGCGGTTTCGCCGTTTGAATAGAAGGTCGTGTTGCCGACTTGTTGGCTGTTATAGGACTGGGCGAAGGCCGGGACGGAGGCGGCGGCGAGCGCGAGCGCGATGAGGGTCTTTTTCATGGTGGTTCTCCTTGAATGGTCGGGTCAAATTTACTTGTCGAGTTCGTCCCAATGCGAGCGGTCATCGCCGTATTTCGTCGCGACGAAATCTTTGGTGTTATAGGTTCGGCTGGTTTTGTGTTGATCGCGCGGATACCAGACGATTCGGATGTGGGCGGTGTCGGCACTTGGAATCCAGCATCCAAAAATGTCCTCCGCTTGCCCGTTCGTAAAGAACGAACGCGTGATGAAACCGGAATAGCCGTCCGGACATTTAATATTGGTGATCTCGATGTTTCCACCGGCTTCGTTGGGCATCGTGGCGAGGACGCCGCCCGCCGCGAACGCGGGGACGGAGGCAAGCGCGAAGAGCGCGGCAATGAGAGTGCGTTTCATGACTTTATTTCTTTTGGTCGGATTAGAACTATGGGACGGTTAGTTTGTCGCGCAAATCCGTTGCCAATCCATCACAACAATTAGCGCCGATTAATTACGCATTGCTTCCGAAACCACTGTAGGCAGGAATGGTCCGCGAGACTTTGCATTACTGTTCGTCTGCTTGACACTTCATGCCACTCCAATTCGCCAGTGCGGAAATCGACACCCGCGAACGATTCCGCTGTCTTCGAAGGCCTGCGCGATTCTCGAAGAGATTCCGCGAGAGGGTGAGCGGGTGCTACACGGGATGACTTCGCGAAACCTTAAACGCGCGTGGGTGCTGTGCCGGGACCGGGCGGGCATCGAAGGGCTGCGGATGCATGATCTCCGTAGAGAAGCGGTGTCCTTGATGATCGAAAAGGGACTTTCGATTGCCGAAGTCCCGCAAGTATCAGGCCACCGTTCGCTTAGCATGTTAGCGATTTATGCGAAGCCTTCGGCGGAATCTATCGCGGCGAAGTTGGGGTAAGCGAAAGAGCCCATAATTTATAGGTTCGTTTTTGGAACGGGAGCCGCGCGTGTCGCGGCTTTTCTTTTGCGCGTTCGCGGCCCGGATAAGTCCCGTTGCGCCAATCTGATGCAAACGGATCCATAAAAAATGGGTTACGGCGCTCCCGCTTAAGGGGAGTAACGGGCGGTTAAGGCTCCGGTATCCGCCGCGCCTACGGAAGCGATAGGACATTGATCTCGCGCGGGCACGCCAGCTCAACTCCGGCATTAACAAACACTTCGCGCCCCGACTCCTTCAGCCCGAGACGGAACTTGATACAGCGCGAACCCGGCAAGTTCAAAGCGCGGAACGCGGCGCGGGTAGATTTGAAGCCTTCGGTCGTCCCGTCCGCCATCACAACCACTAGGCCGTGGCGCGCTCACCCCAAGCATAACCTTGTGATTGGGCTTGAGAACCATTCCCCGAGTCACGAAAAACCGATGCGCAGCCGCCTCAAAAGCGCTATCACTCAGCAGCTTGCTTACGCATGACGCATACCTCTATATCGTGATCGCCGCGCACGCCCTCGATATAGCATTCTTGCGCGTAGCTGTCATGGGCAGTTCCGCTTTGGTAGTTTGGGGAATCATAGCTTGGTTCCAGGGCGCTTACTGCCGCGGGCGCAGGTTCGGAGCGCAGCGCCCTCCAATCGTTTTGCGCTAGATACGATATTGCCAGAAGGAGCAGAAAGCCAAGCAGAGCCAAAATACCCACCGGCAGAAATATCCGCCAGAAGATGCAGACCAATAGGATGCACAGCAACCCGAAAAAGAGATGGATCATTTGTCGCAAATCAAAACGGAGTCGGACCATTTGCAACGACACTTGCCGCTTTTTCCAGCATCGCTGCGGTTGCCTGTACTCCGCTGGGATATGCTTCAAGATCACGGTCGACCATATTAGGATCGCGATAACAAAGAGAATTCGTCTCGCATGATTTATTAATATCAACGTTCATGTATGTCTTTGCTGCACCCATGACGTCATTGCTTTCTTTTGCCTGCTTTTCCAGAAAGTCCCAAATGAGCCGAGCGCGTTGATTCCACAGAACGCTTTTCCCTTCCTTTTCTGCTGTATAGCGTTCCATAAATTTCATCTGAGAAAAATGGAAATACATCCACGAATGGACGAGCCGCTTTTGCGCCTCTTCGCGCGCGCGACGCTCTTCTTTTATTTTGCGAATGAACTTAAACATTTCGATCATTTCCCTTCGTTTGCTGTCACTCCCGCCTCAAAACCACTGTAGGCAAGGACAGGCCGCGAAGCTTTGCATTACCGCCCGCCTGCTAAACATTTCATGCCAGTGGCTCTCGCCAGTGCAGAAAGCGGCTCATCAGACATTAATTCCCTGAGGACTATTCGCCGCATGAAACGTTGCGGGAACTCCCGTAGAAAGGGAGAATCGTGCATTCTGTGAATTCAATGCCCGTAAGGGATTCTGGGCGGTTGGCGGCGCATCAAATTGCTCAAAGGACTTCGGCAGGACTGCGGGGCGCTGGCTATTGTGGAGCAAGGAAACGTGGCGTCCCAGAAGGTTGCCGCAAAAATTGTATCGCCTGCCGTCAAGACGAACATCGACAAGTACGCGAACGTTCCAATCACCCAGTTGCGTTCGGCCTGTTCACGTATGACGCAGGCCGAACTCGAACGAGCGTGGGCGAGGCTATGAAGCTGAATCTATCAGTTGGCGTTCTGGCAGCGATGCTCGTGACGCAAGCAACAGCCGCCGGGTACACCTGCGTCGCGTCGCGCAAGGTCGATGCAGAGCGGGTCTACTCGGACGAGCTGATAGCGAAGTACCAATATTCCAACGTCATCGAAGAGGGCCCCCAAGGTGCCTTCGTCTCGCGCTGCTCCATCGGGCAATCGACTGGAAAAAAGGAATGCGATCGCTACAAGATGGACAAGGTGGCTGTTTCCGAAGGTCCAGCCGGCAGCAAGATCAAGAAGTTCTACCACTTCGCTTCTGGATTTGACCTCCAGCTTTTCGGCGGTGGACTCAACTACGTTGAGAACAACGGACGGGAAGGCATCGCTTATGGGACTTGCCGGGTCATTAGTCCCTAGTGCACTAGTGGGCTGAGTGCGTCGCGAACCTAACCCGCTTCCGGTACTTCCGGCCAGTTAGGCCGATTGTCCTTTACCCAACCTTTCAATTTGCGCCGCGCCGAGTCGCCTGCGGTGTCGATCTTCAGGTGATCGCAAACTGCCCTCCAAGTCATCAGCCCCTTCTTGGACTTCAATTCAGGAACCGAATCTACCCAATCCCTGGCGCTTGGCGAGGGTGCCTTCTTCGCGTAGATACGGCGTATTTCTTGTGCCGGCTGTGCGGATTTGATGATCCGCTGGGAAGGCTACGGGGAACCGCCGCGCCCCGGTCGGGAAGTCGTCTAGGGCCGTCCGGGGATCGGTCGATATCCCAAGGATATGTTCTCTCACACATCTCTCGCCCAGCCCTGCACAGGGCGGCGGAGGGTACAGGCTCCCCTGTGGCGCCGCGCCTCCGAAGGGCTCCTGCACCCCGGCTTCGGGCTCCGGGAGAATCGCGCCACTCAGCCCTACAGCAGCCCTGAGAGATGGTCATACGGTGCATCACGCAGCGGGCACTCCGCGATACCCCCGTGCAGGACTCGCGTTAGAATTCGGGCTCCCGGATCAATTCTGATTCGGGGCAACTAGTAGCGAGTTCGTGCAGGACTCTGAGAGGACGCGGAGGACGCGAGCAGGACGCGAAGGTGTGCGAAGGGCTGCGACAGCGCGGCAAGAAAGCGACCACGGAACAGAGGCGCAGAACTACCCTCCGAAAAAACAAAAACCCCGTAGAGCCGCGACTCTACGGGGTTTCCACCGCCAGAACTACCGTCCTAACGGACATTGGCGGAGACGGAGGGATTCGAACCCTCGATCCAGGTTTTGGCCCGGATGCTCCCTTAGCAGGGGAGTGCCTTCGACCTCTCGGCCACGTCTCCCAAACTTGCGTTGTGCGAGGGAGCCACACAACGAAGCGCGTATTCTAGCGAGGGTCCTGCAACTGGTCAATGAAATTTCACCGACCCGCAGCAAAAAAAGCTGCGCCCTCGCCAGAACTATTTCAACTCCGGATCACGCCTGATCCAGTTCGAACACCTTGTGAAGCGCGCGCACGGCGAGCTCCATGTACTTCTCGTCGATCAGCACCGAGATCTTGATTTCCGAGGTGGAGATCATCTGGATGTTGATGCCCTCTTCCGACAGCGTGCGGAACATCTTGCTGGCGATGCCAACGTGCGAGCGCATGCCCACGCCCACCACCGACACCTTCGACACCTTCGGATCGCCCGACACGCTTGCCGCGCCGATATGAGCCTTCACGTTGTCGTTCAGGATCGTCAGCGCGCGCTGGTAATCGCCGCGCGGCACGGTGAACGTGAAGTCGGTCTTGCCGTCCACGGACTGGTTCTGGATGATCATGTCGACGTCGATGTTGGCGTCGGCGATCGGGCCCAGGATCTGGTAGGCGATGCCCGGCTTGTCCGGCACGCCCAGAACAGTGATCTTGGCTTCGTCACGGGCAAAGGCGATGCCGGAGATGACGGCTGCTTCCATGTCAGACTCTTCCTCAAAAGTAATCAGCGTGCCCGAATGCATTTCCTGCTCGAGCGGCATCAGGGGGTCGGTCAGCGACGACAGCACGCGCGTCTTCACGCGGTACTTGCCGGCGAACTCCACCGAACGGATCTGCAGCACCTTCGAGCCCAGGCTGGCCATTTCCAGCATTTCCTCGAAGGTGATCTGGTCCAGGCGGCGGGCGTCTTCGACCACGCGCGGATCGGTCGTGTACACACCATCCACGTCGGTATAGATCAGGCATTCATCGGCTTCGATGGCGGCGGCGATGGCCACTGCCGACGTATCGGAACCACCGCGGCCAAGCGTCGTGATGTTGCCGTCGTCGTCGATGCCCTGGAAGCCCGTGATCACCACCACGCGGCCGGCGTCGAGATCGCCAAGGATGCGCTCATCGTCGATCGATTCGATACGGGCCTTGGTGTAGGACGAGTCCGTCTTCACCGGCACTTGCCAGCCCGTGTAGCTGACCGCATCGATGCCTTCGCCATGCAGCGCGATGGCCAGCAGGGCCACGCTGGCCTGCTCGCCAGTAGAGGCCAGCATGTCCAGTTCACGCGGGTCCGGCTGCGCGGAAATTTCCTTGGCAAGGCCCAGCAGGCGATTGGTCTCGCCCGACATGGCCGAAGGCACCACGACAACGCGGTGACCGGCACGATGCCACTTGGCAACGCGCTTGGCGACATTCTTGATGCGTTCCGTGGAACCCATCGAAGTGCCGCCGTATTTGTGAACGATGAGAGCCATCTTCTTGTCGACGCCAGCGATTGTGCAAAGCCAATGAAATTACACGAAGAGTGGCTGCCCGTAAAGGCCGAAGGGCAAAAAACCAGCAAAAACGTCGCACATTTTGGGTCATTTTCTTGTGAAAATAATTCACAAGCGAAAAAGACTCTGTCCCCAATTTTCCCCTGAAACCCGGCGGCTATCCATGCAGGTCCGGCCGCGCAACCCATTCCACGCGCCAGCGCGGCGCGTGGGCGTCATCGGCAGGCCAACGGCGATGCATGCCCAGGCCAGCCGCCAGCACGAGCGCATCTTCGCTCCAGAGCAGCGGCAGATATGCACGCCGCCACGCGGGGATTGCGGCCTCCTGATAGGCCTGCTTGAGCGCGCGCGCCGGGCCGCCGGGACGCAACACAATTCGTTCACCGCCCGCCCTGCCCGTCAGCCGCAGCGGCCGGCGCAGTACCGCTTCCGGCACACCATAATCGTCGTCGCGCATAAAACGCAGCTCCCCGCGCCACGCGGGTACCACAATGCGGGGCTCGCCACGCCAATCGAACACGAATGGCGCCGGCGCCTCGGCGGGTACGGCACGGCAGGCCAGCACCCGGTCGCGGAAGCGTCGCAGGATGAGTCCGTCATGTTTGATGGCCGGCTCACCGCCGACATGCTCGATCAACTGCGCGCGCATCGCGGCCAGTCGCGCCGTGGCAGGCGGCTGCGCGCCCAGGTCACGCAACCACAGTCGCAGCACGGCATCGGCCTGGTCGGCGGTCAAACCCCGCAAACCGGCCAGATCGAGTTCCGCTAGCGTATCGGCATCGCGCCCGGGACCAGCCAGCGAGGCCAGGGCTTGTGCGGCCATTGCATCGAGCATGCCGGCCGCCTGACCGAAATGGGCGGCGGCCTGAGTCACGTTTTCGTATAGAGCCGGGAATGACTGCCGAAGGATGGGCAGTTGCGCACGCAAGGCATTGCGGGCGAAGCGCGTATCGGCGTTCGACGGGTCATCGATCCATCGAAGCCCGTGTTGCACGCAGTACTCGTCGATCTCGGCGCGGGAGACGTCAAGCCACGGGCGCAGCAGTTGCACATCGCCCTGCGCATCGAGCGGACGCCGCGCGGGCATGCCAGACATTCCGGCCACGCCGGTACCGCGAAACAGGCGCAGGAGCACCGTTTCCACTTGATCGTCGCGATGATGAGCGAACAGCAGCAGGCTCGCACCCTGCGCACGGCACATGCGGCCCAGCGCCTCGTAGCGCGCGCGGCGCGCCGCTGCTTCGATACCCTCGCCCGTCGCGGTCGCTACGGTCACGCGTTCGGCTACGAGCGGCACCTGCAATTCGCCGCACAGCGCTTCACAGAAACGATCCCACTCGTCAGCCTGCGCCTGCAGGCCATGGTGGACGTGCATGGCTACCAGGCGCGCAAGCGGCCATGCTTCGGCCAGCGCGGCGCGCGTGGCATGCAGCAGCGCCACCGAATCACGGCCGCCGGACAGCGCCACGGCGATCGTGAGCGGCGCGCCAGCGCCAGAAACAACAAAGGCCGCACCGGCCTGAAGAGCCTGTGCGACCTTGTCGGTCAGACGACGTCCGTTCACATCATTCCTGGGCGCCGGTTTCCTTGAACTTGCCATAAGCCATCAGGCGCTCGTGACGGCGCGCCTGCAGTTCCTTGACGCTCATGCCCTGGAACTGGCGCAGCGATTCAGCCAGCGAGCGCTTGAGCATCGTCGCCATGCCCTTCGGATCACGATGCGCGCCGCCGAGCGGTTCGCTCACGATCTTGTCGATCAGGCCCAGCGCCTTCAGGCGGTGAGCCGTCAGGCCCAGTGCCTCGGCAGCTTCCGGCGCCTTTTCGGCGGTCTTCCAGAGGATCGACGCGCAGCCTTCCGGCGAAATCACGGCGTAGGTCGCGAACTGGAGCATCTGCACCACGTCACCCACGGCAATTGCCAGCGCACCGCCCGAACCGCCCTCGCCGATGATCGTGGCGATCAGCGGCACCTTGAGCCCGGCCATCACGTAGAGGTTGTGGCCAATCGCTTCCGACTGACCACGCTCTTCGGCGTCGATGCCCGGGAACGCGCCCGGGGTGTCCACGAACGTGAAGATCGGCAGGCCGAACTTGTCGGCCAGTTCCATCAGGCGCTTGGCCTTGCGATAGCCTTCGGGCTTGGACATGCCGAAGTTGCGCATCGCGCGCTCCTTCGTGTCGCGGCCCTTCTGGTGACCAATCACCATGCAAGCCTGGCCATTGAAGCGCGCCATGCCGCCAACGATCGAGAGGTCGTCGGCAAACGCGCGATCGCCATGCAGTTCATGGAAATCGGTGAAGATCTCGCGCACATAGTCCAGCGTGTACGGACGCTGGGGATGGCGCGCGATCTGTGCCACCTGCCACGGGGTCAGGCTGGCATAGATGTCCTTGGTCAGCTGCTGGCTCTTGCCGGCCAGCCGGGAAATCTCTTCGGAAATATCGACAGCCGAATCGTCCTGCACAAAACGCAGTTCTTCGATCTTTGCCTCGAGTTCGGCAATCGGCTGTTCGAAATCCAGGAAGGTGGTTTTCATAAAAACGCGGACCTGTCTGTGAAGGGGCGCATTCTACCGGAAAAAGACCGGTTTCCGACCGCCCTGAAAGTTGATTTCAACGCACAAATAGCGGAAATCAACACCGTATTTGTCCCAATACAACCCGCATTGCTCCTAATACGTCACTGGCACCGGATCAAGACTGCGCCACATGTACCACGTCGCCACGGTTCGCCACGGCTCCCAGTTGGCGGCCACCTCACGCGCCTCGCTGCGCGTCACGGGCTCGCCGCTAAAGTAGTTGGCAGAGATCGCATTGATCAGCCCAACGTCATCGAGCGGCAACACGTTGGGCCGCATCAAATTGAACATCAGGAACATCTCCGCCGTCCAGCGTCCGATACCGCGAATTTGCGTCAACTCGGCAATCACCGCCTCGTCGTCCATGCCCGCCCATTCCTTGACATGAACGCGCCCGGCCTTGAAGTGGTCGGCCAGATCGATGATGTACTCCGCCTTGCGCTTCGACAACCCGCAGGCCGCCAGTTCGTCGGTGCCTGCCTTCAGGAACTGCGCGGGGGTCAGGCGTGGGCACGCGGCAACCAGCCGCTCCCAGACCGATTGCGCTGCCTTGACGGAAATCTGCTGGCCGACGACCGAGCGTGCCAGTGTGATGAACGGATCGCCACGCGACACCAGGTGCGCCGGACCGTAGGTCGGGATCATCTTGCGCAGGATGCGGTCGCGCTTCATCAGGTCGGCGCAGGCCTCGTCCCAGTACGCGGGGCGAACGGCGTCGATGACGGTCTCGACCGGCAACGGTATGGCGTCCACCTCAGGCAGATCGGCCTTGCGGGATTTGCCGGCGACCTTTGCGGGGGCCTTCGCGGCGCCCTTCGTAGGGACCGTTGCTGGAGCCTTTACGGTGACCTTATCGGCGACCTTGTCGAGCACCTTGGGCGCCCGCTTGGCGGCGACCTTGCCCGCCGGCCCCGGCTGGGCAGGTGCGATTGCCTTCGGCTTGCGCGCGGCAGCGTTCAAGCACGCCTCCACTCGGTGACGCCACCTGGCTTGTCTTCCAGCACCACGCCGGCTTCCAGCAGTTCGGCGCGGATACGGTCCGCTTCGGCAAAGTTGCGCGCGGCCTTGGCTGCGCGGCGGGCGGCGATCTGCGCTTCGATCGCATCGCCGCTCAACCCGCCGGACACCTGGCCGCCCTGCAGGAACGTATGTGGATCGCGTTCGAGCAGGCCCAGCGTACCGCCAAGCGCCTTGAGCTGATGGGCAGCCGCCACCGAACCCGTGCGATTAACCTCGCTGGCCAGGTCGAACAGCACCGAAACGGCGATCGGCGTGTTGAAATCGTCGTTCATCGCCTCGGCAAAGCGCCTGGCGTGCGGCTCATCCCACTCCACCGCGCAGCCGCCCGGCTGCGTTTCCTTGAGCGCGGTATACAGGCGCGTCAGTGCGTGGCGCGCGTCGTCAAGATGCGCATCGCTATAGTTCAGCGGGCTGCGATAGTGGGCGCGCAGGATGAAGAAGCGCACCACTTCGGCATCGTATTCCTTGAGTACGTCACGGATCGTGAAGAAGTTGCCGAGCGATTTCGACATTTTCTCGTCGTTCACGCGCACGAAGCCGTTGTGCATCCACATGTTGACGAACGGCTTGCCGCTGGCGCCTTCGGACTGGGCAATCTCGTTCTCGTGGTGCGGAAACTGCAGGTCCGCGCCGCCGCCATGAATGTCGAAGTGCTCGCCAAGCAGCGTGCAGCTCATGGCCGAGCACTCGATATGCCAGCCCGGACGGCCACTGCCCCACCGCGAATCCCACTTGCTCTCGGGCGGTTCGCTTTCCTTGGCCGACTTCCACAGCACAAAGTCGAGCGGGTCCTGCTTGGCGTCGTTGGCACTGACGCGCTCGCCGGCGCGCAGGTCCTCCAGGGACTTGCCGGACAGCTTGCCGTAGCCGGGGAACTTGCGCACCGAGAAGTTCACGTCGCCGTCCGCGGCCTGGTAGGCCAGGCCACGGGCCTCCAGCTTCTCGATGATGTTGAGCATCTGCGGCACGTACTCGGTAGCGCGAGGCTCGTAGTCGGGGCGGATCACGCCCAGCGCGGCCGCATCCTCATGCATGTACTGGATGAAGCGCGTGGTCAGCTGGCCGATCGTCTCGCCGTTTTCGGCAGCGCGGCGGATGATCTTGTCGTCGATATCGGTGATGTTCTGGACGTAAGTCACGTCATAGCCGGCAGCGCGCAGCCAGCGGTGCGCCATGTCGAACACCACCATCACGCGCGCATGGCCAACGTGACAATAGTCGTACACGGTCATGCCGCACACGTACATGCGGACCTTGCCGGGTTCGATGGGCACGAAAGGCTGCTTTTCACGCGCGAGCGTGTTGTAGATGTTCAGTTGCTGCATGAAGCGATGTGAGTGGGTGACGGCGTCGATGACATCGAGCGAAGACCGCGGCGCACGGGCACGCGTGCCAATGACGCGCGGGCCCCATATCTTACCGGAAGCCTTCAACGGCAGCCGGACACGCTGTCGATGATGTCTTGCAGACGTGCGGCCAGTGCTGCACGCCTCGCCGCTTTGCTAGAATGCCGCGGAGTATAACGGACCGCCCTTACATGAGCCTGCTTCTGCCCAACCCGACCATTGCTTCGCTCCGCCGTGGCGGATCACTTTCCGCACTGGCAAGTGCGCTGGCGATGGCCGCCATGCTGGCCGCCGCGCCGGCAATCGCGCAGAACGGGCCGCTGTCGCTGACGCCCCCGCCAGCGGTCCCGACGGGCCCGCAATCGGCCGATCCCGGCATGAAGCCCGCGCAAAAGGCCGCCAATGACAAGCGCTATGACGAAGCCATCGCCGGGTTCGACCGCGTGCTGGCGGCCAACCCGCGCAATGCTCAGGCGCGTTTCCAGCGCGCATGGGCAATGGCCAAGGCCGGGCATGAGGACGAAGCGATCCAGGCCTTCGCCGAAATGGCGCAGGATTTCCCCGAGTTACCCGAACCGCACAACAACCTGGCTCTGCTGTATGCGAAGCGTGGCGACCTGAAGCGCGCCGAAGCGGAACTGCTGCTGGCCATCGAGGCCAAGCCCGACTACGCCATTTCCTACAGCAACCTTGGCGACATTTATCGGGCGCTGGCCGTGCAGGCCTACGGGGACGCGGTCCGCCGGAACCCTGGCGACAAGCGCGCTGCCGCAAGCCTGCGTGAGCTGCAGCCGGCCTCGAGCCCCCCAGCCGCCCCGGCCAAGGCACAGCCCAAGGCGTCAGTGAAGGCACCTGCGAAGGCGCAGGCCAAGGAATCGGCTGAGGAGCCTACCAAGGAGCCCACCAGGGAGCCCGCAGCCGCCCCGGCCAGCTCACCCGCAGCACACTGAGCACCGACAGATATTCATCCACATTGGCGATGTCCAGGTGATGTCGCCGTCTGCCTGACCTGCAACCCGGAGTCCAGAGATGACCCTTTCCCGCCGCTTCGTCCTGGCCGGCCTGATGGCCGCCGCCACCGCCCTGTCTCCGCTGGCCGCAATGGCACAGGGCGCAAGCCCGGCCGCCGCCGCGCCGAAGTCCGAACGCGTGCAGTTCGTGACGACCGACGGCAAGTTCACCATCGAGGTGTACCCGGATGCCGCGCCCAAGACTGTCGCTAACTTTCTCGGCTATGTGAAGAGCGGCTTCTATAACGGCACGATCTTCCACCGCGTGATCAACGGTTTCATGGTCCAGGGCGGCGGCTTCGACCGCGACATGAAGGAAAAGCCGACACTGGCGCCAATCCCGCTGGAATCGCAGAATGGCCTGAAGAACAAGGCCGGAACCGTCGCCATGGCCCGTACGGCCAATCCGAACTCGGCAACTGCCCAGTTCTTCGTCAATGTGGTGGATAATCCGAACCTCGACTACCCGCAGCCGGACGGCAATGGATATGCCGTGTTTGGCAAGGTGGTAGAGGGGATGGACACGATCGACAAGATCAAGACCGCGCCGACCACCGCCTATGGCGCCATGCGCAACGTGCCCGCCGCGCCGATCGTGATCGAATCGGCCACCGTGGTGACGAAGTAACCCCGAACACCCCATCACCGAACATCGAACATCGTACAGAGGTAACCCCATGAGCAAGGTACAACTCCAAACCACGCAAGGCGTCATCACCATCGAACTGGACGCCGAAAAGGCTCCGAAGTCGGTCGAGAACTTCCTGTCGTACGTGCGCAAGGGCCACTATGACAACACGATCTTCCACCGCGTGATCAAGAACTTCATGATCCAGGGCGGCGGTTTCGAGCCGGGCATGAAGCAGAAGGATACCGATGCGCCGATCGAGAACGAAGCCGGCAACGGCCTCAAGAACGACCGCTACACGGTTGCCATGGCGCGCACCAACGCACCGCACTCGGCCACGGCCCAGTTCTTCATCAACGTGGTGGACAACGATTTCCTGAACTTCAGCTCGCCCACGCCGCAAGGCTTCGGCTACGCCGTGTTCGGCAAGGTCGTGGAAGGCACCGACGTCGTGGACGCCATCAAGGGCGTGCGCACCGGCAGCTCGGGCTTCCACCAGGACGTGCCGATGGACGACGTGGTAATCCAGAAGGCCACGATCGTCGAGTAATCACGTTACCGTCGATTCAACCGATACGCGGCATGCCGCTCGTGGTGAACACATACATCCGGACCGCATGACCGCTCCCACCCGCACGCCGGTGGCCGCACCTGTCGAGGTGCAGGCGCCGGCGTGGTTCATTTCCGATCTGCACCTGACTGCCGGCATGCCCCGCACGCTGGCCGCGTTCCGCCACGTGCTGGAACGCGCTGCGCGGGATGCGCGCGCCTTGTTCATCCTGGGGGACTTCTTCGAGTTCTGGGTGGGTGACGAGGAAACCGACACGCCGTTCGCCACCGAAGTGGCGGCAGCCCTGCGCCGGCTATCGGACGCGGGCGTGCCGATCTACCTGATGCATGGCAATCGCGATTTCCTGATCGGCCGGCGCTTTGCCGCCGCGGCGGGCGCCAGACTCTTGCCGGACCCTTCGGTGATCGTCTGCGCTGGCCAGCGTGTGGTGCTCAGCCACGGGGACATGCTGTGCACCGACGACCAACGCTACATGCGCTTCCGCCACTGGACACGCAAAGGCTGGGTGCAGCGGCTGTTCCTGATGCTGCCGCTGGCCGCACGGCTGGCGGTTGCGCGACGCTTGCGCGCCGATAGCGAGGCCGGACGTGCTCGCCAGCGCGACGAAGCGACACCACCAACCTATGGCGATGCCGCGCCTGACGCCGTCAGCGCGCTGCTGGCGGCCAGCGCAGCCGGTACGCTGGTCCACGGGCACACCCATCGCCCCGCTCGCCACGAACACGGCAGCGGTGTGCGCTGGGTGCTGACCGACTGGGACCTCGATGGCCGCCATCCGCGCGCAGCCGTCCTGCAACTTGACCATACCGGCTTCCACGTGCTGCCGCAGGTCGAATGACCATGCATTCGACCAAGCGACAGCCACCGCGGCGTCCCGCCTGCGCCTCCGTTACTTCATCAGCTTGCGCAGCTCGCTCGCGTCGAAGCGGTCGTTCGGCGTGTTCTCGAGATGCTCGCCGAGCCGGTCGAGCGCGGCCAGCACGGCCTCGATGCGGTCATGTTGCTTGGCCGCGTTGTCGATCAGGCTCTTGAGCGCCAGCGACACGGGATCGTCCGCGTTCGGCGTAATGCCATAGGCCGAGAATTCCTGCCTCGCACCCTGCTGCGGCGCTGGCGCGTCCGGCATGATGATGCGCGCGGGAATGCCCACGGCCGTCGCGCCAGCCGGCACGGGCTTCAGCACCACGGCATTGGAGCCCACGCGCGCGCCATCGCCCACCTCGAAACCACCCAGCACCTTCGCGCCGGCACTGACCACCACGCCGGCACCAAGCGTCGGATGGCGCTTCTGGCCCTTGTACAACGACGTGCCACCAAGCGTCACGCCCTGGTAGATCGTGCAGTCGTCACCGATTTCGGCGGTCTCGCCGATCACCACGCCCATGCCGTGATCGATGAATACGCGGCGGCCAAGCTTGACCGCCGGGTGGATCTCGATACCGGTCAGGAAGCGGGACCAGTGCGAGATCCAGCGGCCAAGCCAGTGAAAGCCGCCGCGCCAGCACGCGTTGGCCACGCGATGAAATATCACGGCATGCAGCCCGGGATAGCAGGTCAGGACTTCCAGACGGCTGCGCGCAGCGGGGTCGCGCAGCATGATTGCGTCGATATCTTCCTTCAGGCGAGTGAACATCTTTATCGTGTCGTGTAGCCGCAGCGTGCGCCGTCCATGCGAACGGTCGCCGATGCAGTCATTGGCCGGTATTGAGCAGGTGTTGTGGGAACGGCCCAGGCGCGCGAGACAGCGAGTGTAAGAGATTTGCGCGTCGACCGCCCCGCCCCGACGACGTCAGGGCTATTCGAGCGGCACCGGCTTCAACATCGTTCCGGCAGGGTCGCGCATGCCAGCCCCACGGCCGGACGGCAGTCTGCCGCTCCGCCACGGATAGGGCAATGCATGGGGTACGCCGGAATGGTTGCCACGGATCTAGCCTTCCTTATTGCCTTCGTTCCTGGTCTCACTCGCCAGCAGCATGCGCTTGGCAATGCCGCGCAGGATGTTGACCTCCTCGCGCTCCAGCCCCGCCCGTGCGAACAGCCGGCGCAGGCGCGGCATCAGCTTGCGCGGATTCTCGGGGTCCAGGAACCCGATTGCGGCAAGCCCGGCCTGGAGATGGCCGAACATCGCCTCGATCTGCTCGGCGGTGGCGGGGTCACCAGCATAGCCGATATTGCCGGCGTCGTCCGACGGCGCACCTGCCGCCTCCAGCGCCTCGAGCAAGGCAAGCCGCAACTCGTAGGCGATCAGTTGCACGGCCTGGGCCAGGTTCAGCGACGCATAGGCCGGATTGGCCGGGATATGGGTCACCGCCGAACAGCGCAACACCACGTCGTTCGGCAAGCCGTAGCGTTCGTTGCCGAATACGAAGGCGACGCAGGCATCGCGATCCGCGTTCAGCATCGCCCGCCCCTGGGCCACTGCGGCGCGCGGCAACAGGCGTGGCGGCCCGAATTCGCGCTGCCGGGCCGTCATCGCAACCGTGTAGGCCGTACCGGACAGCGCGGCCTCGATGCTATCCACGATGTGGGCGCCGGCCAGTACGTCGTCGGCGCCACTGGCCATCGCCACGGCATCCGGGTGCGTCAGCACGCCGGGCTCGCGCGGCGAAACCAGCACGAGGCTGCCAGGCGCCTGCCCGAAGCCCATCGTCTTCATCGCGCGCGCGACAGAGCCCACGTTGCCCGGGTGGCTGGTTTCCACCAGCACCACGCGCACACGGGAAAAAATGCCTGAAAGATCACCATCGGCTTTGGCGCCGGGGATCGGATCGGTCTGAGAATTCAACGCTTCGGTCATCTGGGACGTCCCGGCCACGTCGATTGGCGTTCTCGACTCGTACGACTGGCCGGGTTCCTATACAATGCTGCCTTCCAATTGCGGTGCGGCGCCTCACATGGCGACGCCCCTCGTTCTTCTACAATCCGTTGTGTTGTCTGGTGGTCCCGGCAGCCCGCGCGCTTCGCCCTTGCGGCGATTCCTGTCGCGCCGTTGCGCTGCTGCCCCGCCTGGAGAGATTCATGCATCCGATGCTCAATATCGCCGTCAAGGCGGCCCGCAAGGCGGGATCCATCATCAATCGCGCGTCCATCGACGTCGACCTGGTTCGCGTTTCGCGCAAACAACACAACGATTTCGTGACGGAAGTTGATCGCGCCGCCGAGGCCGCCATCATCGACGTCATCCGCACTGCCTACCCCGAGCACGCCATTCTAGCGGAAGAGTCCGGCCAATCCTGGGCCGACGGCGACGAGCAGGCCGAATTCACCTGGGTCATCGACCCGCTGGACGGCACCACCAACTTCATTCACGGTTTCCCGCAGTATGCAGTGTCGATCGGCCTGCTGCACAAGGGCGTGCCATCGCAGGCGGTGGTCTACGACCCGACCCGCGACGAACTGTTCACGGCCAGCAAGGGCGCCGGCGCCTTCCTTAACAATCGCCGCATCCGCGTCACCCGCCGTGACAAGCTGGCCGATTGCCTGATCGGAACCGGATTCCCGTTCCGTGACCTGGAAGGCATGGACGAGTACCTGGAGATGTTCGCGCTGATGACGCGCAGCTGCGCCGGCCTGCGCCGGCCGGGCGCCGCCGCGCTGGACCTGGCCTACGTGGCCTGCGGCCGCCTGGACGGTTTCTTCGAGCGTGGACTCAAGCCGTGGGACATGGCCGCTGGCATGCTGCTGATTACCGAGGCCGGTGGCCTGGTTGGCAACTACGCCGGTGAATCGCGCCAGATGGAACAGGGCGAGGTACTGGCCGGCAACCCGAAGATCTTTGCGCAGATGGTCCGCCTGCTGGCGCCTTTCTCGCTGGACAACGCCAAGCCCGCCGCGGCCTGATCGCCAGACAGCAAGCCTGACCCGCGCATCACAGGCGCCATCGGAGAAATCCGATGGCGCCTGTTTCATTTTGCGCACTTCTTTTCAGAATCCGGCACGGGATTTTCTGATCGACCCTACCTAAAGTTGCTCGCGACACACAATTTTACTTGCGCCCCCTCTCACCGTGTGTAGACTTACACACGGATCAACCTGGGGGTCGACATTGCATTCGTCCGCGCTGATCCGATTGATCGAACAGAAGGGATGGAGGCTGGTGCGCACGCACGGCAGTCATTTCACTTTCAAGCATCCGCGGTGCATGCTCGTCATCACCGTGCCGCACCCGAAGAAGGACCTGCCAGCCGGCACGGTCCGCAGCATCCTGAGGACGGCCGGGCTATGAGCAGCGCACCCAGCACAAAGAGGAACGACATGGACTTTCCGATCGCCATTTACAAGGACGCCAACTCGGTTTACGGCGTGACCGTGCCTGACGTTGCGGGCTGCTATTCGGCCGGGGAAACCATCGAGGACGCGATCCGCAACGCGCGTGACGCCATCACGACACACGTCGAGGCATTGCTCTCCCTTGGAGAAGAAGTTGTGCTCGAGGCAACGCCGATCGAAACGCTGCAGGCCCGGCCAGAGTACGCGGAGGCAATCTGGGCGCTGGCCGACGTCGACACGAGCAAGCTGGACGCCCGCCCCGAACGTATCAATATCAGCCTGCCGCGCTTTGTACTGCACAAGATCGATGCTTTCGTCGAACGCCGCCATGAAACGCGCAGTGGTTTCCTCGCCCGCGTGGCGCTCGATGCCATTGCAAGCGGCGCCTGAGCGCAAAAAGCGAAAATTCCCAAGTGAAAATGAGAATTCGGCACGAAGCCGCTGTGTCTGGTGGCAGTAAAATGCCGCTTTGCGCCGCGGCTGGGCAACGCTGACGCCCTTACGCCACAAGATCCCTGACCGACGGCAATCGATACACCGGCGGCCCGGCCCGAAGGCCGGCTGCCGCCCAAGAGGAATGCATGCCAGCAGAAGCCCTTTCCGCACCTGCCACTGAAGGCGACAACACCGCAAACGCGGGCCAGTTGACTGACCTTGCCGCCACTTCCGCCAAGGCCGAGAAAGCCGAGAAGCCGGAAAAAGCCGAAAAGGCAGAGAAGCACACGCCGATGATGCAGCAGTACCTGCGCATAAAGGCCGATCATCCGGACACGCTGCTCTTCTACCGGATGGGTGACTTCTACGAACTATTCCATGACGACGCCGAAAAGGCCGCACGGCTGCTCGACATCACGCTGACTTCGCGCGGGCAGTCCGGGGGCGTGCCGATCCGCATGGCCGGTATTCCATTCCATTCGGTAGACCAGTACCTGGCCCGGCTGGTGAAGCTTGGCGAATCGGTAGCGATCTGCGAACAGATCGGCGACCCTGCGACGAGCAAGGGCCCGGTCGAGCGCAAGGTGGTGCGCATCGTTACACCAGGCACGCTGACCGATGCCGCGCTGCTGCCGGACAAGTCCGACACGTATCTGATGGCAGTGCACCAGCAGACCACGCGCCGTGGCGTCAGCAAGACCGGCCTTGCGTGGCTGAACCTGGCCAGCGGTGAATTGCGTCTGATGGAGTGTGACGCCGCGCAACTCTCGCGCGAACTCGAGCGCATCCGCCCGGCCGAGCTGCTGTATGCCGACGGCATGGAACTGCCGGACCTCACCTGCGCACGCACACGCCTGCCAGAGTGGCACTTCGACCAGGACGCAGGAACGCGCCGCCTGCGCGAGCAGATCGGCGTGGCCAGCCTCGAACCGTTCGGGTGTGCAGGCCTGGGCGCTGCGCTGGGAGCGGCCGGCGCGCTGCTCAACTATGCCGCAACCACTCAGGGCCAGTCGCTCCGGCACGTCCAGGGCGTCACCGTCGAACGCGAGTCCGAATTCGTCGGCCTCGATTCGGCCACGCGGCGCAATCTCGAACTGACCGAAACACTGCGTGGCAGCGAATCGCCAACGTTGTTCTCGCTGCTTGACACTTGCTCGACCACGATGGGCAGCCGCGCGCTGCGCCATTGGCTGCATCACCCGCTGCGCGACCCGGCATTGCCGCGGGCGCGCCAGCAGGCGATCGGCGCGCTGATCGCCCAGGGTCCGGACGTCGTGCGCGCCACGCTGCGCAGACTCAGCGACGTGGAACGGATCACGGCGCGACTCGCCCTGCTGTCTGCACGCCCGCGTGACCTGTCGTCGCTGCGCGATACCCTGCGCGCACTGCCAGATGTGCAGGCCAGTGTGATCAAGCCTGACGAAGCACCGCTGCTGGCGCAGACGCTGGAAGAACTCGACATCCCGCAGGACTGCCTCGACCTGCTCCTGCGCGCCGTGGCCGAAGAACCGTCGACCGCGCTGCGCGACGGCGGCGTGATTGCACGTGGCTACGATGCCGAACTCGATGAACTGCGCGACATCTCCGAGAACTGCGGGCAGTTCCTGATCGACCTTGAAACGCGCGAGCGCGAACGCACCGGCATCACGAACCTGCGTGTCGAGTACAACCGCGTGCATGGCTTCTATATCGAAGTCACCAACGGGCAGGCCGACAAGGTGCCGGATGACTACCGCCGGCGCCAGACGCTCAAGAACGCCGAGCGTTATATCACCCCGGAACTGAAAGCGTTCGAGGACAAGGCGCTATCGGCGCAGGACCGCGCGCTGGCGCGCGAGAAACTGCTCTACGAAGCCCTGCTGCAATTGCTGCTGCCGCATATCGGCAGCCTGCGCCGCGTGGCCGGCGCGCTGGCCCGCCTGGACGTGTTGGCAACCCTGGCCGAACGCGCGCAAACGCTCGACTGGACCCAGCCGGAGCGCGTCAAGGAGAACGTCATCGACATCTCCCAGGGTCGTCACCCGGTAGTCGAAGGGCAGCTTGCCGCGGAGTCCGTCGCGTTCATTGCCAATGACTGCCAGTTGACCGAGGCGCGCAAGCTGCTGCTGATCACCGGCCCGAACATGGGCGGCAAGTCGACGTTCATGCGCCAGACCGCGCTGATCGTGCTACTGGCCTGCGTGGGCTCGTGGGTACCCGCACGCAATGCCATGATCGGCCCGGTGGACCGCATCTTCACGCGTATCGGCGCGGCCGATGATCTGGCCGGCGGCCGCTCGACGTTCATGGTCGAGATGACCGAGGCCGCGGGGATCCTGCACAACGCCACGCCATCAAGCCTGGTGCTGATGGACGAGATCGGCCGAGGCACCTCGACCTTCGACGGCCTGGCGCTTGCGTGGGCCATTGCGCGTCATCTGCTTTCCCATAACCGCAGCCACACGCTGTTCGCAACGCACTACTTCGAGCTGACGCAGCTGCCGCAGGAATTCCCGCAGGCAGCCAACGTGCACTTGTCCGCAGTGGAACACGGCGACGGCATCGTGTTCCTGCATGCCGTGCAGGATGGCCCGGCCAGCCAGAGCTACGGGCTGCAGGTCGCGCAACTGGCGGGCGTTCCTCAGCCGGTGATTCGCGCGGCGCGCAAGCATCTGGCCTGGCTGGAGCAGCAGTCCGCGGATGCCACACCCACTCCACAACTGGATCTGTTCGCAGCGCCCCCGGCGCCGTCGGGCGAGGACGACACCGGAGAGTCGGCATCCAGCCAGCCAACAGCGTCACCCGCGCAATCGGCAACGCTGGAGGCGTTGGCGGACATCGATCCAGACAGCCTGTCGCCGCGCGATGCACTCGAGGCACTGTATCGGCTCAAGGCAATTGCGGAGACGGCGCGTACGGTATGACGCCCTGCTCCCGGAGTCGGAACGCCGCAACCGCCCTTCTGGCGGTCCTAGCGGCTGCCACCTGCGCGTTGCTCGCAGCGCCCACACTCGCGCGTGCGGCGCACTCGGAGAAGATTGCGCCGCCACCAGCGCCAACCGTGCAGCCAACGCGGATTGCGCTGGTTGCCGATGTGCCGCAGTGGCCAGCAGCCGAATCGGAAACCTCCGCGCTGTTCGACATGATGAACGCCCAGCAGGTGGCGCTGATTGTCCATGCCGGCGGACTGAAGGGCGACACAGAATCGTGTGGAGACGCGATTCTCAGTGCGCGCCTGCAGGTCCTTGACGACTCCCCTGCCCCGCTGCTCTATGTGCCGGGTGAAACCGACTGGGCGGAATGCCAGAAGCCTTCGAACGGGCAATTCGACGCCGTCGAACGGCTTAATCGCTTGCGCGAGCTGTTTTTTCCGGTCGACACAACGCTCGGCCAGCGGACACTACCCGTGATACGGCAGTCAGACCAGGCGCTGTTCCGCAGCTATCGCGAGAACGTGAGGCTGGTGGCCGGCAACGTCATGCTGGTGGGTCTGAATCTGCCGGGCGATAACAATCACTATCGCAGCGAAGGCGGGCGCAATGGCGAGTTCGAGGACCGGCGCGAGGCCAATCGCCAGTGGTTGGCGCGGGCGTTCTCGGTGGCCGGGCAGCGCGACCTTCCGGGCATCGTCGTGATCGCGCACGGCGATCCTCAGTTTGGCAACGGTTGGGAAAAGCGTGGCAAGCCAACGCTGTTGGACGCCTTCGTGCGGCATGGCCCGCGCGACGGCTATGCGGAGTTCAAGCGGCAGCTTCGCGACCTGACTGCAAGATTCTCCGGTCAGGTGCTACTGGTCCATGCGAGCGACAACGGCTTCAGCGTCGACAAGCCAATGCGCGATGCGGCTGGCAAGATCGTCGCCAATTTCACGCGCGTGGCACTGCCGAATGGCTCCCCTTCCCGCTGGACTGAGCTGACGATCACCCCAGGAACGAAGTCGGTCTTTCAGGTGAGCTTGCAGGACGGGCCCAAAGGCGATTGATCACCGTCAACAGAACCAAAAAGAGAAAAGCCGGCATTTGCCGGCTTTTTCATCCCGCGATGACCTGTCGCGTATCGCTCGTCTATGTATTGCTTAGTGCAGCGTGCGCGGCGCTTCGTCTTCGCCGTCATCGTCCTCGTCGACCACTTCGATGCCCGAAGCACCATGTGCGTGGCCATGCTCGACTTCCTCTGCCGTGGCTTCACGAACCTCGGACACCTTCAGCCAGAAGCGCAGCGCCATGCCGGCCAGCGGGTGATTGCCGTCCAGCACCACCTTGTCCTCGGCCACATCGGTTACCGTGTAGATGATGGAATCCTCGTCGTCGCCGTCCTCGGGAACGCCTTCGAACTGCATGCCAACTTCAAGCGGCTCGGGGAAACGATCGCGCGGCTCCACCTTCACGAGTTCGGCATCGTAGTCGCCAAATGCATCGTCAGGTTCGAGCTGCAATTGGGTCTCGAAGCCGGCGTCATGCCCGTCCAGCGCTTCCTCGATCTTGGGGAACGTGCCATCATAGCCGCCGTGCAAATAGACCATGGGCTCATCCGACTCTTCGATCAGATTGCCCTGCGCGTCCGACAGCTTGTACACCACGGACACTACCGTGTTCTTAGCGATTTTCAATTCTTGACTCCATGAGCGATTCCGCATTATACGCGCAGGCCCTGCCTGCGGAACCTGTCGATCCCGACGCGCCGCTCACGCTGCTCGGGGGCATGACGCCCGCGGCTTTCATGCGTGAGATCTGGCACCGGAAACCCTTGCTGATTCGACAGGCCGTGCCGGGAATTGTGCCCCCTGTGTCGCGCGAAGCGCTTTTCGAGCTCGCCGACCGCGACGACGTGGAGTCACGCCTGGTGTCGTACTTTCGCAACCGCTGGAAACTCGAGCACGGCCCGTTCGCCGAAGATAACCTGCCCTCGCGCAAGACCGGCAAGTGGACACTGCTGGTCCAGGGGGTCAATCTGCATGAGCGGGCGGCTGCCGATTTGATGAGCCAGTTCCGGTTCGTACCTGATGCGCGCCTCGACGACGTGATGATCTCGTACGCCACCGACGGCGGCGGCGTGGGACCGCACTTCGACTCCTACGACGTATTCCTGCTGCAAGTATCGGGCCGGCGCCGCTGGCGCATTTCGTCACAGACGAAACTCGACCTGATTCCCGACATGCCGCTCAAGATCCTTTCGGACTTCAGCGCGGAACAGGAATGGGTGCTCGAGCCTGGCGACATGCTCTACCTGCCGCCACAGTACGCGCATGACGGCGTGGCCGAGGGTGAGTGCATGACCGCCTCGATCGGCTTCCGCGCGCCCGCATACCGCGAGCTTGCAGGCCATTTCCTCGCATGGCTCTCAGAGACCGTAGCGGACAACGAAGATCTCGACGGCCGCTATGCGGATGCTGGCGAAGTCGCAACGTCCTCGCCGGCACAGTTGCCGCCGCACCTTGCACGTACCGTGACCGAGCGCCTCCAGGCACTCAAATGGAACGCCGGCATGGTCTCGGAATTTCTTGGTACGTATCTGTCCGAGCCGAAGCCGTCCGTACAGTTCGATGAAGTTGGCGAGATTCCGCTCAAGCAGTTCACGAAGCTGGCGCGCGCACACGGTGTGGTTCTTGCGCCCGCCACCATTGCGCTCTACGATCGCACGCACTTCTTCCTCAACGGCGAAGCGTACGAGCCGCCGGCCCCGTTGGCCAAGTGGCTGCGGCGCCTGGCAGACAGGCGTCATCTCACCGCGAGTGAAGTCGAAGCCTGCGTTGCATTGCCCGATCTTATCGACACATTTCATGACTGGGCCATGGAAGGATGGCTGCAACTTGCGCCCGCCCGCGTGTAATAATGCGTAACAAATCGAACGTGTAAAATTCGACTGTACACAAGCAGGGGAAACGCGGATATAATCGCCCGCTGGCTAGTACTGTGGACCACTGCATTGTCGGCACCCGGGAGAGCCACGAATTAGCAGTTCAAGAGCGATAATTACCGGTAATTATTCATCGCCTGTTTTCGTTATTAAAAGTTAAAGGACGAACAATGAAGAAGTCTCTCCTGATCGCATCCCTGCTGGCTGCAGTTGCTCTGGCTGCCTGCGGCAAGAAGGAAGAAGCCGCTGCTCCGGCCGCTGACACCGCTGCTTCGGCTCCGGCTGCTGCTGCTCCGGCTGAAGCCTCGGCTCCGGCTGCTGCCGCTCCGGCTGAAGCTTCGGCTCCGGCTGCTGCTGCTGACGCTTCGGCTCCGGCTGCTGACGCTTCGGCTCCGGCTGCCAAGCAGTAATCGGATTCATCCGAACAAAAAAGCCGACCTTCGGGTCGGCTTTTTTATTTCCTCGATTATCGCTACCCTACCCCCTCATTCGCGGGGCATGGACCGCTGCGATTATGGCCGCACGGCCTGCCAATCCAGCCCCTCCTGCTGATCGGCAATCAGGATTTCGTCGGGCGTCACACCAAGCACGGTCGCCAGCGCACCAGCCGCCAGTTCGCGCGTATTGTTCTGCTTGCTCAGATGGGCTGCCACCACGCAAGACAATTGCCCGTGCATGACTTGCGACAGAATGCTCGCTGCAATCTCATTCGCCAGATGCCCAAAATCACCGCCTATCCGCCGCTTGAGCGAGTATGGGTACGCCGAGTTGCGCAACATCTCACGATCGTGATTGCACTCGAGCACCAGGGCGTGCACCCCAGCCAGCCGCGCCGTGACATACGGCGTCTCCATGCCGGCGTCGGTCAACACGCCAAGTCGTGCATCTCCATCGGTCAGCACGAACTGCAACGGCTCGCGTGCATCATGCGGCACCGTGTACGGATGGATCTGCAGGCCGGCAATCGAGAACGGATGATCGGCGCAGCACACGCGTACATCCGCCACATCCGCGCCACGCATATGTGATGTGGCCAGCCACGTGCCGTGGCTCGTATGGACCGGCAGCTTGTGGCGGGCCGCAAACGCGTAGGCAGAACCGACGTGATCGCCATGCTCGTGCGTAACCAGCACGGCATCAAGCTGCTCCGGCGTGATACCAAGCCGCTCCAGCCGCCGGGCGGTTTCCTTGATGCCGAAACCGCAATCCAGCAACACGCGCGTCGTACTGGCGCCCTCACCGGATTCGATCAACAGCGAGTTGCCCTCGCTGCCGCTGCCCAAAAAAGCAAAGCGCATCATTGATGCGCTCGCTCGGGTTGGCGCCCGACGGCAGACGCCGTCGGTGCCATGTGCCCGCCAGGGACGAACATCAACGCAGCTGTTCGTCGAGCAGGGTCAGGATACGCTTGCCGATTTCGGTGTTCTCCGGCTGGCCGGCGTCGTTCTGCACCGTCACCGTGGTACCCGTACCGTTGCCCTTCAGCGCCACGCGATACTTCTTCGCAGTCTTGCCGTCATTGGGCTTGGTGAAGAGCTTACCGAAGAAGCCGCGATCATCCACAGTGGTCTTCGGATCGACATAGCGCACGTAGTACAGGCCTTGCGCGCGGTCACGATCTTCAACCGTGAAGTTCACGCGATCAAGCGACAGGCCAACCGAGCGCCAGGCGCGGTCAAACGGCTCAGGCAGTTGCAGCGCCGGAGCGCCATTGACCTGCGACAGCAACGACTTGCCGCTGCCAGCAGTTGCCGCGCCGGTGGCCGCAGCTGCGCCGATACCCGATGCAGTGCCCGAAGGCGCTGCCGGCTGGGCAGCTGCCGTCGCGCCGTTACCCACGGCGGTCGGATTCTTGGCCATCTGGTCGGCCTGTTCCTTCTGCACGCCCAGGCGTTGTGCCAGACGCGACAGGAATTCGGCTTCGAGCTCCGGATCGGCCGGGCGCGGCGTCCAGACCGTCTGGGACTTGTCCACGCCCGTCAGCTGCTCCTGCGCGCCACGGTGGCTGATGAACACTTCGAGCTGGCCGTTCTGCGAGCGCTCCACGCGCGTACGGAACTTGTCACGCTCGGAGGTCGAATACAGGCCGTCGAACACCTTGCCAATCGTGTTGCGGATGAAGTCCTGCGGAATCTTGGCGCGATTTTCGGCCCAGTCCGTTTCCATGATGCCGGTCTCGGGCGAGTCCTGCGTCAGCAGGAAGCCGTTCTCCTGCCAGAAGCCGCGCAGCGACTCCCACAGCTGATCGGCACGCATGCCATTGCTGATCACGAGCCAGCGCTGGTTGCCATCACGCTCCATGCGGATGCCCTGCGCGTTCGGCAGCACGTTGTCGGTCGGCGACGCTTCGCGCGTCTTGGTGGCCTGGCTGTAGTTCGACAGCGTCGACGTACCCGCGGCGTCAGGCACCGTGTAGCGGCGGTCGCCTTCGAGCTTGGTCAGGTCCGGCGGAATATCGAGCGATGCGGTCTTCTTGCCCTGGGACTTGTAGTCGATCTTGTCGGGCTGCATCGCTTCATTGATGCTGCTGCAGCCGGCAATCAGCGACAGCGCCAGCACGGGCGCAACCACTGCGACACGGCGGATCTGCGTCGCGCCGCGACGGTTAAGCTTCTGTTTCATTGACACGTAATCCTGGTTTCAAGAATCGGCACATCGCCGCATGTGAGCCGGTAAGTCTTAGCCAAGCAGGCCAGCGGCGGCGAGCGCGCGGCGCACGGTTTCGTGCTGGCCTTCGGCCAGCGGGGTCAGCGGCAGGCGGATACCGCCTTCCATCTTGCCCATTTGCTGAAGCGCCCACTTCACGGGGATCGGATTGGCCTCGACGAACATCGCACGGTTGAGGTCGATCAGTTCCATGTGCAGGCGGCGCGCCGTCACCACGTCGCCCTTGAGCGCGGCGACGCACATCTCGTGCATCTTGCGCGGGGCTACGTTTGCGGTGACCGAGATATTGCCATGGCCGCCCAGCAGGATCAGCGCCACGGCGGTGGGGTCGTCGCCACTGTAGATGGCGAAGCCTTCCGGCGCGTCCTTGATCAGTTGCGCGGCACGGTCGATATTACCGGTTGCTTCCTTGACGCCAACGATACCCGGCACCTGCGCCAGACGCAGGATCGTGTCGTTGCTCATATCAGCAACCGTACGGCCGGGAACGTTGTACAGCAGCACCGGCAGTTCCACCGCTTCCGCGATCGTGCGGAAATGGCGGTACATGCCTTCCTGCGTCGGCTTGTTGTAGTAGGGCACGACCTGCAGCGATGCATCGGCACCGACCTTCTTGGCAAAGGCGGTCAGCTCGATGGCTTCGCTGGTGGAGTTGCCACCCGTGCCGGCGATGATCGGCACACGGCCCGCGGATTGCTCGACGGCGACGCGGATCAACTCGCAATGCTCATCCACGTTGACCGTCGGCGATTCGCCCGTGGTACCCACGATCACGATGCCATCGGTGCCTTCCGCCGCGTGCCAGTCGATGAGGGCGCGCAGGGCCGGAAAGTCCAGGCTGCCATCCTCATGCATCGGGGTGACGATGGCCACGATGCTGCCGGTAATCTGTGTCATAGCTCAGGAATTCGGAAATTCGAACAACCGAGATTGTACCGGAACCGTCAGGCCGTCCGGACACCCCCGGAGTGAGGGAAAACGTTAGCGTGCGTAACGTGTGAAGGCTGCGCCGCGCTGACACCAAAAGCCGTGGGTCAGGCCGGCAGCAGGTAACGCGGCGGCGCGGTGCCGTCCGCTGCGCCCGGGGCTTCGCGCACCGCACATATCCGCTGCACGAACGCCGTACGCGGCACTTCAAGCGTGCCGTCCTCGTATCCCACTACGCGCAGCGCGCCATGCGCCACATCGAGCAATTCGCCGGGGCGGAGCAGGAAATCGGGGCGCGACGGCTTGCCCACCGTCTCGTTGCCCGCCGCGAAAGTCTCATAGAGCAGCACCCCGCCGGGCGCCAGCGCCTCCAGCAGGTGCGGCCAGAGCGGACGATGCAGATAGTTCGCAACCACCACGGCGTCGAACCGGCCGGCATCGGCCAACGGCCAGGCACCTTGCTCAAGGTCCGCCACGCGCCCCTCGATGCCGGATGGCAACCCCGCAATGGCCTCGGCATCGCGATCGACGCCTAGTACGGAAAATCCCTGCGCCGTCAGCCATATCGCATGGCGACCGCTGCCGCAGGCGAGGTCGAGCACGCGGCCGCCGGGCCGGATCAGGTGCGCCCAGCGCGTGATCCACGAAGACGGCGCGGCAAGGGGTGGATGCATCAGGGACATGCGATTTGGGAAGGTAATCAGTGCAGCAGCCACATGACCGGGCGCAGCATCAGTTCGACGATGGAGAGCAACGCGGTCATCACGGGGCGCATCCAGAAATCCGTGATCACATTGGCGGCCACCAGCGCCAGCACGATGAAAATGCCAAACGGTTCGATGCGGCTCACAAATGGCGCGATGCGCTGCGGCAGCAGGGCCGTCAGCACACGGCCACCGTCGAGCGGCGGAATCGGGAACAGATTGAATGCGGCCATGACCACGTTGACGATCACGCCGGCACGCGCCATCTCGTTCCAGAACGACCCCACTATCTGCAGCCACGCAAGTCCGACCGCCACGATCGCCCAGAGGAGTGCCTGCACGATGTTGCTGCCAGGGCCCGCAAGCGCTACCCACATGCCGTGCCAGCGCGGGTTGCGCAGGTGGTTGAACGCCACGGGCACCGGCTTCGCAAAGCCGAACACGAACTGGCCCTTGGTCAGGAAATACATCAGCAGCGGCACGGCCACCGTGCCGATCGGGTCGACATGACGCAGCGGATTCAGGCTGACGCGGCCAAGCATGTATGCCGTGTTATCGCCGAAAATCCGCGCCACATAGCCATGCGCGGCCTCGTGCAGCGTAATGGCAAGCAGAACTGGCAGAGCGTAGACCGCGACGGTCTGAATCAGGGAGGAATCCATGCGGGCTATTCTATCGGGCAACGTGCCCGCGAAGCTGTCTAATATGTGTCAGATCGTGGCGAGGTCTGACGCGTTCAATCCAAAACGTTCGACATCGCCCCGGCCGGCGCGGACAAGCTCCGGCTCGCCGCTGGTCAGGTCGATCACCGTGGTCGGCTGGGCCGGCGCCGGGCCGCCGCAGATCACCAGGTCCAGCCGTTTCTCCAGACGTGCCCGAATCTCGGACGGATCGTTCATCGGCGCATCGTCACCGGGCATTTGCAACGTGGCCGAGATCAGCGGCTGCCCCAGTTCGGCCACAAGCGCCAATGGAATTGCATGGTCAGGCACGCGCACGCCGATCGTCTTGCGCGCGGGGTGCGACAGCCTGCGCGGCACTTCCTTGGTGGCCTCCAGGATGAACACGTACGGCCCAGGGGTGGCGCCCTTGATCCAGCGGTACTGGCGGTTGTCCACCCGCGCGAAGTTGCCGAGTTCGGACAGGTCACTGCACATCAGCGTCAGGTGATGCTTTTCGTCGATCTCACGCAGACGGCGCAATTGCTCGACCGCGGATTTGTCGTCGAGCTGGCAGGCCAGCGCATAGCTGGAGTCTGTGGGCAGTGCGATCAGCCCGCCCTGCCGTACGATCTGGGCCGCCTGTTTGATGAGCCGCGCCTGCGGATTGTCTGGATGGATTTCGAAGTATTGGGACATGTAGGCCTGGCCGTGAGGGCGCTTGTTATCAGGACGCTTACCAGTCGTGCCAGACCGGCGTGACGTCCGCCGGCAGCGGGGGCAGCGCACCCAGTTCCACGCGCCCCTCGCCGGGGCCATGGAAATCGGAACCGCGCGAAGCCAGCAGGCCGTAGTGGCGCGCCACATTGGCATAGCGGCGGAACTGGTCTGGCGTGTGGCTGCCCGTCACAACCTCGACGGCCCGGCCGCCAAGCTGCGTGAACTCGTCGAACAGCGCATCGTGCTGGGTTTCGGTGTAGTTGTAGCGGCCTGGATGTGCCATCACCGGAATGCCGCCGGCGGTGCGGATCCAGCCCACTGCTTCTGCCAGCTTCGCCCAGCGGTGCGGCACAAAGCCGGGACGGCCTTCGGACAGGTACTCGCTGAACACATCGCCAATCGTGGCGCAACGCCCTTCGTCGACCAGCCAACGGGCGAAGTGCGTCCGCGAAATCAGGTCGGGATTGCCGACGTAGCGCAGCGCGCCCTCGTATGCGCCCGAAATGCCGATCTTTGCCAGCGCCTCGCCGATGTCCTGCGCGCGGCGCGCGCGGCCATCGCGCGTTTTAGCAAGGCCGTCGATCAATTCGGGGTGGGAAGGGTCGATCTGCAGGCCGACGATATGGACGGTCTGCCCCGCCCACGTCACCGAGATCTCCACGCCCGGCACATAGCGCATGCCAAGCGCTTCTGCTGCGCAGCGCGCCTCGGCCTGCCCGCCCACCTCGTCGTGGTCGGTCAGCGACCAGAACTCCACGCCCCCTGCATGCGCGCGCGCAGCCACGTCTGACGGCGACAATAGGCCGTCGGACACGGTGGAATGGCAGTGCAGATCGGCGTTGATGGTGTGGGGGCTTTTCATGGTGATCATTCTACTCCTGACAGGGTTTTTTAGCCCTGCCGCCAACGGTGGCGTGCCCGGATTGCACGGGCACGCACGGTATGATGGGGACATTCATGACCCGATTCGCAACCGTTCCCGCCATGCCGACCACGCCCGCCACCACACCAGAGACCATCCAGACCGACGTGTTGATCGTAGGGGCCGGTCCGGTGGGGCTGTTCGCGGCGTTCCAGGCTGGCGTGCTGGGGTTGAAATGCGAAATCGTCGATGTACTCGACCGCGCGGGTGGCCAGTGCACCGAGTTGTATCCCGAGAAACCGATCTACGACATTCCTGCAGTGCCGGGCTGCCTTGCCCAGGAACTGGTTGACCGCCTGCTGGAGCAGTGCGCGCCATTCGCGTTCCCGATGCATTTCAGCCAGCGCGCCGAATCGGTCAGTGAAACCACTGGCGCGAACGGCCATCCGCGCCTGCTGGTAACCACTGACGCGGGCAAGCGCTTCGACGTGGCGGCGGTACTGATTTGCGCGGGCGCCGGTGCGTTTGCGCCGCAGCGCGTAGCGTTGCCTGAAGCGACCGCGCTGGAGGACCGCCATGTTCACTATGCGGTACGCGATGTCTCGCGCTTTGCCGGCAAACGCGTGATCGTGGCTGGCGGCGGCGATTCGGCGCTCGACTGGGCGATGGCGCTACGCAAGACGGCTGCACACGTTACGCTGCTGCACCGGCGCGAGGGCTTCCGCGCGGCGGACCACTCGGTCAACGCGATGCGGGCGGCGGTGGAAGCTGGCGAAATGGACTTTGTAGTGGGCATGCTCGGCAGCCTGCAGACCGATGGCGCTGGCGCGCTGACCGGGGCCGTCATCAAGACGCGGGACGGCGAGCAGACGATCGCGGCCGATGAGCTGGTGGCGCTGTACGGCCTGGTATCCGAGGCGGGCCCGATCGCCCAGTGGGACATGGACATGCGCGCGGGCCGCATCGCTGTCGACACCACAACCTATGAAAGCTCTCGCCGAGGCATCTTCGCCGCGGGCGATATCGTGTTCTATCCGAACAAGCAGAAGCTGATTCTGTCGGGCTTCCACGAAGCCGCATTGGCGCTGCGCCGCGCCTACCACTATGCGTTCCCCGACAAATCACTGGTGCACGTGCATACGAGCAACAACGCCGCGCTCAAGGAGAAGCTCACGCACGGTTGATTTCCCCTTGGGCGCTGCTCCCCTCTCCCGCATGCGGGAGAGGGGAGAAAACACTTAACCCAGGAAGTCCTCGATCAGCTTTGCCACCACCGCGGGCTGGTCGTGATGCAGCATGTGCCCCGCATCATCGACGTACACCTCGCGGAAGTCGGGAAATGCCCGGAAGCGCTCCCTGAATTCCTCGATGCTCTGCTTGTGTGCGATATGCGCGAGCGTTGGTGAATTGCGTGCCTCCACGTGCAGCACCGGCGCCGTCACCTTCTCCCAGATCGCCATGATCTCGTCGACGCGGTAGAGCGTCGGGTTGGTCATCTTGTGGGCGGCATCGCCAAGAACCTCCCACTGGCCATCGGCATTGCGGCGTGACCAGTGAGCGGCCAGGAACGCGGCGCGGTCGTCGGGCAGGCGCGGATTGGTTTTCTGCAGCCGAGCCGCCACGGCGGCCTCGCTGTCGTAGGTCTTCAGCACCGGTGGCTCGCGCAACTCGTCGAGCCAGCGCGCCAGACGGCCCGGCGCCTGTTCCGGGCGCGTGCGGGTCAGCCCGAACCCTTCCAGGTCCACGACACGCCGCACGCGTTCCGAACGCACGCCGGCATAGATGCAGGCCACGTTGGCGCCCATGCTGTGCCCCACCAGGTCAACCTGGCCGTCAGGCTGGTAGTGGTCCAGCAGCGCTTCAAGGTCGGCCACGTAGTCGGGGAACCAGTACGACGTGGTGCCCGGATAACGCGTTGGAAAATCGGATTCGCCAAAGCCGCGCCAGTCCATCGCAATCACATGCCAGTCACGCTGGAACGCATCCACCAGGAACTGGAACGACGCCGCGACATCCATCCACCCATGCAGCATGAACAGCTTGGGCGCGCCGGGCTGCCCCCAATGGCGCACGTGCGTGCGAAGGCCGCGCAGCGTGATAAATTCGGAACGCGAGGTTTCCGTAATGGTCATGGTCTCTACCCTCTGTGCCCGGGTCTTCTGGCGCGCGCGCGGGATATGGGGATATGGCCACGCGGCGGCCCGGATAAAAATAGAACGATCGTTCGTTTGCCGATTATAGCCATAACGATGCAATCCGAACGCAACCAGCAAACTGGAGACAACCGGATGACCGCCTTGCCGGCCACGCGGCGTGACGACTATCGCACGCTGCATGAATCATTCCACTGGGACGTGCCCGAATACTTCAACCTGGCCGAAGTCTGCTGCGGCCGCTGGGCGCGCGATCCGGCCACGATGCATCGTGTCGCGGTCTACACCGAGCACGAAGACGGCCGGCGCGGCTCCCATACGTACGCACATATTCAGGCCGAGGCGAATCGGCTGTCGCGCGCGTTGCGTGACCTTGGCGTACAACGCGGCGACCGCGTGGCGATCGTAATGCCCCAGCGCATCGAGACCGTGATCGCCGGGATGGCCGTCTACCAGCTAGGCGCGGTGGCCATGCCGCTGTCGATGCTGTTCGGCCCCGAAGCGCTGTCCTACCGGATCGACCACAGTGAAACGCGCGTGGCGATCGCCGACGAAACCTCGATCGACAACGTGCTGGCCGCCCGCCCCGGATGCCCGACGCTGAAGACGGTGATCGGCGTGGGCGATGCAACGGGCCGCGGCGACCTGGACTGGGACGCGCTGCTGGCAGCGCAGATCCCCGAGTTCACGGCCGAGCAGACCAAGGCCGACGAGGCCGCCGTGCTGATCTACACGAGCGGCACCACCGGCCCGCCCAAGGGCGCGGTGATCCCGCACCGCGCGCTGATCGGCAACCTGACTGGCTTTGTCTGTTCGCAGAACTGGTATCCGCAGGATGACGACGTGTTCTGGAGCCCTGCTGACTGGGCCTGGACCGGTGGCCTGTGGGATGCGCTGATGCCGGCGCTCTACTTCGGCCGCCCCATCGTGGGGTACCAGGGGCGTTTCTCGGCCGAGCGCGCGTTCGAGCTGCTCGAACGCTATGGCGTCACCAACACGTTCCTGTTCCCGACCGCGCTCAAGCAAATGATGAAGGCATGCGTGTCGCCATCGGAGCACTATCGGCTCAAGCTGCGCGCGATCATGAGTGCCGGCGAGGCCGTGGGCGAAACGGTCTTCACGTGGTGCCGCGACGCACTCGGCGTGATCGTCAACGAAATGTTTGGCCAGACCGAGATCAACTACATCGTCGGCAACTGCACCGCGCAGTACAACGAAAACCGGCTCGGCTGGCCCGCGCGGCCGGGTTCGATGGGCCGGCCCTACCCCGGCCATCGCGTCGCCGTGATCGACGAGGACGGCCGTCCGTGCCCGCCGGGCGAGGACGGCGAGGTCGCGGTCTGCGCCACCGATATCCACGGCCATCCCGATCCGGTGTTCTTTCTCGGCTACTGGAAGAACGAGGCAGCCACGGCGGCCAAGTATTCGGAGTACGACGGGCTGCGCTGGTGCCGTACCGGCGACCTGGCAAGGATCGATGCGGATGGTTATCTCTGGTATCAGGGCCGGGCCGACGACGTGTTCAAGTCATCGGGATACCGCATCGGGCCGAGCGAGATCGAGAACTGCCTGCTCAAGCATCCGGCGGTGTCGAACTGCGCGGTGGTGCCGTCCCCGGACCCAGAGCGCGGTGCGATCGTCAAGGCGTTCATCGTGCTGACGCCATCGGTGGCGCGGTCCTTCGACAACGATGCCGCGTTGATCGCCGAACTGCAGCAGCATGTGCGAGGGCAACTGGCGCCGTACGAGTATCCGAAGGCAATCGAGTTTATCGACCAGTTGCCGATGACGACCACCGGCAAGATCCAGCGCCGCGTACTGCGGCTGCTGGAGCAGGACCGCGCGGCAAAGAACGCCGGCTAAAGAGCGCCGGCTAGCGTGCGGACGCTTCCAGCCAGGCCAGCTCGTCCTCGTCGAAACCGGCTGCGCGCCGGGCGTCGAGATTGAACGGGCCGCGCAGCTTCGGCGCGCGGTACTGTTCGGCGAGCTGCGCATAGGTGGCAACGGGGTCGAGGCCGCGCTGCGTGCACAGCCAGCGGTACCAGCGGTTGCCGATCGCCACGTGCCCCACCTCGTCGCGCAGGATGATGTCGATGATCGCCGCGGCCGCTGCATCGCCGGCCTCGGCCAGCTTGGCGCGCACCGGCGGAGAGGCATCGAGCCCGCGCGCTTCCATCGTGCGTGGCACGAGCGCCATGCGCGCGAGCACGTCGCCGGCCGTCTTGTCGGTCATCTCCCAGAGGCTGTTGTGGGCGGGGAAATCACCGTAGCTCGCGCCAAGCGTTTCCAGATGATCGGCCAGCAGCGTGAAGTGATACGCCTCTTCGTCTGCCACGCGCAGCCAGTCGGCGTAGTAGTCCGCCGGCATGCCGGAGAACCGCCAGACCGCATCGAGCGCCAGGTTGATCGCGTTGAACTCGATGTGGCACAACGCATGGATCATGTTCGCGCGGCCTGCCGTGGTGTGGATCGACCGCCGGCGCCCCACACGCACCGGCGGCACCAGTTCGGGCCGCGCCGGACGTCCCGGCACTGCACCGGCTTCCGCCACAAGGACTTCATCGGGATCGACTACGGTGTTCTCATCGGCGAGCAGCGCGGCAAAAAGCGCACGCGCCGCCGCGGCCTTAGCCCTGGCATCGGTCATGCATAGCACCGCCAGCGCCTGGCGGCGCGCGGAAAGTGGCGAATCGGCGATCTCGGCGGGTGCGATGACTGGCATAGGCGTAAAATCCGGCAAGCCGCCATTGTAGAGCTTCGCCGGCGCCACGCCGGTGCACAGGAACAGGCTCTTTTAATCGGGACGGCCATCCCCAATTACCTACATTGCTTCAGGCAGGAGACCCCATGGCGCTTTACCAGCTCGGCGAAATCGCCCCGACCATTCACGAAGATGCCTACGTGGCAGCGGAAGCCACAGTCATCGGCAACGTGACGCTGAAGTCGCGCGCAAGCGCCTGGCCCGGCGTGGTGATTCGCGGCGACAACGAACCGATCGTGGTGGGCGAGGATACGAATATCCAGGAAGGGTCTGTGCTGCACACCGACCCGGGCCGTCCGCTGACGCTCGGCAACAAGGTTTCCGTCGGCCACCAGGCCATGCTGCATGGCTGCACCGTTGGCGATGGCTCGCTGATTGGCATTCAGGCCGTGGTGCTCAATGGTGCCGTAATCGGCAAGGAATGCCTGGTTGGCGCCGGTGCCGTGGTGACCGAGAACAAGGTATTCCCGGACCGCTCGCTGATCCTGGGTGCGCCCGCCAAGGTGGTGCGCGAACTGACTGATGCTGACGTGGCCAACCTCTACCGCAATGCCGAAACGTATGCGACGCGGCAGGCCATGTACAAGACCGAACTGAAGCGTATCGGCTGATACGCCGGATTAACCGAAGACTGATAGAACCGTGACCGCTACATCCAATCCCGACACCCTCCAGAAATTCCTGTTCGACGCGGCCCCCGTGCGCGGCGAGCTGGTGCGCATGGAGGCCACCTGGCAAGAGGTGCTGGACCGCCAGGCCTACCCGGCACCGGTGCGGCGCCTGCTGGGCGAGATGATGGCGGCCGCGGCGCTGCTATCGGCCAACCTGAAGTTCAACGGCGCGCTGGTGATGCAGCTGCATGGCGATGGCCCGGTCCGCATGCTTGTGGTCGAGTGCCTGTCCGACCTGTCGCTGCGCGCGACGGCCAAGATCGCCGAGGGCGCGACGATTGCCGAAGACGCCACGCTGGCGCAACTGGTCAACGCGCACGGCCATGGCCGCTTTGCCATCACGCTCGATCCGCAGGACAAGCTGCCGGGCCAGCAGCCCTACCAGGGCATCGTGCCGCTTGCCGACGAAACCGGCCCGCTCGATTCAATGACTGCGGTGCTCGAACACTACATGCAAGCGTCCGAGCAGCTCGACACCCGCCTGTGGCTGGCTTCGAACGAACAGGTGGCTGCCGGCATGCTGCTGCAGAAGTTGCCGTCGTACGGCGGCACGATCGAGGCACAGGTGGGCGAAACCGGCTCGCCGCTGGCCGAGGATGTGCAGGCACAGGATCTGGACACCTGGGATCGCGCGTGCCAGCTTGGCGCCACGCTCAAGGACGAAGAACTGCTGGCGGAAACGCCCGAGACGCTGCTGCGCCGCCTGTTCTGGGAAGAACTGCAGAACGCCGGCCTGCGCGTGTTCGAGCCGATGACACCGCATTTCCAATGCTCGTGCTCGCGCGCAAAGGTGGCGGGCATGCTGCAATCGCTGGGCCAGGCCGAGATCGAGAGCATCATTGCCGAGCGCGGCGATGTGGAGATCCATTGCGACTTCTGCGGCCAGCGCTACACGTTCGATCCGGTGGACGCGGCGCAACTTTTCACTGCGGCAGTGGCAACCGGGGCCGGCGAAGGCGCGCAGCAGCAGCATTGAGAGTCCGGTTTTCTCCCCTCTCCCGCCATGCGCATGGCGGGAGAGGGGAGAAAAAGCGAGTTCGGGCACGCGCAGCGTTATGCGCGGAACCACACGCACCGTGTGCTGGGTCCAAGAGCATTCTTGATGTCCAGGCGCCGCTCGGAGGCCGACATGACTACGATCCATCGCTCCAACGCACTGCCCTGGCTGGCCGCGGCAATAGCGGCGGCTGCCATGATCGCTGGTTGCGCGGCGCCCGTGCCGCGCGACGCTAACGGCGTCCCGGCAACCGTCCGGCTGGAGCCAAATTCGATTCCACCTGCACCGCTTACGGACGAGGAGAGACAGAAGCTCTCGGAGTTGAACCGCGAGGTACTGCGCGAGCAAGCGATGTCGATTTCGAACCAACAGCAGGCCGAGGCGGCCTGGGCGCGCGGCTACGCGTATCCGACGACGAACTGGAGCCTGTTCTACGGTGGCTGGGGCGGCGGCCACTGGGGTGGCGGCGTGGGTGTCAGCTCACCCGGCTGGGGATGGGGCGGTTACCCGTACTGGTACTAGGAACTACCGCCAGGAGCCGGGGCGAAACGTACTCGAAACGTACTCGAAACGTACTCTGAAGCGAGCGGTGCTTCAGTGCCCCCCGCGGCCAGCTACCGAGTTTGCCGGCGGCGGCAGTGGCGGCGTGGCGCTGACCTTCGGTGCCGGAGCCACGAACTGGACGAAGACTTCCCCGTCCTTGACCATGCCCAACTCATAACGGGCACGTTCCTCGATGGCGCCCGTGCCGTCCTGGAGATCCTTCACTTCCCCTTCCAGCTTGGCATTGCGCAGCTTGAGCGCCTGGTTATGCACGGTCTGCTCGTTGACCTGACGATTCAGGTCCCACACACGCAGCCAACCGCCCTTGCCCAGCCAGAGCGGATACTGGATGGCAAGCAGCAGCACGAACAGCAGCAGGGAAATCAGGCGCATCGGGGCGAACAGGCGCTAGGGAAAGGATGAATTGGCGGTTTCTGGGCGTTTCTGCCGGCACCAATGATCCACCATGCCGCCAAAGATTGCAAAACAAAAGACGATACAAAGCGCAACAACGGCGCAACAACGGCACAACAGTCCCGAACTTGACAACAAAATGGCGCCGCCCGGTTGCCCGAGGCGGCGCCATCTTTCTGGGATTCAGAGCCCCAACCGGCTTGTTAGCGCAGGTTGTAGAACGCGCTCTTGCCCGGGTACGTAGCGATATCGCCCAGATCTTCCTCGATGCGGATCAGCTGGTTGTACTTGGCGATACGGTCCGAACGCGACAGCGAACCGGTCTTGATCTGGCCGGCGTTGGTGCCCACGGCGATGTCGGCAATCGTGCTGTCCTCGGTCTCGCCCGAACGGTGCGAGATCACGGCGGTGTAGCCAGCGCGCTTGGCCATTTCGATGGCGGCGAACGTCTCGGTCAGCGTACCGATCTGGTTGATCTTGATCAGGATCGAGTTGCCGATGCCCTTATCGATGCCTTCCTTCAGGATCTTGGTGTTGGTCACGAACAGGTCGTCACCCACCAGCTGCACGCGCTTGCCCAGCTTGTCGGTCAGCGTCTTCCAGCCTTCCCAGTCGCCTTCGGCCATGCCGTCCTCGATCGACACGATCGGGAACTTGTCGCACAGGTTGGCCAGGTAGTCGGCGAACTGCGTCGACGTCAGCTTCAGGCCTTCGCCTTCCAGCGCGTACACGTCTTCGGCTTCGTGGTAGAACTCGCTCGCGGCGCAGTCCAGCGCCAGCAGCACGTCCTCGCCGGCCTTGTAGCCAGCCTTCTCGATGGCCTGCACGACCGTGTTCAGGCATTCCTCGTTCGACGAGAAGTTCGGGGCGAAGCCGCCTTCGTCGCCGACGGCGGTGGACATGCCCTTGTCGGCCAGGATCTTCTTCAGCGCGTGGAACACTTCGGCGCCGCAACGCAGGGCTTCACGGAAGCTGGTCTGCGACACGGGCATGATCATGAATTCCTGGATGTCCAGGCTGTTGTTGGCGTGCGCGCCACCGTTGACGATGTTCATCATCGGCACCGGCATCTGCATCGCGCCCGAACCGCCGAAGTAGCGGTACAGCGGCAGGCCGGCTTCCTCGGCGGCGGCCTTGGCCACGGCCATCGACACGGCCAGCATGGCGTTGGCGCCCAGGCGGCCCTTGTTCTCGGTGCCGTCCAGTTCGATCAGCGTGCGGTCCAGGAATGCCTGCTCGGAGGCGTCCAGGCCCATGATCGCTTCGGAGATCTCGGTGTTGATGTGCTCGACGGCCTTCAGCACGCCCTTGCCCAGGTAACGCGACTTGTCGCCGTCACGCAGTTCGATGGCCTCGCGCGAACCGGTCGACGCGCCCGACGGCACGGCGGCACGGCCCATCACGCCCGACTCCAGCAGCACGTCGCACTCGACGGTGGGATTGCCGCGCGAGTCGAGAACCTCGCGACCGATGATATCTACGATTGCACTCATATTTCCTCTCTGGACTGTTTATCTCTGCCAATCTACCGACCAAGGATGCCCGACAAATAAGTCAGGCGCCCTCGACGACGATCATGTTCATCTTTGCCGCGTGCTCTCGCGACTTGCGTGCGGCCAGATACTCTTCGCTGACATGGAAGGCCTTTGCGGCCTCATAGCTCGGGAACTTCAGCACCACGACGCGCGTGGGCGCCCATTCGCCCTCGAGCGGCTCGGTCTTCCCGCCCCGCACCAGCACTTCGGCGCCGTGCGCCTGCATGGCCTTCGAGGAAAGCACCTTGTACTGCTCGTACTGCTGGGGGTCGGTCACATCAACGTACGCGATGATAAAGCCGGCTGCCATTTGCTATCTCCGAAGGTTTTGTATTGTCTTTCGATACCGTTTCGTCAGGATTGATCCGGACGACCCGCCATCGGTACCAGAAGCGACACCGCCCGCGTCAGGCGCGGGCGGTGGTTACCTTGGCAGGCTCAGGCGCAGGCCGGCCAGCCGAAGTTGTCTTCCAGGAAGCCAGCACGCTTGACCAGGCTGTCGAGATCGCGCAGCACGGTCAGCAGTTCCTTCATGCGCGACAGCGGCACGGCGTTGGGGCCGTCCGACATCGCCTTGCTCGGATCGGGATGGGTCTCCATGAACAGACCCGCCACGCCCGTGGCCACGGCGGCGCGCGACAGCACCGGCACGAACTCGCGCTGGCCGCCCGAACTGGTGCCCTGCCCGCCCGGCAACTGCACCGAGTGCGTGGCATCGAACACCACCGGGGCGCCCGTCTCGCGCATGATCGCCAGCGAGCGCATGTCGGACACAAGGTTGTTGTAGCCGAAGGAAACGCCACGCTCGCAGGCCATGAACACGTCGTCGGGCAGACCAGCCTCGCGGGCCGCGTCACGCGCCTTGTCGATCACGTTCTTCATGTCGTGCGGCGCCAGGAACTGTCCCTTCTTGATGTTCACCGGGCGGCCGCTCTGGGCGCACGCACGGATGAAATCGGTCTGGCGGCACAGGAACGCCGGCGTCTGCAGCACATCGACCACGGCGGCCACCGGCTTGATCTCGTCGATCTCGTGCACGTCTGTCAGCACCGGCACGCCGATCTCGCGCTTCACGGTAGCCAGGATCTCCAGACCCTTCTCCATGCCGAGGCCGCGGAACGTCTTGCCTGACGACCGGTTGGCCTTGTCGAACGACGACTTGTAGATGAACGGGATACCCAGTTCACCGGTGATCGCCTTCAGTTCGCCAGCGGTATCGAGCGCCATCTGCTCGGACTCGATCACGCACGGGCCGGCGATCAGAAAGAACGGCTTGTCGAGGCCGGCTTCGAATCCACACAGTTTCATGGCTGTCTCCTTCGTCGCCACGCGTCAGGCGCCCTTGCGCTGCGAAGCCAGCGCGGCTTCCACGTAGGCCTTGAACAGCGGATGGCCATCGCGCGGCGTCGAGGTGAATTCCGGGTGGAACTGCACGCCGACGAACCACGGGTGCATCGACTCCGGCAGCTCCATCATCTCCGGCAGGTTCTCCGTCGGCGTACGTGCCGAGATCACCATGCCGCTCTTTTCGAGCTGGGGCACGTAGTGATTGTTGACCTCGTAGCGGTGACGGTGACGCTCGTTGACTTCGGCGCCATAGATCTGCGCGGCCTTGGTGCCCGGATGGACCGGCACGCGCTGCGCACCCAGGCGCATCGTGCCGCCGAGGTCGGATTCGGCCGAACGTTGTTCCACCTTGCCTTCACGGTCCACCCATTCGGTGATCAGTGCCACCACGGGGTGTTCGGTCTCAAGGTTGAATTCGGTCGAATTGGCGTCCTTCATGCCCGCCACGTCGCGTGCGAATTCGATCACGGCCAGCTGCATGCCCAGGCAGATGCCCAGGTAAGGCACCTTGTTCTCGCGAGCGTACTGGATCGCGCGGATCTTGCCTTCCGTGCCGCGCTTGCCGAAACCGCCCGGCACCAGGATGGCGTCCAGCGGTTGCAGCACTTCGAGGTGGCCCGATTCGAGTTCTTCCGAATCGATGTACTCGATGTTCACGCGCGTGGCAGTGTGCATGCCGGCGTGGCGCAGCGCTTCGATCAGCGACTTGTACGACTCGGTCAGGTCGACGTACTTGCCAACCATGCCGATCGTGATTTCGTGTTCGGGGTTTTCCTGCGCGTTGACCAGCTTCTGCCACATCGACAGGTCAGCCGGCTTCGGATCGAGGCGCAGTTCCTCGCAGATCAGGCGGTCAAGGCCCTGCTCGTTGAGCATCTGCGGGATCTTGTAGATGCTGTCGGCATCCCACACCGAGATCACGGCGTCCTGCGGGATATTGGCGAACAGCGAAATCTTCGCGCGCTCGTCGTCCGGAATCGGGCGATCGGCGCGGCACAGCAGCGCGGTCGGCGAAATACCGATTTCGCGGAGCTTCTGCACCGAGTGCTGGGTCGGCTTGGTCTTGAGTTCGCCGGCGCTGGCGATGAACGGCACCAGTGTCAGGTGCACGAACGCGCAGTGGTTGCGGCCCATGCGCAGGCTCATTTGACGCGCGGCTTCCAGGAACGGCAGCGATTCGATATCGCCCACCGTGCCGCCGATTTCAACCAGCGCCACATCGGCCTTGCCATCGTGCGACGCGGCAGCGCCACGCTCGACGAAAGCCTGGATTTCGTTGGTGATGTGGGGAATGACCTGCACGGTCTTGCCGAGGTACTCGCCGCGGCGCTCCTTGCGGATCACCGACTCGTAGATCTGGCCCGTCGTGAAGTTGTTCGACTTCCGCATCTTGGCCGACACGAAGCGCTCGTAGTGGCCCAGGTCGAGGTCGGTTTCCGCGCCATCTTCGGTCACGAACACCTCGCCATGCTGGAAGGGGCTCATCGTGCCGGGATCGACGTTGATGTAGGGATCGAGCTTGAGGAGGGTGACTTTGAGGCCGCGCGACTCGAGAATGGCCGCGAGGGAAGCAGCAGCGATGCCCTTGCCGAGGGAAGAGACGACACCACCGGTGACGAAGACGAATTTGGTCATAAACCGAGCTTGCCGGGGAAATCGGGATTATACATGAGACCCCGACCGCCGACGCCTCAGAATTTGTGACAACGGCGTGTCAGCCCGGCACCCGGGCACCCCAGGATTGGCGCCGGATGCGCCCAAGCCTGGCTTGCGGCGCATGCGCCGCACCGCCGCCCTCCTCGGGACCTAAATGCCCGCCTTGCGCATGTCGTCGATCAACTCGCTTATCACTCCGGCCGTCTCCAGCGGCCGCTCCATCGGATACAGGTGACCGCCCTCGATATAGCGCAGATGTTCGCCCACCAGCTTGCGCGTGGGGCCGATCCCCGCCTGCCTCACCTCGCGCGAGCGCGTGCCGGCGACAAAGCCGACCGGCACCGGCGCGCCACGCGCCACCTTGCGGCCAAGGCTGGTCGGCAGAGTCCGGTAGATCCAGTATTCGACCTCGCGGTCGAAGCGCAGCTTCCGTTCGTTGGCCAGGCCAGTGGGTTCGGTGCCGTGCTCGGCGTAATCGCGCAGCACTTCGGGGTCCCATGCCCTGAAATTGCGTTTGGCGTGGAAATGGGTCCAGACGGATTCGGTGTCAGGCCAGTGGGTGCGCCGGTTCTTGGTCACGGCGGCCGGGCCCGGCTTTTCGTCGAGTCCCAGCATCTGGGATGCGCGCACGAGCGAGGCTTTCCAGCCTGCGATGATCGGCGAATCGAGCATCACCACGCCGCGCACGCGCTGCGGCCGGCGCAGCGCCGCCATCAGCGACAGGAATCCGCCCAGCGAATGCCCGACCAGCCAGACCTTGCGTGAGTCGGCACCGCCCTGCTCCGCACGGTCCAACTCTTCGAGCAGTTCGTCCACCAGGTGCGGCCATTCGCGCGTCACCGGGAACTTCGGGTCGTGGCCATAGCGCTCGACGGCGCGGATCTCGAAGGTGTCCTCAAGGGCGCCGAACAGCTTGCGGTAGGTTGGCACCGGAAAACCGTTGGCGTGGGAAAACAGCAGGATGTCGCGCATGGCGGCAGGCAGCAATGAAAGAGGTCGAAGGGGGGATTCAGCTACGATCGCGGCGGGCACGCACCGGCTGGCCCCAGCGGTCGGCTTCATCGCGCGCCAGCGGGAATTCGGCTGGCGTGTTGGCATCCCATTCGGGATTGGCGATCTCACCGAACACCTGGCGCAGACGCTGCCCCCAGGTATCGCGGATCATGCGGAAATACGCGTTCTTCTCGTCGATATTGACGAAGCGCGTCACACGCAGCGAGTCGGCCTCGTAGACCAGCAGGTCGAGCGGCAGGCCCACGGAAATGTTCGACTTCAATGTCGAATCCATCGAGACCAGCGCACACTTGGCCGCCTCGCCCAACGGCAGCGACGGGGTGATCACGCGGTCGACGATCGGCTTGCCATACTTGGCCTCGCCAATCTGGAAATAGCAGTTCTCGGGAGTGGCCTCGACGAAATTGCCGGCCGCGTAGACGTTGAACAGTCGCGTGCGTTCGCCGCGGATCTGGCCGCCGAAGATCAGGTTGACGCTGAATTCGATGCCTGCCTCGCGCATTGCGTGGGCGTCGCGCTTGTGTACGGTGCGCACGGCCTCGCCAACGATCGTGGCGGCCTCGAACATGTCGCGTGCGGTCCACAGCGAGCGCTTCTCGTCGCGCGCCTCGGCCAGACATTGGCGCACCGATTGACTGATGGCCAGATTGCCAGCCGTCAGCAACACCATGACGCGGTCGCCCGGCTCCTCGAACACGGTCATCTTGCGCGCCGTGGAAATGGCATCCACGCCGGCATTGGTACGGGAATCGGACAGGAATACCAGGCCGGCATCCAGCCGCATGGCTACGCAGTACGTCATGAGATCGGGGAATTGGGGCGCGACGGCAAGGCCCCATTCTAGCGTGCCGGCCAGCGCCTGCGTGCCTCGAAAAACCGAAGGTTTCCTCCCCTCTCCGGCGCTGCGGAAGAAGTGAGTCGAAAACGCTCAGGAGACGGGCGTGATGGCGATATCGACTTCCATGGTCTCGCCCGCCCCGCCTTCGAGAATGCCCCGGATTGGTGCGGCCGATGCGTAGTCGCGCCCCACTGCAAGGCGCACATGCCGGCCGTCCGTGATGCAACGGTGCGTGACGTCGATGCTGCACCAGAGTCCGCGCCCGGCATCCAGGCAGACGTCGGTCCAGGCATGGCTGGCCAGCGACGTGGCGGCCGCGTCGTAGAAGTAGCCACTGACATAGCGGGCCGGAATACCGAACGCGCGGCATGCCGCCACCATTACCTGCGCCTGGTCCTGGCACACGCCACTGCCCAGCCGGAACGCATCGGCGGCCGACGTGCCGACATTGGTCGTGTTGGCCTTGTACCGGACGCGGTCGGCAATGCCGCCGGCCAGTGCCAGCAAAGCCGGTACGGCATGGCCTGCCGTCAGGTACGGCGCCGCGAACATCTGCATGTCCGCAGGCGCATGGGTCAACGGCGTGCCCGTCGTGAAGTAGAGCGGAGACACGCGCGATTCGCCCGAGTCGGGCAGATCATGGAAGCCATGATGGCCGCCATCGCCCTGTGCGAGCCTGACCTCGACCTCGCCTGTGGCGGCGATCGAAATCGTGTGGGCCGGCCCGGCCATGGTGAAGTTGTGGACGATGTTGCCGAAGCCGTCACGCGCTTCGGAGAGGTTGCCGGGCGCGGAAAGCTCCCAGGCCTGCACGGATTGCAGCGGGCCGCTACGCGGCGCCAGGCGCAGTTCATGCACGCTGCGGCGCACCGGCTCGCTGTAACGGTAGACGGTCTTGTGGTGGATCTTGTATTTCACGGGTGGATCTCGCGCCACAGCACGCCCCTGCCGAGGATGCGGCAACACCCGGCGCGTGATGCGCCGGGCACTCTTGCAACAATCAGGCGGCAAGCAGCGGTACCAGGAAGTCCCGGCTGATGCCGTTGCCCAGATCGCCGATGCGCTCCAGGAAGCTCGTCAGGTAGGCATGCAGTCCGACGGCAAAAATGTCGTCGATGCGCGCGTATTTCAGGTCGGCATGGAGTTTACCAGCCTGGCGCTCGGTCTCCGCCGACTGCTGGTTGGATACCAGCGCCAGAATGGCCACCACTTCGTCCATGCTGGAAACCAGCGAGCGCGGCATGTCCGGCCGCAGGACCAGCAGTTCCGCCACGCGCTGCGGCGTGATCACGGCACGGTAGATCTTGCGGTAGACCTCGAAGCCTGACACCGAACGCAGCACGGCCGCCCAGTGGTAGAAATCGTTCTGCTCGCGGTTCGGATCGCTGTCGTCGCGGCCGGACGCCTGGAACTTGACGTCGAGAATCCGCGCCGTGTTGTCCGCACGCTCCAGGAACGTGCCGAGCCGCATGAAGTGGAACGCGTCATCCTTGAGCATGGTGCCGAATTGCACGCCGCGCGCCAGGTGCGAGCGGAACTTGACCCATTCGAAGAAGCGTGACGGGTCGTCGCGCAATTCGCCATCGGCGATCATGCGCTGGACGTCCAGCCAGGTGGTATTGATGGTCTCCCAGACTTCGGTGGTCAGCGACCCACGCACTGCGCGCGCGTTCTCGCGGGCCGCGCGCAGGCAGCTCATGATCGACGACGGATTGGTCATGTCGCGCACCATGAAGTCGATCACATCGTCACGGTGCAGCAGCCCGTACTTGTGATCGTAGGCCTGCGTCAGTTCGGAAATATCGAGCATCGCCCACCAGCCCTGCTCGGCCACTTCTGCCGACTGCGGCAGCAGCGAGGTCTGGTAGTTGACGTCGAGCATGCGCGCGGTGTTCTCCGCGCGCTCCGTGTAGCGGGCCATCCAGAACAGGTGGTCGGCGGTACGGCTCAGCATGATGGGGGCTCCCGGCTTGTAGAGGCGTTCTCGGATTCAGCGTTCCAGCACCCAGGTGTCCTTGGTGCCGCCGCCCTGTGACGAATTGACCACCAGCGACCCCTCGCGCAGCGCCACGCGCGTCAGCCCGCCAGGCACCATGCGCACTTCCTTGCCTGAAAGCACGAACGGCCGCAGGTCGATATGGCGCGGCGCGATGCCGGCATCGACATAGGTCGGGCACGTAGACAGCGACAGCGTCGGCTGGGCGATGTACTGCTCGGGGCGCGACTTGACCACCTCCCGGAACCGGTCGATCTCCGCACGCGTGGCCGCCGGCCCCACGAGCATGCCGTAGCCGCCCGCGCCGTGGGTTTCCTTGACCACCAGGTCTTCCATGTGATCGAGAACGTACTGCAGGTCATCGGGGCGCCGGCACATGTAGGTCGGCACGTTCGAGAGGATCGCTTCCTCGCCAAGGTAGAACCGGATCATGTCCGGGACGTACGGGTAGATCGACTTGTCATCGGCCACGCCAGTGCCGATCGCGTTGCAGATGGTCACGTTGCCGGCGCGATAGACCGAGAGCAGCCCGGCCGCGCCGAGCGTCGAATCGTGACGGAACACGAGCGGGTCGAGGAAATCGTCATCCACGCGGCGGTAGATCACGTCGATACGCTGCGGCCCCTGCGTGGTGCGCATGTAGAGGTGATCGTCCTCGACGAACAGGTCGCTGCCCTCCACCAGTTCCACGCCCATCTGCTGGGCCAGGAACGCATGCTCGAAGTAGGCGGAGTTGTACATGCCGGGCGTGAGCACCACCACGGTGGGTTCGGCAATGGTTTGCGGCGACACGCTGCGCAGCATGTCCAGCAGCAGGTCTGGATAGTGCGCCACCGGCGCCACGCGGTTGCGCGCGAACAGGTCTGGGAACAACCGCATCATCATCTTGCGGTTCTCCAGCATGTAGGACACCCCGGACGGCACGCGCAGGTTGTCCTCCAGGACATAGAACTCGCCTTCGCCGGCGCGCACCACGTCGATGCCGGCCACGTGCGCGTAGATGTCGCGCGGCACGTCTATGCCCAGCATCTCTGGCCGGTACTGTGCGTTGTTGTAGATCTGGTCTGGCGGGATCACGCCGGCGCGGATGATGTCCTGCCCGTGGTAGATGTCGTGGATAAAGCGGTTCAGCGCCGCTACCCGCTGCCGCAGGCCCCGCTCGAGCGTGGCCCACTCGCTGGCCGGAAAGATGCGCGGGATCACGTCGAACGGAATGGTCCGCTCGGTGCCGCTGTTGGACTCATCCTTGTCGCCATAAACGGCAAAGGTAATGCCCACGCGCCGGAAGATCAGGTCCGCTTCCGCCCGCTTGTTGTCCATCGTCGCCACGGACTGCCGGCCCAGCCAGTCCGCAAAGCCCCGGTAATGGGGCCTGACCGCCCCCGACGGCAACGCCCGCCCGGCCTCGATGGCCGTTGTGGTGCCGTCCTCTCGCCCTTCCAGCATCTCGTCGAAAAACCGCGCCGCCATGATGGCCGCTCCTTCGTGAAGATGGGCGCCTGCCGCGGACGTCTTCCGGTTGTTCCCCGGTTACTGCCTGACTAGTCGCCGGCCGCCCGTTTATCGATGCCTCGTCGAGTCGACTCTTTCAGCATATCCGTACCGGCCAAACCCGCAAGGGGTTGCATGCACGTGACACGCTCCGGTACGCGAGAACGGTGTAGCAAGATACTTGCCAGCGAGGGAACTGACATGTCAGTGGGTGTCAGTGGGCCGTCTTGCCCACGCAGGGCGCCGACGCGGGCGGGCATTTTTGCAGGATGTCGTCGACCAGCGCTTCGGGCGTCCTGCGGATATCGAGCACCAGTGCGTCGCACGGCTCCTCGAGCGTCTCGAACTGGCTCTGGAGCAGCGCGGGGTTGAAGAAGTGGTCCGTGCGGGCGGAAAGGCGGCCGCCGATCGTCGTGGCATCCCCCTTCATGAAGACGAACGTCACGCCACCATCGGGCGGCAACAGGCGGTCGCGATAGGCCTGGCGCAGGGCCGAGCAGGTGAACACGTGGGTGCGGCCCTCCGCGCGGGCGGCGTCGATCGCCGCGCGCATCGCATCGAGCCAGGGCCAGCGGTCCTCGTCGGTCAGCGGAATGCCGGAGTGCATCTTGGCCTTGTTGGCTTCGCTGTGGAAGCTGTCGGCGTCATGGAAGCCGCACCGCAGGCGGTCCGCCAGCATCTGGCCGACGGTGCTCTTGCCGCTGCCGGAAACGCCCATCAGGATATAGATCATGTCTGCTCCATCGATCATGTGTCGGATGGTTTGCCATCCTTGTCGGTAACCACTGCGCAGAGACGCTATCAAAAAGATTCTGGCGTCGTTGCGCGGCCTTGCCGTACCACTTGTACTGTCTGCGGCCGCGCGCCTAGCCAGAACCGCTTCGCTTCATTTTGATAGCGCCTCCAAACCGCGTGGCATGGAGGTGTCCCCTCGACGCGCCTTGCTCAGGAAATGCGCAAATGTCGATTGATTGAGGCGCGAGCGCCGCCTGACGTCCGCTTATTGTGCGACCGCAGTCGCCGTTTGGACAGACGGCGCCAGGGCGTCGGCCTCGGACAGATCGAGCGCGCTGCCGCCTTCCTCCGCAATCCGCGCATTTCGTCGGAACAGGCCGAACAGGCCTCGCCCCATGCTGAAATGCGCAAAGTCGTCGGCTGGCGCCACTGCCGGTGCACGCGCGGCAAAATCTGCCTGCGCGGCGGCATCGCCAACCAACTCGAGCGTACCTGCCAAGGCGTCCACGCGGATGATGTCTCCGTCACGCACGCGAGCCAGCGGGCCACCGACCAGCGCCTCCGGGCCGACGTGGATCACGGCTGGCACCTTGCCAGACGCGCCGGACATGCGGCCATCGGTCACCAGCGCCACCTTGTGGCCGGCATCCTGCAATGCACCAAGAGCCGGCGTGAGCCGATGCAGTTCCGGCATGCCGTTGGCGTTCGGCCCCTGGAAACGCACCACGGCCACGACATCGCGATGGAGTTCGCCCGCATCGAAAGCCGCTTGCAGTGCCTCCTGCGAGTCAAAAACACGCGCCGATGCCTGGACCACGCGATGCTCGTCAGCCACGGCTGACACCTTGATGACGCCGCGACCGAGATTGCCCGCCATCAGGCGCAGCCCGCCCTCGGTCGAGAACGGCGCGGACGCTGGCGCAAGCACCGCAGCGTCACCGCTCGTTGCCGGGCCATCGCGCCAGCGCAGCACGCCATCGATCATGACCGGCTCTTCGGTGTAGCGCGCAAGGCCGCGACCGGCCACGGTATGCACATCCTCATGCAGCAGCCCCGCCTCAAGTAGCTGGGCGATCACATAAGCCACGCCGCCGGCCGCGTGGAAATGGTTCACGTCGGCGGAGCCATTCGGGTACACGCGCGCCAGCAGCGGCGTGACCGCGGAAAGACGATCGAAATCGTTCCAGTCAATCAGGATGCCAGCGGCACGTGCCATTGCCACAAGATGGATCGTGTGATTGGTCGAGCCGCCCGTGGCCAGCAGGCCCACCATCGCGTTGACGATGGCGCGTTCGTCGACGATCTTCGCCAGCGGCGTGTATTCGCGGCCACGAGCAATCAGCGCCAGCGCACGCTGGGCGGCTGAGGCGGTCAGTGCATCGCGCAGGCCGCTGTCCGGATGCACGAATGCCGCGCCGGGCATGTGCAGGCCCATGATTTCCATCAGGAACTGATTGCTGTTGGCGGTACCGTAGAACGTGCAGGTACCCGCGCCGTGATAGGCCTCACATTCGGCTTCCAGTAGTGCGTCGCGCCCGACCTGCCCCGTGGCGTAGAGCTGGCGCACGCGGGCCTTTTCCTTGTTCGACAGGCCCGTCGCCATCGGCCCGGCCGGTACGAACACGACCGGCAGATGGCCGAACTGCAGCGCACCCATCAGCAGGCCCGGCACGATCTTGTCGCAGACGCCGAGCATCAGCGCGGCATCGAACGTGTTGTGCGAGAGCGCCACGGCGGTGCTCATGGCAATCGCATCACGCGAGAACAGCGACAGTTCCATGCCCGCGTTGCCTTGCGTAATGCCGTCGCACATCGCCGGCACGCCGCCGGCCACCTGCGCCACGGCCCCCACGGCGCGCGCGGCCTCGCGGATCACGCCCGGGTAGCGCTCATACGGCTGGTGGGCCGACAGCATGTCGTTGTACGCGGTAACGATGCCGAGGTTCGGTGCGTGTTCGACGCGCAGCTTGAGCTTGTCATCGGACGGCAGCGCGGCATAGCCATGCGCAAGGTTGGCGCACGACATGCCGCGCAGCGGCCCGAGATCCTGCTGCGCGCGCTCGCACCTGGCGAGATATGCGGCGCGGCTGGCGCGGCTGCGCTCGACAATGCGTTGCGTGACAGCCGATACCTCGGCATGAACGGCTTGGGACATGGCGGAAATCTTCCTGGTGGGGCACCGGATGGCTCGATTGAGGCACCCATGTTTGTAGATTTTCTACATTATATCCACGACACACTGGGCGTCGATAGCTTGCGTAGCCATAAAAATGGCGCTGCACGCGCAAATCCGGGTAAATCCCGAGACGAGAGCATGCGAGACGCCCTCCGAAACAAGCCGCATTCTGTGTAGAATCTCTACATTCATTGGGACGCAATGATGCGCCCAGGGTCATGACCGCCCCCGGCGGCCTGCCCATACGACTCCCACGCCCGACCCCGTACGACCTCACCATGCGCGACAGAATCCTTGCCGTCTACGACTCGCTACGCCCGTCCGAACGCCGCCTGGCCGACTATGTGGCGCGCCACGGCGCCAGCGTCATCCGGCTGACCATGCCGGAACTGGCCGAGCGCGCCGGTGTATCGCAGCCCACGATCGCACGATTCTGCGCGGCGCTCGGCTACGACGGCTTCAAGGAGTTCAAGCTCCAGTTCGCCCAGAATGTTGGTGGCGGCACGCCGTTCGTCCATCAGGACGTGGAAGCCGACGACCGCCCCGCCGATATCGCCGGCAAGGTCTTCGACCGCACCATCGCCACCCTGATGACGGTGCGCAATGCGCTGTCAGCCGACCAGATCGAGCACGGCATCAAGCTACTGGCCAGCGCGCGCCGCATCGAGTTCTACGGCTGCGGCAACTCGGGCATCGTTGCACTCGACATCCAGCACAAGTTCTTCCGCCTGGGCATTCCAACCACCGCTTACTCGGACCCGCACGTGTTCAGCATGTCGGCCGCGCTGCTGCGCCCTGGCGATGTGGCCGTGCTGGTATCGAACAGTGGCCGCACGTGGGACATGCTGACGGCCGCCACGCTGGCCCGCAGCAGCGGCGCCAGCGTACTGGCACTGACCCACAGCGGATCACCGCTCGCCCGACTCGCGGACGTCTGCGTGTTTTCCGATGTGGAGGAAGACAGCGAGGTCTACACGCCGATGACTTCGCGCATCTGCCATCTGGTGCTCGGCGACGTACTGGCCGCCGGCGTGGCACTCGAACGCTCAGACTCGGTTGCCGCCGGCCTGCAACGTGCCAAGGCACATCTTCGCGAGCGCCGCATCGCGGGCGCCGATCCGACGCTACCGGGCACAGCATCCGTGGCCGCCGAATCAGCAACACAGACCGCGACACACACAACAACACCGCGCCGTACCACCGGGCGCCCTACCAGATCCGGCGGCCCCTCAGGCAAGGCACGGAAACCGTCTGCGCGCGCCAACTGACCCGTCAGCGATCAACGCGGTGCCGGTGGCGCGTCTCGCCAGTACCGGCGCTGCTGTTGGCGGTAGCCGGCCACCGCGTAGTGGTTGCCGCGCGTGACGATCGAAACGGCACCTGTTTCGTCCGTCCGATACCGAGCCACACCTGCGCGCCCGTAGCGCTGCCAGACGTCTTCGCGCGGGTGCCGGTGACGGTTTGCAAAGCCGAGCTGGAATACGGCCACCTCCGGGCGCACCGCCCGCAGGAATGCAGCATGTGACGACGTACCACTACCGTGATGCGGCACCAGCAGGAAGTCGGCGCGAACCTCTCTTCCCCCGTCGTTGCCGACCAGCCTGCGCTCCTCCGCCTCGCCAATATCACCAGTCAGCAGCAAGCTACGCTGCGCCGTGGCCACGCGCAGCACGCAACTACGGCCGTTGGCCGACAGCCGCCCCCGCGCAAGATCGTCCTCCGACGGATGCAGGATCTCGAAATCCACGCCGTCCCATTGCCAGGCCAGCCCTCTGGTGCAGGGCTGCCAGCTACGCCCCTCCACCAGACCCGGCAGTCTCAAGTCCGAGGGCCCTTCCGCCGTGAGCCCCTGCGCCACCGGCACTGCCTGCAGCACGTCGCTGACGCCGCCCGCATGGTCCGCATGCTCGTGGCTGACGATCAGCGAATCCAGCTTGCGCACGCCCGTCGCACGCAGGAACGGCACAATGACCTGACCACCGGCGCTGGCCCCCGATACATAGGCGGGACCAGTGTCATAGAGCAGCGCGTGGCGACGCGTTTCCACAAGCACTGCAGCCCCCTGCCCGACATCGAGCGCCGTCACACGAATTTCCCCATCCTCAACCGGCTCCCGCCCCGCCGTGAGCATCGGCACCATCAGCAAGGCGCCCAGCCAGCGCGGCACGTTTGGCGGGACGCTAATGCCCCGCGCGACCGAATACGTCGCCGAGCGGGCAAGCGAAGGCCGGGGAACGATCAGCACACCAACCCCGGCCAGCGCCAGCCCGGTTGCAACCGGCCCCGGATGTGCGGCCTCCCAGACTGCCCAGGATGGTGCGGCCAGCCATGCCAGACCGCTCACCAGCCAGTCCAGCGCGGCGTGGGCGATCCACAACAGCGGCCCGGCCCATCCAATAGGCAGGACTGCGCTCGCAAGCGCCAGCGGCGTGACAAGCAAACTCACCACGGGTATCGCGATGGCATTGGCAAGCACCGACACCACCGATACCTGCCCGAACAGCAGCAGCGTCAGCGGCACAAGGCCGATTGTCACGGACCATTGCGTGCGCGCAGCCTCCGCCAGCGCCCTCCATACGCGTATCCACCAGCCTTTCCAGCCCCGCTGCCTTGCAACGGCCCCATCATCCCGTTTGCTGTCGCCGCTCTCGTCGCTGTTGTCGCTGACGCCGCTCTCATCGCCGTCCCGCGCGCTCAGGAAGATCACTGTCACGGCGCCGAACGACAGCCAGAACCCCGGCGACATCACGGCCCACGGGTCGATCGCGACCGCGATGCCGGCAGCCCACGCCAGCACCACCGTCACAGGCGGCGCCCTGCCACTCCACATCGCCATGGCAGTGACGGCCAGCATCGTCACCGTGCGCAGCGCCGGTATCTGCATGCCTGCGATCAGCCCATAGCCAAGCGCAGTCATGACCGCCACAACCAGCGCGGCCTTCTGCGTTGGCCAGACCAGCGGCAGCGGCCGGCGCAGCACGCGGCCGAACCCGAACGAACGGCGCCAGAGCATTCCCGCCAGCGCCGCCGCCGCGCCCGAGATCATGGTGATGTGTAGCCCCGAAATGCTGACGAGGTGCGAGATGCCGGTGCGTCGGAACACATCCCAGTCCGAGCGCGCGATGCCTCGCTGATCGCCGATCACCAGCGCAACCAGCACTGCCCCGTAGCGTGCGTCCTTCGGCAATGCCTGCCGCAGGTGGTCACGCAACCCCGCCCGCCACTGCAAGATGCGCATCGACAATGGCGGAGATTCATCCGGCGGCAGCACCTGCCCGCGCCGTACGTAGCCGGTTGCACTCACGCCCTCGCCAAGCAGCCAGTAGGTATAGTCGAATCCATGCGGATTCGCGAGCCCGCGCGGCCTGCGCAAACGGACCGTCAGCCGGTAGCGCTGGCCCGGCTCCAGCACCTGCGACGGATCAGACCACGTCAGCAGGAGCTTCTTCGGCAACCGGGTTGCATCCCCATCCTGCGCCCCGGCGATTTCGATGCCAGCCTGCGCGTCCTCCACGCTGAACAGGAAGCGCGTGCCGTGTGCGTTGGCGTCTGGCAAACCCGCGACGCCGCCATCGACAATCTGATCTTGCCCGGCCAGCGCCGGGTCCAGCCATTCGCCTAGCCGCACCTCCGCCCGCCAGGCGGCCCAGCCAACTCCGACGACCACAGCCACCGGCACCACTGCCAGCCACACTGGCACCGCAGCCACGCGCCTGCGCAATACCCACGTGGCAACGACTGCGGCCAACGCCACGCACATCCACGCTGCCCACGACCGCCACGCAGGCAACGCCCCCTGTTGCTGCAGCAGCCAGCAGCCCGCCACGAACGCCAGCAGTACAGCACGCATGGCAAGTCACGCCCTCATATCGCATTACCGATGGGCGTATTTGTACCGCGTTGGGAAGCAGTGAAACGTGACCGAACGATGTGTCGGTGTGTCAGATGGTTAAATCTGCGCGGCCTGGCGTGGCGCCATGATGTCCGCAAACGCCGCCAGCCTCGGCAGCGCGGCCACGGAGTTGCGCCAGGCGATGTCCGCCAGTTCGCGTTCCGTCACGCCCCGCAGTTCGGCCAGCACGCGCGCAACGCCAGCCACCTCGCCCGGCGTGTTGCGCGCCTTGTGTTGCTCGCCGAACTGGTCGTCGGACAGCCATGCCGGCGCGATATCGGGCGCGTCTGTTTCCAGCACGATCGATTCGAGCGGCATTTCAGTGGCCAGGCGACGGATCTGGCGAGCACGGGAAAACGTAACGTTGCCGCCGAAGCCAAGCTTCATGCCGTGCGCGACGTAGTTACGCGCCTGGTCGTTGCTGCCGTTGAATGCATGAGCGATGCCCTGGCGCACCCCTGCCCGGCGCAGTTGCGCCAGAACCTGATCCTGGGACTTGCGCACGTGCAGCAGCACCGGCAGGTCGAATTCACGCGCGATCTTGAGCTGCTCGGCGTAGAGCCACGTTTGGTGGGCCGCATCCAGGCCCGGCACGAAGAAATCGAGCCCGATCTCGCCGATGGCAACGAATCGGCGATCGTCGATCGACGCGGCCACCTGACGACGCAACTCGTCGAGATCGGCCTGCCCCGCATCGCGCGAACACAGCGGGTGGATGCCAAGCGCATACACGCAGCGCGGGTCAGCGTGCGCCAGCCCGCGAACAGCGTCGAAGTTCGACACCGCGACGGCCGGCAGCACGATGCCGGAGACCCCGGCCGCGACGGCCGCTTCCGTCACGCTGCCGCGGTCGGCATCGAATTCGCTGGCGTCCAGATGGCAGTGGGTATCGATCCACATGGTGTGCGGGGGCGCGCTGGCAGATCAGCGTTCGCGGTGCAGATGGCCGTCCCGCAGCCGCAGAATGCGGTCGCAGCGGCCAGCCAGGTCGAGATCGTGCGTAACGATCACGAAACTCGTGCCGAGCGTGCGCGACAGTTCCAGCATCAGGTCGTACACGCCACCGGCCGTATGGTCGTCGAGGTTGCCGGTCGGCTCATCGGCCAGCACGCAGGCCGGCTGCCCGACCAGCGCACGGGCAATCGCCACGCGCTGGCGCTCGCCGCCCGATAGTTCGCCGGGACGATGCTTCGAGCGGCCACCAAGGCCCACGCGATCGAGAACGGCCTGCGCCGCATCGCGCGCCTCGCCTTCCTTCAGGCCACGGATGCGCATTGGCATCGCCACGTTGTCCAGCGCCGTGAACTCGGGCAGCAGGTGGTGGAATTGATAGACAAAGCCGAGCGAGCGGTTACGCACGATATTGCGTTCCTTTTCGCGCAGCGCCGTGAACGGCTTGCCGAGCAGCGCCACGCGGCCCGAGTCGGGGTTGTCCAGCCCGCCCAGCACATGCAGCAGCGTCGATTTGCCCGATCCGGACGCACCGACGATGGCCACCTTTTCGCCCGCGTTGACACGCACATCCACGCCGCGCAGCACCTCGACATCGAGCTCGCCCTGTTTGAAACGCTTGGTCAGGCCTTCGCCCACCAGCACCGGGGCACCCGTCTGCACGGCCGCGCCGGACGCGCCGGCCAGCGAAGAGACTTCCGGAAGCAGCGTCGTATCACTCATAGCGCAGCGCCTCCGCGGGGTTCACGCGCGAGGCGCGCCAGCTCGGGTAGATCGTGGCCAGCGAGGCCAGCACGAAGGAAATGATGCCGATGGTAACGATGTCGTTCACGCGAGGGTCCGAAGGCAGTTCGCTGATGAAATAGATGTCTTTCGGCAGGAACTGCACGTGCAGCAGCCGTTCGATAAAGGGCACGATCACGTCGATATTCGTGGCGATCAGCGTGCCGCCGAGCACGCCAAGCAGCGTGCCGATAAAGCCGATGGCCACGCCCTGCACGATAAAGATCTTCATGATCGAGCGCGGCTGGGCGCCCATCGTACGCAGGATGGCGATGTCGGCCTGTTTGTCGGTCACGGTCATGACAAGCGTGGATACGAGGTTGAACGCCGCCACCGCGATGATCAGCGTCAGGATGATGAACATCATGCGCTTCTCGGTCTGGACGGCCGCGAACCAGTTGCGGTTCTGCTTGGACCAGTCGCGCAGGTACAGGTCGCCGGACATGGTGCCAGCCAGATCCTGGGCCACCTGCGGGGCGCGCTGCATGTCCTGCAGCTTCAGGCGCACGCCGGTCGGGCCACTCTGGCGGAACAGCGTTTCGGCGTCGGCGATGTCGATCAGCGCCAGTGCGCTGTCGAATTCGTAATGGCCCGACGAGAACACGCCGATCACGGTGAACTGCTTGAGGCGCGGCAGCACGCCAGCCGGGGTGATCGTGCCTTGCGGCGCCACCAGCGTCACCTTGTCACCCACACGGACGCCCAGGGCATTGGCCAGTTCGTTGCCGAGCGCGATGCCAAACCCGCCCGGTTCCAGCGCGGTCATGCTGCCGGCCCGGAACTGGCTGCCGATATCGGACACCTTGGGCTCCTCGGCCGGGTCCACGCCGCGCAGCAGCACGCCGCGCACGGCGTCCTCGCGCGTCAGCATGGCCTGGGCTGCCACATAGGGCGCGGCGCCAACCACTTCCTTGTTGCGCATGGCCTCGGCAGCCGTCTTCTGCCAGTCTGTCAGCGGGTCGGCGCCGATGACCTCGATGTGCGACAGCACCGAAAGCATGCGATCGCGCACTTCCTTCTGGAAACCGTTCATGACCGAAAGCACGACGATCAGCGCGGCCACGCCAAGCGCGATGCCCATCATCGAGATCATCGAAATGAACGAAATGAACGTGTTGCGGCTGGCGCGCTTGCTTGCGCGCGTGTATCGCCAGCCGATCTGCCACTCGTAGGGAAAGTTCAAGAGGAGTCCTGTTGTTCTGGAAAAGCGCCGGAGGCGGTTCTACGGTCATCAGGTGACGGAGAACTGGCGCCGGCCAGCCGGAAGTTTACAATCTCGCCAACCATGATGACGCACCTGACCCTGATTGTGCCCTTTTCCGTCCCGCCAGGCGCCGGCGACGACGCCACGGACGATGTCGTGCCCGGCGCGCTGCTGCGGCAGTTGGAGTTGCCGGCGCTCGGAAAGTTGCTGACGCGCGCCACCCCGGGTCCGCGCGAGACGCACGACGACCCATACCTGCGCACGCTGCCGCAGGAGCGCTGGCTGGCCGGACGGGCCGGGCTGGACGCCGTGCGAGTGCCGACTGCGCCCTTTATGCGGCTGGCGGACCGTGCCGGGGCCGGCGACGCCGCGCCCCCCGCCGGGGAAGGCGCCTGGGCCTGCCTGCAGCCGGTCCACATCCACGCCGCGCGCGATCACCTGGTGCTGATCCATCCGGACCAGCTCGACATCCGCGACGACGAGGCGCGCGCGCTGCACGCCGCGATCGCCGATCTGCTGGGCGAGGCCGGCATCGCACTCGAAGCGCCCCACCCTGCACGCTGGTATGTCCCCGACGGCACCTTTGGCGATCTGACGGCCACCACGCCGGTCCGGGCCACGGGCCGCAATATCGACATCTGGATGCAAGCCGGCCCGCAGGCACGCGACTGGCGCCGCTTTCAGAACGAGATCCAGATGACCTGGCACGCCCATCCCGTGAACGAGGCGCGCGAGGCTGAAGGCAGGCTGACCGTCAATTCGGTATGGCTGCATGGCGGCGGCAAGACCGGCCCCGTGCGCAAGCTGGCCGACACGGTACGGACCGACGACCCGTTCCTGGCCGGCCTGGCGCTGGCCGGCGGCAGCCGGCTGGGCCCGCAGCCGGCACGCTACGCCGACATCGCCGGCGCCGAGGGCACGGTCATGACGCTGCTGGACAGCGCCACCGAGGCCCATATCGCCGCCGACTGGGGGCTCTGGATCGAACGGATGCACACGCTTGACGCCGAATGGTTCGCGCCGGTGCTGGCCGCGCTAGGCGACGGCAGCATCCAGGCCGTGACGCTGGTGCTGGGCGGCGAGAACCACTTCGCCGAGTTCACCGTCACCCGCGCCGACCTGCGCAAGTTCTGGCGCGGACTCGGCACGCGCGGCGACTGGCGCGCGCTGCTGTCCGATCTGGCCATGGCCGCCTGAACGCGGTGCCCCGCATGACCCTGATGACCCTGATGGCCCCTACGACCCTGACGACCCTGAAGAGTACCCACGCCTCATGACCCGGATTGCCATCCGCCCCTATTCCGATGAACACGCCGGCGCGCTGGCGGCCGCAGGCCTGCACCCGACGCTGGCGCGGATATTGTCGGCACGCGGTGTCGCCCAGGCGTCTGAACTGGCGACCGAGCTGCCCGAACTGGAGCCGCCGGCAAGCATGAAGGGCATCGGCCACGCGGCCGAGTACCTGGCCGACGCGATTGCCGCGAACCGCAAGCTGCTGATCGTGGCCGACTACGATTGCGACGGCGCCACGGCCTGTGCAGTCGGCGTGCGCGGGTTGCGCATGCTTGGTGCGCGCGTCGACTACATCGTGCCGAACCGTTTCGAGTACGGCTATGGCCTGACGCCGGAGATCGTCGACCTGGCCGCGCAGCAGCGGCCCGATGTGATCGTCACGGTCGACAACGGCATTGCCAGCGTCGATGGTGTGGCGGCCGCCAACGCGCGCGGCATCGACGTGGTGGTGACCGATCACCACCTGCCCGGCGCGACGCTGCCCGAGGCAGCCGTGATCGTGAATCCGAACCAGCCCGGCTGCGAATTCCCGAGCAAGAACCTGGCCGGCGTCGGCGTGATGTTCTATGTGCTGCTGGCCCTGCGCGCGGAACTGCGCCGCCGCGGCGCGTTCACGCAGGCCGCCCAGCCGCCGCTGCAGACGCTGCTGGACCTTGTGGCGCTTGGCACCGTCGCCGACGTGGTCAAGCTGGACACGAACAACCGCATCCTCGTGGCGCAGGGCCTGAAGCGCATGCGTGCAGGCAGGATGCATCCGGGCGTCGCGGCGCTGTTCCGTGCCGCTGGCCGGGAGGCGGCGCGCGCCAATACATTCGACCTGGGATTCGGCCTGGGCCCTCGCCTCAACGCCGCGGGCCGGCTGGCGGACATGTCGCTCGGCATCGAATGCCTGCTGACCGACGATGCCAATCGCGCATGGGAAATCGCCCAGGAACTGGACGGCATGAACCGCGAACGGCGCGACATCGAGGCCGGCATGCAGCAGGAGGCCCTGCAGATCCTCGAACAGCCGCTGGCCGGGCTGGACCCGGCGTCGCGCTACACGATCAGCGTGTTCCACGAAACCTGGCACCAGGGCGTGATCGGCATCGTGGCATCGCGGCTCAAGGAGAAATTTCACCGGCCGACCATCACGTTCGCACCGGGCGATGACGAGCACATCAAGGGCTCGGGGCGTTCGATCCCCGGTTTCCACCTGCGCGACGCGCTCGACCTCGTGTCGAAGCGGCACCCGGGCCTGCTGGTCAAGTTCGGCGGCCACGCCATGGCTGCCGGGCTGACCGTCCGCGCGAAGGACTTTGACACGTTCGTCGCCGCGTTCGAGACAGTCGGCCGCGAATGGCTGACCGACGACCAACTGGCGCGCGTGATCGAGACCGATGGCGATATCGAGGACGAATGCTTCAGCCCCGACTTCGTCACGCTGCTCGAAGGCCAGGTCTGGGGCCAGGGATTCCCGCCCCCGACCTTCTGCGGGGAATTCGACGTGCTGCGCCAGACCGTACTCAAGGGCAAGCACCTGAAGCTCCAGCTCGGGCGCGGCAAGCAGCGCTTCGACGCGATCTGGTTCAACCATGCCGACGCGCTGGATGGGGCAAGCGCGACGGTGGCCTACCGGCTCGACAACAACACGTTCAACGGGATGACGCGGGTGCAGCTTGTGATCGAGCACGCGCAGTAGTCTTGAAATAGACGCAAAGATCGTCGGATTACGATTTCGCTTCGAAATCGGAACGCTTACATTTCCGTGACCCATGCTGCGCTTTTGCGCAGCGGTCACCGGAACCCTGTAATGAATGCCGTCGAGCTTTCCCATGTCAGCAAGCACTACCTGCTCGGTGCCGAGCGCGTCGCAGCCATATCCGATGTCACCCTGCGCATCCGCGCACAACGCTTTACGGTGCTGGCCGGACCGTCCGGGAGCGGCAAAAGCACGCTGCTGAACCTGATCGGATGCATCGACCGGCCAGACGCCGGTCACCTCCTTATCGGCGGCAAAACGGTCCAGGACTGGACGGACGCCGACCTCACAGCCTTCCGCGCCAGCCACATCGGCTTCATCTTCCAGAACTTCAACCTGCTGCCGGTGCTGACCGCGTGGGAGAACGTGGAGTATCCACTGCTGCTGGCTGGCACTCCCGCTACAGAACGGCGTCGGCGTGTCAGTGAAATGCTTGACGCGGTCGGCCTTGCGGACAAGGCCCGGCATCGACCGAACCAGCTATCCGGCGGGCAATGCCAGCGCGTTGCAATCGCGCGCGCACTGATTCATCAGCCCCAACTGATACTCGCGGACGAGCCGACGGCCAACCTCGACAGCCAGACTGCCACAGGCATCGTCTCGCTGATGCGAGACCTGCAAAAGCAGCGCCATACGACCTTCGTATTTTCGTCGCACGACCCGATGCTGATGTCGCATGCCGACGACCTTGTGCAGATCAGGGATGGCCGAATCGGCCTGGTGGCCCCCACCATGGCCAGCGAGCCAGCCACCGGGACGCCACAATGAATCCATTCGTCCTGGCAGCACGCAACCTGCAACGCAATGGCCGACGCACACTTGTCACTTTACTGGCGCTGGTGATCGGCACGGCGGCCATCCTGCTTCTGGGCGGTTACGCTCGGGATATCACGTACGGCCTGCAAACCATCTATGTGCAGCGTAGCGGCCACCTGCAACTGTTCCGATCCGGATACCCCGATTTCGGCATGGGCAATCCGTCGGCCTATGGCATTGCCGACAGCAACGCCATCATCGATCTTGTGCAGCAGGATGCCGAACTGGGGCCGATGCTGACGGTTGCCACTGACATGCTGCATTTTGGCGGCATTGCCGCCAGCCCCGGCCAGACGACGTCGATCACGGTGGTGGGACATGGTGTCGTGGCGCAGGACCAGCAACGGATGCTTGCCTGGAATGGCCATGACGTGCCAACGCCGTCGGCACAGCATGACCTTGGTGATTTCGGCACCGAAACGGCAGTCATCGGCATCGGCGTTGCACGCATGCTGCAGATGTGCGACGCGCTGGGGCTTCTCGAATGCCCTCGGCCGCCGGCTTCCGCGGACGGCGATGCATCACCCACCATGCCAGGGGATCTTGCCGTGCTCGCCACGCATGAAGCAACGCAGCCAGGCGTGGCTGATGCTACCCCGCAACTGGATGTGCTGACGGCCAGCATTGGCGGCGCACCAAACATCGCACGACTCGCCGTAGTTCAAGCCGTCAGACAAGGGCTGAAGGACTTCGATAACACCTATGTCGCCATGCACCTGGCGCAGGCACAGAAGCTGATATTCGGCCCGGAAGACCCAAAGGTCACAACGATCGTCATGCAGCTTGCCCAGACCGAGCAGATCACGGCTGCGCGCGAGCGCCTGCAGTGGCTGTTGTCCGGGCCCTTGCATGACGCCGACCTTGAGATCCGCGATGTGTTCGAACTGCACCCGACCTACGGGCAGACCATCAGCATGGTGAGGGCCCTGTTCGCCTTTGTGGCGAGCCTGCTGGTGGTCATCGTGCTGTTCACGGTCAGCAATACGATGAGCATTGCGATCATGGAACGCACGGAGGAGATCGGCACACTGCGCGCGATGGGCGTGCAGCGGAAGGGCATCCGCTGGCTGTTCATAGCAGAAGGCATGCTGCTGGCGGCAACAGGATGGCTGGCAGGCGTAGTACTGGCGTTTGTTGTGGCGTGGGGACTGGAACGCCTCGGGATTCCCTGGTCACCGCCAGGCATGGCCATCGAGATCCCCGTCACCGCGCGCTTCTGGAACGCACCTCTGCTAATTGTGCTGACGGGTCTGGGAATGGCGCTCGTTTCCATCCTCTCCGCGTGGCTGCCTGCACGCCGCGCTGCGCATATGAACATCGTCGACGCGCTGCGTCACGTTTGAGCCGAACCAACGCTTCGCGAAGAGACTTCCATGATTCGACGCTATCGTCACGCTCGTCACGCTCGTCACGCCATCGTGACCACCATCCTCCTGTCGGTGGCAGGTTTGTCGCAGGGCGGCACAGCCGCCGGTGCGGCCAATGCACCGGTTGCTGAAGCGGCTGACGCACAGCAACGGCTCGAAGCCAGTGACAGGATCCGCAACCCGTCAACATCGTTCTCCATCACCACCTCGCTGGTCGAGTATCGCAATGGCAAGCAGTCGGATAGTGCAACCGTCGTGGTGTACTCGCGCCTGGAGCCGGACAAGGCTCAGTATCGCAGCCTGATACGTTATGTCGCTCCGCTACGCGACGCCGGCAAACTCACGCTGAAAAGCGGCAAGGACATCTGGTTCCATGACCCGGCCAGCCGCGCCAGTGTGCGCGTATCCCCGCAACAGCGGCTGCTGGGCCAGGCATCAAACGGCGATGTGGTGTCGGCCAATCTTGCGGCCGACTACCAGGCGAGCGAGGAAGCCCATGAAACAGTGCAAGACGGTTACCGCAAGGCTCGCCGCACCGTGCGCCTGCATCTTCGCGCCAGGACCGAGGAAGCGGCCTACCATCATGCCCGGCTCTGGCTCGACGAATCGAGCAACCAGCCCATCAAGGCACAGTTCCATGCAGAAACCGGGCGACTGCTGAAGACTATCTACTACCGCCGTTACCAGCAGCAACTTGGCGAACGACGCCCCACCGAGGAAGTCATCATCGATGGGCTGGAACCGAGCTGGATCACGGTCATGCGCTACAGCGATTTTGTCCGGCGCGACATTCCTGCCGCCTGGATGCAGCGTGACTATCTGCCGCACTTCAGACCCGATTCCGGCCCATCGGTCGACACGACCGAACGGCAGACGGCCGTACCATGAGGCGGAGCCTTGTCCTGCAGGCCATTGCATTGCACCTGACGGCAGGCGTGCCATCCCTTGCCGCAGCTGTGACAGGCGAGCCGCGACTCGACGACCGACTCGCCGACCGACTCGAAGATCAGGCAGCGCTGATGATTGCCGACACATCCACTGATGATGTCGTCCAGACCGACAAGCCATGGCATCTGACCGTCGAAGGCAGTGTCGGACTCATAAGGTCTCGCGACACATCGTCAACGATCGCGGCACGTGGGGCACTGGATTTTTCGCTTGACCAACGCGTCACGCCCGAAGTCCAGGTCGTTTTCCGCGATCGCATCGACGATTTCTCGCAAGCCAATGCAAGTGGCCACCACACCATCAACACGTGGAAAGAAGGTTACGTCGCCTGGCAGCCGTTGCCACAGGCCAGTGTGGAGATCGGGCGTGTCAACGTCCGGCAAGGCGTGGCCACCGGCTATAACCCGACTGACTGGTTTCGCAAGGGCGCCGTTCGCGCGGTTCCGTCCGTTGCGCCGGACAGCCTGCGCCAGAACCGTCAGGGGAGCATGGTTGTTCGCGGGCAATGGCTATGGGATGGCGCGACGGCCTTCGCGCTGTTTTCCCCAGACCTCGGTGACTCGCCAAGCCAGGAGCCATTCAGTCCAGACCTCGCAGCGACGAACCGAAGCAATCGCTTCCTGACGGGCGTATCGGCACCGCTGACCGAGCGTCTGCAGGGCCAGTTGCTGCTGCAGGGCGACGACGACCAGTCGCCTCAGGCAGGGCTGAACCTGAGCTTGCTGGTCACCGACGCCGTCACCACGCATGTGGAATGGGCCGGGGGACGGAGCCGCTCCCAGTTGAACGAGGCATTCGGGCTCGCGCCCGACACGGCGTTTCGGCAGCGGCTTTCGGTCGGCGGCACGTGGACCTTCGACAAGAAGGTTTCGGCGACGCTGGAGTACCAGTACAACAGCGCCGCGCCGAATGCGTCACAGTGGCAACGTTTCTGGGAGCTGCCGCCGCAGGCGCACATTCGCTACAACCAGTACCTGGCCGATGTGCAGGATCTGGCCACGCGCTCAGGTGCCTTTCTGTTCGTGAGCTGGCGGGATGCTCTGGTGCCGCGACTGGATCTCGGTGCAATGGTGCGCCTGGACCTGGTCGACTACAGCAGCATGCACTGGCTGGAACTGCGCTACCGCCTGCCCCGCTGGGACATTGCGCTGCAATGGCAACGCAATATCGGGCCGCTGGCCAGCACTTATGGCAGCCTGAGCCAGCAGCAGTCATTGATGCTGCTGGCCGCCCTGTATTTCTAGGCGGCAGAAAACAGGACGTCAGCCACGCGACGGCAGGTAATTGGCCGGATTGACCGGCCTGCCATTGCCGCGCACTTCGAAATGCAGCTCGGCCGCTTCCCCCATGCTGCCGATGTCCTGCCCCGTGGAGACGCGGTCGCCCTCCTTGACCAGCGGGCGGTCCAGGTTGCCATACACGGTCAGCCAGTCGTCGTTGTGCTTGACGATCACCAGCATGCCGTAGCCGCGCAGTGTCCCGACATGGATGGCCCAGCCCGACGCCGCGGCGCGGACCTTGCCGCCGGCCGGCACCTCGATGCGCAGCCCCTTCTCCCCAGGCGGCGCATAGCGCCCCGAGATCCGGCCATCGGCCGGCCACTGGAGGCTGATCGAGCTTGCGGGCGGTTTGGACGATGCCGGGTCCGGGCTGGCCGCGCGTGCGGATCTGTCCCCGGACGGGGCAACCGTGCCGGCCGACGATGACGCACCTGCGGGCGGCCGGACGCGAATCAGTTGTCCTACCTCGATCTGGTTCGAGTTCGAAAGGTCGTTCCAGCGCGACAGGTCAGCCACCGAGCGCTTGTTGCGGCGGGCGATCGAATACAGCGTGTCGCCGCGCTCGACGCGATAGAAGCCCTCCGGGGCCGGTTCGCCGGGGGTGGTGCCGCAAGCGGCCAGCATGGCGGCCAGAGACATCGCGGCAAGGCCGCCCAGCGCGCGGCGGCGGGTATGCAGGTTGACGTGGTGTGTTCGTGTCATGCGTCCGAAGTCACTCCTGAAAAATGGCGCCGGGGCGGGCGCGGTTCGGGCGATATTGTCGCCGATGCGGCGAAATTGTCCCCAGGTAGACCGTTCGCTGCGCGAACGGTTCGGATTTCCGTCACGCCAGCTGGCAGGCAGAAGCCGGATTTGCGTCGCCGATCCGCTATAATTCGACGTTTTGAAGCGCACGAACATCAATACATGGAAGCAGAACGCCTGAACGCCATCTCCGGTGCCATCTCCGATCTCCGTTCCCGGACGGAAGATCTACGGGGGTATCTTTGACTACGATGTCAAAGAAAACCGCCTAGATGAAGTCAACGGGTTGCTCGAAGACCCCGCAGTCTGGAACAACCCCAAGCGTGCCCAGGACCTGGGCAAGGAAAAGAAGGCGCTGGAAGGCGTCGTGCACGTACTCGGCAAGCTGACCGACGACCTTAACGGCGCGGAAGAGCTGTTCGAGCTTGCCCGCGAGGAAGGCGACGACGACACGCTCGAGTCCATCGAGGCCGACGTCCAGGGCTTCGAGGCCCTGGTGGCGGACATGGAATTCCGCCGCATGTTCTCGGGCGAGATGGACCAGGCCAATGCGTTCATCGACATCCAGGCCGGCGCCGGCGGTACCGAGGCGTGCGACTGGGCATCGATGCTGCTGCGCCAGTACCTGAAGTACTGCGAGCGCAAGGGCTTCAAGGCCGAAGTGCTGGAAGAGTCCGAAGGCGACGTGGCCGGCATCAAGAGCGCGACGATCAAGGTCGAAGGCGAGTATGCGTTCGGTTTCCTGCGTACCGAAACGGGCGTGCACCGCCTGGTGCGCAAGTCGCCGTTCGATTCGTCTGGCGGCCGCCACACGTCGTTCTCGTCGGTCTTCGTCTACCCCGAGGTCGACGAGTCGTTCGAAGTTGAGGTCAACCCGGCCGACCTGCGCGTGGATACCTACCGCGCATCGGGCGCCGGCGGTCAGCACATCAACAAGACCGACTCCGCCGTGCGGATCACGCACATGCCCACCGGCATCGTCGTGCAGTGCCAGAACGACCGTTCGCAGCACCGCAACCGCGCCGAGGCCATGTCGATGCTGAAGTCGCGCCTGTACGAGCATGAAATGCGCAAGCGCCAGGCCGAGGCCGACAAGCTCGAAGCCGGCAAGACAGACGTGGGCTGGGGCCACCAGATCCGCTCGTACGTGCTGGACCAGAGCCGTATCAAGGATCTGCGCACCAATGTGGAAATGTCCAACACCCAGAAGGTGCTGGACGGCGACCTTGACCCGTTCATCGAGGCCAGCCTGAAACAGGGGTTGTAAAGCAGGCCCTGACATTCAGGTCCTGGCGATTTCTGCCGAAGATTGCAGCTAGTCGTCGCCGCGCAATGCCCCCGGAGTCTTCCGGGCGATGCGCGGCGATTCCAATGCCATCTCACTGATCAAGGTCCACGCTCATGACCACCGGAACGCCCCGCTCCACCCATCTCTACATCGTCACCGGCGCCTCGCGCGGCCTGGGTACCGCACTGGTTCGCGCATTGCTGAAACCGGGCAACCGCGTGATCGGCGTGGCGCGCAGCCGCAACCTCGAACTCGAGGCCGAGGCTTCGGCCAGCGGCGTGCGCGTGGCGTGGCACCTGCAGGACCTGTCGCAGCCCGGCCCGTCGGCCGGGTGGCTGGCCAGCGTGCTCGATGCCGTGGACGAGGCGCCGGCCAGTATCACCCTGATCCTGAACGCCGGCGTGGTGCAGCCGATCGGCGCGATCACGCAGTTGCATGAGAACGCGCTGATCCCGCACTTTCAGACCAACCTGATCACGCCGATGACGATGACCGGCGCGTTCATCGACCACACCGCACGCTTTGACTGCCCGCGCAAGGTGCTGGCAATCTCGTCGGGCGCCGCGCGCAATCCCGTACCGGGCTGGGCCGCATACTGCGCCGGCAAGGCGGGCCTGGACATGTTCATCCGCTCGGTCAACGCCGAGTACGCAAGCATGCCCGAGCCGCGCACGGTGCGCGCCGTCGCGCTGGCACCGGGGGTGGTGGATACCGGCATGCAGGAAACCATCCGTGGCGCGGACTTCGCGCAGGTGGAGCGTTTCCGCGACCTCAAGGCCAACGATCAGCTTGCCTCGCCCGACGACACCGCACAGCGCATCGTGGCCTACCTGGACCGTCCCGATTTCGGCACGACCGAGCTCGACGACATCCGCAAGTACTGAACCGACACACTGAACTGAACCCGCGCGGCGCCCTGTGCCGCGTGATCGAACCTGACATCATGACCGAACCGACCCGCGCCCAAGCCGCAGACACTCCCGCCGTGGATGAGAACAAGATCATCGCCGAGCGGCGCGAGAAACTGCAGGCCCTGCGCCAGCAAGGCGTGGCCTTCCCGAACGACTTCCGCCCGACGCACCAGGCCGGCGCGCTGCACGCGCAGTATGGCGAGACCGACCAGGCCGCGCTGGAAGCAAGCCCGGTGGAAGTGTCCATCGCCGGCCGCATGATGCTCAAGCGCGTGATGGGCAAGGCCAGCTTCGCCACCGTGCAGGACGGCAGCGGCCAGATCCAGTTCTACATCACGCGCGACAAGGTCGGCGAGGACGTCTACGCGGCATTCAAGCACTGGGATCTCGGCGACATCATCAGCGCGCGCGGCGAACTGTTCCGCACCAACAAGGGCGAGCTGTCGGTACAGGTGCGCGAACTGCGCCTGCTGTCGAAGGCGCTGCGCCCGCTGCCGGACAAGTTCCACGGCCTGGCCGACCAGGAAACCAAATACCGCCAGCGCTACGTGGACCTGATCGTCTCGCCGGAAACGCGTGACACGTTCCGCGCCCGCACGCAGGCCATCTCGTCCATCCGCCGCCATATGGCCGACGCAGGCTTCATGGAAGTGGAAACGCCGATGCTGCACCCGATTCCGGGCGGCGCCGCGGCCAAGCCGTTCATCACGCACCACAATGCGCTGGACATGCAGATGTTCATGCGCATCGCGCCCGAGCTCTACCTGAAGCGCCTGATCGTCGGCGGCTTCGAGCGCGTGTTCGAGATCAACCGCAATTTCCGTAACGAAGGGGTGAGCCCGCGCCACAACCCCGAGTTCACGATGATGGAGTTCTACGCGGCCTATACGGACTACCGCTGGCTGATGGACTTCACCGAGAACCTGATCCGCCAGGCCGCGATCGATGCGCGCGGCAGCGCCGTGGTGACCTACCAGGGCCGCGAGCTCGACCTGTCGAAGCCGTTCCATCGCCTGACGACCACGAAGGCAATCCAGAAGTTCGCGCCGCAATACACCGATGCGCAACTGGCCGATGTGGAATTCCTGCGCACCGAACTGAAGAAGTTTGGCGTGAACACCAACGCGCCGCAGTTCCTGAACGCTGGCCTGGGCACGCTCCAGCTCGTGCTGTTCGAGGAAACCGCCGAGTCGCAACTCTGGGAGCCGACGTTCATCATCGACTATCCGGTCGAGGTTTCGCCGCTGGCGCGCGCCTCGGACACCGAACCAGGCATTACCGAGCGCTTCGAGCTGTTCATCACCGGCCGCGAAATCGCCAACGGCTTCTCCGAACTGAACGACCCGGAAGACCAAGCCGATCGCTTCCGCAAGCAAGTCGAGCAGAAGGATGCGGGCGATGAGGAAGCGATGTACTTCGACGCCGACTACATCCGCGCGCTCGAATACGGCATGCCCCCGACCGGTGGCTGCGGCATCGGCATCGACCGTCTGGTGATGCTGCTGACCGACAGCCCGAACATCCGCGACGTGATCCTGTTCCCGCACCTGCGCCGCGAGGACTGATCACACGGTCATCTCCTCTCCCATGCGGGAGAGGAGATTCTGTAACAGACCGCCTCGCATCCCACCCGCAAGTTATTGATTTTCCAGCCGTTTCCGCGCTACAGATCCTTACAAAATCAAACGGAAACCGGCACGAAATTCCGCCAGACTCCATGGTGTCCGCCTTGATGGCGCCCTGGAGAACAATAAATGTCTGGTCCGGAAACCCTCCCTACGCTGCCGACCCAACGCCGCCTGAATCCGCTGATTGGCGCGGCCGCGATATCGATCGTCATCGTCAGCCTGACGGCTGTGGCAGCGCTCACGGGTGTACTGCCAATCAGCAACGCCAACCAGGGTAGCGCCAGCACCGAACCTTCGTCGGCGCAGTCGCAGTACTACAGCGGGCAGGTGAATGCCCCGGCCACGACGCAAGCTGGCACGCAAACCGAAGCACAGGCACAGGCCCCGGCACCGGGCTCGACCACGCGCCCGCCGGCCTATGACAGGCAGTACGCGCAGAACTCGATGCCCGCTGCGCCCGCTCAACAGCAACAGCTTCAACAGCCGACACAGGCCCAACAGCCGCAGCAAGCGCAGCCGTCGCAGGCCGAGCCAAACACCGCGGCACGGCCCAGCCATACGGCGGGTCATGTGACGGGTGTACAGGTAGTGGAAGCCGAAAAGCCGACAACCGGCCTCGGCGCGGTGGGCGGCGCCGTAGTGGGCGGCCTGCTCGGCAACCAGATCGGCCACGGCAACGGCCGTATTCTTGGCACCGTTGCGGGCGCTGCGGCCGGCGGCTTCGGCGGCAACTACGCCGAGAAGAAGCTGAACACGAACAAGAGCTATCGCGTCAGCGTGCAGATGGATGACGGCTCGCACCGCACCTTCACGTACCAGAATGCTCCGGGCGTGGAGGTTGGCCAGCGCGTGCACCTTGAGCACGGGGCGCTCGTGACTGGTTAAGAAAGCGCCAAAGGTAGTTGAATTGCCTTTGGTTCGCTCCCCTCTCCCACTTTAGTGGGAGAGGGGTTGGGGGAGAGGGAAACGAGGTTTGAATCGCGACTTGTCATGAATTGATGCGCCGGCCCTCTCCCCCGGCCCCTCTCCCGCATGCGGGAGAGGGGAGAAAAAATACCTGCTGCCTACTCCGCTTCCTCGATCCACGCTGCCTGAATGGCCTCGAGGATCTTCTCGCCCGAGCGCTCGGGCAGATCGCTGAAACCGTCGAGTTCAAGCACCCATTGGCGCAGTTGCGTGAAGCGCACCGTCACCGGATCGACATCAGGAAACTTGTCGTACAGCGCTGCGGCGATATCGTAGGTATCCGTCCATTTCATGTGGAAACTCCCGGGTCAGGCTCAGTGGCCTTCCTTGGCGTGGTTGATCGTGTACTTGGGAATCTCGACGGTCAGGTCTTCGTCGGCCACCAGTGCCTGGCATGACAGGCGCGAATTCGGCTCCAGGCCCCATGCCTTGTCGAGCAGGTCTTCTTCCTTCTCCTCGGCATCTTCGAGCGAATTGAAGCCCTCGCGCACGATCACGTGGCACGTGGTGCAGGCGCACGACTTCTCGCACGCGTGTTCGATTTCGATGCCATTGGTGAGCAGCGCGTCGCACACGCTGGTGCCGCTCTTGGCCTCGAAGACAGCCCCCTCGGGACACAACTCGACATGGGGCAAAACAATAATCTGTGGCATTTCTATCCTGTTGTCAGTCTGCGGTGCGAACGATCAGTGCACCTGCGGCCGTCAGCCGAGCTCCTGCACCTTCTTGCCGGCCAGCGCGCTCTTGATCGAGCGGTCCATGCGGCGTGCGGCAAATTCGTCGGTACCTTGCGAAAGGCGCTCCACGGCGGCCTTGATGGCGTGGTGGTCCTCACCCTTTGCGATCTCGGCCACGCTGGCGATCAGCGCTTCCACGGCGGTACGCTCGTCGGCCGACAGCAGTTCGCCATCGGTCTCGAGCGCGCGCGTGGTGGCCTCCACCAGACGCGAGGCTTCGACGCGCTCCTCGGCCAGCGCACGGCTCTTCATGTCGTGCTCGGCTTCGCGGAAGCTCTCCTGAAGCATCCGGGCGATATCGTCATCGGCCAGGCCATAAGACGGCTTGACCGATACCGATGCCTCCACGCCGGAGCCAGTTTCGCGCGCCGACACCGACAGCAGGCCGTCGGCATCCACCTGGTAGGTCACGCGGATACGCGCCGCACCGGCCACCATCGGCGGAATGCCGCGCAATTCGAAACGCGCGAGCGAACGGCAGTCGCTGGCCAGTTCGCGTTCGCCCTGCAGCACGTGGATCGCCATTGCGGTCTGGCCGTCCTTGAACGTGGTGAACTCCTGCGCGCGGGCCACGGGAATCGTGCTGTTGCGCGGAATGATCTTCTCGACCAGACCACCCATCGTTTCCACGCCCAGCGACAGCGGAATCACGTCAAGCAGCAGCCAGTCCTCGCCCGGCGCATGGTTGCCGGCCAGCAGGTTGGCCTGCATGGCGGCGCCCAGCGCCACGACCTTGTCCGGATCAAGATTGGTCAACGGTTGCTGGCCGAAGTAATCGCCCACGGCCTTGCGGATTGCCGGCATGCGCGTTGCGCCGCCAACCAGAACCACACCCTTGACTTCATCTGCACCGACGCCCGCGTCACGCAGTGCCTTGCGCACCGGCGTCAGCGTCTTCTGCACGAGGTTGGCGGTGATTTCGATAAACGTGTCGGCTTCCAGCGGCAGATGCACGATCTCCCCGCTCGCCAGCACCGCGTCGATCACCGTGCTGTCGCTGCTGGACAGCGCTTCCTTGGCCGCACGGGCGCGCACCATCAGCAGGCGCGCGTCTTCGGCCGACAACGGCTGCAGGCTGGCCTGCTCGACGATCCAGCACAGCAGGCGCTGGTCGAAGTCGTCCCCGCCGAGCGCAGAATCGCCGCCCGTCGACATCACTTCGAACACGCCCTTGGTCAGCTTGAGCACCGAGATATCGAACGTGCCGCCGCCGAGGTCATACACGGCGTAGATGCCTTCCGCGCCGTTGTCCAGGCCATAGGCGATGGCGGCGGCGGTCGGCTCGTTGAGCAGGCGCAGCACGTCCAGGCCGGCCAGTTGCGCGGCATCCTTGGTGGCCTGGCGCTGCGCGTCGTCGAAGTACGCCGGAACCGTGATCACGGCCCCGACCAGGTCATCGCCAAGCGAGTCTTCCGCACGCTGGCGCAGCGTGGCCAGGATCTCGGCCGAGACTTCGACCGGACTCTTGATGCCGGCCGCCGTCTTCAACTGCACCATGCCCGGTGCATCGACGAAATCGTACGGGCTGTGCTCGATATTGGCCACGTCGCGCACGCCGCGGCCCATGAAGCGCTTGACCGAGATGATCGTGTTCTTGGGGTCGCGTACCGCTTCGTCCTGGGCCTTGTAGCCAATATGCGCATTACCGGTAGACAGGTAGCGCACCACGGACGGCAGCAGCGCGCGGCCGTGCTCGTCGGGCAGGACTTCGGGAATGCTGTTGCGCACGGCGGCCACCAGCGAGTTGGTGGTGCCAAGGTCGATACCAACGGCCAGCCGGCGCTGGTGGGGCGCCGGCGACATGCCGGGTTCTGAAATCTGGAGCAGTGCCATGATCTTTCTTCAATCTTCGAGACGATCGATCGCCTCGCTCGCGTCGTGTTCGATCTTCTCGATAAACATGAGCTGTCGCGCCGCAGCGCTGGCAGCGTCGTTGTCGCCGGCATCGAGCAGTGCGCCGAGTGCCGCGTGGCGGTCACGCTTTTCCTGGCGCAGATCGCGCAGCAGGCGGTCAAGCTGGTCTACCGCGCGGCCTTCCACGGCCTCCTGCAGCGCTTCACGCCATTCCATCTGCTGCATCAGGAAGGCGGGCGCCATTGCCGTGTTGCTCTCGGCCTGGATGTCGACGCCACGCAGGTGCAGCAGGTAGATCGCGCGCTTGAGCGGCTGGCGCAGCGTCCGGTATGCCTCGTTGGCGTGCGCGGCCCACTGCATGGCCACGCGGCGCTCGGCATCGCCGGCATTGGCAAAGCGGTCCGGATGCGCCTGCGTCTGGACGGTGAGATAGGCGGCGTCGAGCGCGGCCTCGTCCACGTCATAGCGGGCAGGCAGCCCGAACAGCGCAAAGAAATCGTCTTTCAAAAGCTTCCCCAACAAAAAGGAGCGGCCATGCCGCCCCCCGTCGTGTCGCCGCACTCGTATCGGCTACCGATACGGGTGCGGCTCAGGCCGTCAGACCCGGAACGATTCGCCGCAGCCGCACTCGTCCTTGACGTTGGGGTTATTGAACTTGAAGCCTTCGTTCAACCCTTCGCGCGCGAAATCGAGCTCGGTGCCGTCGATGTACGGCAGGCTCTTCGGATCCACGATCACCTTGATGCCGCGCGTCTCGAACACCTGGTCTTCAGGCTGCAGTTCGTCCACGTACTCGAGCTTGTACGCCAGTCCCGAGCAGCCGGTGGTCTTCACGCCTACGCGCAAGCCCACGCCCTTGCCACGGCGTTCCAGGTAGCGGGCGACGTGCTTCGCCGCCTTTTCGGTCATTGTGATCATCTTTGCCTTGCTGTCGATGCGCCGCGCGCGGCCAATTGACCACGCGCGGCCGTACAAACCATCTACCGGATCAGGCCGCCTTCTGCTCGGCGCCCGGGTGCTTCTTCTTGTAATCCTCGACGGCCGCCTTGATGGCGTCTTCGGCAAGGATCGAGCAGTGGATCTTCACGGGCGGCAGCGCCAGTTCCTCGGCGATCTGGGTGTTCTTGATCTCCAGAGCCTGGTCCACGGTCTTGCCCTTGACCCATTCGGTCACCAGCGACGACGAGGCGATCGCCGAACCGCAACCGTAGGTCTTGAACTTGGCGTCTTCGATCACGCCAGCCTCGTTCACCTTGATCTGCAGCTTCATCACGTCGCCGCAGGCCGGGGCGCCGACCATGCCGGTACCCACCGCGTCGTCGTTCTTGTCGAACGAACCGACGTTGCGCGGATTTTCATAGTGGTCGAGAACCTTGTTGCTGTAAGACATTTTGGCTACCTCTGATCAATCTTTTGATGGGGTCTTGTTTTTACGTGTGCCGCAATCAGTGCGCGGCCCACTGGATCGAATTCAGGTCGACGCCGTCCTTGAACATTTCCCACAGCGGCGACAGATCGCGCAGCTTGCCGATCTTGTTCTTGAGCAGTTCGACGGTGTAGTCAACCTCGGCCTCGGTCGTGAAGCGGCCCACCGTGAAACGAATCGAGCTGTGCGCCAGTTCGTCGTTGCGGCCAAGTGCGCGCAGCACATACGACGGCTCCAGCGACGCCGACGTGCACGCCGAACCCGACGACACGGCCACGTCCTTGATGGCCATGATCAGCGATTCGCCTTCGACGAAGTTGAAGCTGACGTTCAGGTTGTGCGGCACACGGTGTTCCATCGAGCCGTTCAGGTACACCTCTTCCATGTCCGACAGGCCGTTCCACAGGCGGTCGCGCAGCATGCGGATGCGCTCGTTCTCCGTGGCCATTTCCTCGCGGGCCAGACGGAATGCCTCGCCCATGCCAACGATCTGGTGCGTAGCCAGCGTGCCCGAGCGCATGCCGCGCTCATGGCCGCCACCGTGCATCTGCGCCTCGATGCGCACGCGCGGCTTGCGGCGTACATACAGCGCGCCGATGCCCTTCGGGCCATACGTCTTGTGGGCCGAGAACGACATCAGGTCGCATTTCAGCGTGTTCAGGTCGATCGCCACCTTGCCGGTCGCCTGCGCGGCGTCGCAGTGGAAGATGATGCCCTTCTCGCGGCAGATCTCACCGATCTGCTCGACGTCCTGGATCACACCGATCTCATTGTTCACCAGCATCACCGATACCAGGATCGTGTCCGGGCGGATCGCCTGCTTGAACACGTCCATATCGATCAGGCCGTCATCCTTGACGTCGAGGTACGTCACCTCGAAGCCCTGACGCTCCAGCTCGCGCGTGGTGTCCAGCACAGCCTTGTGCTCGGTCTTCACGGTGATGATGTGACGGCCCTTGCCCGAGTAGAAATTGGCCGCGCCCTTGATGGCGAGGTTGTCCGACTCGGTCGCGCCCGACGTCCACACGATTTCGCGCGGATCGGCACCAACCAGCGCCGCCACCTGCTCGCGCGCCTCTTCCACGGCACGCTCGGCGTCCCAGCCATACGCGTGGCTACGCGACGCCGGATTGCCGAACTGCTCGCGCAGGTACGGAATCATCTTGTCCGCCACGCGCGGGTCCACCGGCGTGGTGGCCGAGTAATCCATGTAGATCGGGAAATGTGGGGTGGTGCTCATCGTTGTGACTGCCTTATAGGGACCGCTAATCGCTTAATGCCTACCGATAGTTTAGTTCAGCCGCGCCGTCCGTGCTCAGGACTGCGCGAGGCTGAAAACCGAATTGACCACGCGGGCGCGTGCCGGCTTTTCCTGTTTCGCCGTCTTGCCGCGAGGCGCGGCAACCGGCTGCTGCGCGGCATCTTCGCGCATGTCGTGCAGCACCGCCGGCTGGCGGTCGCGCTGCTGGTCGACCAGATTCTTCAGGGAGACGGAGTCGAGGTACTCGACCATCTTCTGGTTCAGCGTGGCCCACAATTCGTGGGTCATGCAGCGCCCAGTGCCGTCATCGCCGTTACAATTGCCCTTCCCGCCGCACTGCGTCGCATCGAGCGGTTCGTCCACGGCGATGATGATGTCCGCCACCGTGACGTCCTCGGCCTTGCGCGCCAGGCTGTACCCGCCGCCCGGACCGCGCACGCTTTCCACGATCTCGTGGCGGCGCAGCTTGCCAAAAAGCTGCTCCAGGTACGACAGGGAGATCTTCTGACGCTGACTGATGCCTGCCAGGGTGACAGGTCCCTGATCCTGGCGCATGGCCAGGTCGATCATGGCGGTTACCGCGAAACGGCCTTTGGTGGTCAGTCTCATGATGCTCGAGGGGAAGGGAATACTTGAGAATTTCGGTCGAGTATAAAATTTTCCGACTAATTTAGTCAAGTACCCCTTGCTGCAACGCAGTGTTCCGCCAGCTATAACGATGGACTCTCCGCAGGCGCGGAACCGGGCGCGTTGCGCGGCGGGATCAGCAGAGAGAGCGGGTGCCGAATAATACGCTTTTGTACCGCCTTCACCACCTCCATCCGATCGACACGCCGCATTTCACGCGAGCGCAGCGCCATGTTGAAGGCCAGTGCAAAGCTCACCGCAACGTTCAGTACGCCCATCAGCGCAATGCCTGCCACCGCAAGCCACAGCGCGGGCATGCGCAGCGCATCGAAGCCGAGCACGCCGATTGCCGCCCCAACCGAGCCGGTCGAAAGCGTCACATGGCGCACCTCCATATGCGGTCCGAAGAAGCTCAGGATCTCGGGCCCGAGCCCGAGCAGAAAGCCCAGTGAAACGTTGGCCGTGATGCCCGAAAGATTGCGTTTCCAGAAATCGGCCAGGCGCATCGCGCCGCGTTGACCGAGGACATAGCGCAGGCGCCGGTTATAAGCCATGACGTCATGCACGCGATGCAGCGCGAACCAGTTGTCCGCCCAGCCGGCAATCAGGCTCGACAGCCACAGCAGCACTCCGGTGAAGATTGCGTACAGCGGCGTGGGGCCGAGAATCGAAAACGACTCGATGGTCGCGATCGCCTTGGCCGGGGTGATCAGATGCGTGCCGAACGCCTTTCCAGCCAGCCACTCGACCGCCAGCGCCACGGGAAACACCACAGACAGGTTGCCAAAGATCGCTGCCGCATTCGACCGGATCATGGCGATCGTATCGTCAACGAAGATCTCGCGCCCCTCGGGCCGGCCCGCCCCGTCCAGCCGATGCGCCAGCGCCGGCCCGGTCATCGCCGGCTGCTTGGTGGCCAGCGTGAAATGTGCAAAATGGATTGCCAGGAAGCTGCCCGCGTAGTTCAGCGACGCCAGGAACCCTTCGACGAACTTGTCCAGGTGCAGCCCATAGATCAGGAACTTGAGGTAGACCGTGGCTGCCGTCACCAGCCCGCCGCCCGCGGCGGCCCGCATCAGTTCGCGGTATTCCTTGCGGTCGCGCGTGATGTAGTGCTCGCCGCTCTCGGCCGAACGCTCGACCACCTTTCGCGCAAGTTGCGCAAACGACGAACTCATCAGATGCCCAACGCTGCGTCGCGCCTGAGTGGAGCGGATCAACTCGGCGATCAGATGGGCATGGCGGCCATGATGCGATGGATCGACCCACGCATTGAGCAGCAGGTCGATGCGTGCCAGACGCGCCTTCATGCGCTCGATCTGAAACACCACCTCTACCGAAACCCCGTTCTCTTCGAGATCTTCATAGACCTGGTGAGCGGCGGCGTGGCAACCGTCGAGCAGCGCCCGGAAATAGTTCAGGCGGTGCGCGAAGGCGTCGTCGCCGTGCGCGATCCCTTCCTCGCACAGCGCGGCGATGGCACTGTCCAGGCGAAAGAACGGCGTGTCTTCCACGCGGCCGCGCAGACGCGTGCGGATCGCCTGACTCAACCCCGTGGCCTTCACCTGGCTGACCAGCACCTGGATGCTGGCCGTCAGCGTGGCTTCACGCGCGCGGCGCAGGCGCCTGAGTCCATCGCCGGCCTCCTCCGCCGCTTCGGCATCTTCCAGCAGCGCATGAGCAAGACGTTCGACCAGATCGTCGTCGAGCGCCTCAACCCATTCAGCATCGTTCTCGTCGACGAACAGCAGTGCGAACAGCCCCGCCATATCGCTGCGATTCGGGGGCGGCGGCAGGAAACGCGCCTGCAGCCGGTCCGCCATTTCGCTCCAGATCCCCGGGTGCGAAGCAACGCCGGTGTCGCAGAACAATGAGGTTGGGTCGTTGTCGCGCACGATCGACCGGACCGTCCGTGCAAAGCTGTCGGACCAGTCTGGGTGGCGGCCCAGCACCTGCAGCAGGTATCGCAAGCGGACGTGAGCGGGATAGCTGCGCGTGCCTGCGTCTCCCACCTCGGCATCTGAGCCGAGGCTGCCATCGCGACGCATCCAGTAGCCGAGTTCGATCAGCCACTGGTTGCGCTCGGCGAGCGGCGCATCAGGATCGGCCGCAGCCAGGATGGCGTCCAGTTGCAGGCTGGCATTGCGCGATTCGCGCCATTTGCGAAACAGGGAACGCAGCATCAGGCCAGGCGCCCCCGCAGCATGTCGATCACACCGTCGCAGGCATCCTCGATATAGTCGAGCACGCGCTCGAAACCGTCGCCTTCACCGTAGTAGGGGTCGGGGACTTCCTCGGCATCGTGCCGCGTGGCGAAGCTCATCAGCAAACGGAGCCTTTCGGCCTCCACGCGCGGATGCAGCGCACGCAGCGCGGCAAGATTGGCGTGATCCATCGCCAGCACCAGGTCGAAACGCTCGAAATCGGCCACGCCAACCTGCCGGGCACGCAGCGCGGACAGGTCGTAACCACGGCGCAGCGCGTGACGCTGGCTGCGCGCATCGGGGGCCCGGCCCAGGTGATAGTCATGCGTTCCGGCCGAATCGAGTTCGACCCGATCGGCAAGGCCGGAAGCTTCAAGCTTGGCGCGCAGGACGCCTTCCGCCGTCGGGGAACGGCAGATATTGCCCATGCAACACATCAGAATGGCGTACTTTTTCATCGGCGCGATTTTACCGCCTGCCGACTGACGCCGAAACGCAAATGCCGGCTAGAGCTGCTCTGCCAGCACCTTTCCGCGCGCAAACCCGGCCACTTCGGCCTCCTCCGGCGTCTTGTACTGCTCGGAGTCCGGAGCCGTTTCCACCAGCGTGCTGGCTGCGCGGATGTTCGTACCCTTGCGGCACACACGCACCGTGTATTCCCATGCGATCGGTGAACGGGGCTTCACCAGCACCTGAATCTCGTGCGTCTCGAAAACCCTCTTCTTCCACTCACTGCTATAGGTCATTACCTGTCTCCTGCCCTTCTGACACAGCCACAACGCCAGTTAGTTGACTTCTCCGGCATCGATGGTCCGCATGGCTTCGGCCTCCGCCAGGGCAAGAGCTGCCTCGGGCGAGTGCGCCGAGCCGGTTTCCGTCTCGAACGTCGGGCCGCCGGGCTCGCCGAATGCGTCGGCAATCGTCAATACCCCGGCAAAACCACCGCCCGCATGCGGAATCGCGCGGGCCACTACTGCATAACCACCATATTCGAACTGCCTAACCATGGCGTGCTCCTCGTACGTGATCCGGCGTATCCGCCCCCATCACTATAGGATGCAAGCCGCGTGCCGTGGCCTCGGGTGATTCCCAATCGACCCATTACGCCGAAGGCGGCAGCAGATGGTCGCCATCGGCGGCCGCCCCGAATATCTGCGTACGCAGTTTCGCGAGCTGGTCTCGCACCTGGGCGGCGCGCTCGAACTCGAGGTTCTTTGCGTGGTCCAGCATCTGCTTTTCCAGACGCTTGATCTCCTTTGCCACCTGCTTTTCGCTCATGTCCTCGTACTTGGCCCGCTCGGCGGCAGCCGCCAGTTCGGCCTTGGCATCGGTGGCGTCATAGACGCCGTCGATGATGTCCTTGATGCGCTTGACCACGCCGCGCGGCGTGATGCCATTGGCCTCGTTGAACGCCATCTGCCTGGCGCGGCGGCGCTCGGTCTCCGAGATCGCCACCTTCATCGAATCGGTCATTCGGTCGGCGTAGAGAATCGCCGTGCCATTGACGTTGCGCGCCGCGCGCCCGATCGTCTGGATCAGCGAACGTTCCGCGCGCAGGAAGCCTTCCTTGTCGGCGTCGAGGATGGCCACCAGCGACACCTCGGGAATGTCCAGCCCCTCGCGCAGCAGGTTGATACCTACGAGCACGTCGAACGTCCCCAGCCGCAGGTCGCGGATGATCTCCACGCGCTCGACGGTATCGATGTCCGAATGCAGGTAACGGACCTTCACGCCGTTCTCCGACAGGAACTCGGTCAACTGCTCCGCCATGCGCTTGGTCAGCGTGGTCACCAGCACGCGCTCGTTCACGCTCACGCGCGAGTGGATCTCGCCGAGCAGGTCGTCCACCTGCGTCGTGGCGGGCCGCACCTGGATCACCGGATCGACCAGTCCCGTGGGCCGCACCACCTGCTCCACCACCTGCCCGGCATGCTCCTTTTCGTAGTTCGCCGGCGTGGCCGAGACAAAGACTGCCTGGCGCATCTTGCGCTCGTACTCGTCGAACTTCAGCGGCCGGTTGTCCAGCGCCGAAGGCAGCCGGAACCCGTACTCGACCAGCGTGGTCTTGCGCGCACGGTCGCCGTTGTACATGCCGTTCAGCTGGCCGATCAGCACGTGGGACTCGTCAAGGAACATCAACGCGTCGGGCGGCAGATAGTCCACCAGCGTCGGCGGCGGCTCGCCGGGCTTGGCGCCGGACAGATGCCGCGAGTAGTTCTCGATGCCCTTGCAGAAGCCGAGTTCCGAAAGCATCTCCAGGTCGAAGCGCGTGCGCTGCTCCAGCCGCTGCGCTTCCACGAGCCGGTTCTCCTTGTAGAAGAAATCGAGCCGCTCGCGCAGTTCCACCTTGATGTCCTCGATCGCGCGCAGCACGGTTTCGCGCGGCGTGACGTAGTGGCTCGACGGATAGACCGTAAAACGCGGAATCTTCTGGCGGACGCGCCCGGTCAGCGGATCGAAGAACTGCAGCGAATCGACCTCGTCGTCGAACAGTTCCACGCGCACCGCCATTTCGGCATGCTCGGCCGGGAAGATGTCGAGCGTATCGCCGCGCACGCGGAACGTGCCGCGCTGGAAATCGGTCTCGTTGCGCGTGTATTGCATCGCGATCAGCCGTGCGATGACGTCGCGCTGACTGATCTTGTCGCCGTGGCGCAGCGTCAGGATCATCTGGTGGTATTCGCTTGGATTGCCGATACCGTAGATCGCCGACACCGTGGCCACGATGATCGTGTCGCGCCGCTCCAGCAGGCTCTTGGTGGCCGACAGCCGCATCTGCTCGATATGCTCGTTGATCGACGAGTCCTTCTCGATGAACAGGTCGCGCTGCGGCACGTAGGCCTCGGGCTGGTAGTAGTCGTAGTAGCTGACGAAGTACTCGACCGCGTTGCGCGGGAAGAACTCGCGGAACTCCGAATAGAGCTGCGCCGCCAGCGTCTTGTTCGGTGCAAAGACAATGGCCGGCCGCCCCATCCGCGCAATCACGTTGGCCATCGTGAAAGTCTTGCCGGAGCCGGTCACACCCAGCAGCGTCTGGTATGACAGGCCGTCCTCCACGCCTTCCACAAGCTGGCGGATCGCCTCCGGCTGGTCGCCGGCGGGCGGGAACGGCTGGTAGAGATGGAACGGAGACCCCGGGAACTCGACGAATTTGTCTTCATCGAGGGCTGGGGCGGCTTCAGCGAGATTCGTCATGTAAGTAGGGGAAAAACCTGAGGGAAACTGGCGGATTACGCTAGAATCTTGGGGTTGCGCGGATCGGTTCAAGCACAGTTTGCCTGACCCTGCTGTCAGGTTCTGTCAGGAGTGTGATTCCGGGTTCCGCCGCAGCCACTGCGCAGTCCGAGCAATTCTACGCCCTCCGTTTTGTTACACAGCTGACCACGAGATCTCAAATGAGTTTGTTTTCTGCCGTCGAGATGGCCCCGCGCGACCCGATCCTGGGCCTGAATGAAGCGTTCAATGCCGATACCCGCGCCACCAAGGTGAACCTGGGCGTTGGCGTGTACTTCACCGACGAAGGGAAAATTCCGCTGCTGCGCGCCGTGCAGGAGGCCGAAAAGGCCCGCCTGACCACGGCCACCCCGCGCGGTTACCTGCCCATCGAGGGCATCGCCGCCTATGACCAGGCCGTGCAGACGCTGCTGTTCGGCAAGGAATCGGCCCTGATCACCGAAGGTCGTGTGGTGACGGCTCAAGCACTCGGCGGTACCGGTGCCCTGAAGATCGGCGCCGACTTCCTGAAGCGCCTGTACCCGAACGCCTCGGTCGCCATCAGCGACCCGAGCTGGGAAAACCACCGCGCGCTGTTCGAAGCCGCCGGCTTCCCGGTGATCAACTATGCCTACTACGACGCCGCCAGCCACGGCCTGAACTTCGCCGGCATGGTGGAATCGCTGAAGTCGTACCCGGCCAACACGATCGTCGTGCTGCACGCCTGCTGCCACAACCCGACCGGCGTGGACCTGAACGACGCCCAGTGGAAGCAGGTGGTGGAACTGGTCAAGGAACGCAACCTGATCCCGTTCCTGGACATGGCCTACCAGGGCTTTGCCGACGGCATCGACCCGGACGGCGCCGCCGTGCGCATGTTCGCCGAGTCGGGCCTGCCGTTCTTCGTGTCCAGCTCGTTCTCGAAGAGCTTCTCGCTGTACGGCGAGCGCGTTGGCGCCCTGTCGATCGTGACCACGGGCAAGGACGAAGCCCAGCGCGTGATGTCGCAGATCAAGCGTGTGATCCGCACGAACTACTCGAACCCGCCGACCCATGGCGGCACCGTGGTGGCCACCGTGCTGAACAGCCCGGAACTGCGCGCCATGTGGGAGCAGGAACTGGGCGAGATGCGCGACCGTATCAAGCTGATGCGCAATGCGCTGGTGGACAAGCTGGCCGCCAAGGGCGTGCCGGGTGACTTCTCGTTCGTGAAGGCCCAGCGCGGCATGTTCTCGTACTCGGGCCTGACCTCGGCCCAGGTTGACCGCCTGCGCAACGAGCACGGCATCTACGCCGTGGGCACCGGCCGCATCTGCGTGGCCGCGTTGAACAGCCGCAACATCGACGCCGTGGTCAACGCGATCGCCGCCGTCTACTAAGAAGCACTGATGACAATCGGCGGGATGCAGAAAATGCAACACCCGCCGCAAAAAGGCGACCTGGAGGCCACTCCGGTCGCCTTTTTTCATGTTTGTCAGACAATGTCACCGGGAATTAGGCCAAATACCCTATTGTCTTCCGCGCTTGCAGGCTTAACGTATTGGCATATGTTGCAAAGCACGATCGTTCGATTGCATGCATAATCGTTCGCAACAATCGCACGCAACCAGAAAGGCAGACAGGTACCAGCATGCTTTATCAACTGCATGAATTCCAGCGTTCGATGCTGAACCCGCTCACCGCGTGGGCCCAGGCGACCGCCAAGACATTTACGAATCCCCTCAGCCCCCTCTCGCTGGTTCCCGGTGCACCGAGGCTGGCAGCAGGCTACGAACTGCTGTACCGGCTGGGCAAGGAATACGAGAAGCCGGCATTTGACATCAAATCCGTCCGTTCGAATGGCCGCGACATCCCGATCGTCGAACAAACCATCCTCGACAAGCCGTTCTGCAAGCTCGTGCGCTTCAAGCGCTACGCGGACGATCCCGAGACCATCAAGCTGCTCAAGGATGAGCCGGTGGTGCTGGTCTGCGCGCCGCTGTCCGGCCACCACGCCACGCTGCTGCGCGACACCGTGCGCACGTTGCTGCAGGATCACAAGGTCTACGTGACCGACTGGGTAGATGCGCGCATGGTCCCCTTGGATCACGGCAATTTCCATCTGTCCGACTACATCTATTACATCCAGGAGTTCATTCGTCACATTGGCGCTGAAAACCTGCATGTGATCTCGGTGTGCCAGCCGACCGTGCCGGTGCTCGCCGCGATTTCGCTGATGGCATCGGCCGGCGAAAAGACGCCGCGCACGATGACGATGATGGGCGGCCCGATTGACGCGCGGAAGAGCCCCACCTCAGTCAATTCGCTGGCCACCAACAAGTCCTACGAGTGGTTCGAGAACAACGTCATCTACACGGTGCCGGCCAACTACCCGGGCCACGGCCGCCGCGTCTATCCGGGCTTCCTGCAGCACGCCGGCTTTGTGGCGATGAACCCGGACCGCCACCTGTCATCGCACTACGACTACTACCTGAGCCTGATCCAGGGCGACGCCGACGACGCCGACGCACACGTCCAGTTCTATGACGAGTACAACGCCGTCCTCGACATGTCGGCCGAGTACTACCTCGACACGATCCGCGAAGTCTTCCAGGAGTTCCGCCTGGCCAACGGCACCTGGGAAATCGACGGCGCGCCGGTGCGGCCGCAGGACATCAAGGGCACCGCACTGCTGACGGTCGAGGGCGAACTGGACGATATCTCCGGCGCCGGCCAGACCGCCGCCGCGCATGAGCTGTGCGCGGGCATCCCGAAAACCCGCAAGCAGCACCTGAATGCGGCCAAGTGCGGCCACTACGGGATTTTCTCGGGCCGCCGCTGGCGCGAGGACATCTACCCGGAACTGCGCGACTTCATCCGCAAGTACAGGGCCTGACCCGGTACGGCACGGCAAAAAGCAAAAACGCCCGCGATGACCTCGCGGGCGTTTTCGTTTGATGGATTGCCGGACTGCTCAGCGGCGGATCAGCGCCGGGTCAGCGCCGGGTCAGGTATGACAGCAGCATGTCCATATGCAGATCGGCAAAGCGCGCGTGCTCTTCTTCGGAAGCCACGTCGCGGCCGATTACGGCGCTGATCGTATAGCGGTTCGACAGCACGTAGTAGCCCAGCGCAGAGATCGTCAGGTAGACCTGCGGCACGTCGATGTTGTCGCGGAACACGCCCTGCTTCTGGCCGCGCTTGATGATGTCGGCCAGCACATCGACCACCGGATTGACGAGCTGGTGCAATTGCGCCGATTTCTTCAGGTGCCGCGCCTCGTGCAGGTTCTCGCTGTTGACCAGGCGAATGAACTCCGGATGCTGGTAGTACCAGTCCCAGACAAAGCGCGCCAGCGTTCGTACCGCCGCAACCGGATCCTCGTCGGTGATATGCAGTTGCGATTCGTCCGCGCGAAACTCCGCATACTGTTTTTCAAGCACCGCCAGGAACAGGCCTTCCTTGCTGCCGTAGTAGTAATACAGCATGCGCTCGTTGGTCTCGGCACGGCGGGCAATCTGGTCGACACGCGCGCCGGCCAGTCCGCCCTTGGCAAACTCCTCCGTGGCGGCGGCCAGGATGCGTCGGCGCGTGCCTTCAGGATCCCGCTTGGTTCTTGGCTCGGTTGACATGAATTCCCAGTCTGTGAGTGGCGCGGATTATGGCACACAGCAATTAGTCTTCACCCCCGCTCCTCCCCGAACGGGTGATGCACCGCATCATCGCTTTTTCTGGCCCGGGATGAAATCGGGGATAATCCTTGCCGCGCACGCGCCCGCCAGAGGCGTGCATCATTCCAGTCGTCCCCTGAAATTCGTTTCGCAGTCGTGACTACCACCCCCCGAGCCGTCGACAGCGACGCCGCCAGCCTGGCGGATCGCCTTGAAGCCCTGCTGCCGCAAACCCAGTGCACCAAGTGCGGGTTCAATGGCTGCCGCCCTTACGCCGAAGCCATGGCACGAGGCGAAGCCGCAAGCAACCGCTGCCCGCCGGGCGGTGCCGAGGGCATCGTGCGGCTGTCATCCGTGCTCGGCGTCACACCGCAGCCGCTCGATCCCGAACGTGGCGTGGAACAGCCCCGCGCGGTGGCCCGTATCGATGAATCGCTCTGCATCGGCTGCACGTTGTGCATCCAGGCCTGCCCTGTCGATGCCATCGCCGGCGCGCCCAAGCAGATGCATACCGTGCTGCCCGACTTGTGCACCGGCTGCGACCTCTGCGTGGCGCCCTGCCCGGTCGATTGCATCGACATGATCCCGGTCACTGGCGACAAGACAGGCTGGGCCGCGTGGTCGCAAGATCAGGCGGACGCTGCCCATCGCCGCTACGCGGCACGTGGCATTCGACTGGTGCGTGAGCGCGAGGAGAACGATGCACGGCTTGCGGCCAAGGCCGCAGCCAAGCTCGCGGCGCTGCAGGCGGAATCCGCGGCATCAGTGGCGGAGCAGGAAGCCCAGGCACGCAAGAAAGCCATCATCCAGGCCGCGATCGAACGCGCGCGCCAGAAGCAGGCCGCCGCCAAGCCGCGCAACACCGAGGACGTATCTCCTGCCGTACAGGCGCAGATCGATGCGGCCGAAGCGCGCCGCGCCCGGCTGGGCCTCACGCCGGGCAAGGCTGAAGACGACGAGAACGACAACAACGATCCTTCGACATGAACTCCGCCAAGTGCCGCGCGATCTTCGAAACCCTGCGTGAGGTCAATCCGACTCCGACCACGGAACTCGAATACAGCTCGCCGTTCGAGTTGCTGATTGCGGTACTGCTGTCCGCGCAGGCCACCGACGTCGGCGTCAACAAGGCCACCCGCCTGCTGTTCCCGGTCGCGCATACGCCGGAGCAGATCCTGAGGCTGGGCGAAGCAGGCTTGATCGAGTACATCAAGACGATTGGTCTCTACAAGACCAAGGCCAAGCATGTGATGGAGACCTGCCGCATCCTGGTGGAGCGGCATGGCGGCAAGGTGCCGCCCGTGCGCGAGGCGCTGGAGGCCCTGCCCGGCGTGGGCCGCAAGACTGCGAACGTAGTGCTGAATGTCGCGTTCGGCCACCCGACCATTGCCGTGGATACGCACATCTTCCGCGTATCGAACCGCACGGGCCTGGCTCCGGGAAAGAACCCCGATGCCGTCGAACAGAAGCTGCTGAAGGTGGTGCCGAAGGAATTCCTGCACGATGCGCACCACTGGCTGATCCTGCACGGGCGCTATGTATGCAAGGCGCGCAAGCCCGAGTGCTGGCACTGCGCGATCGAGCCGCTGTGCGAATTCAAGGAAAAGACGCCGGCTCCAAAGCCGTAGCGCCCCAACTGGCTAGAACTGGCTAGGCCGCCGGCGAGCGCTTCAGCACCAACGCAAGCTGCAGCGCCGTCGCGGCAACCGTATCGACATCGGGCGCATAGCCATGCCGAATCCAGTACAGCGCCACATGAATGATGCCGCCCGCCACGCCGGCCAGCAGCATCGGATCGGGCTCCTCGCCCTCAGGCAGCAGCACACGCGCCAGCAGTCCGCCGAAATCGCGCAACGACTGCCCTAGCGCCTCATCCACCAGCTTGCTGACGCCGCGAATCTCCACCAGGAAGACGCGCGCGGAGCGCGGCTCGCACTGCAGCGTCCCGAAATAGGTGCGCAGCATGGCCATCGCCCGGTGCTCGCCATCGCCGCCGGCTTCCTCCCCTGCCAGTTCGATCTTCTGCAGCAACAGGTCCGTAACCGTTTCAAACGATGCCAGCAGCAGCGCCTCGCTGTTGGCGAATGACTCGTAGAAATAGCGCTCGGTCAGGCCGGCTGCCTCGCACACGGCCTTGACCGTGGCGCTCTGGTAGCCACGCTCGCCGTAGACCTGCACGGCAGCGGCAATAAGCTGGCCGCGGCGCTGGGCGCGCCGCTCGTCGGCTTCGGCGCCACGGTAGCGGCGCGCGGGGGAAAGCTCGGTAGTCATGCGCGCCATTATGACATTCCCTATTGTCAGATTGCTTCTGACAATCTATGTTGTCAGAAACGCAACTCAACCGGCTTCCCGTCATGACCGCCCCCACTTCCGATGACGCAGTCCTTGATGTCCTGATCGTAGGCGCCGGCCTGTCCGGCATTGGCGCCGCCAGACAGTTGCAGCAGCGCTGTCCCGGCAAACGCTATGTGATCCTGGAGGCCCGGGAGGCCATGGGCGGCACGTGGGACCTGTTCCGTTACCCGGGCATCCGCTCGGATTCGGACATGTACACGCTCGGGTATCGGTTCAAGCCATGGCGGGGCGCCAAGGCGATTGCAGACGGCCCGTCGATCCTGTCGTACATCCGCGAGACCGCCGAGGAAGCGGACATCCCGCAGCACATTCGCTACGGCCACAAGGTCGTCAGCGCGGCCTGGGACACCACCACGGCCTGCTGGACGATTGAAGCCGAGCGCACCGCCGACGCCAGCCGCGTGCGCCTGCGCGCACGTTTGCTCTATGTCTGCGCCGGCTACTACAGCTACGCCGAAGGCCATCGCCCGACATTCCCCGGCGAGGAAACCTTCCGGGGCCGCATGGTGCACCCGCAGTTCTGGGACCCATCGCTCGATTACACCGGCAAGCGCGTGGTGGTGATCGGCAGTGGCGCCACCGCTGTGACGCTGGTACCGGCGATGGCGGAAAGCGCGGCCCATGTGACGATGCTGCAGCGTTCGCCGACCTACATCGTCACGCGTCCCGGCCAGGACGCCATCGCCCACAAGCTGCGGCGCATGCTGCCGGAACGGTTGGCCTATGCGGCAACACGCTGGAAGAACGTGCTGCTCGGCATGTTCTTTTTCCAGCTTGCGCGTCGCAGGCCCGAGAAGGTCAAGGCGCGGATGATCGACATGGCGGCCGCGCAACTCACGCCCGGCTATGACGTCGGGACCCATTTCACGCCGCGCTACAAACCATGGGACCAGCGCGTCTGCCTGGTGCCCGATGGCGATCTGTTCCGCGAACTGCGTGACGGGCGCGCATCGATCGTCACCGACACCATCGAACGCTTCACCGAGGACGGCATCGTGCTGACCTCCGGCAAGACGCTGCCGGCCGATGTCGTGGTGGTGGCCACCGGCCTGAAGCTGAACATGCTTGGCGATATTGCCGTCACCGTGGACGGCCAGCCGCGTCGCCCGGCCGAACTGATGGCCTACAAGGGCATGATGCTCAACGACGTGCCCAACCTCGTGCTGGCCTTCGGCTACACCAATGCCTCGTGGACGCTCAAGGCGGACCTGACCGCCGAGTACGTCTGCCGGCTGCTGCGCTACATGGATCGACACGCATACCGCTTTGCCGTGCCGCACGTCGACCCTTCGGTGCAGACCATGCCATTCCTCGACTTCTCCTCTGGCTACGTGCAACGGGCCGCCGGCGTGCTGCCCCGCCAGGGCGACCGCCGGCCATGGCGCGTCTACCAGAACTACATCATGGATATGCTGACCATTCGACACGGACGCATTGCCGACGGCGTGCTGCAGTTCGACAAACCGCGCGCCGCGGACCTGCCGCAGGAAGACACGATGGCCGAGGTGCAGCCATGAACGCCCTGCTCACGGTAGTCATTGCCGTCGTCGCGCTGCTGGCGCTGCTTGGCATCGCCCTGTTCCTGTTCACGTGGCGCACGAACCGGAAGATTGAAACCGCAATGCCGCCGGCCGGTCGTTTTGTCGATGTCCCCGGCGCGCAGCTGCATGTCGTCGAACGCGGCCAGGGCCCTGCCGTACTGCTGGTGCACGGCCTGTCCGGCCAGCTCGGCAATTTCGACTACGGCATGATCGAGCCGCTGGCGCGCAACTTCCGCGTGGTGGCGATAGACCGGCCCGCCGCGGGTTACTCGACGCGCGAGCCTGGCGCCGCCGCCGACCTGCCGGCCCAGGCCAACACGCTGGCCGCGCTGATCGACAAGCTCGGCCTGGACAAGCCGCTGGTGGTAGGCCACTCGCTCGGCGGCGCGATTGCACTGTCATTGGCGATCCACCACCCCGAGCGCGTGGGCGGCCTGGCCCTGATCGCCCCGCTGACGCACCCGCCCGAGCACATTTCGCCGGTGTTCCAGGCCATGACGCTGCCGCGCGCTTTGCGACGGCTGCTGGCGTGGACGCTGCTGATTCCGATGTCGATCAAGAATCGCGAACAGGTGATGGATCTCGTCTTCGGCCCCGACCCCGTGCCCGATGACTTCGCCACGCGCGGAGGCGGCCTGCTGGCGATGCGGCCCAGCCATTTCCTGGGCGCATCCGAAGACCTGCTTGGCGCCGCGCCAAGCCTGCCGCCGCTGCTGCCACACTATGCAAAGCTGGCGATGCCGATCAGCATCCTGTTTGGCCGCGAGGACCGCATCCTCGACTACAAGGCGAATGGCGAGGCTTTTGTGGCCAAGGCGCCCGGCGCCAGGCTGACATTGGTCACCGGAGGGCATATGCTGCCGGTTACCGCAGTCGATACCAGTGTGGATTTCGTGCGCAACGCGGCGATGCGACTGCGCACGCCCGTGACCGCCTGACCCGATCGTCCGACCAAGGAGCCCAACGATGGCCACTTCGACCGGTTACAACCCCTACAAGCGGGACCTTCCCACGGCTTTCGACGCCATCCGCAAACTGCTGGCGGACGGCCACGACACTGAGCAGGTATTCCGCATCATGCGGGCACTCAATGGCCCGTCAATGCCGAAAAACTACGCCCGCCTGCTCAGTACGCCCGAAGGCCGGCGTCTTGCCTACCGGCGCGACGAACTGGCCGAGCGGCTCTGCGATCCTGCATATATCGCCAGCTTTGCGCCGGGAACGGTCGGTGCCACGTACCGCGCCTTTCTCGAGAAGACCGGCTATAGCGCGGACGGACTGGCCAAGGTCTCGAACCTGAACCAGGAGCCAGTGGTCGAGGACGCGTTCATGTGGTTCGGCCGGCGTACGCGCGATATCCACGACATCTGGCACGTGCTGACCAGCTACCGCGCCGACGAAAGCCTTGGAGAAGCCGCGCTGGTGGCATTCAGCTACGCGCAGACCGGCGGCAAGGGCTGGGCCTTCATCGCCATCGCGGCCGCCCTGAAAAGCTGGCGGCTGACCCACAACCTGGCCTTTGCACGCGCGGTGCTTGAGGGCTACCGCCTTGGCAAGCGGGCGAAGTGGCTGCTGGCCGAAGACTACGACGCGCTGTTGAACGAGCCGCTGGAAGCGGCGCGCGAGCGGCTTGGCATCGCCGTGCCGAAACGCTATCTGGCCTGCAACCCAGTGGCGGAGTGGACGGCTTGACGTGCGGGACTGACTCGATTTAAGCAAACTCCGATTACTCGCGTTCGGTCGCAATCCTAAGCTTCAGCTATTCAAAGCTGAACCAAATAGCCGAGGCCGTCATGAACGCTACCTACAGAATTTCTATAGCCACACTAATCGCTGGGATCTCATTCGGTGCTCTCGCTGCGGAATCCGCTGATCTCGCCGTAACAGGGACGATTCGACCATCGGCGTGCAACGTCGCACTATCCTCAAACGGTGTTGTCGATTACGGCACAATTTCTGCGTCCACACTGAACGAAAGTACATCCACGCAACTCCCGGACGTTCAGTCCACACTGACCATCAGTTGCGACGCGCCCACGCGATTTGCCGTAGGCACCGTCGACAATCGGGCTGGTACTGTGGCTAACAGCGCGTTGATTGGGGGCCAGGCCGCCATCGTGCATCAGGGGCTCGGCGCCGTAAATGGAACGAATATTGGCGCCTACCAGGTAAACTTCGGCAACACTGCGACGGCAGACGGTGGCAACGCGCCAACAATCTACGCGCAGGGTGGAACCACCGGAACCTGGACCGTGGCATCGACACTAGGACGTGCCGTCGGGCTGTCTTCGATCTCGGGCCTCCGCTATTTCAGCTGGGCGGAAGCAGATGGCGCGACACCTTACGCTTACACTACTGTGGTCCAGCCGCTGACCATCCAGACGGGGATCATCGGCCGGACTTCGCTGCCGGACATGACCAGCGGCATTCCGCTCGATGGCTCTCTCACAATCTCGCTGTATTACCTCTAAAACACGAAGCCTCCCCAACAAAAAAGCGACCTCAATGGGTCGCTTATTTGTTGGGTACAGCCGAATTCAAACGATGCGGGCGGCTTCGTCGAACGTCAGGCGCGGGCCGCGCGGGAACAGCTTGTCGGCTTCGCCGTAGCCCAGGTTCACCAGGAAGTTGACGGCCCACTTGCCATCGGGGAAGAACGCGGCGTTGACCTTGTCGGCATCGAAGCCGCCCATCGGGCCGCAATCCAGGCCCAGCGCACGCGCGGCCAGGATGAAGTAGCCGCCTTGCAGCGAGCTGTTCATGAACGCGTCACGCGCGATCTTCTCGTCGTTGCCGGCGTACCACGAGCGGGCGTCGGCGTGCGGGAACAGCTTCGGGAGCTGGTCGTGGAAGTTGCGGTCGAACGCGATGATCGCGGTCACCGGCGCCGAGCGCGTCTTGTCGACGTTGCCGGGCGACACGCATTCAACCAGACGGGCCTTCTCGGCTGCCGACTTCACGAACACGATGCGGGCCGGCGAGCTATTGGCAGCGGTCGGGCCGAACTTCATCGCTTCGTAGATCTGCTTCAGCAGCGCATCGTCCACATGCTTGTCTTGCCACACGTTATGCGTGCGGGCTTCGGTGAACAATTGTGCGAGAACTGCCTGATCAACGGACTTCATTGCGCGTTTCCCCGTTTCTGTAATGAAAGAAAGCGCGATTGTACCCAAGCGTGCGTGGTGCGCCCACAAGTGGTTTGACGAACCCGTTCAATTCCGTTCGTCGGAGGCATCGGCCGGGGGCGATCCGCTGGCACGGCGTGTCAGCCAGAGCACACCAGCCAGGATCAGGCCGCCGCCGACAGCCTGTGTGGTGCCGATATGCTCGCCGAGCAGTGCAGCAGCAAGCACCACGGTCACCACGGGTTCCAGTGTCGATAGCATCGACGCCTTGGCGGCGCCAAGCCGCTGCAGGCCGGCAAAGAACGTCAGGATCGCCAGCACGGTGGAGACCAGTGCAATCGCCAGCAGCGCCAGCCAGCCGCCTGCACTGGATGGAAACTGCGGAGGCACGCCCGCGGCTGTGCGCACGATACCCAGCGTCACGTAGACCAGCGCCGCCGCCGTGCAAATGACCGTGGTTGTCGCGATCGCATTGACGCCAGCCGTCACGCGTGCGCCCACGACGATGTAGACCGAGTAGACCACTGCGGCAGCCACGCCGAGTGCGATACCCAGCGGGCTGCCCTGCCCGCCGCCCACGGTCAGCCCGGCGCCAACCGAACACAGCACCAGCGCGATCACGGCTGGCGTTGTCAGGCGTTCCTTCAGGAAAACCGCCGCCAGGATCGTCACGAACAACGGGTAGAGATACAGCAGCAGCGCCACCAGGCTGGCCTGCGCGTAGTTCAGCGCGGTGAAGAAGCAGAACGATTGTGTGACGTAGCCGATCCCTCCCATCGCGGCCAGCGCCAGCACGCGGCGCCACGGCGGCAAGCGGATCCCGCGCGTGCGCATCACCGAGCCCATGGCAATGGCGGCCAGCAGGAAGCGCACGGCCAGCAGGCCATAGACATCGGCCCCGGCAGCGTAGGCAAAGCGCGCGAAGATGGCCATGGCGCCGAAAGCGCTGGCTGACACCGCAATCAGCAGCACGCCCGCGAGCTTGTCGCGGGCGTGGCCCAGGGAACCGGTGGCGGAAGCTGTCATCGGAAGAAAATTTGCGGAATATGGAAACAGGTGTGGACGGCCCCCGCATTCTACTGATCTCCAGGCGCCTGCCGACACAGCCGCGACTGCTGCACTACAATAGCGGCCATCATGTTCAATCCCTCAAGAGAAGAAGTCCGCCGGTTCTTCTGCGAAGCCTGGCAGAAGCGCGTCGCGGGCAACATCCTCACGCCGCTTGAAGCGATCGCGGTCGACTGGATCGACCAGCATCCCGAGTACCAGTCCCTGCTGACCGATACCGAAGTTGCGCTCACGCGCGACTACACGCCCGAAGGCGGCCAGACCAATCCGTTCCTGCACCTGGCAATGCATCTGTCGATCTCCGAACAGGTATCGATCGATCAGCCGCCGGGTATCCGGGCAGCGTATGAAGCGCTGAGCCGCAGGCTGGACTCGCCTCACGAAGCCCAGCACCAGATCATGGAAGCACTCGGCCAGATGCTCTGGAACGCGCAGCGCACGGGCATGCCGCCGGACGGGCAGGCCTACGTCGACGACATCATGCGCCGCGCGGCCGGCTGACCCGCGGCAGGCTGCGCCCAGCATCCCAGTTAGCGAACAAATCGTCACATGTCACGCGTGAGGCGCGTGATACGCTTGCGCCATCGCAACTCTTGTCGCGTCCGCGTCACCGGAACGCAGTCGATAGTCTGCCGGTGCGGTGCGCAGTGCCCCCAATGCCTCGTTCCGTGCCAGGCCGATCCGCCCGCCGCAATCCGGCTGCCCCGCTGGTGAGCGTGCTGGCCTGTTCGGCCATCCTGCTCTGCCCGCTGGCGGCCCACGGATCCGTTTCCGTGCTGCAACCGCCGCGCGTGATCGACGCCACCGGCCCGCTGACTTTGACGCTGCTGGTCACCGGCGACCAGGATCTGCGCCGCTACGCCGTGCCCGAAAGCCTCGACGTGACGGCCTCGGGCGATCTGGCTGCACCGGCTCGCATGACGCTCAAGCGCGTCGGCACTGGTCCTGCCATCCTGAACCTGCGGCGCGGAGAAAATCGCACGATCAACTATCGCGGTGAATGGCCGGAGGGATTGCGCGGACAGGTACGCCTGGACATCATCGGCATCGATGCCGCACCCGTGCTGATCACGCTGAACCGGGCGCCCGGGGAAACACCTGCCACGGTCACGGCCCCAGTGGTTGCCGGGGCGCCTGCGGCACCGAAAGCGTCCGCACCTGCTGCGACATCGGCACCCCCTGCCGGCAATGCCCCACCGGTCACGCCAGTAGTATCAGCGGCCAGCCCCAGCGCGCCCGTTCCGGCGCCAGCCGATCTGCGCGACGCGCAACGGCTGTCGTTCAACGACCCGATGTACATCCTGTTCGGCGCCCACGATGGCGCCAACGCCAAGTTCCAGATCAGCTTCAAGTTCCGCATCTACGAGGGCAAGGACCCCGGCTCGAAGCGCTTTATCGACAATCTCTATTTCGCCTACACGCAGTTCTCGCTGTGGGACCTCCACAGCCCGTCGAAGCCGTTCGAGGACACCAACTATCGGCCTAGTCTGTATTACTACCTGTCCGATACCGGCGTGAAGAACAGTGTCATCAGCCGGCTGTCGATCGCGTCCGGCTTCGAGCACGAATCCAATGGACGCGGCGGCACGGATTCGCGCAGCATCAACACGCTGTTCGTGAAGCCGACGATGTACTTCGGCGACCAGAACGACTGGCACTGGCGCGTGGCACCCAAGGTCTATGCGTACCTGGAGAAGAGCGAGAACGAGGACATCGCACACTATCGCGGCTACATGGACCTGAACCTGGCTTACGGGCGGCCGGACTCCTGGGAATTCGCCGCCACGCTGCGCAAGGGCACGCAGAAGACCTATGGCAGCGTCGATGCACAGGTCACCTACCCGCTTGCGCGGCTGGTACCGGGCACGGCAGGCTACCTGATGCTTGGCTACTTCTACGGCTACGGCGAAAGCCTGATCAACTACAACCAGAAGACACCGTGGCAGGTCCGATTGGGCTACGCGCTATCCCGCTAGCGGCCTGCCGCCGGCCTTGAGCCGCCTCCGCTGAAAAACGAAAACGCCCGGTGCCAACGGCCCGGGCGTCTTGCCATGCTCGAATGCTGCCGATCAGCGCGGCGCCGAAACGGTCACCAGCGCGGGGCGCAGCACGCGGTCCGCAATCATGTAGCCGCGTTGCAGCACATTGACCACCGTGTTCGGATCCTGCTCGGATGGCACCATCGAGATCGCCTGGTGGCGGTGCGGGTCGAACTTCTCGCCCACCGGGTTCAGTTCGACGATGCGGCCACGCTCGAAGGCGGCGGCAAGCTGGCGCGCGGTCAGTTCCACGCCTTCGCGCAGCTTGGCAAGGTCGCCGGTGGCGTCGGCCAGCGCAGCCTGCAGGCTGTCCATCACGGGCACGAGGTTGTCGGCGAAGCTTTCGATGGCGAACTTGTGCGCCTTGGTCACTTCGTCCTGCGAGCGGCGGCGGATGTTCTCGCCCTCGGCCGTGGCGCGCAGGAACATGTCGTAGTGTTCCTTCGCCTTGGCTTCCAGTTCGGCCACCTGCTGCGTCAGGCGGGCCACCTCGTCGCCGGCTTCCGGCGCCTGCGCACGGGCGGCATCCTCGGCCGTCTGTGTATTGGGAGTTGGCGTCTGGTTCTGTTCTTCCATGTCGATTCGTGTCAAATCAAAAACTCGGCCCGCGCTGGCGGCAGGCCGTCGGGTAGGTCGGGTGTCAAACCGGCAAGTCTAGCCGCACTTGGTGTCGACCCCGATTTTTTCAAGTGTGGAGGTTCAGAGACGCAGAAATACGTCGTTACAAAGCGCTGCGCCGTGAAATCGTGCCGTCATTGCTTTGCTGCATCGCACACACTAAGATTCAGTTAATAAAAAATGTCAAAAGTAACGGGAGCAAGAGGTGGATCATTTTGATGCATCCCTCGGAAGGCTCGCCATGCACAAGCTGCCAGTTGTCGCCCTCTGCCTGATTGCCGCACTCTCGGCCATGACGGCCTTTATCTGCCTTTCCGATACGGTTGCTCCGCGAGACACCGAGTATGGCAGTGGCAAGGCCGTATTCAAGCATTACCTAGTCCAGTACGTCCGCTAACCTGCGTCACAGTGCCGGCCGGAGCATTCTGCCCCGGCTGGTTGCAATCTCCGCTTCACCCCCTGAAGTCATCGATTCGCCGCCGGTCCCGCTTGGTCGGCCGACCCTGCATTTGCGCGGTCGGCTCGTGTTGGTAGCGGCGCCGCTCCGCCTCTGCCTGGCGCTGCGTCTGGCTTTCCGCGGTCTCGGCATAGAGTGTCTGGGCGACCGGCGCCGGACCGCGTGACGCCGTTACCCCCTTGACCACCACCTCCCAGCGCTGCTGGTGCGCTTCGAGCACCACCGTATCGCCGGGCTTGACCTCGCGCGAGTTCTTGCACGGCTGTCCATTGACGCTTACGCGCCCACGCTCCACCGCCTCGGCCGCCAGCGAGCGCGTCTTGAAGAATCGCGCGCACCACAGCCATTTGTCGATGCGCAGGCGTGCATCGGGTTCGAAATCGACTTGCATGGTTACTTTCCGTTACGGCCCCTTCCGCCTTGGGTGACCTCAGGTGACCTCGGGCGGCCTCAGGTGACCTCGGGCGGCCTCAGGCCGCCGCACCGCGGGCCTGCGCGCGGCTGCGCCGTGCCTCCAGTTCATGTGGATGCGGATTCTGCAGTGGCCAGCCCTGCAGATGCTGCAGCGCAATGTCTGCCAGGCCGGCGATCCATGCCTCGGCATCGTTGAGGCATGGGATGAAATGGAAGTCCTTGCCACCCGCCACGCGGAACTCAGACTGCCCCTCCATGGCGATTTCTTCAAGTGTCTCGATACAGTCGGCGGGGAAACCGGGGCAGAACACGTCCACACGCTGCGTCCCGACCTTGCCCAGTTCAGCGAGCGTTGGCGCCGTATAGGGCTGCAGCCACTCTGCCTTGCCGAAACGCGACTGGAATGTCACCTGATACTGGCCCGGCTGCAGGCCCAGCGCTTCGCCGAGCAGGCGGCCCGTCTTCAGGCATTCGCAATGATAGGGGTCACCCAGGTCCAGCAGGCGGCGCGGCAGGCCGTGGAACGACAGGATCAGCTTGTCGCCGCGAGCAAAGTCGGGCACGCCGTTCCGGGCCCAGTAGGCGCTCACCTGCTGCTGCAGGGCCGAGATATAGGCAGGATGGTCGTGAAAGTGCTTGATTAGCCTTATCTCGGGCTGATTGCGCCACGTCGACAGTACGCGGAACACTTCGTCGAACGCGGTGGCGGTGGTCGTGCCCGAGAACTGCGGGTAAAGCGGCAGCAACAGGATCTGTTCGGTGCCCTGGCGGCGCAGCGCCTCCATGACAGATTCGATCGACGGATTGCCATAGCGCATGGCGCAGGCCACGGTCACGTCATGCCCGAGCTTCTGCATCAGCAGTTGCAGCGCGTGCGCCTGGCGTTCGGTGTAGACCAACAGCGGCGAGCCTGTCATGTGCGCCTCGCGCAGCCAGATCGACTCGTACTTCATCGCCGACGCCCGCGAGCGGAACGGCAGAATCAGTCCATGCAGTATCGGCAGCCAGGCCAGGCGCGGGATCTCCACCACGCGCGGGTCGGACAGGAACGCCTTCAGATAGCGGCCCACCGCCTTCGGCGTGGGCTCGTCGGGGGTGCCGAGGTTGATCAGCAGGATCGCGGTGCGCGGCGGCTGGCCGTGCTGGTATGCCGGTTCAGGCGAAAACGTCATAGGGTTTCCGTTGGGACTGCCGGGGACGCTGGACAATCAGACGACGGCCGCCAGAATTATTGTGAAACGGCCTCTTGGGACAGACACGCCTTCTGTATCGATAGTTCGTGGCTTGGAGCCGCTAACAGAACGAAGCGAAGCGGTTCTGGCTAGGCGCGCGGCCGCAGACAGTACAAGTGGTCTGGCCAAGGCCGCGCAACGACGCCAGAATCGTTCTGTTAGCGGCTCTCAAGTCTGGCTGAGTGCGCTGGACAGCAGCCGTGCGGTGATGTCGACAATCGGAATCACCCGCTCGTAGGCCATCCGCGTGGGGCCGATCACGCCTAGCGTGCCGACGATCTGGCCGTCCACTTCGTACGGCGCCGTGATCACGGCCATGTCCTCGATCGGCACAAGCTGGCTTTCGCCGCCGATGAAGATCTGCACGCCCTGCGCGTGGCTGGATACATCCAGCAACTGCAGCAGGCTGGTCTTGTGTTCGAACACGTCGAACAGGCGGCGCAGCTTGTCCATGCTCGACGAGAGGTCTTCCACTTCCAGCAGCTTGCGCTCGCCGGAGATGAATACCTGCTCGTTATCTTCGGCCATCGCACTGCTGCCAGCCTCGACCGCGGCCTGCATCAGCGCGGACATGTCGCGGCGCAGGTCCTGCAGTTCCACCCGCAGATGGGCGCGCACGGCGTCGAAGCTCATGCCCGCGTAATGCGAGTTGAAGAAGTTCGCCGCCTCGATAAGCTGGGCCGGCGTATATGCCAGTTCGGTCTGGATGATGCGGTTCTGCACGTCGCCTTCCGGGCTGACGATGATCAGCAGGATGCGCTTGTCCGACAGCCGCATGAATTCCACCTGCCGGAACGACTGGGCGCGCCGCGGCGTCATCACCACCCCGGCGAAGTGCGACAGGTTCGAAAGCGTATGTGCCGCCGCCGTGATCATCCGCTGCGGCCCGAACTGCTGGCTGCCCAGTTGCCCCTGGATCTGGCCGGTCAGGTCGGCCAGCTCGGCGGCCAGTTCGGGCGCGCGCTCCAGAGGCCGTGCCGTCAACATCGTGTCGACGAACAGCCGGTAACCGCGCGGCGTGGGAATGCGGCCCGCAGATGTATGCGGGCTGGCGATTAAACCCATCTCCTCGAGGTCCGACATCACATTGCGAATGGTGGCCGGCGAGAGATCGAGACCCGAAAACTTCGACAGGGTGCGCGAGCCCACGGGCTGCCCTTCGGCGATGTATCGCTCGATCAGGGTTTTGAGAAGCTTTTTTGAACGCTCGTCCATGATGCCCCGATTTTAATCAAACTTTGGCGGTTCCGGCGCCACCGGGAGCACCTCCCGGCCCAATGCTGGCAACGGTCACGCCGGTATGTTCTAATCCCGGCATGTCTGCCCCCCAAAAGACCGGCGCCCCGCGCCCCCCGTTCAAGACCGTTGCCCTGGTGGGCCGGTATTCGACCGCCGGTATCGAAGGTCCGCTGGAAGAGCTCGCATCCTGCATTTCCCGTAACGGGCAGGATGTGGTGTTCGAGCGCGAGACCGCGATGGCCACCGGCCTGACCGGCTACGCCGTGCTGACGCCCGACGAAATCGGCCGCGAAGCCGACGTGGCGGTGGTGCTGGGCGGCGACGGCACGTTGCTGGGGCTTGCCCGCCAGCTGGCCGGCCGCAATGTGCCGGTGATCGGCGTGAACCACGGCCGGTTGGGCTTCATGACCGACATCCCGCTGGACGACGTCACCACGACGCTGCCCGAGATGCTCTCCGGCCGGTACGAGTCCGAGACCCGCATGCTGCTGGAATCGCGGGTGATCCGCGACGATGCGGTGATTTTCTCCGCGCTGGCCTTCAACGACGTGGTGGTGAACCGTTCGGGCATTTCCGGCATGGTCGAACTGGCCGTCTCGGTCGACGGCCATTTCATGTACAACCAGCGTTCAGACGGCCTGATCGTATCCACGCCCACCGGCTCCACCGCCTATGCGCTGGCCGCGGGCGGCCCGATCCTGCATCCGACGCTGTCCGGCCTGGTGCTGGTGCCGATCGCCCCGCATGCGCTGTCGAACCGGCCGATCGTGCTGCCGCACGATGCCGAGGTCACCATCGAAGTGGCCAGCGCGCGCGATGTCAGCGTCAACTTCGACATGCAGTCGCTGGCTTCGCTGCTGCCCGGCGACCGCATCGTGGTGCGCCGTTCGGACAAGACCATCAGCCTGCTGCACCCGGTGGGTTACAACTACTACGCCACGCTGCGCAAGAAGCTGCACTGGCACGAGTACCCGACTGAAGACAATCGGCTCTGACCGGCCGACGCTCAGACGCTCCCACGCCCAGACATTCAGCCCAATCCCCGTCCTTCACCCACGATGCTGCGCAGCCTTTCGATCCGCGAATTCGTCATCGTCGACACGCTCGACCTCGACTTCTCGGCCGGCTTTACCGTATTCACCGGTGAAACCGGCGCGGGCAAGTCGATCCTCATCGATGCGCTGGCCCTGGTGCTGGGCGAGCGCGCCGACGCCGGCGTGGTCCGCGAAGGTGCCGCGCGCGCCAGCGTCAGCGCCACGTTCGGCACGCACGCGGCACTGGATGCCTGGCTGGCCGAACGCGAGCTGGCCGGCGACATGGAAGACGATGACGGCGGCACGGTGCTGCTGCGCCGGACCGTCGATGCCAGCGGACGCAGCAAGGCCTTCATCAATGGCGCGGCCGCAACGCTGGCGCAATTGCGCGAGGTTGGCGACCAGCTCGTCGACATCCACGGCCAGCATGCCCATCAGTTGCTGCTGCGCCCCGACGCGCAGCGCCAGTTGTTCGACGCCCACGCGGGGCTGACCGAGCAGGCCGCCGCGGTGGCCGAGGCCTGGCGCGTCTGGCGCGCCTGCGTCAAGCAGCGCGAGGCCGTCGAACACCAGTCGCGCGAGATGCAGCTTGAACGCGAACGGCTCGAATGGCAGGTCGGCGAACTCGAGAAGCTCGCGCCGCAGACAGGCGAATGGGAAGAGATCCAGGCCGAGTACAACCGGCTGTCGCATGCGGCGGGGCTGATCGACGGCAGCCGCGCGGCGCTTGACGCGCTCTCCGAATCTGACGGCGCAGTGACATCGGTGCTCAACGGCGTGGTGCACAGGCTGCAGCAACTGGCCGATGTCGATCCCGCGCTGCGCGATGTGCTGGCCGCGCTGGAACCGGCTTTGGTCCAGGTCGAGGAGGCCGCGCACTCGCTGAACCGCTACGTCGACCGACTGGAACTTGATCCCGAGCGGCTGGAGGCCGTGGAGGAGCGCATGCAGGCGCTGCACGCCACCGCGCGCAAGTACCGCCTGCCGCCCGAGCAACTGTCCGACGAACTGCTGGCGCGGCGCCAGCAGCTGGAGGATCTTCAGGCCGCGCAGGACATCAACAAGGTGCTGGCCCGCGAAGCCGCGGCACGCGCCGCCTACCTGACGCTGGCGCAGCACCTGTCGGGCGCGCGCAAGGATGCCGCCAAGGCGTTGTCCGCCGCGGTCACCGATGCAATGCAGGGCCTGTCGATGGCGGGCGGCGCGTTTGCCGTGGCGCTGAACCCGCTCGAAGAAGGCCAGAGCCACGGGCTCGAGCAGATCGAGTTCCTGGTGGCAGGCCACGCGGGCGTCAGTGCCCGGCCGCTGGCCCGGGTGGCATCGGGTGGCGAACTGGCACGGATCAGCCTGGCAATCTCGGTCATCACAAGCGAAGCCGCGCCCACGCCGACACTGATCTTCGACGAGGTCGATACCGGCATCGGCGGTGCGGTAGCCGAAGTGGTCGGGCGCCGCCTGCAGGAACTTGGGCGCTCGCGCCAGGTGCTCTGCGTCACCCACCTGCCGCAGGTGGCCGCGCAGGCTGGCACCCATCTGCTGGTCAGCAAGGAAACGAGCAAGGAACCAGCCAAGGACGGCGGCAAGGGAGCGGGCAAGGCGGGCACCCCGGTGACACGTTCGCGCATCCGGGTGCTCGACGAGGGTGGCCGCGTCCAGGAAACGGCGCGTATGCTTGGCGGCGCCACGGTCACTGCCACCACCATGCAACACGCCGAAGAAATGCTGGCACAGGGTGCCCGTGCCGCGCTGGCTGCCAACGCCCCGCGCGAACCTGCCGGCAAGCGCCCGCCGCGCCGTGCGGCGGGCTAAGCGCGACACACCGTGGATTACACAGGAGTTTGAAACCGATGACCCATGGCAAGCTGCCATTGATCCCCCGCCGCATCGTCGTGGCGACCTTTGCCGCACTGGCGGTGACCGCCGTGTCGGGCTGCGCTTCGGAGTCGAAATCGTTCGCGCCGCCGCCCGGCAGCATCACCGACGACCGCGCGATCGGCGACATCCTGGTCAAGTTCGCGCCGCCCGAAGTCGTGGTGTCGGAAGACGCAGGCAAGCTGCTGGCCGGCATCGAGGGGCCGGTGCGCTATGTGGTCAAACGGCCGATGTCGGGCGGGGTCTGGCTGGTCACTGCGATCACGAAGTCACCCGACGTCACACTCGACCAGGCCGTGGCAACGCTGCAGGCCGCACCGCGCGTGGAATCGGCCACGCCGGACCGGATGCTGAAGCCGCACCGTACGATGCCCCCCAGCCGGGACATGCCGCAGCAGTAACTGCCGCCATCGCCTAATCTTGATCCGTCGGCCCAGCAGTAGATCAGCAGTTCGCATCGCCGGTTAGCGTCAGAAGTCCGCATCCACACCCCACAACGGGAGGCGACGATGCTGTACACGTTTCTGAAGTCCCGGGCCACGGCCTTGGTGCCTGCCTCGGTGGCTGCCGCGCTGGTTGTCCTCGGCGCGACGCTCGGTCCCGCCGTTCCCGCGCAAGCCGCTACCGCCCTGGCGGTGCGTCCCCCGGTCTATACGGGCAACTACATCGTGCGATGGCGCGACGGGAGCCAGACCGTCAACACGCCTGCCGACACCTTGCGCATCCGCAACGTCGAATCCAATACCGGGCTCACGCTGGCGGTCAAGCGCCCGATGGCCGGCACCCTGCAGTTGATTACCGTGAAGGACAGCCGGGGCGACGACCCCGAAACCGTAGCCAGGCGGCTGCGCGATGACCCCCGCGTGGCCGATGCGGTGCCCGACCGCTGGCTGCGCCTGCACGACACAATTCCGAACGATCCCGAATTCGCCGCCAACCAGACCTACCTGGGCCCGCCCTCGCAGGTGGTCGGCGGCGTCAATCTGCCCAAGGCGTGGGATCGCACGCGTGGCAGCAGCAACATCGTGATCGCGGTGGTCGATACCGGCTTCCTGCCCCACCCTGACCTGGCCAGCCGCATCATCCCCGGCTACAACTTCGTGTCGTCAAACGGCGCCGCCCGCAGCGGCGATGCCACGGACACTGGCGATTTCGTGCCAAGCGGCACCACCTGCCCGGACGGCACGGCCGGTCCGCAGCCCAGCAGCTGGCACGGCACGCGCGTGGCCAGCGTACTTGGTGCGGTGACCAACAACGGGCTCGGCATTGCTGGCGTCGACTGGACGGCACGCATCCAGCCGGTACGTGTGTCGGGACAATGCGGTGCGCTGCTGTCCGACACCGTCGATGGCATGCGCTGGGCCGGTGGCCTGAGTGTGCCGAACGTAGCGAACAACCCGACCCCGGCTCGCGTGGTCAATGTCAGCCTTGGCGGCGGAACTTGCTCCAGCATCGAACAGCAGGCCGTCAACGACCTCAACGCGGCCGGCGTGATCGTGGTGGCAGCCACTGGCAACTCGGCGGGTGCCGTGGAAGCGCCCGCGGACTGCTCCGGCGTCGTTGCGGTGACCGCACATGCGAACGATGGCGAGAATGCCAGCTTTGCCAACGTCGGTCCGCAGGTCACGCTGAGCGCGCCGGGCGGCGGCTGCGGCAATTCGAAAGTGGCCACGATTCTTGGCGTGGTTACCTGTACGGCACCGGGTGGCCAGTCGTTTATCCGTACGCTATCGAACGATGGCGCGACAACCGTCGGCAACTACACGATCGTCAACTCGCAGGGCACGAGCTTTTCCACGCCCATGGTGTCAGGGGTGGTGGCACTGATGCTGTCGCTGAACGGCTCACTCACGCCGGCGCAGGTCACGACCGCGCTGAGGAATTCGGCGCGCCCGCACCCGGCTAACACGTTCTGCACGACTGGCAACAACGCTGGCTCGTGTGGCGCAGGCCTGCTCGATGCCGATGCGGCACTGACGGCGGCGGTCAATACAACCGCGGCCCCAGCCCCGGCCCCGAGTTCGGGCGGCGGTGGCGGTGGCGGCGGAGCGTTGGCACCGTGGAGCGGGGCGTTGCTGCTGATAATCGGCCTGGGAGGATTCGCGACGCGGCGCCGGACGTTGAAGCAAGCGTGAGCGCATGACGAGCGCTTGCCCTCTCCCCCGCCCTTCTCCGGTCTTTACACCGCTCGCGGGAGAGGGGAGAACGCCACGGGCATTTCAAGAGTCGATGGTTTGCTCCCCTCTCCCGCTTAGCGGGAGAGGGGCCGGGGGAGAGGGTAACAGCCGCTCATTCCCTACCGCGCCCGCCACGCATCGCCCACCATTCCTGCAGCAGCCAGCACCCCAATCCCGCCACGGCACCCACGGCGTGGGCGCCGCGCACCACGCCGAATCCCCACGATGGATCGAAGACCACGGCAGCCAGCCACGACTGTTCGATCCACACCTTTATCAGCACGATCATGCACGTCACCAGGCCGATCAGGCGCGACCAGCCTGGCGCCTGCAGCAACCGCAACGCGGCCCACAGTGCAAGCCCGTGCGTGGCGCCCGACAGGCCGCCGTACCACCCTACCTCCGGCATGCGCAGCAGCGCCACCTGAACGGCCAATCCGCAAATCACCAGCACGGCCAGCATCTCGCGCACGCGCGCCACGCGGCCCGCCAGCAGCAGGAGCCCTGCCGTTGCGGCCACATCGGACAGATAGTGCCTGGCGTCGAGATGGACCCACATCGCAGTAGCAAGACGCCACCACTGGCCGTCGACGCGCACCGCATCGCGCAAATAGAGGCCATGCGCATGCAGCCACGGCACGAACGTGAACAGAGCCGCCAGCGCGGCCACGCCTGCCACGGTGGCAAGCATGGCCGGCCAGCCCGGCAACGCGCTCTCAGCCTTCACCAAACACCGCGCGCCACATCGTTCGCACCTGCGTGGCCTGCTCGCCCACGCTGTCTGGCGGCACGCGGGCCTGATCGAAACCATCGAGCCGCAGCTTGTGCTGGCGCGCGCGGAACAGCCGGTAGGCATCGCCAACGGCCTGCGCCAGTCCCGCATCGATCAGGCTCAGTTCGCCAGCCATGCGCAGCAACGCAATATTGCCGGCGTTGCGCGTCAGCTCCGGATGCGCGCCGCTGTGCAGCAGCACCAGGTATTGCACCGTGAACTCGATATCCACCATGCCGCCGCGATCGTGCTTGAGGTCGAACAGATCGGTCGGATTCGGATGGCCCTCGGCTACCTTCGCGCGCATCTGCACGATCTCCTCGCGCAGCGCGGCTGCGTCACGCGGCTGGCGCAGGATCTCGTCGCGCAGGTCTTCGAAGCGGGCGCCGATCTGGCGATCGCCGGCACAGAAACGCGCGCGCGTCAGCGCCTGGTGCTCCCAGACCCATGCCGCGTTGTCGCCTTCGCGCAGCTGGTAGCGTCGGAACGCATCGAAGCTCGTCACCAGCAGGCCAGCCGCGCCATTGGGCCGCAGCCGCGTGTCCACGTCGAACAGCATCCCGGCAGCGGTATGGCTGGTCAGCCAGGTGATCAGCCGGCGCGCATAGGCCGCGTAGACGTCTGGCGCGCGGTCGTGATCGTCGTCGTACAGGAAGATCAGGTCCAGGTCCGACGCGTAGCCCAGTTCCTTGCCGCCCAGCCGCCCATAGGCGATGACCGCAAAATTCGGCGCGTCGCGGTGGCGCGTCGGCAGCTGGCGCCACACGGCCTGCAGCGTGACCTCGAGCATCGCATCGGCCAGGTCGGACAGGCGGTCGGCCACCTGCTCGACGGTCAGCATGCCTTGCAGGTCCTGCAACAGGATGCGGAACGTCTCGGCATGGTGTTCGCGGCGCAGGATGTCCATCTGCGTTTCGATCTGGCCGTCGGACGCCTGCAGCCGCTCGCCGAGCCGCGCGCGGAAAGCGGGCCAGTCCGGCGCGCCGGCCAGCGCATCGGCATCGAGCAGTTCGTCGAGCAGTTGCGGATGGCGCGTCAGATAGGCTGCGGCCCAGCGCGACGCATGCAGCGTCTGCGCAACCCGATCCATCGCCTGCGGATACTCCGACAGCAACGACAGGTACGACGCACGCCGGCTGATCGCATCGAGAAAGTCCAGGAAGCGCGCGATCGTGCTGTCGGCATCGTCCTGCTTTGCCGCAAGATCCAGCGCCCGGTTGACGAGCTGGTCAAAGCGCGCGCGGCTGGTTTCCGACAACGCACGGTAGCGCATAGACGTGGCGATTGCGCGGAGCCGGTCGTACAGGCCCGTGCAGTCGCCGAATCCGGCCGCCTGCAGGCGCTGGCATGGCGACGATTCGGGATCGGTCTCGGTGTCGTCGGGGCCGTCCTGCGTGGCGCGCGAACCCTGCTCCTCGCGCACCAGCCCGGGCCACAGGTCTTCGCACTCGGGCGCGCCCGGATCGGTAAACGTCGCCTCGAACTGCTGCGCCACCGGGTCCATCAGCGCGCTCATCTGCGCGACAAGCGCGTCCCAGTCGGCGTGGCCCATCATCTGCGCCACGGCCAGGCGTTCGTCATCCGAGGTTGGCAGATGATGCGTCTGGGCGTCGTCGCGATACTGCAGCCTGTGTTCCAGTTGGCGCAGGAAGCGATAGGCATCGGCAAGCTGCAGCGCCTGTCCGGCAGGCAGCAGGTTGCGCTCCAGCGCCACGTCCAGCACTTCCAGCGTCGGCCGCACGCGCAGCGCCGGGTCCTGTCCGCCGCGAATCAGCTGGAACACCTGGGCCATGAATTCGATCTCGCGGATACCGCCGCGGCCGAGCTTGATATTGAACGAGCGCTGGTTCACGCCGTGACCCGCCAGCCCGCCGCTGCGCTTGGCCGCTTCGGCACGAATCTGCGCGTGCAGCGAGCGGATCGCCGCAATCACGCCATAGTCAAGGTAGCGTCGAAACACGAACGGCGTGGTCAGGCGCGAGAGCAGTGCCACCGCGCGCATTGCGTGCTGCGTATCGCAGGCAGACACCACGCGGCCCTTGATCCATGCATAGCGCTCCCATTCGCGCCCCTGCACGACGAGGTATTCCTCGAGCATGCCGAAGCTGCAGACCAGCGGCCCCGCATCGCCATTGGGACGCAGGCGCATGTCCACGCGGAATACGTAGCCGTCGCCGGTGACTTCGGACAACAGCGTGATCAGCCGGCGGCCAAGGCGGATGAAATATTCGTGGTTGGAAAGACTGCGCGGCCCGCCCGCCGTGTCGCCATCCTCGTCGTAGAGGAAGATCAGGTCGATGTCCGACGACACGTTCAGTTCGCGCCCGCCGAGCTTGCCCATGCCCACCACCACTAGCTCCTGCACATCGCCGGTCTGATCGCCGATGGGACGCCCATAGGTGGCGCCAAGGTCGGCGCCAAGCACACGAAGGCCGAACTGGATCGCCAGCTCGGCCAGGTCCGTCATCGCGCCGGTGATCTCGGCCAGCGTGGCCAGGCCGCGCAAGTCGCGCTCGATCACCACGCACATGACTTCGGCCCGCAGGCGGCGCAACGCCTGGGCTGCAGCGGCCTCGGCATCGGCGGACGGGGCATGCAGCGCCTGCAGCCGCGACTCCATCCACTCGCGGGTAATCGGAGCCGCCGCGGCGGCATCCACGACGGCCGGCACGCCGGGGCGAGCTGCCAGCACACGACGCGCGTAATGCGAGTACGCGCCCGAGTACAATACGTGGCCCTCGCAATCGGCGGGGGCAAGACCCTGTGCCGTCATCGTCGCATAGGCCCCGTGGGCCATATTGCCGATCTGGCTGGCTGCGTCGGGCGATGTCATGGTCGGGGTGGTTCCCGCGCCATCTGCTGCGCGCTGCGGGCCAGTGGATGCCGGGGCGTTGCCCGCGGCGGAACTCGTCGGATCAGGGACAGTCATTCCATTTACTTTTGCAATTTGCAGCAAGCGCCGTCACAACACGCGGAGCGCGCGTGCGCACCACTTTGGAGAGCGGCTAGTATTGTCGGATAATCTGCCCATGTCCAGCCGCCCTACCGCCCAAAACGACGGTTCTGCTTCTCCATGCGCGGGTGGCGAGGGCTCCGTTGCGGTTGCCGCCGCTTCCCCCCGGACTTCAGCGCCAGCACCCGGCCCCGGCCGCCGGGCGGGCGCGTTCGTGCGTGCCACGCTGCGCGGGCTCTGGCTTGGGCTGTGGGCCGCCGTCCGGCATCCCGTCTGGGGTCGCCTGTGGCGCATGATCGCGCGGATCGCGCTGGCGCTGCTTGCGCTGGCGATCGTAGCGGTGCTGCTGATCCGCTTCGTGCTCTGGCCGCAGGCCCATACGGCCCGCGAGTGGCTAGAACAGCAGGGCTCGGCCGCCCTTTCGGCACGATTCACCATCGGCCAGCTGGACACCTACTGGGACGGCTGGCATCCGGCGTTCCGCGCAAGCGATGTGCGCGCCGTGGACAAAGAGCAGCGCGTGCTGCTGTCGGCCGGGTCGCTCAACGGCAAGCTGTCGTGGCAGTCGGTGCCGTCACTGGCGCTGCAGTTCGCCAGCCTGACCGCCGACCGTGCTGACGTGCTGATCCGCCGCACCGCAGAAGGCAAGCTGCTGGTGGCCGGCGTGCCCGTGGAGACGCGCAAGACCGCCGCCCAGGACGATCCGTTCCTCCACTGGCTGCTGTCCCAGGGCCGCGTGGAACTGGTCAGCGGCAACCTGCGATGGCTTGACGAGAAAGCCCGCCTGCCACAACTCGACGTGGCGGACATCCACTTCACCGCCGAGCGCCACGGCACCGTGCACGCGGTGCGGCTGGAGGCACGCAGTGCCGCGCTGGCACCGCGCCCGCTGGTGTTCCAGGCCGACCTGCACCATGACTACCTGCACGGTGCCGGTGACTGGCAGCACTGGACCGGCCAGGCAAGCTGGGCGCTCAACCAGCTGCAATTGCCGGTGGTGCAGCGCTATCTGGCCATTTTCAGCAATGTCGATAGCGGCGTGTTCAGCACCGACGGCACGGTCGACTTCCGTGACGGACACCTCACGCGCAGCCAGATGCGTCTGCGCGCGTCGGACGTCGATCTGCAACTGGCCGGCGCCCCCGAACGGCTCAAGCTGGCCAACGCGCAGGCGCTGCTGCTGCACAAGAGCGATCGCGCAGGCAACCATCAGCTGACCATCGACACTCTGCTCTGGCAGGCCGAGCCGCAGGCTGGCCCGCCGTCCGCCGCCGATGCATCGTGGCGCGAAGGCATGCGCAAGGTGACGATCGACTGGACGCGCGACAACGCAGGCCAGTTGCGCAAGTTCGCGCTGCGCGCGCCCACGTTCGATCTCAACACGCTGCGTGCGCTGGCCACGTCGATGCCGCTGGACACCGCCGTGCTGCGCCAGCTCCGCGCGCTGCAGCCAGCCGGCCATATCGACAACCTCGACGTGAAATGGTCGCGTGACCGTGCCAGCCTGCTGTCACGCAGCCCGGGCGCACAGCACTACAGTGTGCAGGGCACGCTGCGCAATGTTTCGATGAATGGCCAGCCCGCGGTGCCGGCCACGGATGCCAACGGCGTGCCACACACCGGCATACCGGGCTTCAGCCAGCTTTCGGGCACCTTCAACTTCGATGACAAGCAGGGCGTGGCGCGCGTGGAGAGCAACGGCGCGGCGCTGATCTTCCCGGGCGTTTTCGAGGACCCGCGCGTGCCGTTCGATACGCTGCAAGGCGAAGTACGCTGGACGCACGAGGGCGGCAAGCTCGTGGTGCGTACGGAAGGCATCAAATTCGCCAACGCCGACACCGCCGGCACCGTGCGCGGCACATGGCGGCAAGGTGGCGACAGCACGGCGGGCATGGCCGATATCTCCGGCGAACTCGAACGCGCGCAGGCCAGCCGCGTGCCGCGTTATATGCCCCTTACGCTGCCTGCCACGCGCCACTACCTGTCCGGTGCGCTGGTTGGCGGTGAAGCCCATGACGTCACCTTCCTGGTCAAGGGCGACCTGACCCACTTCCCGTTCCACCCGCCATTTGCCAAGGCCGGGGACTTCCGCGTTGAAGTGCCCGTGCGCAACGTGAGCTACCAGATCGCGCCGTTCGAGCCGGGGCCGAATGGCGGCAGCGGCACGGAAAACGGCGGCACGGCTTGGCCCGACTTCACTGACATCGAAGGCCGGGTGATGTTCGAGCGCGGCAGCATGTCGTTCATGGCGAAACACGCAAACGTGAGCGGCATCCATGGCGTGACGCTGCGCGACGTGACCGGCCACATCGACGAACTTGGCGACCACGGCCACCTGCTGGTCGACGGCAGCGCCAGCGGCCCGGTGCAGAGCTTCCTGCGCTACGTCGCCACGACCCCGGTCAAGGGCTGGACCGCCAACGTCACCGAAAATTCGCGCGCGCCCGGAAATGGCGAACTGAAGCTCAAGCTGGACCTGCCCCTCAACCACGCCGCCGGCTCGAAGGTCAACGGCGAGTTCCGGTTCCCAGGCAACGACGTATTGCTGTTCCCGGAACTGCCCACGCTCTACGGCGCCACCGGTACGGTGGCTTTCGACGAACACGGCTTCCGGCTGGACAACGTGCGCGGCCGCTTTCTCGGTGGTGAAACCCGCCTCGGCGGCGGCACGCAGACTGACGGCACTACGCGCGTGACGATCAGCGGCACGGCCACTGCACAGGGCTTGCGAGACGCGCTCGGCACGCCGATGGCGGCGCTTGGCAGCCGCGTGGACGGTGCTGCGGCCTATAACGCCGTGGTCGGCGTGCGCGACAAGCATCTGCAGGTGGAGGTGGCATCGAACCTCAACGGCATGGCGCTGGACCTGCCCGCGCCGCTCGGCAAGACCGCCGCGCAGGACATGCCGCTGCGCTTCGACCTGCGGCCCTCCATGGTGCCGGGCCGCACGGGTCTGGACGATGTCATCGTGCAGCTTGGCAATGGCGCCACCGCGCGCTACGTGCTGCGCCGTGGCGGCGACGCGGTGGAAGTGGTCGCCGGCGGCATCGGGATCGGACAGCCTGCGCCGCTGCCGGCCAGTGGCGTCACTGCGGCGCTGACCGCCGAGCGGCTTGACGTCGATGCCTGGCGCGCGCTGTTCAGCACGCCAGGCGACAAGGCTGACAGCAAGGGCGGCGACAACAAGGGCGGCGACAAGCCCGCCGGCGATGTGGACCGCTCGTCGCCATTCCTGCCCGATCGCGTGACGGTACGCGCGAAGGCGCTCGACGCATTCGGCCGCAGTCTCGACGATGTTTCGCTCGACGCCAGCCACGAACGCGGCGATGGCTGGAACATGCAACTGAACTCGCGCCAGATCACCGGCAACGGCCAGTGGCGACGCAACGCCAGCAATCCGTCCGGCTTGCTGACCGTGCGGCTGTCGCACCTGGACATTCCCGACGCCACCGACGACGGCCACATGACCGAGGCCATCACGCGCAGCGTCGAAGAAATGCCGGCGCTCGACCTGATCGTCGACAAATTCGTGCTGCACGGCCGCGAATTCGGCAAGCTCGAAGTCAAGGCCCACACGAGCCATGACGACAACCAGCCGGTCTGGACGCTCGACAGCCTGACCATCGAACAACCTGGCGCCACGTTGACCGGCAACGGTAGCTGGCGCCTGCCGCGCCGGTTGCGCGAAGCGGCGGCACGCGGCAATGCATCGCCCACGGAAGGCCGCCGTACGATGCTCAACTTCAAGCTGGACATCCGCAATGCCGGCAACGTGCTCGAACGCATGGGCCTGCCCCACACGCTGCGCGACGGCAAGGGCACGTTCGAGGGCCGCATCGCATGGCGCGGCACGCCAATGTCGATCGACTACCCCACGCTGTCGGGCCGGATGTCACTGAACCTTGAAAACGGCCAGATCCTCAGCGTCGAACCGGGCGCCGCGCGGCTGCTCGGCGTGCTGAGCCTGCAAAGCCTGCTGCGTTTCGCCACATTCGACTTCCGCTCGCTGTCCAGCCGCGGGCTTGTCTTCGACACGCTCAACGGCACCGGAACGATCGAGAATGGCGCCGGCAAGATAGAAGCGTTCAAGTTCAAGAGCAGCCAGGTCATGGCATCGATGTCGGGGACGGCAGACCTGCTCCACGAGACGCAGGACCTGGAAGTAGCCGTGACGCCCCGCATCAATGCCACCACCACTTCGGTGGCGGCCGCGTTCATCAATCCGGTGCTTGGCATCGGCACGCTGGCCGCGCAGCTGATGTTTGCCGACGAGGTCTCCAAGGTCTTCACGCAGCACTACCGCGTGTCCGGGTCGTGGGCCGACCCCAAGGTCTCCAAAGTGGAGGACAATACGTCGCATCCGCCGATTCAGGACCGCTCCAACGTCTATCCGCGTTGAAGCGTCCCGCCCCGGTTCCAGCAAGGGAAGCCACGATGACCGCTACCACCCCGATGCGCGTTGCCGCTATCCAGACCGTCACCGGCACGTCCCTCGACGACAACCTGGCCCGTGCCGACACGCTGATTGCCGAGGCCGCGGCGGGCGGTGCCGAACTGGTGCTGCTGCCCGAATACTTCTGCATGATGGGCCGCCAGGAAACAGACAAGGTGGCCATTCGCGAACAGGATGGCGATGGCCCGGTCCAGCGCTTCCTGGCGGACGCAGCACTGCGCTATCAGATCTGGCTTGTGGGCGGCACGCTGCCGATGTGGTGCGGTGACGAGGGCCGTGTCCACAACACCTCTCTCGCATTCGATCCGCGCGGCCAGCGCGTGGCGCGGTACGACAAGATCCACCTGTTCGGATTCACCAAGGGCAACGAGAGCTACGACGAGTCGCGCACGATCCTTGCCGGCAATACGCCGGTGGCCTTTGATGCGCCGTGCGGCCGCGTGGCGATGTCGGTCTGCTACGACCTGCGCTTCCCGGAGCTCTATCGCGGGCTGGCGGCGAAAAACGACGTCAGCCTGATCCTGATGCCGGCGGCCTTCACCTACACCACTGGCCAGGCCCACTGGGAAATCCTGCTGCGCGCCCGTGCCATCGAGAACCAGTGCTATGTGCTGGCAGCCGCACAGGGTGGCAAGCACGAGAACGGCCGCCGCACTTGGGGCCATTCGATGCTGGTGGATCCGTGGGGCGAGTTGATGGGCGTACTGCCCGAAGGCGAAGGCGTGGTGTCGGGCATCATCGACCCGGCCCGCCTGACCGAAGTGCGACAGAACCTGCCGGCACTGCGCCACCGCGTGCTGTAGGATTGACGAAAATTCACATTGCAGGCCGCCGTGGCAAGCCGTCACGCGGTATAGAAAAGGACACTCATGAACGCCGGCGATCTCGGAATCCGCAACCTGGCCACCGCCCAGCAACTGCTGCTGGCACCGTACGGGCTCGACGAAACCAAGCTTCAGCGCGTGCTGGCCGACATCTTCACGCACAAGGTCGACTACGCCGACCTCTACTTCCAGCACACGCGCAACGAGGCCTGGAGCCTTGAGGAAGGCATCGTCAAATCGGGCAGCTTCAGCATCGACCAGGGCGTCGGCGTGCGCGCCGTTTCGGGCGACAAGACCGCCTTCGCCTATTCCGACGACATCAGCCTGCCCGCACTGAGCCAGGCCGCCGCGGCCACGCGTACGATCGGCAAGAGCGGCAATGGCCGCATCAAGGTGGCAGGTTCGCTCGCATCGCATGCCGGCCGCAACCTCTACGCGCCGAACGATCCGCTGGACTCGATGACCGCCACCGAGAAGGTGGCGCTGCTCGAGAAGATCGAAAAGATGGCACGCGCCAAGGATCCGCGCGTGGTGCAGGTAATGGCCGGACTGGCGGGCGAGTATGACGTGGTGCTGGTGGCGCGCAGCGATGGCGTGATCGCCGCCGACGTGCGCCCGCTGGTGCGCGTCTCGGTGACCGTGATCGCCGAACACAATGGCCGACGGGAAATTGGCTCGTCGGGCGGCGGTGGCCGCTATGCATATGGCTATTTCACCGACGAACTGCTGCGCAAGTATGTGGACGAAGCTGTATCGTCGGCGCTGGTCAACCTTGAGGCACGCCCTGCCCCGGCCGGCGCGATGACCGTGGTGCTGGGCCCGGGCTGGCCTGGCGTGCTGCTGCACGAGGCCGTGGGCCACGGCCTGGAAGGCGACTTCAACCGCAAGGGCTCGTCGGCATTTGCAGGCCGCATGGGCGAACGCGTGGCCGCCAAGGGCGTGACCGTGGTCGACGATGGCACAATTGCCAACCGCCGCGGCTCGCTGAACCTCGACGATGAAGGCAACCCCACGCAGTGCACCACGCTGATCGAGGACGGCATCCTGCGCGGCTATATCCAGGACACGCTCAACGCGCGCCTGATGAAGATGCCGGTGACGGGCAACGCGCGCCGCGAAAGCTACGCAGCACTGCCGATGCCGCGCATGACCAACACCTACATGCTCAACGGCGACCGCGACCCGCAGGAGATCATCGCCAGCGTCAAGCGCGGCCTCTACGCCGTGAACTTCGGTGGCGGCCAGGTTGACATCACCAACGGCAAGTTCGTGTTTTCGGCCAGCGAGGCGTACATGATCGAGGATGGCAAGATCACGTACCCGGTCAAGGGTGCAACGCTGGTCGGCAACGGCCCGGAATCGCTCAAGGACGTGACGATGATCGGCAACGACATGCGTCTGGACTCTGGCGTCGGCGTCTGCGGCAAGGAAGGCCAGAGCGTGCCCGTGGGCGTGGGCCAGCCGACGCTGCGAATCGAGAACATGACAGTGGGCGGCACCGCCTGATCCCCCTGCCAACGAACGGCCGCAGCGATGCGGCCGTTTTTCATTGCGGACGCGTCAGGCCACGTCCGGCCGAGCCACGCTGCGCTGGATCAAAGCCAATGCGGAGCCGCTTGCCATCCTCGGGGAAAAGCGATATAAAGATGCTTCGTTGTCGCGCACACAGCGTTTGCACCCGGCAGTTTCTACTATGTCGGCGCAATAAAATGCCTTTTGATCGCGCAGCGCAGCATAAATTTCACGCATTACCGCAGAACCAACACAAGCTGACCACAGCCGACCCGATTTCCGCCATGTCCGCCAAGTTTCACTTTTACTTTTACTGGCATCTCACACCGCTGGCGGATAGAGAGGGACAGCTGTAAGCAACCCTGAATACAAAAAAAGCCGCCAGCGACCCTGGCGGCTTTTTTTATCCCCGCCACCGCCGCGACGCAAACCCCAATCAGACTCAAGACCTCACAAAATCCGGAGCCATCATGCTGAAGAACACCGACGACCTGCGTATTCGAGAACTCAAGGAACTTCTGCCACCCGCGCACCTGATCCGCGAGTTTGCATGCTCGGAGGCTGCGTCCGACGTGATCTACGGCGCCCGCCAGTCCATGCATCGCATCCTGCATGGCATGGACGACCGCCTGATCGTCATCATCGGCCCCTGCTCGATCCATGACACGCGCGCGGCGCTGGAATACGCGAAGCTGCTCAAGGTTCAGCGCGATCGCTTCGCGGGTGAGCTCGAGGTCGTCATGCGCGTCTACTTCGAAAAGCCGCGCACCACGGTGGGCTGGAAGGGCCTGATCAACGACCCGCACATGGATGGCAGCTTCAAGATCAACGACGGCCTGCGCACCGCGCGCGAGCTGCTGCTGAACATCAGCGAAATGGGCGTGCCGACGGGGACGGAATATCTGGACATGATCAGCCCGCAATACATCGCCGATCTGGTGAGCTGGGGCGCGATCGGCGCGCGCACCACGGAGTCGCAGGTACATCGCGAACTCGCTTCGGGACTGTCGTGCCCGGTCGGCTTCAAGAACGGCACCGACGGCAATGTGAAGATCGCCGTCGATGCGATCAAGGCCGCATCGCAGCCGCACCACTTCCTGTCGGTGACCAAGGGCGGCCACTCGGCGATCGTGTCGACCTCAGGCAACGAGGACTGCCATATCATCCTGCGCGGCGGCAAGGCACCGAACTACGACGCGGCCAGCGTGCAGGAAGCCTGTGAAGCGATCTCAAAGGCCGGCCTGGCGGCACGCCTGATGATCGACGCCTCTCACGCCAACAGCAGCAAGAAGCACGAGAACCAGATCCCGGTATGCGCTGACATCGGCCACCAGATTGCTGGCGGCGACCAGCGTATCGTCGGCGTCATGGTGGAATCGCACCTGATCGCCGGCCGCCAGGACCACGTGCAGGGCACGCCGGTGGAGAACCTGACCTATGGCCAGTCCATCACCGATGCCTGCATCGGCTGGGACGATTCGGTAACCGTGCTGGAAACACTGGCAAACGCCGTGAAGCAGCGCCGGCTGGTGACGGGCAGCGGCAACTGATCCGCATCGCCCAGACGACAAAAGCCGCTCGAAAGAGCGGCTTTTGTTTTTCTGCGAAGGAATTGAAGCGGCTTACTTCCTCAGCACCAGGTCACCCGGCAGCGATTCGATATACGCGGCGATGTCCTTCAGTTCCTTGCGCGTGAACTCGCGCGGCTTGCCGTCCTTGTCGGACACGGCCGGGTTGCTCTTGACCTGTCCGGCCATGATCGCGTTGTTGCGGCCCACCAGCGGGTTGCCGCTGGTCTGGTAGGCCACCAGCGCGTGGTAGATGTAATCGGAATGCTGGCCGGCCAGCTTGGGATAGTCGGGCGAAATCGGCGCGTTCAGGCCCTTGCCGTGGCAGGCCACGCAGCCGCCCTTCTCCACCAGCGCCTTGCCGGCGGCGATGTCTGCTGCCGATGCCGACATGGCGGCGGTACCGAGCACGATTGCGCCCAGCGCGAACGAAACAGCTTTCAGCGTCTTCATGATCAGGAGCCTTTTACTTGAGCGGATTGTTCTGCGTGTCGCCCTTCTGCTGCGAGTAGTACGCAGCCACGGCGGCGATGTCCTTGTCGGACAGGCTATCGGCAATCCCGCGCATGGTCGGATGCTTGCGGTCACCCTTCTGGTAGCTCTTTAGCGCGTTCTCAATGTACTTGGCGCTTTGGCCGCCAAGCATGGGCACCTGGTAAACCTCCGGAAACGATGCACGGTAGCCAGGAATGCCATGGCAGCCAATGCACATTGCGACCTTGTCCCTGGCGGCGTCCACGTTGCCCTTTTCCTGGGCCTGCGCAGCCGTTGCGGCCGCGCCCAACACCACCATCGTGAGGAGCTTTTTCATTGTCGTAGCTGAGTGGGAAGTGTTAAACCGCGTGTGACTGCCCTGCAGGGCGAAACGGCTTGGGGAACGGGGATCTGAAATCGCGGTAATTGCTGATGTGCCGCGGGTGCTTCTACACCATTCTGCAACCATCTCGCGCAATCGCCACCTCCCGGTGAACTGCCATGTCTCAGGTGACAGAACTGCCGGGCTTCGAGGGGGAACTTGACTGGGGGCGCGTCAAACCGGCGCATTGTACCGCAGCGTGCACGCGGCAGTCCACAGAACAGCCTCCGGGTGTGTCCCACTGAACGCGAATCCCGAACTGCTCTTATACTGGCCCATTCCGACTGAATTTCCGGTTGTTTTCGCCGGTTGTTGCCCGACCCGGTTGTCCTATCCGATTGTCCGGCAGCTTCCGCCCATTGCGATCCGCTCAGGTTGTCTCATGTCCACCACCACCAACGCCAATCCGTCCCAGCAGGTCAAGTTCGAGGGTAGTGCCCAGTACGTTGCCACCGATGATCTGAAGCTGGCCGTCAACGCCGCGCGTACGCTGCAGCGCCCGCTACTGATCAAGGGCGAGCCCGGCACGGGCAAGACCATGCTGGCCGAGGAAGTGGCCGCCGCCCTGGGCATGCCGCTGTTGCAATGGCACATCAAGTCGACCACCAAGGCCCAGCAGGGCCTGTACGAATACGACGCGGTGTCGCGCCTGCGCGACTCCCAGCTTGGCGACGACCGCGTGCACGATATCGCCAACTACATCGTCAAGGGCGTGCTCTGGCAGGCATTCGAGGCCGACGAGCCCGTGGTGCTGCTGATCGACGAGATCGACAAGGCCGACATCGAATTCCCGAACGACCTGCTGCGCGAACTGGACCGCATGGAGTTCTACGTCTACGAGACGCGCGAACTGATCAAGGCCAGGCACCGCCCGCTGGTGATCATCACGTCGAACAACGAAAAGGAACTGCCGGACGCCTTCCTGCGCCGCTGCTTCTTCCACTACATCAAGTTCCCGGACGCCGACACGATGCAGCAGATCGTCGATGTCCACTACCCCGGCATCAAGCGCGAACTGGTAGCAGCCGCGCTGGATTCGTTCTATGAAATGCGCAACCTGCCGGGCCTGAAGAAGAAGCCGAGCACGTCGGAGCTGATCGACTGGCTCAAGCTGCTGATGGCAGAGGACATTCCCGCCGAAGCGCTGCGCAGCCCCGACCGCAAGGCGGCAATTCCGCCGCTGCACGGCGCGCTGCTCAAGAACGAGCAGGACGTACACCTGTTCGAGCGCCTCGTGTTCATGAACCGCGCCAACCGCTGAGGCCAGGGCCATGTCGAGGTTCGTACAACCCGTCACGCTGACCGGCAGCCACGCAACACTGGCGCCGCTGTCGATGGACCACGCCGAGGGCCTGCGTGAAGCGGCCGCCGACGGTGAGCTCTATCGGCTCTGGTACACCACCGTGCCCGCGCCCGAAAACGTGGACGCCGAGATCAAGCGCCGGCTGGACCTGCAGGCGCAGGATTCGATGCAGCCGTTCACCGTGCTCGACGCCAACGGCCGCGTGGCCGGCATGACCACGTACATGAACATCGACGGCAAGAACCGCCGGGTCGAGATTGGCTCGACGTGGTACGCGCAACGCGTGCAACGCACCGCGCTCAACACCGAATGCAAGCTGATGCTGCTGCGGCACGCGTTCGAGACGCTCGACTGCATCGCCGTGGAGTTCCGCACGCACTGGATGAACCACCAGAGCCGCACGGCCATCGCGCGCCTGGGCGCCAAGCAGGACGGCGTGCTGCGCAACCATCAGCGCATGCCGGACGGCTCGTTCCGCGATACGGTCGTGTTCTCGATCATCGCCAGCGAATGGCCCACCGTGCGTGCGCACCTGCAGTTCCAGCTAGAACGCCCGCGCTGACCGGGAGAATTCCCCATGCTGATCGATTTCTTTTTCTCGCTGCGCCACGCCAAGCTGCCGGTATCGGTCAAGGAATACCTGACGATGCTCGAAGCACTGCGCGCACAGGTCATCTCGCCGTCGATCGACGAGTTCTACTACCTGTCGCGCATGACGCTGGTCAAGGACGAGAAGCACTTCGACAAGTTCGACCAGACCTTTGCCGCGTACTTCAAAGGCGTGGAAAGCCTGATCGACTGGAAGAGCGACATTCCACTCGACTGGCTGCAAAAAACGCTTGAACGCGAACTCTCCGCCGAGGAAAAGGCGAAGATCGAGGCCATGGGCGGGCTCGACAAGCTGATGGAGCGCCTGAAGCAACTGCTCGAGGAGCAGAAGGAAAAGCACGAGGGCGGCAACAAGTGGATCGGTACGGGCGGCACGTCACCGTTCGGCCACGGCGGCTACAACCCCGAGGGCATCCGCATCGGCGGCCCGTCCAAGGGCAACCGCACGGCGATCAAGGTCTGGGAATCGCGCGCGTACAAGGACTATGACGACCAGGTCGAACTGGGCACGCGCAACATCAAGGTGGCGCTGCGCCGCCTGCGCCGATTTGCGCGCGAAGGCGCCGACACCGAACTCGACCTCGACGACACCATTCACTCGACCGCCGCCAACGCGGGCATGCTCGACATCAAGCTGCGCCCCGAGCGGCACAACAAGGTCAAGGTGCTGATGCTGATGGACGTGGGCGGCTCGATGGACGACCACATCAAGCGCGTGGAAGAGCTGTTCTCGGCCACCAAGACCGAGTTCAAGCACCTGGAGTACTTCTACTTCCACAACTGCCTGTACGACTACGTGTGGAAGAACAACCGGCGCCGCCATGCGGAAAAAATCGCCACGTGGGACCTGATCCACAAGTACACGCCCGACTACAAGGTGATCTTCGTCGGCGATGCGACGATGAGCCCGTATGAGATCCTGCAGCCGGGTGGATCCGTCGAATACAACAACCCGGAAGCCGGCGCGGTCTGGCTCAACCGCATGATCGAGCAGTTCCCGCGCTTCGTCTGGCTCAATCCCGAGCCGGAGGGCCTGTGGCAGTATCGCCAGTCGATCACCGTGATCAACCAGATCATGAAGAACCGGATGTATCCGGTTACGCTGGCGGGGCTTGAAGCAGCGATGAAGGTGCTGTCGAAGTAGTGCCTCGCGCCACTGCCGCCCTCGCCGGCGGCGGGCGCTAGGCCACCACGTCGACACCCTCCATCAGCCACGCGCGGAACGTCTGCAGCGCTGGCAGGTGCGCCTTCTGCTCCGGGTAGCACAGGTAGTAGCCCTTCCTGGCCAGCACGCGCGCCGCGTGTGCCACCACGAGCGTCCCCGTAGCAAGTTCCCCCTCGATCAGGCAACGCGGGATCAGTGCGATGCCAAGCCCCGACACCGCCGCCTGCGTCAGCAGCGAGAACTGATCGAATCGCGCTCCGCTCCACGCCTGGCGCGTGGACACCCCCAGTTCGGACAGCCAGTCCGGCCACGCCTCGGGCACGGTCGTGTGATGCAACAACGGATAGCGCAGCAGCCCGGCCGCTGACTTCACCACGCCGTCAGGCTCATGCACGAGCAAGCCGGGCTTGCACACCGGCAACACCTCGCGCCCGGTAATGTAGTCGGCCAGGCTGCCTGGCCAGACGCCATCGCCGAAGCGGATCGCCGCATCGAGATCGGGCTGGGAAAAGTCGTAGCCCTGGGCGTGTGGCACGAATTCCAGCGTGACTTCCGGATACCGCGCGAAGAACTGCGGCAACCGGGGAATCAGCCACTTGGCGCCGAGCGTCGGCATGCTCGCGATATGGAGAATGCCGCCGCGCCCCTTTCGCGCGATCAATTCGACGCTGGCCGCCTCGATCTCGTTCAGGCTCGGGCGGATGCGCTCCAGATAGCGCTCGCCCGCCTGGGTGAGCATCAGGCGCTGGCGCACACGCTCGAACAACTCGACGCCGAGAAATGCCTCAAGGCTGCGCACCTGCTTGCTGACCGCCCCCTGCGTCACATGAAGTTCCCGCGCGGCCACCGTGAAACTGTTGTGCCGCGCGGCAGCCTCGAAGGCCTGCAACTCGGTCAGCGACGGACATAGGCGCCGCATAAATCACCTCTACTTCAATACCATATGGAATGATTTCGGGATTTTATTTCGTTTGCGAGCAACTTGCATCGGCGAGCAGAATCCTGAGAACGGTTCAATTCAGCTTTTGCTTACTTTTACCTGGTTTCGCCCTCTAGTTCCGACTCCGCGAAGCCCCCCAACGGAATCCCGACGATGCAACGCCGTCCCCTGATCAAGATCCTCGCCGCCGCCACCGCTTTCGCGGCCGCCGGCATGACCCTGCCCGCCTTCTCCCAAGGCACGTATCCGACCAAGGCAATCACGCTCGTCGTGCCGTTCCCGGCCGGTGGCACCACCGACATCGTTGCGCGCATCGTCGCCGACAAGCTCGGCCAGCAACTGGGCCAGGCCGTGATCGTGGACAATCGCGGCGGCGCCGGCGGCAGCATCGGCACCGGCTACCTGGCCAAGGCCACGCCGGATGGCTACACGCTCGGCATTGCCACCGCCTCGACGCACGGCATCAACCCGGCCGTGTATCCGCGCCTGCCGTACGACGCCACGAAGGACTTCACGCCGATCACGAACCTGGCATCCGTGCCGAACGTGATGAGCATCAACCCGGGCGTGAAAGCCACCGACATGAAGTCGTTCATCGCGCTGGCCAAGTCGGAGCCGAACAAGATCGCTTACGGATCGGCCGGAAATGGCAGCGTCTCGCACATGATGGGCGAGCTGTTCAAGATGAGCAGCAAGACCGAACTGCTGCACGTGCCGTACAAGGGCGTGGGCCCCGCACTGAACGACGCGCTGGCCGGCCAGGTGCAGGTGCTGTTTGACAACCTGCCGTCGTCGCTGCCGTTCATCGAAGGCGGCAAGCTGCGCGCGCTGGCCGTGGCATCACCGAAGCGCGTGGCCGCGCTGCCGAACGTGCCGACC
>NZ_ALOU01000021.1 GCF_000292345.1 Cupriavidus sp. BIS7
CACTCGTAGGGCAAATGCTGCCCGAGCCGACCGAAGTCGCACGGTAGCTGGGCTTCCAGGAGATAGTTGAGGTGAGCGGATAACACGGCGCCGCAAAGTTAACACTGCGGCTCACGGTTTACAACCGCTTCTGCGCTAACAATGAAAAATGCCGTTCAGCCTTAACTGAACGGCATTACGCCCGTGCGGGGCTTTTTCGTTTCGGAGGCTGGGTACGGCTACCAGCGGTCAAGGGCGATTCATCCAATCACGCCTAAGCCGTGCTTGCTGATGACCTGCAATAATCGTGCGGCCATCCCGCTTGGCTTCTTGTCGCCACGTTCCCACTGCTGGACCGTGGAGGTGCTGGTGTTCAGGTACACCGCGAAGACACTCTGGCTGACATTGAAGGCATTGCGAATTCGAGAGATGTCTTCTGCGCCGTAATCCGGTGCCTTCTCGATGCAAGTCGCGTCGAAATCCTTCATCGTTTTCTTGTCGATGATGCCGGCGTCATGCAGGCCGCTTGCGGCACTGTGAATTGCCTCGAAGGCATCGCTTTTGAAACGGGTCTTAGCCATTGCAAATCTCCACAAATTCTCTTGACCTGATCATGCGCTCGACGTCGGCATGCTTCATGGTGTTGTAGGCCGAGGCCAGCTTCCTGAATGCCTTGAGTTCTGCGTCATCGATGTTTTCCCGGTCCTTCTTCGCGAAAAGAAACACAAAGATCCAGAAATTTCCGATCTTGTTGAGCACGATTCCTCGCTTCTGGTTTCGGTCGAGGCGCTTTTTCCAGACGTTGCCGCCGAGATCGTCGCCTTGTCCTGCCATCAGCGCTTTCGCGGCCCGGCAGAGTTCCTCGTCATCGATGTCCTTGTCGGCTGCTGCCTTGCTGAACCACTTCGTCTTGAAGACCCGCTGAAAGAGTGCTGTCATTTTTCTTGGTGGAAGTCAGATGCGCAAACCATAGCACTGAGTGCTATATCGCGCAATAAGACGGCGCTCAACAATCGGCCGCTTGTGTGCGTCAGCGCAACAGACGAATTGCCGCATAATCCACGCTGTACTCCGAACGCCCTCCGCAGATTGTCATGCCCACGTCTTCCAAGCCCACGACCCGGCCCGCTACCGCTTCCCGCGCCAGGTCGGCCACGCAGCCCACTGGCGAGACCACGGCCACGCGGCAGTCGATGGACGACGGGGTGCGTCCTCCGCTGCAGTCGCGCAGCGAGCAGAGCCTGGCGAAGATGGTGGCGGCCTGCCGCGCGCTGGCAGAGGAGCGCGGCAATCTCGACGATATTTCCCTGAACGAGGTCGTCACGGCGGCAAAGTCGTCGATTGGCGCGTTCTACGGCCGCTTCAAGGACAAGGAAGCGTTGCTTGGCTATGTGCTGGAAGTGGCGCTGCGCGAGGCGGAGGGCGTCATGCAGCGGTCGATCGCGGATGAGCCCGTCTGGCAGGCGGGGCCCGCGCAGAAGATCGTCGAGCGCATCGTCGGCAACTATGTCAGCCAGTTCAGGCTGAACCGTGGGTTGTTCCGGGGGTTCCTGCGGCACTACTCCGCGCGCGATTCGCGCGACAATCCGATGCGCGAAGCCAATCGCCGGACATACGCACTGGTGGTGCCCTCGCTGGCAGCGCAGCTTGGCGACAGGGATCAGGACACCGCGATCTTCGAAGTCCGCGCCGCGCTCCAGTTCATGGTGGGAACGCTCGCCAACATCCTGCTCAACGACCCAGGCCCCCTGCACCTGGACGACGACGCACTGGAGCCTCATCTGCATCGCATGATGATCCGCTACCTCGGGTTGCCGGAAGCCGCCGCGCCGGTCGAGCGCCGCCGCAAGCGCTGATCGTCAGGCACCAGGCACCGGGGCGCTCCTCCAGCGAAACCCTATTAGTGTTTGCCCTCTGCTGTCTGAACCGAAAAATAGCACTACCGTTCGTATTCCGGCCGGCTGGCATGTGCCGTCCCGCACGCACACTGTGGTGCGTGTGCGCGTACGCAAGGAGATCACGAGCATGGCAGAAATGCTGACATCGTCACGAGGCAGCGCGGTTCCGCAAGAGGCTGCGGACAGCGATCAGTCCCACGTCTACCAGCCGCGCAAGGCCTGGGCAATCGCCATCTGGCTCACGGCATTCTCGGCGATCAACTTTCTCGACAAGGTCGTGCTGGGCATGCTTGCCGTGCCGATCATGGAGGATTTCCACCTGACGCCCACGCGGTTCGGTGTGATTGCCGGCAGCTTCTTCTGGCTGTTCTCGCTGTCGGCCATCGTGGTCGGCTTCATTGGCAACCGCGTGGCCACGCGATGGATCCTGCTTGGCATGGCATTCGTCTGGTCGGTGGTTCAGCTTCCAGTGGCCTACGCCACCAAGGCATGGGTACTGCTGGCTTCGCGGGTGGCGCTGGGAGCCGGAGAGGGGCCCAGCTTCCCGGTCTCGGCGCATGCACTCTACAAGTGGTTCCCGCATGAACGGCGCAACCTGCCGGTGACGCTGATCAACCAGGGCGCGGTCATCGGCCTGCTTCTGGCGGGTCTGCTCGTGCCCTACATTTCGCGGAACTGGGGGTGGCGCAGCAACTTCATCGTGCTGGCGCTGGCATCGGCCGTATGGGGGCTGGGCTGGCTGTGCTTCGGCCGCGAGGGCACGCTGCATGCCGACGCGGGGGGCAAAGCCGGGCTCGATGGCGGAGCCCCACTGCGCGATGCCGTGCCCCGACGCGTGTCCTACCGCAGGCTGCTGAGCGACCCCACGGTGCTGTCGAGTTGCTTCATCGGCTTTGCTGCCTACTGGAGCCTTGCGCTGGTGCTGACGTGGGTGCCTTCGTATCTGGAACAGGGTCTTGGGTTCGACCGCACCGCCGCCGGAAGAGTATTCGCGCTGCAGGTGGCGTGCGGCATTCCCATCAGCATGACGCTGAGCTGGTATTCGCAGCGCATGCTGCAGCGAGGCGCTTCCACGCGCGCGGCGCGAGCCGTATTCGGCTGCGTTTGCGTGGGACTTGGCGGACTGGGCCTGCTGGCGCAGGCGCTTATCCCGATGGAGACTGGCTACAGGATGGCGATGTTGACGATTGCCGCAACGCTGCCGAACATGGTGTTCACGCTCGGGCCGGCCATCCTGGCGGAGATCACTCCCGATGCACAGCGCAGTGGCATCGTCGCGCTCAACGTTGCGGTCTCGACCTTCGCTGGTGCGATCGCGCCGGTAACCATGGGATGGTTCGTGCAGGCGCATGGCAGCGGTGCCCCGTCGCACGGATACGAGCTAGGTTTTGCGGCGGGCGGCGCGGTGATGCTGGCAGGGTGCGTGGTGGCCTGGATATGGCAGCATCCGGAGCGCTCGCAGCGTCGTCTGGCTGGCTAGTGACAAGGAGGGCAGTCCGCGCGTGGCCGGATGCGTAGCAAGCGTAAAAAAAGCCCGGCGGGCATCGGCGCCAGCCGGGCGGGGTTGCGCAAGGCGCTTCAGTGACTGGCGCTACTGGTGCTACTGCCGCTATCTCCAGCCTGCCTGATGGTGTCCGTCACGTGGCGGCGCGCGTCGAACTCCTCCGCCACCTTGTGGTCGTTAGCGAACTGGGCCTCGACATCGACATTGGCGAATTCGATCGCGCCCATGTCGGCGAATGCATCCTGCACGCGCTGGCTCCACAGGCCGATGTCCTTGACCGTCGGCACGATCCGGCTGAACAGGCGCTGGCGGAACAGCCGCATGGTTTCCGATTCGCGCACGGCCTGCGCGCATTCATCTTCGGGCAAGCCCAGGCGGCTCCAGACTTCCTTCTGGTCGAAACGATCGCGCATCAGGTAGCAGGCTTCGATCACGAAATCCTCCCGCTCGCGCCGCTCGGCCTCCGTCACTTGCGGATAGAGCCCGCGCAGCGCAGTGCGTCCGAAGGCAACGTGCCGTGCCTCGTCCTGCATGACGTAGGCGTTGATCGATGCAGCAAGCGGATTCTTCGAGTAGTCGCGAATGCGCTGGAACGCCGCCAGCGCCAGCCCCTCCACCAGCACCTGCATGCCCAGATAGCAGAAGTCCCAGCGCGAATCGCTGAGCGTGGTTTCCAGCAGCGACTTCAGGCCAGCCGTGATCGGATAGAGCAGCCCGACCTTCTCGTGCAGCAGGCGCGAATAGGCCTCTACATGACGTGCCTCATCCATCGTCTGCGTGGCAGCGTAGAACTTTGCGTCCATGCCCGGCACCATCTGCACGATGCGCGCGGAGACCATCAGCGCGCCTTGCTCGCCATGCAGGAACTGCGACAGCGAATGCGCCTGCTGATGGCGGCGTACTTCGATGCGATCGTTGTGGCCCAGCTTGTCCCACAGCTTGGTGCCGTAGATCGGGATCATGCGATCGTCGAGTTCCTGCGGGTTCTCCGGGTCCAGTTCCTGGGACCAGTCGATGCGGTCACTGGCATTCCATTGCTGCTTCTTGCTGGTCTCGTAGAGCTGGAGCAGCTTCGACGAGCCGTCGTCGTACTCCCAGTTGAACTCGGTCGCTACCTGGCTGCCTACGGACCAGCCGGTCTGGACCACAGGCAGTGTGTAACGGTGCATCGATGTCATGACGTCTCCTTTGGCATGCCGTGGGGTTTGGCCGATCATCGTGACCTGCTGTGCCGGAGCCGGGAAGATCGGCCTTGTTCTTGCGGGGGCTTCCGACTATAAACAGAAGAATAATTCTGTTTCTGATTAAAGCAAGGAGCCGATACAGGTTCCCGCAGGTTCCCGGAAAGAGGAGACACGCATGCAGTTTCATTGCCTGAGCGTTGCCGATGTTGTCGTGGAAACCGAAGACGCGCGCTCCTTCGCGCTGGCCATTCCGGAGCCACTGCGCACATCGTTCCATTACCGTGCGGGTCAGCATCTGACGTTCCGGGTAAGCATTGGCGATGAAGTGCTGACACGCAGCTATTCGCTTTCCAGCTCGCCGGAGGCACCGGGGCTGCCGGTGGTGACCGTCAAGCGGATTGCGCAGGGCAGGGTGTCGAACTGGTTTCACTCGCATGTCCGTCCCGGCAGCGTGCTGGAGGTCAGCGAGCCAACCGGTCGATTCGTGTGCGATGACGGGGGCTCGTCGCTGGTGTTCTGTGCCGCAGGCAGCGGCATCACGCCAATCCTGTCGATGATCCGATCCGCGCTGGCAAGTACCGGGCGCTCCATCACGCTGTTCTATGCCAATCGCGATGCCGGGAGTGTGATCTTCAGGGAAGCCATTGCCACCCTGGCGGCTGCGTATCCGCAACGGCTCAAGGTGCTGCTGCATTACGACGACCAGCACGGCATTCCGGATACCAGCGTCCTTGGCGACCTGCTGCGGCGCGCCGCCGATTTCCAGCTCTATCTCTGCGGCCCCGCACCGTTCATGGCCACCGTTCAGCAGGCTGCCTGCGAGGCGGGTGTGCCGGGCGCGCGCGTGCATCTGGAACGATTCGATGCGGCGCCATTGGCTGCTTCCGATGTTGCGCCGGTCACGGGGACGAACAGCGCGTGCGATGCCCAGGTGGTGATGAAGGGCGAGCAGCATGCCGTGCGTGTGGAGGGCGGCCAGTCACTGCTGCAGGCGATGCTGGAAGCGGGGCTGGATGTGCCCTACGCCTGCGAGGAAGGCTACTGCGGGTCCTGCGCGGCGAAGTGTCTCGATGGCGAGGTTGTCCACGCGCACAACGACGTGTTCAGTGCGGACGAGCTTGCCGCCGGATGGATACTTGCCTGCCAGGCGCGCCCGCGCCAGGGCAGCCCGCTGACCATCACCTACGACGTATGAACCCGACGATCCCAACGATCCCCATGCAGACCGTGGAAGGATTGCGCGCACCGCGCCAGGAGCGCAGCGAGGCCTCCCTGCGCGCCATGCTGGCGGCGGGGAGAGGGTTGATCAACGCATCGGGAAGCCTTACGGGTTTCTCGCTGGCCGAGCTGACGCAGGCGGCTTCCACGTCGGTAGGCGCGTTCTACACGCGCTTTCGCGACAAGGAGACGTTCTGCGCGCTGGTGCTCGAAGACATGCTGGCCGAACTCCGGGCCGGACTCGATGCGCAGATGGCGCATGACGATGTCTGGCGCGACGGGCCGGCCGATGCCATCTGCGCACGCATCATTGCGTTCTATGTCGCCACGTTCCGCTCATACGCCGGCCTGTTCGCCGCCTACCTGCGTCATGCCGCAAGCGGCGGGCCGCTGTGGGGGCCGATCCGGGAAGCCAACCAGCGCATTCTCGATGTCATGGTGCCCTGTCTGTCCAGCCGTCTCCGCGTGGAAGGCCGCGACTGGGCTGACGACGAGATCCGCATGGCGATCCGGCTGGTGGTCAGTACGCTGACAAGCATCGCACTGGAAGTGCCGCATGGCATCGGCCTGCAAGACAAGGGGCTCGAACCCCGTCTGGCCGCGCTGCTGCAACGCTATCTGGCCGGGCCGCCGCATGTCGCGGCTCCATGAACCATCGTTGGTCCCACCAAGGAGACACAGAAGATGAAAGCCGCAGTGATGGAACAGGCAGGCGCGCCGCAGGTCATCCATGACGTTGCCATTTCCGAGCCAGGCCCGCACGAGGTGCTGGTGCGAACGGCCGCCGTGGGGCTGTGCCATAGCGATCTTCACATGATCCAGGGCACGTACCCGCTGCCGCTGCCGGCGGTGCTTGGGCACGAGGTGGCGGGCGTGGTGGAGGCGGTTGGGGCGCAGGTATCCGGGCTGAAGGCGGGCGACCACGTTGTCGGGTGCCTGTCGGTCTATTGCGGCCACTGCGCGATATGCGCATCGGGGCGTCAGGTGCTGTGCCAGAACCCGGACGTCAAGCTCCCGCCGGGCAAGGCCAACCGCTTGCGGCTGGCAGGCAATCCACTGAGCCAGGTATTCAATCTTTCCGGCTTTGCCGAACAGATCCTGGTGCACGAGAACGCGCTCGTGAAGATTCGCGACGATATGCCGCTCGATCGCGCGGCACTGCTTGGCTGCGCGGTCATTACCGGCACAGGCGCGGTCTTCCATAGTGCCAAGGTGCCGCCCGGCAGCAGCGTGGTGGTGGTTGGATGCGGTGGCGTTGGGCTATCCGTGATCAACGGCGCGGCGATTGCCGGCGCGGCGCGCATCATCGCAGTGGACATGCTGCCAGCCAAGCTGGAACTGGCGAGCCAGTTCGGGGCTACCCACGTCGTCAATGCAAGTGAAGGGGACCCGGTGGCGCAGGTGATGAAGCTGACTGGCGGCGGCGCGGAATTCGCGTTCGAATGCATTGGCCTCAAGCAGACCGCCGAACAATGCTATGCGATGCTTGCGCCGGGCGGCACGGCGACTGTGATCGGCCTGTTCCGGCCAGACGCGAAGATTGAACTGCCCGCGCTGGATTTCCTGCGCGAAAAGCGCATCCAGGGCTCGTTCATGGGATCGAATCGCCTGAGCCTGGATATTCCGCGGCTGGTCGAGCTGTACATGCAGGGCAAGCTGATGCTCGACGAACTGATCTCGCAGCGGATCTCGCTGGAAGAGATCAACGAGGGCTTTATCGCCATGCAATCGGGAAGCGTGGCGCGTAGTGTGATTACGTTCCCGGGTGTCGGGGGGCAGTAAGCCGGGGAGCTTGGACTAAGCCGCGCCGCGCTGAGATATGACGCGGGATACGGCGCGGCTTCGTCATTTTGGCTGGCTGCTATTGCGCCGTCCAGCCGCCATCCATCGCCCAGGCCGCGCCGCGTACCTGATCGCCGAACGGTGAGCACAGCATCAGCACCAGGTTGCCCAGTTGCTCCGGCGTGACAAACTGCCCTGAAGGCTGCTTGTCCGACAGCAGGCGTGCCTGCGCCGCATCACTCGAAATGCCGTCACGCGTGGCGATGGTGTCGATCTGCGCGGCCACCAGTGGCGTCAGCACAAAGCCGGGGCAAATCGCATTGCACGTCACGCCAGTCGCGGCGGTTTCCAGCGCCGTGACCTTGGTCAGGCCAACCAGGCCATGCTTGGCCGCAACATAGGCGGCCTTGCCGGTCGACGCGACCAACCCATGCACGGAAGCGATATTGACGATACGCCCCCAGTTCTTCGCGCGCATGGCGGGCAGCACGTGGCGGGTGGTGTGGAAGCTGGACGTCAGGTTGATGGCCAGGATGTCGTCCCACTTCTGCGCCGGGAATTCCTCCACAGGCGCCACGTGCTGGATGCCGGCATTGTTGACGAGGATGTCCACGCCGCCAAAGCGCTCGCGCGCCATGGCGATCATCGCTTCGATCTCGTCGGGCTTTCGCATGTCGGCAGCGTGGTGCGCCACTTGCGCGCCAGTGGTCTGGATTGTGGCGAGCGCGGACTCCACGTCGCCAAAGCCGTTCAGCACGATGTTCGCGCCAGCTTCCGCCAGCGTGTGGGCGATACCCAGTCCGATGCCGCTGGTGGAGCCGGTGACCAGTGCGGTCTTGCCTTGCAGATTGACCATGGCGATTCCTTAGACGAGACCAGTCATGTAGAACACGAAGATCACGAAGAACACCGCCATCGTCTTGATCATCGTGATCGCGAAGATGTCGCGATACGATTCCCGGTGCGTCAGTCCGGTGACTGCCAGCAGCGTGATCACCGCGCCGTTGTGCGGCAGCGTATCCATGCCGCCGCTGGCCATCGACACCACGCGGTGCAGCACCTCCAGCGGAATCTGGGCGGCTTGCGCGCCCTGGATGAAGACTTCCGACATCGCGGCCAGCGCAATGCTCATGCCGCCCGATGCCGAGCCGGTGATGCCAGCCAGCGTGCTGACGGACACCGCCGCGTTGACCAGCGGATTGGGAATGCTGCGCAGCGCGTCGCTGACCACCAGGAAACCCGGCAGCGCGGCAATCACGCCGCCGAAGCCGTATTCCGATGCGGTGTTCATCGATGCCAGCAGCGCACCGGACACGGCGCTCTTGGTGCCTTCGGCAAAGCGCGCGCGCACGGCGCCGAACGCCGTCACCAGCACCACCACGATGCCGAGCATCAGTGCGGCTTCCACGGCCCAGATCGCGGTCACGCTGGCGATCTTGGTTTCAACCGGCTTGGCCAGGCCCGGCAGCGACACGCTGTTGGCTTGGCCATACCAGAGCGGAATCATGCGCGTGAGCCAGAAGTTGGACACGCCGACCACGACCAGCGGCAGGATGGCCAGCAGCGGCGGCGGCAGCTTGCCGCCTTCCACGCGCTGCGGTTCGTTCAGCAGGTTGGTGCCGTAGCCCTCGCCGTTCGCGGCGGCTGCACGGCGGCGCCATTCCAGGTACGACAGGCCGACGATGATGATGAACAGCGAACCGGCCACGCCAAGCGCGGGCGCGGCCCACGACGTGGTCTTGAAGAACGTGGTCGGGATGATGTTCTGGATCTGCGGCGTGCCCGGCAGCGAATCCATCGTGAACGAGAACGCGCCCAGCGCGATGGCACCCGGCATCAGGCGCTTCGGAATGTTGCTCTGGCGATAGAGCTCCGCAGCGAACGGGTAGACCGCGAACACCACCACGAACAGCGACACGCCGCCGTAGGTCAGCAGCGCGCAGACCGCGACGATCACGGCATTGGCGCGCGAACGGCCGATATAGCGGATCGCGGCGGCCACGATCGACTCGGAGAAGCCCGAAAGCTCGATGACCTTGCCGAACACCGCGCCAAGCATGAACACGGGGAAGTAGAGCTTGACGAAGCCGACCATCTTCTCCATGAAGATGCCGGAAAACACCGGTGCGACGGCCGACGGGTCGGTCAGCAGTACCGCGCCAAGCGCGGCGAGCGGGGCAAACAGGATCACGCTGTAGCCGCGATAGGCGGCGAACATCAGGAACGCCAGTGCGGCGAGCACGATGATGAAAGACATGAGGTCTCCGATGACTTGTTATTGGATGCCCCTCACAAGTGGCGCAAGGGACGGCTTTCTGGGGGCAGCTTCTTCAGCACATTCCGTGCCCAAGATTAAAAGTTATCTATAAAGCATTTTAAAGTCATTTCGATGACCGTTGTCTCTACTTGGAGACAATCATGCGTCCTTGCGGCGTCCGTAATTCTTGAATGTGAGACACTGCGCGTCTCCGAATCGAGAATCGAGCCATGCACAAGATTGCCGAGCCCGGTGGCGCACTGCTGTTTGACTATGACTACGTAGCGCGGCGCGCCATGGAGTCGCTGTTCCGGACCTTCGAGAACTTCAGCGAGGGGACGTTCGTGGTTGACGAGCACGCACGCGTGGTGTGGATCAACAAGCGGTATGCCGCGCGCTTCGGCTTCAGCAATCCGCAAGATGCGATCGGGCTCGATTGCGAACAGGTCATCCCGAACAGCCTGATGCGCGAGGTGGTGACCACCGGCAAGCCGATCCTGCTGGACATCCTGGAAACGGGCCGCGAGCCGATGATCGTCACGCGCCTGCCGATCAAGGATGACAGCGGCCGGACCATCGGCGGCGTGGGCTTTGCGCTGTTCGACGAACTCAAGGCCCTCACGCCGATCTATGCGCACTACTCGCGCGTGCAGACCGAACTGGCCGCAGCGCGCCGTTCGCTAGACCAGGCGCGCCGCGCCAAGTACACGTTTGCCAGTTTCGTCGGCACCAGTCCGGCGGCGCAGGAGGTCAAGCGCCAGGCGCGCCGCGCGGCACAGGTGGAGTCGCCGGTGCTGCTGCTTGGCGAAACCGGCACCGGGAAGGAACTGCTGGCGCACGGCATTCACGGCGGCTCCGCGCGTGCCGAAAAGCCGCTTGTCACCGTCAACGTCGCGGCGATTCCCGACACGCTGCTGGAAGTGGAGTTCTTCGGCGCCGCGCCAGGCGCCTATACCGGCGTCGATCGCAAGGGCCGCGTCGGAAAGTTCGAACTGGCCGACGGCGGCACGCTGTTCCTCGATGAAGTGGGCGACATGCCGCTTGCCCTGCAGTGCAAACTGCTGCGCGCGCTGCAGGACCGGGAGTTCGAGCCGTTGGGGTCCAACCGGATCGTGCGTGCCGACGTGCGCATCATCGCCGCCACATCGGCCGACTTGCCGGCACTGGTGGCGGCGGGCAGATTCCGGGCCGATCTCTATTACCGGCTCAATGTGCTGACCATCGAACTGCCGCCGCTGCGCGAACGCCTGGGCGATCTGTTGCCGATGACGTATGCCATGGTCGAGGAACTGTGCATCAAGGCGGAGCGTCAGCCGATGGGCCTGCAGGAAGACGCATTGCAGTTGCTCGCCGGTTACGACTGGCCCGGCAATGTGCGCGAACTCCGCAATGTGCTGGAACGTGTGGTGATGCTCTGCGACGAGGATTCGATCGACGCCGCCATGCTGGCGCCGCTGCTCGGTGTGGGGCGCGTTCCTTCGGTTCGCCAGTTTGCGGCGCCGGTGGTGTTGCCCACGACGCAGGCGCTGCCTGCGGCAGCCGGCGAAGAGGCACCCACCGTGCCCGCCGTGTCAGCTGCGCCGACGCAGTGCTATGCCGACGCCATGGCGCAATTTGAAGCGGCTTTCCTGAACCAGGCGCTCGATGCATGCGGCGGCCGCGTGGCGGAAGCCGCCGAGCGCATCGGCATCAGCCGGGCGGCCTTCTACAAGAAGCTTGCCGCCGCGAAGGGGCGGTAGTCGCCAGGCAGTCATTCCGCAGCCGTTGCGTCATTGCTGACAACCGCGCGCGGCCGCTGCGTTCTGTGGACAGGCTGCGCGCCGCAGTGCGCAGGGGCGAGGCATTTCGCTCGGCGCTTGATCTGACGGTGCATCTTCTGCGCGATCAGGTAGATGTGCTCGTGCAGATCGTGCGGGAAACCGGCATCAACGTCGATCAGATCGAAGACCAGCTCCTGTCGCAGCGGCTGCACACGAACCGGGCGGATCTCGGGGCGATGCGTCGCGGCCTGGCGGACCATCCTCACGGTTTCTGGGTGCTTGTGGTACTGGTGGCCACCTTTACGGTGCTGGCTGGCCGCTGGGCATTCCGCAAGCAGGCAGGGTAGTTGTCAGACGCTTCACCGAAGTGCCACACTGGACAGATACGATTCCCGGCTGCAGCCGTACGTCCCCGCGCGGCGTACGTGATGGAGAAATGCCATGGACTACAACGACGAGGCGCTGATCCGGCGCATTCACCGCGAAGTGGCGGATTACTACGACGAGGAACTCGAACTCGAACTTGAGGATCGCGATCCCGAGCTCGTACAGAGCGTTCTTGCGGGCGATATTGGCGGCCCGGGGGACAACAGCGGGCTCGACGGCGATGACATCGAGCGTGCCGAACGCCATCGCTACTTCCGCGAGCTGTTCCGCCTGCAGGGTGAACTCGTCAAGCTGCAGAGCTGGGTGGTGGAAAAGGGCCACAAGGTCGTCATCCTGTTCGAAGGGCGCGATGCGGCAGGCAAGGGCGGTGTGATCAAGCGCATCACGCAGCGGCTGAATCCGCGCGTCTGCCGCGTGGCCGCGCTGCCGGCGCCGAATGATCGCGAGCGCACGCAGTGGTACTTCCAGCGCTACGTTTCACACTTGCCGGCTGCTGGTGAAATGGTGCTGTTCGACCGTAGCTGGTACAACCGCGCCGGTGTCGAACACGTGATGGGTTTCTGCACCGACGAGCAGTACGAGGAGTTCTTCCGCTCGGTGCCGGAGTTCGAACGCATGCTGGTTCGCTCGGGCATCCAGGTCATCAAGTACTGGTTCTCGATCACCGACGATGAGCAGCATATGCGCTTCCTGAGCCGCATCCACGACCCGCTCAAGCAGTGGAAGCTGAGCCCGATGGATCTGGAGTCGCGCCGCCGCTGGGAGGAATACACGCGCGCCAAGGAAATCATGCTGGAGCGCACCCATATTCCCGAGGCGCCCTGGTGGGTGGTGCAGGCCGTAGACAAGAAGCGCGCGCGCCTGAACTGCATCCATCATCTGCTGCAGCAGATGCCTTACGTGGAGCCGCCACTGCCGCCCATCGTGCTGCCCGAGCGGGAGCGCCATGCCGACTATGTGCGGCAGCCTGTGCCATCGAACATGATCGTGCCGGAGATTTACTGACTAGCGGCTGATCTGGGCTGATCCGGGCTGATCTGCAATGCCGGGCGCATGGCGGCCCCGGTGCTCAAAAAGTGCATGATGCGATGCTTTAATCCCCCTCTTGTGGAGGAGGCGATGCATTAAATCCTAAAAGCGCGTGCGTACGCGTCGTTATTCGGGACAACCCCGGGGGGCGGCGCGCGTCTGCGTGACGCGTGACGGTATTACCGGGGACCGTTTTTTCTTTCCTCGGGAGTCCCTTGATGCGTCGAACCACGGCACGCGCTTCCGCGCGCGCACGGCTTTTTCCGGGCTGGACCAGACTGATTGCGATGAGCGCCCTGGCCCTGGCGGCCTGCGGCGGCGGTGGCGATGGTGGTTCTGGCAGCGCCGCGCCCGCGTCCACAACGACAACTACCACCACGAACACTCCAGCCGCGCCTGCCCCGCTGCAGGTCAGTGGCCTGGACCAGGACTGCAGCGGCTGCGGCGCTGCCACAGCAAGCAGTTATGGCGGCGCGGGCACCGGCATCTGGGGCCGTGCCACGAGTGGTAGCGACATGGATGTCCAGTACGCCATCTCCGGCGTTGCCGGCAGGTCGATCTCGCTGATGCTTACCAACCTGTCCAGCGTCTCGCTGGCCATGCCGGCATCCATATCGTCGAACATGGTGGCCGACATGCTCTCGCCCCAGGCCTTGAGCGCCGTGTCCGATTCCGAAGCCACGCAGCGGGCCATCGGCGAATTCAATCGTGCGGGTTGGGTAGACGCCCTGCAACGCGGTGGGTCGGCGCCGATGCTGAGCACCCAGAGCGTTGCAGCCGCGCCGCCTTTGTCTTCGACGGTTGGCATGACAACAGGCGCGACAAAGAGCTGGTATCACTCCGACGGCACCTGGCGCCCTGCGACGATGCACACGCAGATGACGGCCTCGGATGGCGTGAAGATCAACTTCTGGGTGGAGGATGCCGAGTTCAGCGCGGGCCATATCACCCAGGCCATGGTGGACGGCCTGGCGGCCACGTATGCGGGCACCGGCGGCATCTATGACCGGCTCGTCGGCATCGGTGGGCCGGTATGGGGGCCGAACAGCTATGCCAGTTCGCTGCTGCCGGCCGGCCAGCCGGTTGATATCGTCATTCTCAACTTCAATCGCGACAACCATCCGTTTGGCACGATTGGCTATTTCTGGAGCATGCACAACTTCCTCCAGAGTGCTGCGCCGAACAGCAACCAGGCGATCTCGCTCTACGTGGACAGCGAGACGATGTCGCTGGGCGGCACGCCAGGCATGCAATCGATCCGTACGGTCATGGCGCATGAAAGCACGCACATGCAGAACTTCTACCGCCGGCAGGTCAGCATGGGGCCGGCGTACGCCTATGACACGTGGCTGGAAGAAATGACCGCGATGCAGATGGAAGACTTCCAGAGCAACGCCATCGACCCGACGTACAACCCGATCCGCGATGTGCGGCTGCCTGATTTCTATCGCTACAACGACTACAACTGCAACCTGCTGCAGTTCACGGGCTTCGGCGCAACGTGCGAGAGCTATGCCGTGTCGGGCAGCTTCGGCGGCTTCCTGAATCGTCAGCTTGGTCTCGCGTTCTACAAGGACCTGCTCACGCGCACGGCGAGCACATCGAAGGACACGCTCGATCAGGCCATCCGCGCGGCCCAGCCGAGCTGGACGTTCGAGCAGGCGCTGCTGAACTGGAAGGTGACCACGGCCACCGCGATGCCGGCTGCGTCGGCACCGGCAGGCTTCGGTTACCCGAGCCGGACCGATGGCGCCTTCGTGCTGCCGCTGATCGACCTGTCGCTGCCGGGCTATGCGGCGCTGCGCAAGCTGCCGGCGGCCGTGCCATCGTTCCTGCAGGGCTATGGCACGTATGCTGCCGCGCGCAGCGACACCAATGGCGTGTACAGCGACAAGGTGCGTGTGCCGGCTGGCGCGGCGTTGTCGGTGGTGGTGTACTGATCGGCCTGGACCGCCCATTCCCTGATGTGTCCGGGAGTGGGCGGGGCCGGCTCGGCTCCTGATCGCACGCGCTATAGGCGCTACAGCGGTATCCCCGGAAACGCCTCCTCGAACGTTTGCACCACGCCCGTCATTGCGCCGTCATAGCCGGGCAACGCGTTCACGCGTTCCCGGTAGCTGCCGCTCTTCATCACGTTCACCGCACTCATCAGCGCCGGGGTCTGCAGCGCCTTCTTCTCGATCGCGAAGAAGTAGCGTTCCTTCAGTACCGGCACAAACTCCAGGCCGAAGCGGCGCGCTGCCGTTTCCACGCCAAAGCCCACGTCGGCCATGCCGCTGCCGATATAGGCGGCAACCGCCGCGTGCGTGAATTCCCCGTTGTTGAATCCATCGATCCGGCTGCTGTCGATGCCGCGCCGGGCAAGGATGAGGTCCAGCAGCAATCGCGTGCCAGAACCCACCAGCCGATTGACGAAGCGCACGTCGGGACGCACCAGGTCTTCCAGCGTCTGCACATTGAGCGGATTGCCGGGCCGGACAAACAGGCCCTGCGCGCGCGTGGCCAGATGGATCAGGCAATGGGTTTGCGGTTGGAGCCAGCGCGTGAAGCGACGCAGCGTTTCTTCCTCGAACTCGCCGATCGGCACGTGGAAGCCCGCGATGTCGCAGGCGCCCTCCGCCAGCGCCGCTGCGGCCTCCAGGCTGCCGCAGTACTTCAGGTCGTGCCGCACCTTCTGCTCGTCGAGAAAATCGCGCAGCGCGGCCACGGCAAAGCCATGGCTGGCGTGGATGCGCACGGCTGGATCGGATTCGGCCATCAGCTTCTTCAGCTCCATCTCCAGCTCCGACGCCAGGCTGTCCAGCGTTGGTGACAGCCGCGCGGCAATGCGCTTGCTGGCCCATACGAGCTGCTGTGCCAGCGGCGTCAGGGTTGACCCGCGCCCGCGCGTCTTGGCGATCAGTGCGCCGCCGAACAGGGTTTCGGCATCGCGCAGGATTCCCCATGCGTAGCGATATGACAACGCCACCGCCTCGGCCGACTGAGCGATGTTGCCTGTGGCCTCGATATGGCCCAGAAGCGCCACCAGCCTGGAGACATCCAGTGCTGGCGCGGGTGCCGCGGCCGCGTCATCGCGGATCTGCAGATGGGGAAGGATCGAGATGCGGAGCATATGCGAAAAATAGCATATTGAACGGAGCAAATCACGGTCCTATAGTCGCACAAAGCGGCGAAAAAGCACGCTGCGGTGCCCCCAAATATGTAAAAAAAAGCCGATATCGGTGGGGCCTACAAGAAGGTACGGAGACACACATGCCAGATGCCATCCCCACCGGCAGCGAAGCTGCCGACGCCGTTGCCCGCATCGTCGCGGCGCGCCGTGACATGCCCGGCGCACTGTTGCCGATCCTGCACGACATCCAGGACAGCCAGGGTTTCATTCCCGCCGATGCGGTGCCCGTCATCGCCCGCGCGCTCAATCTTTCGCGCGCCGAGGTGCATGGCGTGATCACGTTCTATCACCACTTCCGCGAGCAACCGGCCGGCAGGCACGTGGTGCAGATCTGCCGCGCCGAGGCGTGCCAGTCCGTGGGCGCCGAAGCGCTTGCCGCGCATGCGAGCAAGGCCCTCGGGTGCGATTTCCACGAAACAACCGCCGATGGCCAGTTCACGCTGGAGCCGGTCTACTGCCTTGGCCAGTGCGCCTGTGGCCCGGCAATGACAATCGGCGACCGACTGCACGCGCGCGTCGACTCGCAACGCTTCGACAAGCTGATCGACGCAGTAAGCGAACGTGAGGAGGCCAAGGCATGAGCACGACGATCTTTGTACCGCGTGATTCCACGGCGCTGGCGCTCGGTGCCGACGAAGTGGCGCAGGCCATCGCGAGCGAAGCGCAAAAGCGCGGCGCCGACGTGCACATCGTGCGCAATGGCTCGCGTGGCCTGTTCTGGCTGGAGCCGCTTGTCGAGGTGCAGACCGATGCGGGCCGTGTGGCCTACGGCCCGGTGACGGAGGACGATGTCGCCGCGCTGTTCGATGCCGGCTTCCTGCACGGCGGCGATCACGCGCTGGCCCAGGGCCTCACCGACGAGATTCCGTTCCTGAAGCAGCAGGAGCGGCTGACGTTCGCGCGGGTCGGCATTACCGACCCGTTGTCGCTCGATGACTATATCGCGCACGAAGGCTTTGCAGGCCTGACGCGGGCACTGTCGATGACACCCGTGCAGATCGTGCAGGAAGTGATCGACTCGGGCTTGCGCGGCCGTGGCGGCGCGGCGTTCCCGACCGGCATCAAATGGAAGACCGTGCTCGCGGCGCGCGCCGATATCAAGTACATCGTCTGCAATGCAGACGAGGGCGATTCGGGCACGTTCTCTGACCGCATGGTCATGGAGGACGACCCGTTCATGCTGATCGAAGGCATGACAATCGCGGCTCTGGCCGTTGGCGCCGAACACGGCTACATCTACACGCGTTCCGAGTATCCCCACGCGATTGCCGCGACCGAAGCAGCAATCGAAATCGCCACGCAGGCAGGCTGGCTTGGCGACGATATCCGCGGCAGCGGCCGCAGCTTCCGGCTCGAAGTGCGCAAGGGCGCCGGTGCCTACGTCTGTGGAGAGGAAACCGCGCTGCTGGAAAGCCTGGAAGGCAAGCGCGGCGTGGTGCGCGCCAAGCCGCCGCTGCCTGCGGTGGAGGGGTTGTTCGGCAAGCCAACAGTCATCAACAACGTGATCTCGCTGGCTACCGTGCCGGTCATCCTCGCGCGTGGCGCGAAGTTCTACCAGGACTTCGGCATGGGCCGCTCACGCGGCACGCTGCCGTTCCAGTTGGCAGGCAATATCAGGCACGGCGGCCTCGTGGAAAAGGCTTTCGGTATCACGCTGCGCGAGTTGATGATCGACTATGGCGGCGGCACGCGCAGCGGCCGCGCGATTCGCGCCGTGCAGGTGGGCGGGCCGCTCGGCGCGTACCTGCCCGAGTCACGCTTCGATACGCCGATCGACTATGAAGCGTATGCGGCATTCGGCGCGGTGGTGGGGCATGGCGGCATCGTGGTGTTCGACGAAACCGTGGACATGGCCAAGATGGCGCGCTACGCGATGGAGTTCTGCGCGATCGAGTCCTGCGGCAAGTGCACGCCATGCCGGATTGGGTCGACGCGCGGCGTCGAGGTGATCGACCGCATCATCGCCGGAGACCAGCCGGTGAAGCATGTGGCGCTGGTGCGCGATCTCTGCGACACGATGCTCAATGGATCGCTCTGCGCGATGGGCGGCATGACGCCGTACCCGGTGCTGTCCGCGCTCGATGAATTCCCCGAGGATTTCGGGATTTCGGCGACGCCGGCGAAAGCAGCCTGACCGCATCGCCACACAAATTTGCACACAGAACGACGCATCCCTCAGGGGTGCGCATCCTCACAGCAGTAAGACGGGAGACATCCCTTGAACGCTCGCGACGATTTTGATTTCGGTACCCCGGCAAGCGACTCGGACACGCAGGTCACGCTGGAGATCGACGGTGTATCCGTCACCGTGCCGGCCGGCACGTCTGTCATGCGCGCTGCCGCCGAGGCTGGCGTAGGCGTGCCCAAGCTTTGCGCCACTGATTCGCTGAAGGCATTCGGATCGTGCCGGTTGTGCCTGGTGGAGATCGAAGGCCGGCGCGGCTATCCGGCATCGTGCACCACGCCGGTGGAAGCGGGCATGAAGGTGCGCACGCAAAGCGACAAGCTTGGCGACCTGCGCCGCGGCGTGATGGAACTCTATATCTCCGATCACCCGCTCGACTGCCTGACCTGCCCGACCAACGGCAACTGCGAGCTGCAGGACATGGCGGGCGTGGTGGGCCTGCGCGAGGTGCGCTACAACGACGGCGCCGGCAGCGCTGCGCCGATCGCCACGCACACGCACATGGCCAAGGATGAATCGAATCCGTACTTCACGTACGACCCATCCAAGTGCATCGTCTGCAACCGCTGCGTGCGCGCCTGCGAGGAAACGCAGGGCACGTTCGCGCTGACCATCAGCGGGCGGGGCTTCGAGTCGCGCGTGGCGGCCGGTACCAGCCAGCCGTTCATGGAATCGGACTGCGTATCGTGTGGCGCGTGCGTCCAGGCCTGCCCGACCGCAACGCTGACGGAAACGTCGGTGATTCAACTCGGCCAGGCGTCGCACAGCAAGGTCACCACGTGTGCATACTGCGGCGTGGGCTGCTCGTTCAAGGCTGAGATGAAGGGCAACGAGGTGGTGCGAATGGTCCCGTACAAGGACGGCGCCGCCAACGAGGGACATGCCTGCGTGAAGGGCCGCTTCGCGTGGGGCTACGCGACGCACAAGGACCGCATCCTGAAGCCGATGATCCGTGCGAAGATCACCGACCCGTGGCGCGAAGTGTCGTGGGAAGAAGCGATCGGCTACGCGGCTTCGCAGTTCCGTCGCATTCAATCGCAGCATGGCAAGGATTCGATCGGCGGGATCGTGTCGTCGCGCTGCACCAACGAGGAAGGCTATCTGGTGCAGAAGCTTGTCCGCGCGGCGTTCGGCAACAACAACGTCGACACTTGCGCGCGCGTCTGCCATTCGCCAACTGGCTACGGCTTGAAGACCACCATCGGCGAGTCGGCCGGCACACAGACGTTCCGCTCGGTGGCCAAGGCCGACGTCATCATGGTGATCGGCGCCAACCCGACCGACGGACACCCGGTGTTTGCATCGCGCATGAAGCGCCGCCTGCGTGCCGGGGCGAAGCTGATCGTGGTGGACCCGCGCCGCATCGACCTGGTGGAGTCGCCGCATATCCGCGCCGACTATCACCTGCAATTGCGCCCGGGCACCAACGTGGCGGTGGTGACGTCGATGGCGCACGTGATCGTCACAGAAGGCCTGCTCGCGGAACAGTTCATTGCCGAGCGCTGCGAGGACCGCGCGTTCCAGCAGTGGCGTGACTTCGTCGCGCAGCCCGAGAACTCGCCCGAAGCGCTGGAGGCGGAAATTGGCGTGCCGGCCGATCTGCTGCGCGGCGCGGCACGGCTCTACGCCACCGGTGGCAATGCCGCGATCTACTACGGCCTGGGCGTGACCGAACATGCGCAGGGGTCCACCACCGTGATGGGCATCGCCAACCTGGCCATGGCCACCGGCAATATCGGCCGCGAAGGCGTTGGCGTGAACCCGCTGCGGGGCCAGAACAACGTGCAGGGCTCGTGCGATATCGGATCGTTCCCGCATGAGCTGCCGGGCTATCGCCACGTTTCGGATTCCACCGTGCGCGGCAGCTTCGAGGCCGAATGGAATGTCACGATCAATCCGGAGCCGGGCCTGCGCATTCCGAATATGTTCGAGGCGGCGATCACGGGTTCGTTCAAGGGCCTGTACTGCCAGGGCGAGGACATCGTCCAGTCCGACCCGAATACGCAGCACGTGGCCCAGGCGCTGTCGTCGATGGAATGCATCGTCGTGCAGGACATCTTCCTGAACGAAACCGCCAAGTACGCGCATGTGTTCCTGCCGGGCTCTTCGTTCCTGGAGAAGGACGGTACGTTCACCAACGCAGAGCGCCGCATCTCGCGTGTGCGCAAGGTGATGCCGCCGAAGTCGGGTTACTCGGACTGGGAAGCGACGATCCTGCTGTCCAACGCGCTTGGCTATCCGATGCACTACAACCATCCGTCCGAGATCATGGACGAGATCGCGCGACTCACGCCGACGTTCGCTGGCGTCAGCTACAGGAAGCTCGAGGAACTTGGCAGCATCCAGTGGCCGTGCAACGCGGAGGCGCCGGAGGGAACGCCGACCATGCACGTGGACGCGTTCGTGCGCGGCAAGGGCAAGTTCATCATCACCAAGTACGTGCCGACCGACGAGCGCGTCAACCGCAAGTACCCGCTGATCCTGACCACGGGGCGCATCCTGTCGCAATACAACGTCGGCGCGCAGACGCGGCGCACGCACAACGTGCACTGGCATGACGAGGACCGGCTGGAGATTCATCCGCACGATGCCGAGGAGCGCGGCATCAAGGACGGCGACTGGGTTGGTATCCAGAGTCGTGCGGGCGAGACCGTACTGCGTGCGATCGTCAGCCAGCGCATGCAACCGGGCGTGGTCTACACCACGTTCCACTTTCCGGAGTCCGGCGCCAACGTGATCACCACCGACAACTCTGACTGGGCCACCAACTGCCCCGAGTACAAGGTGACGGCGGTACAGGTGATGCCGGTGGCGCAGCCGTCCACATGGCAGCGGGAATATCACGCGTTCAATGAAGAGCAGCTTGCGCACCTGCGCGCGGCCAGCGAGCCCGCATCGTCGCGGTGAACCACGGAGCACGGCGATGAAGCGAGACATCACTGACGAAGACGCCGCTGGCGGCATCGAGATGCTGGCGGCGCAGCACACGCGCGCCGTGACCCGCTGGCGTGCAGGCGCTGTATCCGACGAGATCGATCATCTGGCAGAAGAGGTGCCGGTGGCGCTCGAGTACAACGGCATTTCGCATGCGGTCATGCTGGCAACGCCGGCGGACCTGGAGGACTTCGCGATTGGGTTCAGCCTGACCGAGGGCGTTGTCGATAGCCCGCGCGACATCTACGGCATCGACGTGGAACCCGCGGCCAATGGACTGACGGTGAAGGTCGAGATTGCCACCCCGGCATTCGTCGCGCTCAAGGGGCGCCGCCGTGCGTTGGCAGGCCGTACTGGCTGCGGCCTGTGCGGAACTGAATCGCTCGACGAAATCATGCGTACGCCCGGAATCGTGCAAAGTGCCGCGTCATTCCATCCAACCGTGTTCGACGACGCATTCGCCGCGCTGCACAAGCGGCAGGCACTGCTGCGCGATACCGGCGCAACGCACGCGGCAGCCTGGCTGCGCGCCGATGGCGAAGTGGCGCTGGTGCGCGAGGATGTTGGCCGCCACAACGCGCTCGACAAGCTCGCTGGCGCGTTGGCGCGTGGCCAGGAGGATGTCGGAAGCGGCGCTGTGATCGTCACGAGCCGCGCCAGCTACGAGATGGTGCTCAAGACGGCGACGATCGGGGCAGGCATCCTCGCGGCGGTCTCGGGGTCTACCGCGCTGGCCGTGCGGCTGGCCGAATCGGCCGGCGTCACGCTTGCCGGCTTCGTACGTGGGGGCAGCCTTGTCGCGTACACCCATCCCCAACGACTCCTTATTGCATAGGCTCAGGCATGCATATCGACAACCTGATCAAGATGGCCAATCAGATTGGCAATTTCTTCGAAGCAATGCCCGATCGCGATGAAGCGCTGGCCGATATCGCCAGTCATCTGAAGCGTTTCTGGGAGCCGCGCATGCGGCGCGCGCTGCTGGCGCATATCGACGCAACGGACGGGGCGGGGCTGGAGCCGATTGTGCAGACCGCGATAGCGCGTCACCGCGACAAGCTTGCGGTTGCACACGCAGCGGCCTGAATTGCCCAGGAGCGGACCTCGAGTGACCCTTATCGCAGCCGCAAAGGCTCAAGCAGCGCCGCGTCATACTGGGCGCGGGTAATGCGGCCCAGTTCCATCATGCGCAGCAGGATATAGGCCTGGCGCTGCCGCGCGCGGCGCGGGTTCACCACCGGATTGTTGGCCGATGGCGCCTTGGGCAGGCCGGCCAGCATTGCGCATTCGGCCAGCGTGAGCCGATCGACCGGCTTGCCGAAGTAGGTCTCGGCGGCCTCCGCAAAGCCATACGCACCCTGGCCGAGGTAGATCTTGTTCAGATAGACCTCCAGGATCTCGTCCTTGCTCATCGCATGCTCGATCCGGTAGGCGAGCAGGATTTCGTAAAGCTTGCGCGTGTAGGTCTTCTGGCGCGACAGGTAGAAATTACGCGCCACCTGCATCGTGATCGTTGAGGCACCCTGCGACAGGTCGTCGGACAGGTTGGCGATCCCCGCACGCATGGCCCCCACATAGTCGACGCCATCATGCAGGTAGAACCGGTCATCCTCAATGGCGACCACCGCCTCGGGCAGCGTATGCGGAAAATCTGCGAGCTTCACATAGCCGGGGGAGTCGCGGAATGCCGTCATGGCATCGAGCGACGGCAGCTGCCGGTTAGCCATCACGACGACGAACGCGAGCAGCAATGCGCCGCCGATCACGGCGAGCAGCACGAACTTGACGAAGGCGGACCAGAGACGTTGCATGGCGCGTATTGTGCCATTGGCAGTCCGGGCGTGGCCCGGATCGACTTTTCAGATCACATGAAGCCCGCGGTATGAAGGCGTCCCCAGGCACTGCCGGTGGAACTTGTCCTTCGATGCTGCGATCTGAAATAATCGATGCTGATACCGAACGTTTTGGAAGGCGCGCGATGGCGCGCAGAACAGAGATGTCAAACAATATGAATCCTGACACACGTTCCAGTCTGGAGCTGGAGACAATCCCCAATGCACGTGACCTCGGCGGCCTTGTCGGCCTGAACGGCCGCCGCGTGAGCCCCGGCAAGCTCTTTCGCAGCGCGAATCCCGCGCTTGCGAGCGCAGCGGACCTGGACCGGCTGCACGCACTGGACATCGATATCGTTGTCGACTTCCGTTCACCCGACGAGAAGTCGCCCGCCGAGGCCGCTTTCGGCGAGCGCTTTCACTGGGTTTCGGTGCCCGTGCTTGAGGGCAGCATGGCGATGGACGTGCTGATGCCGCGCCTGCGCGCAAGTACGCCCGCACAGATGCATGCGTTCATGCTCGACGTGTATCGCGACTTCCCGGTGCGCTACAGCGAAGCATTCGGCGCATTCCTGCGCCATGCCGAGGCAGGCCGCACGCTGTTCTACCACTGCACCGCCGGCAAGGACCGCACGGGCTTTGCGTCGCTGCTGCTGCTGTCGGCGCTCGGCGTGCCGCAGGATGAAATCGTCGCCAACTACCTTGAGTCCAATCACTGGAACCGGCGCTTCAACGACGACGTGCTCGCGCGGGTCGCTCCAATCGGCGTGCAGGCGGAGGTCATGATGCCGCTGCTGGAGGTGCGGCCCGAGTATCTGGAGGCGTCGATGGATGCCATCGGGCAGGCATACGGCAGCGTGGCGCAGTTCCTCGCCGATGGCTTGCGCATCGACGTGGAGCAGTTGCGCGCGCATTATCTCGAAGCTTGAGCGGATCTACAGCCCGCCGGACTCTCGCAGAATTCTCGCGGTAGACAGCGCGATCATGCCTTCCTCGTCTGTCGGCAGCACCAGCACGGGCACGCGGCTGGAGTCGCGGCTGACGCGCTGGCAGTTCTCGCTGTTTGCCGCGGCATCGAGTGCAATGCCAAACAGATCGGCAAGGTGTGCGCAGATCCGTGCGCGTACGTCCGGGGAATTGGCACCGATGCCGGCCGTGAAGACCAGCCCATCGAGGCCGCCCAGCGTGACCGCGAGCTTGCCAATTTCCTGCGCCGCGCGGTAGGCGTAGAAATCTACCGCGAGCTTCGCGCGAGGCGCATCGCTGGCCAGCAGCGCACGCATGTCGCTGCTGATGCCTGAGATACCCTTGAGCCCCGACTGGCCGTAGAGCATTGCCTGAATCGCGTCCGGCTCCATGCCCTGCGCAGCCAGCCAAAGTACCGCGCCGGGATCGATCGTGCCGCAGCGCGTGCCCATCGGCATGCCGTCCAGCGCCGTGAGCCCCATTGTCGAATCGATACTCCGGCCACCGCGCATCGCGCACAGGCTCGCACCATTGCCAAGGTGGGCAACGATGACGCGGCCTTCGGCCAGATCGGGCGCCACCTGCTGGAGCCGCCGCGCGATATACGCGTAAGACAGCCCATGGAAGCCGTAACGGCGAATGCCGCGTTCGTAGTATTCGAACGGCAGCGCCATCAACTGGGCCATGGGATCGTGCCCGGCATGGAATGCGGTGTCGAAGCAGGCCACCTGCAGGAGATCGGGCGCGGCGCCGCGGATTGCGCGGATGGCCGTCAGGTTGTGCGGCTGATGCAGCGGGGCCAGCGGTATCAGCGTTTCGAGCCGGGCAATCACGTCGTCGTCAATGCGCACCGCATCGGCGAAATCAATCCCTCCGTGTACCACGCGATGTCCGATTGCTACCGGGGGGGTATCGCGCAGCCCGATCTGCAGCGTGAGCCGGATCAGGCGAAATGCGGCGTCGTGATCGGCCACCTGTTCCACTGGAAAGCTTTCGTCGGCCACGCTGCGGCCATCGGCCATGCGCGCCACCAGACGCGGCGCCACGCCGATGCCTTCGATCTGGCCATGCGCGACCAGCGTGGGCTGGATGTCGACGTTCTCGTGAGCCGATTCCGGCACGACATACACGGAGATCTTGACGCTCGACGAGCCCGCGTTGACGACGAGGATGACGGGATTCGTATTGGTCACGCTGGCATTTCTCCTGGGGATCGCTGAGGGAACTGAGGGAATGCTGAACGAACTCAGGCCTTGACTGCCGCCTGGGTGGCGATGCGGCGCGCATGGGCAACGAGTACCGCTATCGCGCAACTGGCAATTCGCGCGCGCACGCTGTCGGCGCGGCTCGTCAGGATGATCGGCACGCGCGCGCCAAGCACGATGCCGGCTGCTTCAGCGCCGGCCAGGAACGTGAGCTGCTTGGCAAGCATGTTGCCGGCCTCGAGGTCCGGCACGAGCAGGATGTCTGGATCACCGGCCACATCGGAGCGGATGCCCTTGGTCTCGGCGGCTTCCTTGCTGATGGCGTTGTCGAAAGCCAGCGGGCCATCGAGAATGCCGCCTTCGATCTGCCCGCGCAGGCTCATCATGCACAGCGCGGCGGCGTCGATCGTCGACGGAATCTTGTCGGTCACCGTCTCCACTGCCGAGAGGATCGCAACCTTGGGCCGCTCGACGCCGAGTATGCGCACGAGGTCGATCGCGTTGCGCACGATGTCGGCTTTCTCGTTCAGCGTGGGGAAGATATTGACGGCAGCGTCGGTGATGAACAGCGGCTTGTGATAGCTCGGCACATCCATCGCGAATACGTGGGACAGGCGCCGCTCCGTGCGCAGGCCGCTTGTACTGCGCGTGACGGCGTGGAGAAGTTCGTCGCTATGCAGGCTGCCCTTCATCAGCAGTTCTGCCCGGCCCGTGCGTACGGCTTCCACGGCGGCTTCTGCGGAAGCGTGGCTATGTGGCGCGTCGATGATCGGTGTGTCGCCCAGCGGCAGGCCATGTTCTTGTGCAACCTGCCTGATGCGGGCCTCGGGGCCAACCAGCAGCGGTATGATCAGGCCAAGGCGAGCGGCCTCCAGTGCGCCATCGAGCGACGACTGGTCGCACGGATGCGCCACGGCCGTCGGGATTGGTGGCAGCCCTTCGCAGCGCGAAAGCAGGATGGCGTACTTGTCGGTGGACGGTGTAGTGGGCATAGGCAGCGTTCCCTGGAACCAAAAGCATTCTGGTAGGCAGGCATCCTGGGGGCCACGGATGCTGCATTGCGCAAACGTCATGCGCAAGTATAGGCGAATGTCGCGCGTGCGGAGATGACACGTACATGTCACTGATTGCGCCGATATTTCAAGCGGGACGACTCGGCCTTGCGCCGGTTGTCATCGCGCCACAACGCTGGTAGATTTTGACTGTTGCATCGCAGCAAGCGCATTGCACGCCACAACGACGATCTGAATCGAATCCGCCAATCCAGACTGGGAGAAACGGAATGACCGCACGTCAACCTGCCACCGGCACCGCCGGCCAAGCGCAGGAATCTTCCCCGGCAGCATCGCCGCCTGCCTCCTTCCCGCCAGTTCCGTTGACACCCGTCGCGCAAGCCGCATGGGAATACGGCATCGACGCCTGGCAGCGTTACATCCTGTTCCTCGACATCCTGCGACGGCGCGGCAATGAATCCGAAGAGCACGAGCGCGGCGGCATGCCGCCAGTGCTTGTGTTCGACTACGAAGTCCTGGTCGATGGCCGCGACCTGCCCAAGCCGGTCAACTATGCGCTGGTGCGGATCGTGCCGCCCGCCGGGCAGCCCACCGACGCCGACAAGCGCCCGTTCGTGGTGATGGACCCGCGCGCGGGCCACGGACCCGGTATCGGCGGGTTCAAGTCCGACAGCGAGATCGGCAATGCGATCCGCGGCGGGCATCCGTGCTACTTCATCACGTTCTTCCGTGACCCGTGTCCGGGCCAGACCATCGAGGACGTGGCGCGCACCGAGGGACTGTTCCTGAAGACAGTGGCCGAGCGCCATCCCGATTCGCCGGGGAAGCCGTTCGTCGTCGGCAACTGCCAGGCGGGCTGGGCGCTGCTGATGCTGGCCGCCGCGGCGCCGGACGTGACGGGCCCGATCCTGCTGGCTGGCGCACCGGTGTCGTACTGGGCGGGTGTGCGCGGCAAGAATCCGATGCGTTACTCCGGTGGCCTGCTAGGCGGAAGCTGGCTGGCGTCACTGACGGCGGACATGGGCAATGGCCGTTTCGACGGCGCCTGGCTCGTGCAGAATTTCGAGAAGCTCAACCCGTCGAACACGCTCTGGGAAAAGCTCTACAACGTGTACGCGAAGGCGGATACGGAAGGGCCGCGCTTCCTCGAATTCGAACGCTGGTGGGGCGGCCACTTCCTGATGAACCGGGAAGAAATCGACTGGATCGTGCAGAACCTGTTCGTCGGCAATCACCTGACCGCCGGCGAGATTCGCAGCAATGACGGCAAGACGGTCGTGGACCTGCGGAACGTGCGTTCGCCAGTGATCGTGTTTGCGTCCTGGGGCGACAACATCACGCCACCGCAGCAGGCGCTGAACTGGATTCCGGATCTCTATGCCAATGTCGACGAGATCGTTGCCAACGATCAGACCATCGTCTACTGCCTGCATCCGTCGATCGGGCACCTCGGCATCTTCGTATCGGGTAGCGTGGCAAACAAGGAGCATTCGGAACTGTTCTGCGCGCTGGACCTGATCGACGTGCTGCCGCCGGGCCTGTATGAAGCGAAGATCGAAGACGTCGCGGCTGGCACGCCGCACACGGATCTGATCGAAGGGCGCTATCTTGTGCGATTCGAACGCCGCACGATCGACGATATCCTGTCGCTCGACGACGGCCGTGAAGATGAGCGTCCCTTCCAGGTGGTGCGCCGCGTAGCCGAGATCAACCAGCATCTCTATCAGACGTTCGCGTCGCCGTTCGTGCGCGCGATGTCCAACGAGACAACGGCCGAGGCAATCCGCGCAGCGCACCCGTCGCGGCTCGAGCGCTCGCTGGCCAGCGACGCCAATCCGTGGATGCATTGGGTAGGGGCGATTGCGCCGGCCGTGCGCGAAGCGCGCCAGCCGGTGTCGCCCGACAACCCGTTCCTGGCAATGCAGCAGGCGTTCTCCGACCAGATCGTGCGCTCGCTTGACCAGTATCGCGATGTCCGCGATGCCTGGCAGGAGCAAGTGTTCGAATCGATCTACGCAACGCCATGGTTGCCCGCGCTGCTGGGCATGACGACGACACCGACGCATGCCGAGTCACCCGCGGTCAAGGCGCTGCGCAAGGAAGTGGCGACCTTGCGCCGCCGCGAGGCGGAGTCGCATATTGGCAAGGGCACTTCGCTCGACGCCTTCCTGCGCATCCTGTCGTACGTAACGGCGGGCCGGTCGGCAATCGAGGAGCGGCCGTTCAATCTGCTGCGCAAGCTGGCCCGCGAGAATCCGCCAGAAAAGCGCATCACGCTGGCCGAGTTCAAGGCCGCCGTGCGGCGTCAGAGCTATGTTGTCAGCCTTGACCCGCAAGGTGCGCTGAAGGCATTGCCGAAACTGGTCCCCGACATGAAGGAGCGTCGCCGGATCATGGTGCTGGTGCATCGCGTGCTGACCGTAGGCGGTCCGCTAGATAGCGAATGGCTCGAGCGATATCGCGAAGTTGCCGAGGTGATGGGTACCGATCACGGCAAGGCCACGCAGGAAACGGGCGCGGACGCCGAAGCCTGATACCTTCCGCCAGTCTTCCCGCTCTCTCCGCAGCGCCGGGAGAGCGGGGCAAATTCCAACCGCCAACCGCCAACCGCTCTCGCGGGAGGATCCGATATGGTGCAAGTACCGAATCCACCTCTTGCCGGCTCACGCGTGCTTGTCGTGGGTGTGGCCAACGAGGACTCGATCGCCTGGGGCTGTGCGCGGGCGTTCCGGGAAATGGGCGCCGACATCGCGCTGACCTATTTGAACGACAAGGCCCTGCCGCACGTGGAGCCGCTCGCGCGGCAGGTCGAGGCGTCGATCCTGATGCCGCTCAATGTCGAGGATGACGCGCAGATGGATGCGCTGTTCGCGCGCATCACGGCGGACTGGGGGCGGCTGGATTCGTTTGTCCACTCCATTGCGTTTGCGCCCAAGGCGGATCTGCAGGGTGGGCTGCTCAATTCGTCGGCGGCCGGTTTTGCGCGGGCAATGGATGTTTCGTGCCACTCGTTCATCCGCATGGCGCGCCGTGCGGTGCCGCTGATGACGCACGGCGGCACGATGTTCGCGATGAGCTATGACGGCGCCAACCGCGTGGTGCCGAACTACAACCTGATGGGGCCGGTGAAGGCCGCGCTCGAAGCCAGTTGCCGCTATCTGGCACATGAGCTTGGGCCGCAGGGCATCCGCGTGCACGCGATTTCGCCCGGGCCGCTCAAGACGCGGGCGGCGTTGGGTCTCAAGGACTTCGACGTGCTGCTGGCCGAGGCGGCGGGGCGTGCGCCGTTGGGCGAACTGGTCGACATCATGGATGTGGGTTTCGCCACGGCCTACCTGGCCACGCCGTACGCGCGGCGCCTGTCCGGCAACACCGTCTATGTCGACGGCGGTGTGCACATCATGGCCTGAGCGCCTGGTATTCGACCGTGTGCGATAAACGCATTGTGTGGAGGACGGGTGGCAATGCGCGGCCTACAATACACACAATGCCAACGCACCACGGGAGAAGCTGCAATGCAGGTACTGATCCGCGGACTGCATCGCAATGTGACCGAGGAAATGCTGCGCGAAAAGCTCAAGATTTACGCGCCGGTCAAATCAATCCAGATCATGCGCGAGGGCGACCCTGATCATCCATGGGCCTGGGTGGATCTGGATATCGACGCCTTCACTGCCTGGCGCCTGCTGCGCCAGTTGGACAAGCAGTACTTCGCGGGCAGCGTCATGCGCTGGTACATCCCGGCGCACCAGAGCTAGCGGTACCATACGCCGTTTCCCACTCTCCTGACGGTTAGCTCATGCTCGAACTGCAGGGCGCGATCTGGTTTCGCGCCGGTACGCACGAATGGGGCGGCAAGGACCGCATTGCGCTGCTGGCCGCCATCGGCGAGCATGGCTCGATCACGGCGGCGGCGCGCGCCGTCGGCCTCAGCTACAAGGCCGCGTGGGACGCCATTGATGCCATGAACAATAGCGCGGGCGAGCCGCTGGTGTCGCGCGCGGCTGGCGGCAAGGGCGGCGGCGGCACCCGGCTGACCGAACGGGCCGAGCGGCTGATTCGCACCTATCGTGCGATGGAAGCTGAGCATGCGCGGTTTGTCGCCTATCTTGACAAGGTCGGCAGCGCGTTGAGCGATGCGGATGCCGACGACCTTCACCTGATGAGGCGCTTCATGATCCAGACCAGTGCCCGCAACAAGCTGTTCGGCCGCGTGGAATCCGTGCGCGGCGGCGCCGTCAACGACGAAATCACGCTGGAGATGCCGGGCGGCCAGCGTATCGTCGCCACCATTACCCATGAAAGCGTGGAGACCCTTGGTCTTGCTCCGGGCGCCGAGGCGTTTGCGCTCGTCAAGGCATCGTCGGTGCTGATCGGCCTGCCCGATCCCAAGGTGCGGCTGTCGGCGCGCAACCAGTTGCCGGGCGTCGTATCGCGCGTGCTGCCGGGGGCCGTCAATGCCGAAGTGGCGCTCGATCTCGATGGTGGCGGCACGGTTGCGGCCATCATTACCAACGCGTCGGTGACGGAACTCGGCCTCAAGGAAGGCACGCGCGCGCTGGCGATCTTCAAGGCATCGAGCGTGATTCTCGGCACGGTGGGGTGAGTTTGGCGCGGCTTGCGCTGGTAGAATGACGGCTGTCGGGCGCTCGTGAGAGCGCCCGTTTCCTTTTTATTCTTTCCAACATGCAAGCTGCCATTGCCGGCTTCAGCCTTGGGCTGTCGCTGATTCTTGCCATCGGTTCACAGAACGCCTTCGTGCTGCGCCAGGGGCTGCGGCGCGAGCACGTATTCTGGGTCTGCCTGATCTGTGCCGTGTCCGACGCCGCGCTGATCTTCATGGGGGTGTCCGGCTTCTCGGTAATGATTCGCAAGCTGCCATGGCTCGGCGATGCCATGCGTTTTGGCGGCGCGGCATTCCTGATCTGGTATGGCGCGCGCAGTCTCTGGACCGCATGGCGCTCGCACGAGGCGCTGATGCCCAGCGACGCAGACTCGCGTCCGCTGGCCGCCACGCTGGCCGTTTGCCTGGCATTCACGTGGCTCAACCCCCATGTCTGGCTCGATACCGTGGTGCTGATCGGCTCTGTATCCACGCAGTTCGCGGGGCACGAGATGGCGTTTGCCACGGGTGCGATGACCGCATCGTTCCTGTTCTTCTTCTCGCTCGGCTATGGCGCGGCGCTGCTGCGTCCGGTATTCGCCAGGCCACGCGCATGGCAGGTGCTCGAAGTGATCGTCGGCCTGACGATGTGGAGTATCGCCGCAAGACTTCTGCTCGACGGAGGGCAGTGACGCCCCTGGTGTGGAGCAGGGCGCCCTGATCGAAGGCGCCTATGTGGACCTGACTCAGGCCACGCGCGCTGGCATCGGCGCATAGACCGGCGCGTGCCGGCGGGCCGTGCCGCTGCCGTAGATGCGGCCCTCACGGATTTCCAGCACGTGGTCGCCAAGGATCTCCACGTCCTGTGGATCGTGCGAGATCACCACCATCGGCACGTCCAGACTCTCCTGCAGCGAACGCAGCTCCTCGCGCATGCGCGTACGTAGCGCAGGGTCCAGCGCGGAGAACGGTTCGTCGAGCAACACGATATCCGGACTTGTCACCAGCGCGCGAGCCAGTGCCACGCGCTGCTTCTGCCCGCCCGAGATCTGGGCCGGGTACTGGTTGACGATCTCGCGCAGGCCAAACGCATCGATCCAGCGTGCGGCCTCCGGCGGCAGCGCACGGCGCGTGGGATTGCGCCAGCCGCGGCTCAGGCCGAATGCGATGTTCTGTGCTACGGTCAGATGCGGAAACAGCGCGTAGTCCTGGAACAGGTAGGCCACGCGGCGCTCCTGCGGCCGTACGTCGATACCGGATTCGCTGTCGAACAGCGTACGACCGTTGAGCACGATGCGTCCGCTGTCCGGGGCCAGCAGTCCCGCGATGGCGCGCAGCGTCAGGCTCTTGCCCGCGCCGGAAGGCCCGAACAGCGCAATGCGGTGGCTGTCCGATTCGAAAGCGATATCGAGCCCGAACTGGCGATCCTGAGACACCAGGCGCTTGCGGACGGTGATCTGCATGCTCATGGCGGCCTCACTTGCCCACGGCTTCGCGCCGGAAGGTGCGCCGCTCGTAGATCTCACCCAAGCCGCGCGCGGCCGGCGGCACCAATCGACCCGCGACTACCAGCAGCACGATGCAGGTGATCGACGTGACCAGCACCAGCAGGTTGGCCGTATTGTCGTCACCAGCCTGCACCGCTTCATAGATGGCGACGGACAGCGTCTGCGTGCGGCCTGGCAGGTTGCCTGCGACCATCAGCGTGGCGCCGAACTCGCCCAGTGCACGCGCAAACGCCAGCAGCACACCGGCAACGATGCCGCGCAGTGCCATTGGCAGCGTGACACGAAAGAAGATGCCGGCCTCCGAGATACCCAGCACGCGCGCGGCGTTTTCGAGCTGGTGATCGACACCTTCGAACGCGGCGCGTGCGGACTTCAATACCAGCGGGAATGCCACCACCGTCGATGCGAGCACCGCGCCCTGCCATGTGAATACCAACTCAATCCCCATCCGGTCCAGCCATGCGCCAAACACGCCGCGCCGGCCCACCAGCACCAGCAGGTAGTAGCCGAGCACCGTCGGCGGCAGCACCAGCGGCAGCGTCAGGATGGCGTCAACCACGTCGCGTGCGGCGGAGCGCCAGCGCGATATCGCGTACGCGGCCGCCACGCCAAGGATGGCATTGAGAAGCGTGGCCCAGCCAGCAACCTTGAGCGATAGCAGCAGCGGTACCCAGACGGCATCCATGGCGGTTATGGCTTCTGGAAGCCGTATTTGGCCAACACGGCCTGGCCTTCGGCCGACAGCACGTACTGGACGAAACCGTTGGCCTGCTGGGCCTGCTTCGTCTGCGCGGTGACGGCGATCGGGTAGGTGACCGGCGTGCGATTCGGCACGCGTACGGCCACCTTGACCTTGTCCGGCATGATCGCGGCATCGGTGGCAAACACGAAGCCGGCGTCTACTTCTCCACGCGCCACGTAATCCAGGCTCTGGCGAACGTTCTGGGCCGGCACGCCCTTGGCGGCCACGGCATCCCAGAGACCCTCGGCCTCCAGCGCCCCCTTGGTATAGCGGCCCACCGGAACCGACGACGGATTGCCATAGGCCACGCGCTTCACGTCGGCGTGCGTCAGGTCCTTGAGCGAAGCGATGCCGAGCTTGCTGTCCTGCGGCACGATCAGCACGACCTGATTGGCGGCGAAGTCCTTGCGGGTGGCCGGCTGCACCACCTTCTCGGCCTCGGCGCGGTCCATCGCCGACTGGTCGGCGGAGGCGAATACGTCTGCCGGGGCGCCCTTGACGATCTGCTGCATCAGCACATCCGACGCACCGAAATTCAGTACGACCTTGGTATCCGGGTGGGCGCGCTCGTATTGCTCGGCCAGCGTCTTGAACGCGTTGGTCAGGCTGGCGGCGGCGGATACCACAAGGTCGGCGGCAAACGCCGAGGGCGCTGCCAGGGCCAGGGTCAGCGCGGCGCCAACGCCGGCGGCGCGGCGCAGGAAGGGCAGGGTGCGGGAGGTCATCGGGTGAAGGGAATCGAAGGGAATCGTGTGCGCAATCGTTACCATGCGCAATATAAGCGTCTATATAACGCAGCGTCAATTGCCCGGACGGATAAGGGACTTCAGCGATTCCGAATGCCGATCGGCGGATGGATATGCCTTTCTTGCCATGTTTGCGCTGCTGTCATCGAAATGACGCGATTTCGCCACTTTCCCGCCATCGCAGTTGCCGAGAATGCCCTGGCTGTATCAAAACCAAAACAATCAACAGGGAACCCGAAACATGCAACTCCATCGCATTCAGGCCGCGACGCTGGCGGCCGTGCTGGTGGGGGTGATCGCGCTGGCCGCCTGCGGCTCAGAGGACACCCCGCCTTCGTCCGGCACTGGTAACGGCAACAACGGCGGCAGCAACGCCGACACGTCGATCCCGGCCGGCACCAAATCCACGCTCGCACTGCTGGAGACCACCGACCTGCACACAAACGTCCTCAGCTACGACTATTTCAAGCTGGCCGAAGACAAGTCGCTGGGCTTCGAGCGTGTTTCCACGCTGATCAAGGCCGCGCGGCAGCAGTTTCCGAACAGCTTGCTGCTCGACAACGGTGACACGATCCAGGGCACCGCGCTGTCGGATTACCAGGCGCTGGTGAAGCCGGTCTCGTGCACCGAGACGCTGGCCATGTACAAGGTCATGAACGCTGCGGGCTTTGATGGCGGCGGCATCGGCAACCACGAATTCAACTACGGGCTGCAGTACCTGAGCCAGGTGACCGGCAACAGGTTCAACGTCGCCGCCCTGCCTGATCCGTCGGCGCAAACCGCGTGCGCGGGGCCGAAGTTCCCGCAGGTGCTGGCCAACGTGTACAGCGTCAAGACGCGCGCACCGCTGTTCCAGCCGTACGCAATCCTGAACAAGACGCTGACCGCCACCGGCCCCGATGGCAAGACCGTGTCCGCGCCGATCAAGGTTGGCATCATCGGCTTCGCGCCGCCGGCCATCATGAGCTGGGACAAGCGCTGGCTCGACGGCAACGTCTATACCGAAGGCCTGGTCGAAACGGCCCAGAAGTACATCCCCGAGATGCGCGCCAAGGGCGCGGACCTCGTCGTCGTGATCTCGCACGGCGGTCTCGACAACTCGGCCTATTCGCCGACGATGGAGAACGGCAGCTACCACCTGTCGAAGGTGCCTGGCGTGGATGCGATGCTGATCGGGCATTCGCACCAGATCTTCCCTGACGCCAACAGCACGGTGGGCCAGTTCAACCTGCCTGGCGTGGACAAGGCGAAGGGCACTGTCAACGGCGTGCCGACCGTGATGGCCAACTACTGGGGCAAGCACCTCGGCGTGATCAACCTGGCGTTGAGCCACGACGGCAAGATCTGGAGCGTCGATCGCACGAAGACCACGGTGGAAGCGCGCTCGATCCAGAACGCCGACAAGACCTACGTGGCCGCCGACGCCAGCGTGGCGCCGACGATCGATACCGAGCATCAGGCGACCATCCAGTACGTCAAGACGCCGATCGGCAATACCGATTACAGGATGTCGAGCTACTTTGCCGACGTGGGCGATCCGGGCGCGATCCAGATCGTCAACATGGCGCAGGCCGCCTACGTGAAGGACTACATTGCGGCCAACCTGCCGGCGCTTGCCTCGCTGCCCGTGCTGTCTGTCTCGGCGCCGTTCAAGAGCGGCTTCGGCGGCGGCAACGACTACACCGACGTCGCATCCGGCAACCTGGCCATCAACAATGCGGCGGACCTCTACCTGTACCCGAATACGGTATACGCGGTGAAGGTCAATGGCGACGACGTGAAGAACTGGCTGGAGACCGCTGCCAAGCGCTTCAACCTGATCGATCCGGCCAAGACGGCGGATCAGCAACTGATCAGCACGTTCCCCGGCTACAACTTCGACATGTTCACCGACCCGGACATGCAGTACGAGATCGACGTGACCCAGCCGATTGGCAGCCGCATCAAGAACCTGACGTACAAGGGTGCGCCGGTGACCGCGGCGTTGAGCTTCATTGTGGCCACCAACAACTACCGTGCCAGTGGCGGCGGCAACTTCCCGGGGCTGGACGGCACCAAGACCGTCTATGCGTCTCCCGATGCCAACCGCGACGTGTTGATCAGCTACATCAAGAAATTGGGCAACGTCACGCGCGTGGCCAATGGCAGTGCGCGTAGCTGGAAGTTCACCAAAGTAGCCACCACGGGCAAGGTGGTGTTCAGTTCGGGTGTCGGCATGCTGCAGCAGGCAAGCGATGCAGGGCTGGCCAACATCTCGCTCGACAAGGCAGACGACGGCTCCGGCAAGAACCTGTCGCAATACAAGCTCGACCTCAACCTCTGATAGACGAATCGACGATGCACGCTACGCCAACGACTCCGGCCGCAACGCGGCGCTTTCCTCGTATCCACCCGCTGTTCGTGGCCGCCACCCTGGCGGTGACGGTCGCAACGGCCGGGGTCGCTGGTGCTGCCGTATGGCGGCAGCAATCCGATGCACGTCAGACGGAGATTGCCCAATGGCAGCTTCTGGCAACGTCGGCGGACGATGCGGCGGCACTGTCAAAGCTCAAGCGCGCCGCTGTCGCGGGTGAGGTTGCGGCACGTGCGGCACTCGGTGAAACAATGCTGTCCCGGCCGGACACCGAGAGCCGCACGCAGGCCGAGCGCTGGCTGCGCCTTGCAGCGGCCAATGGGCACGCCCGTGCGCAGTTCCTGCTTGGCAAGGCCGCCATGCTTGGCGAACTGGCTTCCGGTCAGCCGGACCTGCCGCTAGCATGGCGCGAGCTTGATGCGGCGGCACAGGCTGGCGACGTCGGGGCGGCGTACTACCTTGGGCTGCTCCATCGCGGTGGCTACGGTCGCACGCCGGATCTGGCCGCTGCGGCGCATTGGTTCAACGTGGCCGCCGATGGTGGCGTGGCACAGGCCATGTTCCTGCTTGCCAATGCCTACCGCGATGGCGAAGGCGTGCCGCGTGACGATGCCCGCGCGGTGGCCTGGTACGAGGCCGCCGCCGAGCGAGAGCATCCTGCCTCCAGCCAGGCGCTGGCGATGGCCTATCGCAACGGAGAACTTGGCCTGTCGCAAGACGAAGGCAACTATCGGCAGCACATGGCCGAGGCCGCGCACGCGCTGAAGCATCCGGCCATCAATCCGTAAGGCGGGCGCCGCTACTGATAGCTCATGGTAAAGGTGGCCAGCGCGCGAACAGTGCCCGGCTGGACCGTGCCGTTCGCCACGTACTCGGCGCTCAACCGAATCGTCGTGGCCCCGCTCGATTGTCCTACCTGCCACTGGTTCATGTTTCCCGCGACCGACGAATCCGGCCCGAAACTGATCGCCGTGCCGGATGGGTTCCGGATACGGAGGCGAACGCCGCTTGCCGTGGAGTCGCTGGCGAGCGTCAGAAGATCCGAACGGTTGCCGGGAGTGGTGGCGTCCGTCAGCGTGATGTAGACATTCGACTGCGGGTCGCACTGCAAACCGATGACGATGTTGTTGTTGCCAGGGGCCGAGCCGGTGGAGGTGAGAGCCGCGGCTCGCGCATCGCTCAAAGGCGCCGGAACGTTGGGGGTGGTTACCCGGCAGGACCCGGCAGTGGCGACAGGAGTGGGAAGGAGAAATGTCTGCGCAGTCACTCTTCCGTAAGCGCCACCGCTCGAATAGGAGAAGGTATGAAAGCCAAACAGTGGCGTCCTCGTCAACTCAGTGGCGGTGACCTGCCCAGTCTTGACCAGTTGAAAGCTGACCCTTGCGGTGCCGGTACCGCCACGCTGGATGGTTGGCGCAACGCTGAACGATCCCATTAGGCCCGTGTTGGACAGTACCCTGTTCTCGATGAGGTCAATGACGCGTATCCCAATGCCAGACGTTGCGGTTTCCCATACGCCTCGAACGGTTGTGGAGACAGGTCGTGCAGGCTGCGCGGATGCGCGATACGGGCCGCCTCGCCTCCCACTTCCACATGTGAACGTGTAGGTCAAGGTTTGTACTTCGCTGATTGTTGACCCAACCGGCGTATCGGGAGCAACCCGAATCGATTGGAATGAGAGTGGTCCGGAGACTCGGCCAGGGCATTGGATCGTGTCCCTGAAGTGCTGGGCATTGGCGGCGTCTGGCACCAGGGCCAGCAGGCAAGACGCCAGTGCAAACACCATTGCCGCCAAGCGTCGTCTGAAGTGTGGTTCGAACACCGAAAGTGCCATCATGAAGCTTCCTTCGTGCCGGGCCGGCACATTGACTTGACATGGGAGTACGACGCCGCGGCTTTCGTCCTTGGGGACAACCGATACGCGATCGTGCAGCGCTCGCTGCGCAGCTACTGATAGCTCATGGTGAAGGTGGCCAGCGCGCGAACAGTGCCCGGCTGGACCGTGCCGTTCGCCACGTACTCGGCGCTCAACCGAATCGTCGTGGCTCCGCTTGATTGTCCTACCTGCCACTGGTTCATGTTTCCCGCGACGGACGAATCCGGCCCGAAACTGATCGCCGTGCCGGATGGGTTCCGGATACGGAGGCGAACGCCGCTTGCCGTGGAGTCGCTGGTGAGCGTCAGAAGATCGGAGCGGTTGCCGGGAGTGGTGGCGTCCGTCAGCGTGATGTAGACATTCGACTGCGGGTCGCACTGCAAGCCGATGACGATGTTGTTGTTGCCAGGGGCCGATCCATTGGAGGTGAGAGCCGCGGCTCGCGCATCGCTCAAAGGCGCCGGAACGTTGGGGGTGGTTACCCGGCAGGACCCGGCACTGGCGACAGGAGTGGGAAGGAGAGTTGTCTGCGCTCCATTCCTTGTGCTCGTGTATGTGCCACGCGACGCTTCTGAATAGGTACCAAAGCTCAACAGCGAGACTCTCTGTATCTCAGACGAGGTAGTCTGCCCAGTCTTGAACAGTTGGAAGCTGATTCGTGTGGTAGAGGTGCTGCCTTTCTGGAGGCCGCCTGGCCCAACGCTGAAGGACGCTATCGAGCTCATGGTGGACAGTACTCTGTTGTTGTAGAGGTCGATGACGCGTATTCCAACGCCAGGTGTGCCGGTTTCCCATACACCTTGAACGGCTGCAGATAGCCGTAGTCCAGTCATTCCTACCACGCCGAACGGCCCGCGGTCATTCTTTCCAGTTTGACATCTGAACGTATAGGAAAGGGTTTGCACCTCGCTGATTGCAGACCCAACCGCCGTAGCAGGAGCTACCCGAACTGTCTGGAATGACAGTGGTCCGGAGACCTGGCCGTGGCAATGAGTCTGTTCAAAGCGGCGCTGGGCATTGGCGGTGTCTGGCACCAAAGCCAGCAGGCAAGACGCCAGCGTAAACATCATTGCCACCGAGCGTCGTCTGAAGTGTGGTTCGCGCACCGGGAGTCCCATCATGACGCGTCCTTCGTGCCTGGCCGGCACATTGACTTGACATGGGAGTACGACGTCGCGGTGTTGGTCCTTGGGGGCAATTGATACGCGATCGTGCAGCGTTCGCTGTCGCTCTTGCCCCATGTCACCTGCAGTTGCCCGGATTCCTCCACGCCTCGCGCAAAGACGTTGCCGTTCTGGCCGACCACGCCGACCTCGGCGTTCTTCTCGTTCAGGACCGTTGCGCCGAACGGCGGCGGCGTACCGTCGGACCGGCTGGTGGAAATAATGGCCGAACGGCCAGCGAGCGCGGCAAAGCGGATCTTCACTGCGGCGTTCGCGCGTGGTGCGATCTGGGAACTGGTGGCGTCCATGGAAACGTCCAGCGGCAACCCCTTAGGGTCCAGCTCCACCGTGTTCATGTTGTACGGCTGCAGATAAGGAACGATCGCATAGCCGAACGGATCGATCCTGACGCCAGGAGAATTCATGATGCGGGCGCCCGAGGCACCCTTTGCCTCGACGATGCCGATGGTGTCGCCCAGGAAGTTTGCAAGCGTGACGCCTCCCGGGTGCGCCACCAATGCCCCTTGCAGGCCCGCCGAGTATTGCGAATAGCCGCCACCCCCGCTTGCCGAGGCGGACACGGTGGTATAGGGGCTGCGGTACTGGACGTTGCCGCCGCCCGTTGTGCTGTGTGACGTTCGATCGGCGTTGAGGCCATAGGTGACGGCGTTGTCTTCCAGAGCCGTACCGGTCAGCCGCAACTGCTGCGACGAGTAGCCCGTGGTGTCGTGCGTCGCGCCGCCGGACAGCATCGGCGCGTGTGTACCACTTCCCAGAGGAACAGTCAGGAAGGCGGAGACCTGTGTGTTGAAACGCCCGGTTTGCGCTTCGCGCTGGCGTGAAGCCGCGATGTTGAAGGCCACCGGCATCCCAAGTACGCGCACCGAATTGCTGTACCCGACCTGGTACATCAGCGTGGTGCCGCTGCGATTCCAGTACTGCACTGACGTGCCGGTGAGATAGACATTGCCCCAGCGATCTCCGAGACTCTGGTTCATCGTCAACTGGACCTGGCCGCGCTGCCGGTCTATGCCACGAACGTTGCCGTTGGACGAGCGTGCCGCGAACGCGTCGCGCATCGACCAGAAGCCGTTGGTCGAATAGCGGTATGCGGCAATGGTCATATTGGTGTTCGTCGAGGGGACGAACTTGCTGTAGCTGATGCGCAAGCTTTCGCCGCTGTCATTGTCAACGTCCGGTATCGAAGCCTGAGCGTGCGTGATGTCCAGCGCGAGCGCGCCAATGGGAAGATTGAAGGCGGTGCCAACCAGCATGGCCTGGTAGCCCTCGGCGAGAACAATGCCTCCATAACCCGTGATGAGGTTGCTGATGCCGTACTGCAACGTGCCCTGAACGAGCTTTGCGCCTCGTGACTTGGTGGACGCACTATCGCGGTACTCGCCTGCCGTGGCTGAATAGCGAACGATACCCGGACGGAGAAGCTGCACCACGGATGCATATGGCACCGTAAAGCTGCTCTGGCTGCCATCGGCCTCGGTCACCGTGACCAGCAGGTTGCCGCCGTAGCCGGTGGCATAGAGATCGTTGATCTCGAACGGGCCGGGCGCTACCGTGGTCTCATAGAGCTTGTTGCCGTTCTGCGTGACCGTGACGCGCGCATTGGAACGCGCCACGCCGCGCACGAGCGGCGCATAGCCGCGTGACGAGTCCGGCAGCATGCGATCGTCGCTGGCCAGGTTGACGCCGCGCATGGAGAAGCTGTCGAAGACCGCGCCGTCCGTGTACGCGTCACCAAAGGTGAGCTGGCTGCGCAACGCGGAGATGTCGCGTTGCACATAGGTGGCGACGTTCTGGTAGTCGTAGCTGTTGGGGCCGGTGGACTGCCAGGTCATCGAGGAACGTTGCCGCAGATGCCAGGGGCCGATGTTCAACCCGGAATCGAGACCCAGGTACGTGGTTGTGCCGGCACCCAGTGCCGTTGAATGGAACGTGTTGAGGTTGTAGGCCAGCGTTGCCGACGGAACGCCCTCGTCGAGGAGATCGGGATTCACGCTGCCGCGCGGCATGCGGCGCAACAGTGCCTGTGCCACGCTGATGTCCAGGCGCAGGTCACTGAGGTTGAATGACCATGAGATGTCATCGGATATGGCAGAAGGATGCGTGCATTCGCCGCTGATGGCGCGCGCGATTGCACTCCGGCCAACGGGCGGAAATGCCCGCTCATCGAGATTCAGTCTGGTGACGAGCGCCCGGTTCATGCATGGCGCGACGGTCTCGTTCTGCAACTGAAACCGGACTGTCTCACGTCCGATCCATGCGCCGTTCAGGTAGAGATCCACCGGATAGTCGCCCGGCGTAATGGGATTCCCCACCGCAAAGCGGCTAACGTCGACGTTGCTGCCATCGGATCGTTGGAGGAACTGCGCGTTGAACTGGACTGCTGCGACGGTGGTGGTCCTGCCGGACTCGCCAGCGAATGCTGCAAGAGGCAATGCAGGCAAGGTGGCGGCCAGGACCCAGTGCGCAGCCAGAACGCGCGAAGTGCTCGGCTTTGGCGTACGCATCTTCATTCTTCTTTTGTCGAGTGCTGCTGCCCGGCCCGGTAGATGCCGTCTACGCCCGCACCAAAATCGTTGATGAAGGAGTACTGCACCTGCTCTGGTTCGCTGGAGGCTCCCGGTGTGCCTTCGATGGGAAACTCGATCGTCTCGCCAGGGGCAGCCATTGCCCCATCGTCATTGCCATACTCCGTGCCGTGGGCGGTGGCTTTCACCTTGATGTAGGTAACGTGAAACGGCGTTGGGTTTGTGGCGGTCAGTACATGACGGCCGTCCTCCTTGCGCACGAACTGCCAGGTGGCTTTCGAGGGCGCACTGTTTGCATCGCCTGGTAGCCCGGTTGGGCGGAACAGCAGCTTGATGCGCGTGCGGAATGCGAACTGCAGCGAGTTTTGATGTTCGGCGCTGCCGGATGCCATGGGCGGAACTTCCAGGACGTTGAGCCAGAACAGCGATTCGCGATCACGCGGCAGCGGCTGCTGGAGGTGGATGATGCGCAGCGTCTGCCCCTTCTTCGGGTCCAGTCTGAATAGTGGGGGGGCCAGCGTGAACGGTGACTGTGCGTCTTCGGGTGTCGCGTTCGGATTTCCGCTGTCTATCCACGCCTGCACCAGCGCTGGAGAATCGCCCTCGTTGGTGAGCTTGAGGGTTACCTCCCGTTCCGGCTCGGGGTAGATGACCCGGGTCCCGGTCAGGACAACGGACGCAAGGGTTGCGGGCGCAACCAGTGCCAGGAGGAAGGCAGCGACGGCTGCGCGGCAGCGTGAAATCATGAGCATGATGAACGCGGAGCTGAGGGGGCCGGCATGTTGCCGGCGGGCGGAAGGGCCGGCATGCAGGGCATGCCGGCTGCGGACAAGAGCCTGACTGGTGTCCGGCTTATGGGTAGACGACCGAGTACATCACCGACGTACTGAGGGTGCCAGCGGTGGCGGCGCCGGTTGCGACGTACTCAGCGAAGTACTGCAGCGTTGCCGCGCCGTTTGAGATCGCTACCTGTTGCGAGTTCTGCGAGGCGAATGCAGAGCCAACGGCAATGCTCGTCAGGTCCGCGTTCAGGAGGCCAATCTGCACGTTGCCGGCGGCGGTAACGGCGGGCGTGCTCCCGCTGGCAGGGGCGGTAACCACGGTGTTTCTCAGGCGGCCTGTGCCGAGGTCAACGGTTGCACCCGGTTCAAAGTGAACCGCGGCGTTGCCGGTGTTCGGAGTACAGCCGGTGAGACGGATGTTGAATGGCGTACGGCCCGCGACGTTGTTCGCCGTAGCAAGCGTTGACGAGGAGATGGGCGGCAGTGTCACGGTGAAATTCCGGCCTCCGCCATCGCCGGAGATCGTGCAGGTCTGGGCGCTTACCCGGCCGGTAAAGGTAATGGTGCCGTCGGCTGCAAATGCCGCAGGACTCACGGCGGCCAGGACCAGGGACGTGGCGAGAATTTTTGCTCGGATGTTCTTCACTGTTGAAACCTCATGTCATTAGGTAAATGGATGTCTGTCAGGACAGATCGGCAAGATCGGCAAGATCGGCACGATCGGCGCAATTGGCACGATTGGGAAAAGGGGGGCGCAAGCCACCGATTCGGACAGAGAGGCTCAACAACATGAGTGACAGCCCCTGCAGACCGCGCTACGTCGCCACACATCGCGTCGTCCTGACAGGGGCAAAGACTATCCATTCATGTGATTTCTGATAATCATTGTTCTCCTAAATTTCTCAGCATTTTTATCAGAAAGTTCTTATATCTAATCGGAACTCTTGAGTGTTAAAGGCGACGGAAAATGAATTGACGCGCTATCCGGGGTGGCACGGTGGGCGGGATGTTTTTTCGGAAGATAGCGATGAACGATCGGAGGTTCCCTAACATGATTCCGATGGTCCGCCGCGAAATGAGAAGGGTCAGTCCGCGGTATCCTTCCCCCGTTCCCAACGGAGTTCGCGCCATGAAGACGATCTACCTCGCCGGCTTTGATGTGTTTCGCAAGGACGCGCGTGCCTGGGGCGAGCACCTGAAGACGCTGTGTGCAAGGCACGGCTACGAAGGTCTGTATCCGCTGGACAAGGCCGCGCCGTTCGGACTTTCAGGCCCGGCCACCGCGCAGTGGATCTATGAAGCCAACGTCGCGTTGATCCGTCGTGCCGACATGGTGATGGCGAACCTCGACGACTTTCGCGGCCCCGGTGAGCCCGATAGCGGCACGGCGTTTGAAGTGGGTTTTGCGGTGGCGCTTCAGAAGCCGGTCTGGGGCTATGGCGCCGATGCCGGTACGCTGCTTGACCGCGTGCGCGCCAGCACCGATGCCGATGGGGAAGCACTTGATGCGCGCGGCTATGTGGTGGAAAACTTCGGCCTGCCGATAAACCTGATGCTGGCCTGTAGCGTGCGGCTGGTGACGGGGGACGCCGAAGCGTGCCTGACCGAGATGGCCGAGGCGGACCGCCGCCGCGCTGCACGGCGCACGCAGGCGCTGCAGCAGGGCGGTCCCGAGGATTGAAGCGTCAGCGCTGCAACGACTGCACGCTGGTGGCGATATCGGCGGCGGTTGTCGCCACGATCTGCCGGTAGGCGTTCACCATGCCATCCACCTGCCCAGGCGCGGGCAATTCGGTTTCAGTGCGGCCGCCCAACACCTTGCCATCGGGCAGGCGGCGCACGGTCCAGGCGATTGTCGCGCGGGCGCGCTGACCCAGGTCGGTATCCAGGCGTACCACTTCGGTGGTAACGCGATAGACCGGCTCGACTCCCGACAACCCCTGCTGGTAGGTATCCACCGCGCCAAGTTTCGCCTGCAGTTGCTGCGACAGCGCGTCGCGCAATTCGTCAGGCAGCGGTGCCGACCAGCGCGACTGGTCCAGCAGCTTCACGCCGCCAGCATCCCCGTCGCTCACCACGAACTGCGGCCGGTTCAGGCGTTCGGGCACCCGGACCGGGGAAACTTCGATCCAGACCGGATTCGCGCCGGGCGCGGTGGTAGATACCGTCGAAGCGGCCCCCGACGCCAGCGAGTAGTAGCGCGGCTCGGGCGACGCGCATCCGTTGAGCAACGCAGCGGCCAGCGCCAGCAAAATCAGCGAGCGTTTCATCATTCGTTCTCCGTCTTGCCACGCAGCAGTGCCTCGGGGTGGCGCTCCAGATAGTCAGTCAGCGCGCGCAGCGACACGGCCGTACGCGTGAGTTCCTGCATCATGCGGCGCGTATCCTGCTGCAGCGGTGCGTCCGATGCCAGCGTGCCGTTAGCCGCGTTGAGCGTACGGCGCGCGTCCTGCAGCGCCGCCAGAACCTGCGGCGCCACGTCGCCGTGCAACTGCGTCACGAGCTTGTCGGCGTTGTCGAGCATCTTGTTCATCGACACCACGCTGGTGCGCAGGTCCTGGCCGATCTGATCGAACGGCACCTTGTCGATCTTGTTGACGATATCGCCGAGCTTGGCCTGCAGTTCGTCGAACGTGCCCGGCGTGGTTGGCAACTCGGGCATCTCCGCGTTCAGGTCAAGATCCTTCGGCGGCGGCGCCTTCGGGAAGAAGTCCAGGGCCACGTAAAGCTGCCCGGTGAGCAGGTTGCCGGTGCGCAACTGCGCACGCATGCCGCGCTTGACCAGGCCCAGCACGATATTGCGCTTCTTGGCCTCATCGGACACATCGCGCTCGCGGAAGCCCATGCGGGACGGATAGAACTCCACCACCACGGGCATGCGGAAGGCCTTCTTGTCACGCTGGTACTCGATGCCGATCGAGCGCACCTGGCCGACGATCACGCCGCGGAAATCGACGGGCGCGCCCGGCGAAAGACCGCGAACGGACTGGTCGAAGTTCAGCACCGCCAGCGCCGGTGCCAGTTCCTCGGGCTCCTTCATTGCCTCGGACTGGTCCGCTGCCAGCAGGAACTGCGTGTTCTCGGCCGCCGCCTGGGTGGCAGTGGAGTTGTCCGGCGCCTGGAAGGCCACGCCGCCCAGCAGCACGGTGACCAGCGATTGCGTAGAGATCTTCAGCCCGTTCGCGTCGAGCTTCAGGTCGACGCCGCTGGCATGCCAGAAGCGGGTATCGGCATTGACGAGCTTGTCATAGGGCTTGTTGACGAACACGCGCAGCGAGATGTCGCGACCGTTCGGATCGAGCTGGTACGCCACGACCTGGCCCACCTGCACGCGGCGATAGTAGACCGGCGATCCGATATCGAGCGATCCCAGGTCCTGCGCGCGCAGGACGAACTGGCGGCCGGAGGCGTCGGCGGTTACCACCGGCGGCACTTCCAGGCCAGTGAAGCTGCGCGTGCCCTCATGCGACTTGCCGGCATCCACGCCGATATAGGCGCCCGAAAGCAGCGTTTCCAGACCCGACACACCGCTGATCGCAAAGCGCGGACGGACCACCCAGAAGCGCGTGTCCTTCACGGCGAAGCTCTCGGCGTCCTTGGTCAGCTCGATGGTTGCGATCACGTGCGAGCGATCGGAAGCCAGCCGCACCGACTTGACCAGGCCGATATCGACGTCCTTGTAGCGGACGGCCGTCTTGCCCGGGGTCAGCCCGTCGGCGGACCGGAACGACACGCTGATTTCGGGCCCGCGCGACGCGAGCGTGTTGATCAGCAGCGAGATGCCCACCACGGCGGCGACGATCGGGATCAGCCAAACCAGTGAAGGCAGCCAGCGGGCGCGGCGCTTGCGCGCCGGCTGGGGCACACCCGCGGGAGGCGGGGGAGGGTTGTCAAGATCGGGCATTGTCGGCTTCCGGCGATTCGATGGAGGGGGAGTGCGCGGTCTCGAGAGAGTCCCACAGCAGGCGCGGGTCGAAGCTCAGTGACGCCAGCATTGTCATGACGACAACAGATGCAAACGCAAGCGCTCCGGCCCCGGGGATGATCGTGGCCAGCGCCCCGGCCCGCACCAGCGAGGCCAGCAGCGCCACAACGAAGATATCGAGCATGGACCAGCGGCCGATCACTTCGACCAGTCCGTACAGCCGGGTCTGCTGGCGAATACGCCATGTCGATTTCAGATGCACCGACACCAGCAGCAGCGTCAGGATCATCATTTTCAGCAATGGGACGACGATGCTCGCGACCAGCACCACACCGGCCAGCATGTGCGAACCGGACAGCCACAGGTAGAGCACGCCTGACAGGATCGTGTCGCGCTGCACGCCGAGGATCGACTGGGTGACCATCACCGGCAGCAGATTGGCCGGGATATACAGGATGTACGCGGCCAGCAGGAATGCCCAGGTGCGCGCCAGGCTGGCCGGCTTGCGACGATGCAGCGTGGCGCCGCAGCGCGGGCACGGCTCGCCTTCGAGCGTCATCGGGCTGACCAGGTCGCAGGCATGGCAGGAGATCAGCCCGCGCGACGTGGCGGTAGGCACCTGCGCCAGCGGCGTGCGTTCGTCGTCATCGGTCAGTTCAGCCACCACATCGGCGGCCATGCGGCGCGAGCGTGCAAGCTGGTCACGCGCCTTGGTGGTGCGAGAGGGGCGCTGTGGCTCGCTCATGACGTGGCGTCCGGTGATCCGGGCGGGACGTCGTCCGCGTCGGGGGTTTCAAGGTAGTGCCACAGGTCGCGCGGATCGAACGACAGCATCGCGGCCAGCACCACCACCAGCGCACCGAACGACCACAGCGCCACGCCGGGCAGCACCTGTGCCATTGACGACAGCTTCACCACCGTGACGAGCACGCCGATCATGAAGACTTCGATCATGCCCCATGGCCGCGTCTGGCGGATGCCGCGCACGATGCTGTCGAAACCCGGCGGCATGCGTTTCCTGGCCATCGGCACAAGCAGATAGCACATCATCAGCATCTCTGAAAGCGGAAACAGGATCGTCGTGGCAAACACGAGCATTGCCACCAGCGTCATGTGGTCCGCCTGGAGCGCCTGCACGGCGCCCCACAGCGTGGTTTGCGTGCGCACGCCCTTGAGGTCCATCTCGACGATCGGATACGTGTTCGAGATCAGGAACAGGATCAGCGCGGTCGTCACCAGCGGCAGCAGACGGCGATAGGCGTGCGCGCTTTCGCGATACAGCGCGCCGCCGCAGCGCAGGCAGGTGGCACGCTCGCCGGGCGCGAGCGAGGTTCGCTCGTACAGTGCGTCGCAGTACTCGCACGCCACGAGCCGGTGCAGGTCCGGCTCGGGCATTGCCGGCGTGCCGTGATCGTGGCGCTCAGGCATCCGGCGTCAGGTGGGACGGCGGCGGTGCAGTGACGGTCGTCACGCCGGCGCGTTCCTGATTGCCGATGGTCCAGTCGCGCAGCAGCGCATAGGCCACCGCCAGCACGGTCGGGCCGATGAAGACGCCCAGGAAGCCGAACGCCAGCGCGCCGCCCAGCACACCCATCATGATCCAGATCAGCGGCAGGCCGGTGCCCTTGCTGATCAGCAGCGGCTTGATCACGTTATCGGCCATGCCGACCACCCCGGCGCCCCACACCACCATGAAGATCGCCCAGCCCGTATCGCCGCTGTGATAGAGCCACAGGGCAGCAGGAATCCAGACGAGCGGCGGGCCCACAGGTATTACCGAAAGGAAGAATGTGACAAAGCCGAGAATCGCCGCGCCGGGCACGCCGGCAATCCAGTAGCCGATGCCGGCCAGTACGGCCTGCACGAAGGCGGTGCCCAGCACGCCGTAGACCACGCCCTTGACCGTGCTGCCAGCCAGCGCCAGCAGGTGATCGGCGCGTTCGCCGGCCACGCGGCGCATGCCCCCGCGCAGCCATTCCACGGCGAGTTCGCCGCCGGTGTAGAAGAAGAACGCCAGCACGATCGACAGTGCAAGCTGGCCAAGGCCCGCGCCGATCGACAGGCCAGCGCCGAGCAGCACATGCCCCACCGGTGCAATCAGCTTGCGCAGGCTGGCCAGCGTGTCGGAATCGGCGGTGATGACCTTGTTCCAGCCAGTCTCAAGCTGTGGCCCGACGTAAGGCAGGCTGCTGAGCCAGTCAGGCAATTGCGGAAGGCCATGCTCGGTGTAGCGGTTGACCAGCGCGGTCAGTTCGTCGAGATGGGCCGAGAAGCTGGCGCCGGCGTAAACAAAGGGCCCGAGCACGATCACGGCGGCAATCAGCACGCAGATCAGCGCGGCCAGGACGCGCCGGTTGCCAAGCCAGCGCGTCAGCACGGTATACGGATGCCACGAGCTGAAGGCCAGGATCGCGCCCCATACCAGGGCCGTGGCAAATGGCGCGAGTACGACCAGCGAACCGCCGATCAGGACGATCAGCGCAAATACTGCAGCCAGCTTCTCAATCAGTTGTCCGGAACTCATCTATGCAGGCCAGAGGGCGTCCAAGTTACAAGAACGCCGTAAGCATAGCGGAATTCGATGTGACGTCCGGGTTTCCCCTCAATGCGTCACGAGACGACGGCATCGCGCCGCAGCAGCGCCGCGACCAGATCCGATTGCGTGACCATGCCCACCACGCGCTTGTCGGTGTCGATCACCGGCACATGGTGCAGACCGCCATCGGAAAACGCATGCGCCAGTTCCACCATCGGCTGGTCCGTATGCGCGGTCACCACCACGCGCGTCATCAGCTCGCGCACGGTGCCGTTGACGCGGCGCGAGTTTGCACGGTGCGCGCGGAAGAAGTCGCTTTGCGTGACGATGCCGAGCAGGCGGCGCTGGCGGTCCACTACGGGCAGGGCCTTGATGTGATGACGCGCCAGCAGCGCGGCCGCATCGGCGGCAAGCTGGCCGGGCCGCACGCCCACCACGTCGCGGGACATGATGTCGCCGCAGCGCACGTCGCCAAAGCGGCGCGAGTAGGCGCGCAGTTCGGCGGCGACCAGGATCGCCTCGAGATCGTCTTCCTCGATGTCCAGGAATTCGCCGCGCGCAGCCAGTACCGCGTCAAGGTCGGCACGCGTGAAGCCCACGCGGCGGCTCGGTGGCACGTCACGCGTGAGGTGCTGCGAGGGCGGCTCGGGCGGCCGGTGCGGGTAGCGGCGGCGCGTGAAATTGTTGAACGCCAGCGCCGTGAGCAGCAGCAGCATCGAGTTGATCGCCACCGGCACCACCACGAAGCCGAAGCCAAGCGCCTGCACGGCCGGGCCGCCAAACACGGCCGTGATCGCCACTGCGCCGCTGGGCGGGTGCACACAGCGAAGCTGGAACATCAGCGCGATGGACACCGCAACCGCCACGCCGGCCGCCAGGCCCGGGGCCGGAATCCAGCGCGCGCATGCCACGCCGACCGTGGCGGCCACGAGGTTCCCGCCGATGATCGACCACGGCTGCGCCAGCGGACTGGACGGCACCGCGAACAGCAGCACGGCCGACGCCCCCATCGGTGCCACGAACCACGGATTGAAGCCTTCCAGGAAGTGGCGGCAGATCCATTCAGTGATGAACAGGCCAATCAAGGCGCCGATGCAGCTTTTGAGCCGCTCGCGGCGGTTGGCGGCAATTGGCATCGGCACGAATGTGCGTAGCCAGGCACGAGTTTCGGCCACGGATGTGGAAAGGAATGCGGCAGGCATCGAATTCGGGGGCGTCTTTTGGCGATACGGGGGCGATTCGGGGGCGTTCCGGGGCATCTCCCGGTGGATTCGGGGGCGCTCCAGGCGTTGCAGCGTATCACGCTCCAGGAGCGCGAGCCCGCCAATATATCATGACGTGATATATTCCGCCGGGCCGGCAATTCTGCCGGCAACGAAGCCGCCCCCGCTCATGCATACAGAAGTTCATACAGTCGAAAAACGCGACTACGCGGTCAATCGCCGCCTGCCCATGCTGGCCGCCATCGCGCTGGCCATCGGCGCCATCAGTACCGGCGCCGCGTTCGTGCTGGTCAACCTGATTCACTTCTTCACCAACCTGTTCTTTTTCCAGACGCTGTCTTTCGCCGACCGCTCGCCAGCCGGGCACGCACTGGGCCCCTGGGTCATCGTGGTGCCGATGGTCGGCGGCCTGATCGTCGGCCTGATGGCGCGTTATGGGAGCGACAAGATCCGCGGCCATGGCATTCCCGAGGCCATCGAATCGGTACTGTTCGGCAAAAGCAAGATGTCGGCGAAGGTGGCGGTGCTCAAGCCGCTGTCGTCGGGCATCGTGATCGGCAGCGGCGGGCCGTTCGGCGCCGAAGGGCCGATCATCATGACCGGTGGCTCCATCGCGTCGCTGCTGGCGCAATACCTGCACCTGACCGCAGCCGAGCGCAAGACCTTGCTGGTGGCCGGCGCGTGCGCGGGCATGACCGCGATCTTCGGCACGCCGCTGGCCGCCGTTCTGCTGGCCGTTGAACTGCTGCTGTTCGAACTGCGCCCGCGCAGCCTGCTGCCCGTGGCGCTGGCGTGCGCGGTGGCCGGCTTTCTCCGGCCGTTCGTGTTCGAGGCCGGGCCGCTGTTCCCGCTGCAGACACCGCCGGCCAGCACGCTGGCGCTTGGCTCGTGCGTGCTGGCGGGCCTGCTTTGCGGCGCGCTTGGCGCGGGGCTTACGCTCGCGCTGTATCGCACCGAGGATGCGTTTTCCCATCTGCGCGTGCACTGGATGTGGTGGCCGGCCATTGGCGGCCTGGTGGTGGGGATCGGCGGCTATTTCGAACCGCGCGCGCTGGGCGTGGGCTATGACGTGATCGGTGACCTGCTCAACAACCGGCTGGTGATCGAGGTGGCGCTGGCGCTGCTGGCGGTGAAGGCGGTGATCTGGATTGCCGCACTGGGCTCGGGCACGTCGGGCGGCGTGCTTGCGCCGCTGCTGATGCTCGGCGCGGGCCTTGGGGTGGTGCTGGCGCCGGTGCTGCCGGGCGGATCGCCGACACTATGGGCGCTGGTCTGCATGGCCGGCGTGCTGGGCAGCGTGCTTGGCGCGCCGCTGACCGCCATCGTGTTCGCGTTCGGCCTGACGCACGATAGCGAGGCGCTGCTGCCGCTGTTGCTGACCACTGCCGTGGCTTACGGCTTCTCTGTGCTGACGATGAAGCGCTCGATCATGACCGAGAAGATCGCGCGCCGCGGTTTGCACATCTACCGCGAATACGGCGTTGATCCGCTCGAACGCGCCCATGTGGACGAACTGATGACGCGGGAGGTGGTGTCGATCGACGCCGATCTGCCCGTGGCTGAAGCGCTTCCGCGTCACTTCGGCGATCACGCCGCGCATCGTGCCTACCCGGTGGTCAGGCAGGGCCGCGTGATCGGCATGCTCCATCGCGCGGCGATCGTCGCGGCCCATGCGGGCGACGATGCCGGGCTGACCTGTGGAGATCTTGTGGCGGACACCCATGCCAGGCCCGCGGTGCTGCTGCCGGCGCAGACCGGCCGCGCCGCTGCCGGAAGCATGGCGGCGCTCAGCGTGGCGCGCCTGCCCGTGGTGGACGACGAGGCCACGATGCGGCTGATCGGCATCCTCTCGCTGCGCGACCTGCTTGCGCCCAGCGGCCACGTCCTGCACGAGGAAACCCAACGCGAGCGGCTTCGCGGGATGGCGACAAGGGCATTTAGCCGGCCCGTATAGTGCCTTCCAGGCAACGTCCGATCGCGGTGCTGTCATTTTGTATGGTTGTTCTTATCAGGATGGTCGCCAAGGCTAGCAATCTGACCAGTTTGTTAGCTATTTTTTGACGTGCGCGGGCACCAGAATTCACTCACCAAACGCAAGAGTGAATACAAGGAGCCCCGCCGTGACAGATCGCCCGACCATCCTTCTGGTTGCCCCCACGTTCTATGACGTGTCCTACAGCATCAATCCGTGGATGGACCCCGCGGCATGGGCGCGGGACCCGCGCGGCATGCATCGGCACGCGATGTCGTCGTTCGATGCGCTGCGCGAAGCGCTTGGCACCGCCGGATTCACAGTCGAGGTTGTGGAAGGTGCGCCCGGGCAGCCGGACATGGTGTTCCCCGCCAACGCCGCGGTTGTGCTCGACGGCAAGGCCGTTCTGGCCCGCTTCCGCTATCCACAACGGCGTGGCGAGGAAGCGCCCTTCGCCGGGATCTTCGAGAACCTGCGCGCGCGCGGCCTGATCGACAGCGTCGAAACGCTGCCGGACGGCTGCTACCAGGAAGGCGCCGGGGATTGCATCTGGGACGCGCAGCGCGGTCACTTCTGGGCCGGCTTCGGCCCGCGTTCGACACGCGAGGCGGCGGACGCCATGGCGCAGCATTTCGGCCAGCAGGTGGTCCCGCTGGAACTGGCCACCGAACAAAGCTATCACCTCGATGTCTGCTTCTGCCCGCTGGCCGGCGGCGATGTCCTGTACTACCCGCCAGCATTCAGTGCGTCCGCGCTGCAGACGATTCGCGCCCATGTTCCCGCAGCGCAGCGTATCGAGGCCACCGAGGACGACCTGCGCCACTTCAGCGTGAATGCGGTCAATCTCGACGACCAGGTTGTGATGACGCGCACCACGCCGCATCTGCGGACCGAACTGGGCCGCCGCGGCTACCGGCTGCATGAGGTGGATCTGTCGCCGTACATGCTGTCAGGCGGCGGGGCGTATTGCATGACGTTGCGTCTCGATCGCGTCAGCGCGCCCGTGCAGCGCGCGGCCGCGGCATGAGAGGGAGTCCGAAATGAAGCATGCGCATAAGGAAACCGGGATGACGCGGTTCCTGGACGCAGGGGATGTAGCGGCCCTGGTGCGGACCATCGGCGTATCCACGGCAATCATGCAGATGTCGGACTGTGTGCGTCAGGACTTCCTGCGCTGGCACGCCTTCGAAAAATCGGCACGCATGGCCAGTCATTCGCCGCTCGGCGTGATCGAACTGATGCCCGTCAGCGATGGCGTCCAGTTTGCGTTCAAGTACGTCAACGGCCATCCGCGCAATGCGCTGCACGCGATGCCGACGGTGATGGCGTGCGGCATGCTGGCCGAGGTGCAAACCGGATTTCCGTTGCTGCTGGCAGATCTCACGCTGGCCACGGCCTTGCGTACGGCGGCGGCATCGACGCTCGCCGCGCGCGCAATGGCCAGGCCCGGTGCGCGCACCATGGCCCTGATCGGCAATGGCGCGCAGGCCGAGTTCCAGTCGCTCGCATTTCACGCGAGCGTTGGTATCGAAACTATCCGTGCCTATGACATCGATTCGCACGCCACTGCGCGGCTGATGCGCAATCTGGCGGGCGTGCCGGGGCTGAAGATCGTCCCTGTGAAGTCGGTGCGCGAGGCACTTGCGGGCGCCGACATCGTGACCACGGTGACTGCGGACAAGACGCGCGCGACGATCCTGACGCCGGACATGATCCGGCCCGGCATGCATCTCAATGCTGTGGGCGGCGATTGCCCCGGCAAGACCGAACTACATGTCGATATCCTGCACCGCGCACGCATCGTGGTCGAATACGCGCCCCAGTCGCGCCTGGAGGGAGAGATCCAGCAGTGGCCGGAAGCGCCGGTCAGCGAGCTCTGGGAAGTGTTGTCGGGCACGGCGCGGGGCCGTAGCGATCCCGACGACGTGACGATCTTCGACTCGGTCGGCTTTGCGCTGGAAGATTATTCGGCGCTGCGCTGGCTCCATGCCGCCGCCATTGCGCATCATGCGGGCCGCTTCGTCGAGCTCGTGGCCATGCCGCCCGATCCGCGCGATCTCTATGGCTGGATGATGACGCCCGATGCGGTTGCGTTCGACGACACCGGGGCCGCCGCCGACAAGTCTGTTGCCGTCGCGTGAGGCCCATCGAGCGTGCTCAATGCGAAAAACGGCCCGGACGAATCCGGGCCGTTTGGCCAATCTCGGGAACGGGGATGCTCAGGCGCCCGCGCGTCCCATCATCAGTTGCGCACGCAGGAAGCCCTTGATCTCTTCCAGCGACGGCGTCTTGAGGAACACCATGATGCCCCATTGCTGGAGTGCATCGGCTACCCCTTCGTAGGCCTGGCGGTTTGTAATCACCGCGAAGACCATTCGCTGACGCGAGAAGAAGTTCTGCAGCTTTTCGATCGTCGCAGCCTGCGCATCGTTCAGCTCCTCGACGTAGTAGAGCACCACGCGCGGGCGGGAATCGACCGACGTGATCAGTGTGTCCACGACATCCTCAAGCACCTGGCTCTTCAGCGGCAGCGACCACTTGCCCAACTGGGCGCTGATGCGCTGCGCTTCCGTGTGGTTCGGATGGAAGACCACGAGATCGAGGTCGTGCCCCATGGCGACGTCCGGCAGCGACCGGCTTTCCAGCAGCCGGTGCACGGTTTCCTTGTGGATGCGCCTGTGGCCACCGTTGGTTTTCCAGGCGCCAAGTTCTCCGCGCTCGACCATCTTCTGGACGGTGCCCAATGAGACGTTAAGAAGCTTTGCTGCAGTTCGTGTGCTGTAGTACGGCTTTTCAGCCAGTTCTGGATCCAGTTTCATCCAATCACCCGTAGTATCGATCGGCAACACAGTGCAACAACATGCACTCCGTGGCGCCTTCGGACACGCCACGCCGGCAAAAGAAGCCGGGCTGCCGAATTTTTACTGACCCTGATGCTTTTGCGACCCGCCATTGGCCGGTCTTTGTTGCTTTTGATTTATTGGTTGAAGCGCTTAAATAACCGCTAAATAATCGCTATTAAGTAACCGCTTCAAGTAACGCTTCAGGAACTGCTTCCGGTCGCCGTGCACGCTTTCGGTGCCGCGCTCCGTCAAACGTCTTCAAAGTCAAATGCTGTCAAACGCCAATAGTATGGTTTCAAGATGATTCATCGCTACAGGGAAATCAACGATTGGCGTCGCACTTTTGTTGTTTAACGTACGTCGGGGATTCCAGGTGGACACTGGATGCCAATGATCATGTTGCGATATGTATCAAAGAGCGTCCGCCGTACAGGAGGACAGACACCTCAGCGCCGCTGCCAGTTCCCACCTTGAAGACATTTCGTACATTGCCACAGAGTTATGACGAGAGTCCGTATTTGCGAACCTTGTCGAACAGGGTGGTTTTGGCAATGCCGAGTGCCTCGCCCGCGCGCGTCAGATTGCCGTCGTTGCGGCGCAGCGCATCGGCGATCAATGCGCGTTCGAACTGTTCCACGGCCTGTGCAAGCGGCAACCCGGCCGGTGGCGTGCCATCGTGTGCGGACTCTCCCGGCCGGCAGCCAAGCCCCAGCACGTGGCGCTCGGCGAGATTGCGCAATTCCCGCACGTTGCCAGGCCAGGGGTAGGCCACCAGCGTGGCCAGTTCCGCAGGGGTGACAGGGATCGCTTCGCGCTCGAAGCGCAGCGCCGCCTGTGCAACAAAATGTTCGAACAATAGCGCGATGTCTTCGCGGCGTTCGCGCAGCGGCGGCAGTTCCAGCGTTACCACGTTGAGGCGGTAATACAGGTCCGCACGGAACTGTCCCGCATCGGCCAGTGCACGCAGATCGGCCTTGGTTGCCGCCACGACGCGCGTGTTGACCTGCACCGGCTGGTTCGATCCCAGTCGTTCCACCACGCGTTCCTGCAACACGCGAAGCAGCTTGATCTGCATCTGCATCGGCATGCTCTCGATCTCGTCGAGGAACAGCGTGCCGCCTTCGGCGTGCTCGATCTTGCCGATGCGGCGTTTTGCCGCGCCGGTGAACGCGCCGGCTTCGTGGCCGAATATTTCAGACTCGAAGAGCTGCTCGGGCAGGCCGCCGCAGTTGATTGGCACGAAATGCCGCGCGCGGCGTGCGCTCGATTCGTGCAGGCAGCGTGCCACCAGTTCCTTTCCGGTGCCGGTTTCGCCGTGAATCAGGACATTGGCGGAGGTGTCGCCAAGGCTGGTGATCATCTGGCGCAGCCGTTCGATGGCCGGGGAATGGCCGATCAGCCGTGTGGACAGCGATTCGCGTCCGGACAGCCGCGCACGCAGGTCGGCCACTTCAAGGGCCAGGCGGCGTTTCTCCAGCGCGCGCCGGCAGGTAGCCACGAGCCGTTCGGGCGAGAAGGGCTTCTCCAGGAAATCGTAGGCGCCTTGTTTCATCGCCTGCACGGCCAGCGTGATGTCGCCGTGGCCGGTGATCATGATGACGGGCAGGGTCGCGTCGCGCGTGGCGAGTTCGCGCAGCAGGGCCATGCCGTCGGCGCCGGGCAGGTGGATATCGCTGACGACGATGCCCGCGTAGCCGGCGTCGACTTCGCGCAACGCGGCTTCGGCGCTGCCCACCGCAAGCGTGGCAATGCCTTCCAGGCGCAGCGCCTGTTCGCAGCCAAGCCGCACATCGGGATCATCCTCGACGATCAGCACGGTCAGCTCGGCCATGTGGTTGGCCGTAGGGTCGGCCGGCGCCGCGTCCGCGGCCATGGAGATCTCGATCGGATTAGCCGACATTGCGAAGTGCCTCGCGCGCCTGCGGCAGCGCCAGCGTAAAGCAGGCGCCGCCGTCGGGATGGTTGATCGCGGTCAGGTTGCCGCCGTTCTCGTTGAGGATGCCCGCAGACAGCGTCAGGCCAAGACCCAGACCCTCGCCGGCCGGCTTGGTGGTGAAGAACGGTTCGAACAGCCGTGCGAATGCGGCCTCCGAAAGGCCTGTTCCGTTATCGCGCACGGTCAGGTGGACCATGCCGCCGCCTTCGCCCGTTTCATACGCATGCAGCGAAAGCAGTGGATCTGAGCGGCCACGCAGTGCATCAAGCGCATTGCCGATCAGGTTGACCAGCACCTGTTCGAGCCGGTTCGGGTCGCAGGCCACTGCCAGGTGCGGATCGATATGGCGTTCGATCCGGGGAGCCACCGCAGCCACCCGCGTTTCCAGCAGGAACAGCGCGTTGTCGACGGCCTCGCCAAGGTGTGCCGCGCTGCGCTGGCCCAGCGATGGCTTGCGGGCGAACGACTTGAGTGCGCCCGTGATGCGGCCCATGCGCTCGACCAGGCTAACGATCTTGTCGAGGTTCTGCTGAGCAGTGTCGTAGTCGCCGCGCGCGAGGAACTTGCCGGTATTGCCGGACAGCGTGCGCAGCGCGGTCAGCGGCTGGTTCAGTTCGTGCGCGATGCCTGCCGACATCTGGCCCACGGCGGCAAGCTTGCCGGCCTGCATCAGCCCGTCCTGCGCCTGACGCAGGACCGTTTCGGTGCGAATCCGCTCGGCCACTTCGGACTGGAGCTGATGGTTGGTGGCGGAGAGGTCCGCCGTGCGCTCGGCTACCTTGCGTTCCAGTTCGCTGTTGGCGGCTTCGAGCGCGGCGCGGGCTGCCAGCCGTTCGCCGATGATGCGCCTGCGCACGTTCCACGCGGCGCCCAGCAGCAGCACGAAGGCAGCCAGCACACCGGCCAGCACGGCACTGTTGATCGCCGCCACGCGGTCCTGGGAGGTGTTGCTCAGCAGGGTCAGGTCCCAGTCGGTGCCGGGCAGCGCCAGATGCTGGGCCAGCATTGGCGGGCCCTGGTGCAGCCGCACGAGAGCGTCGCCACCCTGGGCCGGACTATTGCCGAGCGGCCGCAAGGTCGAGAGTCCAAGTTGCGGCAGCGGCGCGCGGTTGTACTGCAGGCTGCGGTCAAGCCTGGCTCGCTGTTCTTCGCTGAGCGGGCGCAGCGCGGCCAGCTTCCAGGACGGGTCTGAGGCCAGGATCACCACTCCGTTCTCATCGGCCAGCAGCATCTGGCTGTCGTTGCCTTGCCAGCGGTTTTCCAGCGGCTCCAGGCCGATCTTGACTACGGCCACGCCCACGGGCCGGTCGCGGTCGCCGAGCGGCGCGGACAGGTAGTAGCCGGATTCACTGCGCGTCGTGCCGACGCCGTAGAAGCGGCCAAGCTGACCCTCGACCGCCGCGCGGAAATAGGGGCGGAAGCTGAGGTCTTCGCCAAGATAGCTGTCCGGGCGCTGGGAGTTGCTCGTGGCCAGCACCTTGCCGTGCGCGTCGAGCACGTAGATCACGCGCGTGCCGGCGCGCCCGTTCAGCGATGCCAGATAGGCGTTGGCCTGCGCAACGCGCTCGGGGTTGCCCGGCTGGCGCAGCAGCCCTTCGATGCGCGCATCCAGCGAAAGCAGGCTCGGCACATAGTCATAGCGCGCCAGTTCGCTTTCCAGCGTCTGGGCGTAGAGCCGCAACTGCACCTGGCCGCGCTCGGCCTGGCGCGCCAGTGCGGTCTCATAGGTATAGCGATAGCCGAGCCAGCCGGCCAGCGTGACCATGGCGGCCAGCGCAAGCAGGGCGAGGAACTGCGCCACGCGGCGCCACGACGAGGGCACGCCGCCGCCCTCGGGCTGACCGGGGACGGCAGGGGATTCTAGGGGGGTAATCATGCGGAATCGGTGAAACGGATGCCGCCGAGTGACGTATCGGGTGGTTCCGGTGGTTCCGGATGCGCTTTCACGCATTTGGGTGATCCGTCGCAATCGGCAAGGCGACGTTTTACCACACCCGGGGCAGCGCCCGCCCGAAATGCAAAAAGGCCCGGTTGCCTGATCGGCAACCGGGCCCTGGCACGCCTGGCAGCAAATTACTTGCTGGCCAGGACCTGAGCGGGTGTCAGGCCGGCATTGCTGTCTTCGGAGGTGTCTGCCTCGTCAGAGAGTTCCGGCGCGCCGATCGCGCCTTCGCTTTTGGCGACGACGGTCGTGGCAATGGCATTGCCAAGCACGTTGGTGACGGTGCGGCCCATATCGAGGATATGGTCGATGCCGAGCACGAGCAGGATGCCAGCCTCGGGCAGGCCGAACATCGGCAGCACGGCGGCCACTACAACCAGCGATGCGCGCGGCACGCCGGCGATGCCCTTGCTGGTCACCAGCAGCACCAGCAGCATGGTGATCTGTTGGCTCAGCGAAAGCTGGATGCCGTACACCTGTGCCACGAACAGCGCGGCAAAGGAGGTGTACATGATCGAACCATCAAGGTTGAACGAGTAGCCCAGCGGCAGCACGAAGTTCGAGATGCGCGACTTGACGCCGAAACGCGTGAGCTGGTCCAGCACCTTCGGGTAGGCCGACTCGCTGCTGGCCGTGGCGAAGCCGATCATCAGCGGCGCGCGCAGCTGGCGGATCAGGCGGAACACGTCGCGCCCCAGGAAGAAGTAGCCACCGGCGATCAGTGCCAGCCACAGCAGCGCCAGCGCCGCGTACACGCTGCCCAGCAGCTTGGCGTACACCACCAGCACGCCCAGGCCCTGCGTGGTGATCACCGCGGAGACCGCGCCGAACACGCCCACCGGTGCGAAGGCCATCACGTAGTTGGTGACCTTGAGCATGACGTGGCCCAGGCCGTCGATGGCGGCCAGCACGGGCTTGCCCACGCCGTCCTTGAGCGTTCCCAGCGCGAAGCCGAAGAACAGCGAGAACACCACGATCTGCAGCACCTCGTTGGTGGCCATCGCCTCCACGAAGCTCTTCGGGAACATGTGGGCGATGAAGTCGCGCAGGTTCAGCGCGCCGGTCTTCAGGTTCGACGCAGCGTCAGCGGCCGGCAGCGGCAGGTTCATGCCGTGGCCCGGCGTGAGCAGGTTGGCCATCATCAGGCCCAGCAGCAGCGACGTGATCGACGCGGCGATAAACCAGGCCATCGCCTTCATGCCGATGCGGCCAACGGTCTTGCCGTCACCCATGCTGGCAATACCGGAGACCAGCGTGGCGAACACCAGCGGGCCGATGATCATCTTGATCATCCGCAGGAACACGTCGGTCAGGATCGACAGGTAGTCGGCAATCGACTTCGCGGCGGCGGCGTCCGGCGCGAGGTTGTGCGCAGCAGTGCCGGCGATTACGCCGAGCAGCATCGCGATGAAGATCAGGGTTGGCAGTCGTTTTGTCATCGTGGGTACATCCTCCTTTTTACTCTGTGTGGCGCACGCATCTCCCGGGGGGCGGTGCGGCCACACGTTGTGTCCTACGGCGGCGCCTAGAGTGCACGACCCGTGCCAGCCCCGTTGCATCTGGATACAGATGTAAGTGGATGAATACAAAGGGATTTTGCGAGTGACTTGCGCGCGTCGTTCGGAATTCCGGACGTACGGGCAAAAACGCCGTTCGGGTTTCCGAACGGCGCGAGCGGGAGGGAATCGATGGATGTGCGGCCCTGTTCACGCGGGGCCGATGTCGTCAGGTTTCGGCGCCTTCGCAGATTTCCAGGAACGCCTCGATCGGCATGGGCCGGCCTATCGCGTAGCCCTGTGCGTAGTCCACCCCGATCGCGCGCAGCGCCTGCAGCGTGGATTCGTCCTCGACCCATTCGGCCACGGTCCGCACGCCGAGCCGGTGGCCGATGTCGTTGATCGAACTGACGATCTCGCGATCCACCACGTTGACGGCCAGGTTGCGGATAAAGCTGCCGTCGATCTTCAGGTAATCGACCGGGAACTGCTTCAGGTACGAAAACGACGACAGGCCCGAACCGAAGTCGTCCAGCGCCACCGTGCAGCCCGCGCGGCGCATCTCGGCCACCAGGCGGCTGGCGGCCGTCATGTTGTTGATCAGCGCGGTTTCGGTGATTTCCAGCAGGATCCGCTCCGCAGGCAGCACGGAGTCTTCCAGTACGGTGTGCAGGAACGGCAGCAGGAACGGCTCGCCAAGCGAATTGGCCGACAGGTTGATCGCCACCGACAGATCCGGCACGCGCGCCAGCCGTTCGCCGTATTGCTGGAGCACGTTGCGGATCACCCAGCGGTCGATGTGGCCCATCAGGTCATAGCGCTCGGCCGCCGGGATGAAGGCGCCGGGCATGATCAGCGTGCCCAGCTCGTCCACCATGCGCACGAGGATTTCCACATGGCGCACGTTTTCGACTTCGGGATGCAGCGGGTGGATTTCCTGCACGTACAGCCGGAAGCGGTTGGCTTCCAGGGCCGAGTGGATGCCCGCGGCAACTTCGAGTTCGCGGTGGTGGCGGCGCGCATCGCTTTCGTCTCGTCGATAGACCGACACGCGGTTGCGGCCGGCTGCCTTGGCCGCGTAGCAGGCCACGTCGGCGCGGCTCATCAGTTCGCCCATCGGCGGCGCGTCGGCGTCGATCGCGGCGATGCCGATGCTTGCGCCCACATCGTAGACACGGCCATTCCACGGGAAGCGGCGCTCGCGGATCGCGTCGATGGCCTTCTGGCAGACCTGCTCGGCGTGGTCGATGCTGCAGTCCTTGAGCAGCAGCGCAAATTCGTCGCCGCCCAGCCGCGCCAGCAGGTCGTCGGGGCGCACGTGGTGGCGGATCACGTGGCCGAGTTCGCGCAGCAGCACGTCGCCGGCGCCGTGGCCGGCCGTATCGTTGACGATCTTGAAGCGGTCCAGGTCGATAAAGCACAGCGCGGCGTGATGGCCGTGCAGCCGCGCTTGCTCGCAGGCTTCGCGCAGGCGCTTCTCGAACCACGCACGGTTCGGCAGGCCGGTCAGCGCGTCATGGGTGGCCGAGTGGGCCAGTTCGCGCTGCAGCGCGCGCGCCGTGGTGATGTCCTGGAACACCAGCACCGCGCCCAGCACGCCGCCATCGTTGGTCAGCACCGGCGCGGCGGAGTCCTGCACGTCGTGCCGTTCGCCGGTCAGGCTCTGCAGCACCGCCCCTTCCTGCAGGTAGGCGGGGCGCAGCGTTTCCAGGCATTGCTCGACCGGGCTGGGGATCGTGAGGCCGGTGATTTCGTCGACGATGCTGAAGACCTGGTCGAGAGGCTGGCCCATCGCCGCGTCCATGCTCCAGCCTGTGAGTTGCTCGGCGATCGGGTTCATGAACGTGACGCGCATGACGCGATCGGTACAGATCACGGCGTCGCCAATCGAGCGCAGCGTGATCTGCAGCCGCTCCTTCTCCTCGAACAATGCCCGGGTCAGCGTGCGCTGTTCGGTGATGTCCCAGTTCGTGCCAACCAGCGCGCGGGTGCCGCCATCTTCCTGGTGCGAGATGGTTGCCATGGCGCGCACATGCCGGACCTCGCCGGTGGGCCGCATGATGCGGTATTCGGTGTCGAACCGCCGGGCGCCGCGTATTGCCTGCCGCATCTCGGAGCTGACGCGGCTGACGTCCTCCGGATGGACCATCGCAATCCACTGGGCCAGCGTCGGCGGGCCCAGTTCGGTGGACGTGCCGTGCAACGCGTGCATGCGCGCATCCCAGGTGATGGTCGCCGTCGTGAAATCCCACTCCCAGATGCCCACGCCCCCGGCTTCGACGGCAAGCTGCGTGCGGCGGGTCAGCGCCTCCAGTTGTTCCTGGGCCAGCTTGCGCGTGTGGATATCCTCGACCTGCACGATGAAGTGGTCGGGCTGGCCCGTGTGCTCGTCGCGCACCAGCGAGACCGCCAGCAGCGCCCACAGGTAGTGTCCCTGCTTGTGCCGATAGCGCTTTTCCAGCCGGTACGAGTCGATCTCGCCAGCCAACAGGCGATCAAGCAGGCTCAGGTCGGCGGCGAGGTCGTCCGGGTGGGTAATGTCGTGGAACGGCAAGTCGCGCAGTTCCTCGGCGCTGTAGCCCAGCAGGTCCACCATCGCGTGGTTGACCAGTTGCCAGCGGCCATCGAGCCCGACCAGCGCCATGCCGATTGCCGAATGCTCCAGCGCCTGGCGGAAGCGCCGTTCGCTGCTGCGCAGTTCGATTCGGCCAGTGCGGTTCTGCTCGGTCATGAAAGCAATGCAGACCGGGAACACCATGATCAGCGCGCCTGACAGTGGCGCCTCACGCGAGGCGAGGAACTGCAACCCGCCAAGATGGGCGATCGCCTCCGCGGACAACGCGGACACCAGCGTCAGCAGCGCCGTGGCAAACGGATTGCTGGCCAGCGCCACGATGACCAGCGGCAGCGACATCACGACGAACGGCTCGTGGCCAGCCAGGATCGCGCCCGCACCAATCCCCATGCAGAGCGCGAACAGTGCCGTCAGGCGGATCAGCATGGGACGCCGCAGCGTGGCATGCACACGCTCGCGCGAGATCGAAACCATCAGCGGCAGCAGCATCACAATGCCGATGGCACCGGCATTCCACCAGTTCCACCAGACACGCGGAAACTGGGTGCCGTATGTGGCGGACAGCACCGTGGCGCCAAGCACGCCGCTGATGGCCGGCCCAACCGTGGCCGCCACGCCGAGCGTCAGGGCGAACGTGGCCAGCGTCCCGACGCGCGCAAGCGCACCGTGGGCGGCCATCAGCCGCAGCAGCATGGCCGTGCAGCCGATCTCAAGCAGGTTCGCACCGGCCAGCAGCAGTGACACAACGATGGGGTGGCCCGCCAGCAAATTGGCGGCGATATCGGCCGCCAGCATCGCCGCCAGCAGCAACGGCGCTTCGCGCCGCGGGCGGTGCAGCAGAAGACCCAGCCCGAACGCGTTGGCCATCCACAACGCCGCGCCGGTTCCCGGCATGCGTCCCATCCAGATGCCTGCCACGGCCAGCGCGAAGTAGCCCGCAGCGGCCAGCAGCAGGCCCCAGCGGGCGGCTGGCACGCGTGGCAAGAGGGAGGAACGGGGAGCGGCCGTTTCAGGCGTCATCTTTTTCGCTATCCGGGAGCGCGGGGGCGCGTGAAGACGCGCTTTTGGCAATGCGGACACGGGTGCGATGGTCGGACCCTGCCCAGCGTAGACCGCACTTTAATCGTGCCGCGTGAAATTCAACAGCCGATTAAACGGGCGCGACGATGCTCTGTTGGGGCTGGCGCTTGGGGCAGAAGTTTGGTATGGCCGCGAATCGCCGCGATTACCTCATGCGTAATCGCGCCGCATCGGCCGGGCGACGATCATCGAGTCATGGCGAATCACAACCCGCTGATGACAAGGAGCACACGATGACCGCACCCGCCGCCAACAACGCCGACAACGCCAATGCCGCGCTGACCGATCTGGCTGACCGCTATCTGGCCGCCTGGAACGAAACCGACGCAGGCCGCCGCCGCGACCTGATCGGCCGCACCTGGACCGAATCGGCGGTCTATGTCGATCCGCTCATGCGCGGCGAAGGCCATGCCGGCATCGACGCGATGATCGCCGGCGTGCAGGCGCGCTTCCCCGGATTCCAGTTCCGCCGCGTTACACCGGTGGACGCCCACGGCGAACACCTGCGCTTTACCTGGGAACTGGGCCCGGATGGGGACGCTGCGCTGGTGGTGGGTACTGACTTCGCCACGGTATCGGCCGACGGCCGGCTCAAGGGCATGACCGGATTCATCGACCGCGCACCGGCCGGGCTGGCCGGCTGAGCGCTCTACTTTTGCCACTGACCAGCGCCCCTCTCCCACAAGTGGGAGATGGGCGTTTTAGCCCCCTGTGCACGCGCCTCCTTCGTATGTACCATCCCGCACAGAACATCCAACAGGCAGCCGCTCCAATCAGCCCGGCGGCTTCAGGCATGGTCAGAGGGGGTACCGATGAACGTCAAACGCTTCTTTCGGATTGCCAGTTCGGCAGCGATCTCTTTCACGGTGTTCGTGGTGGTTGCCGTCGGCAGTACGTACTGGTGGGGCGGGCGCAAGCTCGAACGCAAGGTCGACGTGGCCGTGCAGCCCGTGACCTTCCCGGCCGATGCCACGGCCATCGCCCACGGCAAGTATTTGTACGAGTCGCGCGGCTGCATGGATTGCCATGGCGCAGCGGGCACCGGCAAACAGGTGTTTGACGAAGCGAACGGCTTCCGCGTGCGCGCCCCCGATATCACGCGCGGCAACCTCGCCATCGACAAGTACCAGCCGCAGGATTGGGACCGGACGATTCGTCACGGCGTGGCGCCCTCCGGCCGCCCGCTGCTGGTGATGCCGAGCGAGGACTACAACCGGCTTTCCAATGACGATTTCGCGGCGCTGGTCGCCTATGTCCGCAGCCTGCCGCCCGGTGAAGGCAAGGCTGCCGACCTGCACCTGCCGTGGTTCCTCCAGGGCCTGTACGGCGCCGGCGTCATCAAGGACGCTGCCGAGAAGATCGACCACACATTGCCGCCGTCGCCGGCAATCGCCGCAGCCGTCAACGCGCAGTACGGCGCCTATGTCGCCAATTCCTGCAAGGGTTGCCACGGCGCGACCCTGCGCGGCGGCGATATTCCCGGCGCGCCGCCTGACTGGCCACCCGCCGCTGACCTTCGACCTTCTGGCGTGATGAAGAAATATCCGCAGGCCGACCAGTTCGTGGCCATGATGCGCAGCGGCAAGCGTCCCGATGGGACGGAGGTAAGCCGCGTGATGCCGTTCGGTGCGTTCGCGAAGATGAACGATACCGATCTCAATGCCCTGTATTCGTTCCTCGCCGCGAAATAATCCCCGTTTCGGTGCGCGCGTGGAATGTGAGCGGCGCTGCGCAGATTTTTTCTATTTGCACTATCCTCGTCGGGTCCGCCGGGGTGGCCAGGAATTTGTCATCCTCCCGGCGGCAGGATGAACAACTGAATGGGCAACGCACCCCAGGAGTATCCCCCGATGACTTCCCTCACCATCAACGGCAAGACCGTGGACGTGGACGCCGATCCGTCCACGCCGCTGCTGTGGGCACTGCGCGACAACCTCGGCATGACCGGCACCAAGTTCGGTTGCGGCATGGCCTCTTGTGGCGCCTGCACGGTACATATCAACGGCCAGGCCACGCGTAGCTGCGTGATGCCGATCTCCGGCACGGCCGGCAGCAAGATCACCACCATTGAAGGCGTGGGCGACGACAAGGTCGGCCGCGCCGTGCTGGCGGCCTGGATCAAGCACGACGTCGCGCAATGCGGCTATTGCCAAAACGGCCAGGTAATGAGCGCAGTGGGTCTGCTGCGCACCAAGCCGCGCCCGACCGACGCCGATATCGACCAGGCCATGGCTGGCAATGTTTGCCGCTGCGGCACCTATCAACGGATTCGCGCGGCAATCAAGGAAGCCGCGCGCGCCATCGCCTGAGGAGCCATCATGCGAATTCGTGGCATTGAAGCGCTCGCAGGCGGCAATGGTGCGCAGGCCGGGAAGCCGGATGCGGTTGCACCGCTGACACGCCGCAGCTTCCTGAAGCTGACCGGCATGGCCGGTGGCGGGCTTGCGCTTGGCATCGGCAGTGTCGTGGAAACGGCAGAGGCCCAGGGGCAGGGCGCGGCCAAGCCGGCTTCGCCTCCGCAGGCGTTCCTGCAGATCGCGCCGGACAACACGGTGACGGTTGCCGTGAACCGGCTTGAATTCGGCCAAGGCGTGCACACGGCATTGCCGATGGCGCTGGCCGAAGAACTCGACGTCGACTGGAAGAACGTGCGCGCGATGCTGGCGCCAGCGGGCGATCCGTACAAGGACCCGATGTTCGGCATTCAGATGACAGGCGGCTCCACGGCAGTCAATCACTCGTTCGAACAGTACCGCGAGCTGGGCGCACGGGCGCGGGCAATGCTGATTTCCGCAGCCGCGCAACAGTGGAAGGTGGACCCGGCAAGCTGCACGACGTCGCTCGGCGTGGTGAGTTCTGGCACCAACCGTGCAACCTATGGCGAACTCGCGCAGGCCGCGATGGCGCTGCCGGTGCCCGCGCAGGTCAAGCTGAAGGACCCGTCGCAATTCCGCATCGTCGGCAAGCCGACGCCGCGCCTTGACGCCGCCTCGAAGCTCCATGGCGATGCCGTGTTCGGCCTCGACGTGAAGTTAAAGGACATGAAGGTGGCCGTGGTAGCGCATCCGCCGCGCTTCGGCGGCAAGGTCAAGTCGTTCAACGCCGACAAGGCACGCAAGGTCAAGGGCGTGGCCGATGTCTTCCTCGTGCCCGTGGATCGCGGCGGCACGGGCGTGGCCGTGGTGGCCGACGGCTACTGGCCTGCCAAGACCGCGCGCGAAGCGCTGGAAATCGTCTGGGAAGACACGGGCTCAAAGGTAAGCACCGCCGCGCTGTTCGACGAGTACAGCAAGCTGGCCACGCAGCCGGGCACGGTGGCCAGGCCACTGGACGGCGGCGGCAATATCGACACGGCGCTGTCGGGCGCCGCAAAGGTGATCGAGGCCGAGTATCGCGTGCCGTACCTGGCCCATGCACCGATGGAGCCACTGAACTGCACGATGCAGGCCGAGATCGCGGGCAACAAGCCCACGGCGCTCAAGGTGTGGGTGGGCTCGCAGTTCCAGACCATCGACCAGGCCGCGATGGCGCGCACGCTCGGCCTGACGCCGGACAAGGTCACGCTGAACACGATGATGGCTGGCGGCGGCTTCGGGCGCCGTGCCGTGCCGACTTCCGATTACCTCGTGGAGTCGGCCAACGTGATGCGCAGCTGGATCGCCAACGGCCACACCGAACCGCTCAAGGTGATGTGGAGCCGCGAGGACGACATCAAGGGCGGCTACTACCGTCCGCTGCATGTGCACCGCGCGCGTATCGGGTTGGATGCGCAGGGCAAGGTGGTGGGCTGGCAGCACACGATCGTCGGCCAGTCGATCCTTGCCGGCACGCCGTTCGAGCCGATGATGGTCAAGAACGGCATCGATGCGACGATGGTCGAAGGTATCGCCGAGAACGACTACGGCCTGCCGCTGCAACTGAGCGTGCACGCACCTAAGATCGACGTGCCGGTGCTCTGGTGGCGTTCCGTAGGCAACACGCACACAGCTTTCGTCAAGGAAACACTGGCCGACGAGATGGCCACCGCCGCGAAGCAGGATCCCGTGGCATGGCGCATGGCGCGGCTCGACGAAAAGGCGCACGCGCGCCATCGCGCAGCACTGCAGCTTGCCGTGGACAAGTCCGGCTACGGCAAGAAGAAACTGCCGAAGGGGCATGCGTGGGGCGTGGCCGTGCACGAGTCGTTCGGCTCGGTCGTGGCGTACGTCGTCGACGTGTCGATCGAAAAGGGTCAGCCGAAGGTGCACCACGTCACGGCCGGCGTGCACGCCAACCGCGTGGTCAATCCGCTGACCGCGGAAGCCCAGATCCAGGGCGGCTGCGTGTTCGGCCTGTCGATGACCAAGCCCGGATTTGCGATCGAGATCGAGAACGGCGTGGTGAAGAACAGCAACTTCCCCGACTATCCGCCGCCGCGCATGCCCGATGCGCCGGTGGTGGACGTGTTCTTCGTGCCATCGAACGACAACCCAACCGGCCTCGGCGAACCGGGCGTCCCGGCAATCTCCCCGGCCATCGCCAACGCGCTGTTCCGCCTGACCGGCAAGCGCCAGCGGCAGATGCCGTTTGTGTTGACCTAAGGCGTCTCAACACCTGGGGTTTGCTCCCCTCTCCCGCGCGCGGGAGAGGGGCAGGGGGAGAGGGCCAGCGGCTCAGGATGCGGCAGTCGTAACTTGAACCGCGATGCCCTCACCCAATGCCGCGCTCTGAAAGGATTTCAGATTTTTACTATTTGAGTTGCTGAGCCTCTTTGCTAAAAGCGAGAAATCGTTTTTGGCAAAGTGCGAAAAAATGAGCAACTCAGAGCAGCAGTTCCCTTACCTGGAAAGATTCCTGATCAGTTCGCTATGGCGGCTGAAGGGCAATGCATGCACTGCCGTGGATGCGAATGAGTTTGCACTATCCATGGACCGAGCGGCTCCGCCGCTACGGGATCAGCCACCGCCCCCGCCCAAGCCCAAAGAGCCACCAAAGCCCAAGGAACCGCCCAAGCCGCTACTGGTCTGCCTGATAGAAGCTGCCTCAAAGTTCAATGACTGGGTTAACAGCCCGCCAGCGACCGGATCTGCTCCAACACCTGTATTGCATCGCGGTCTTCCGCCCATCGTCACCCGTCACCGTCTACCGCCATTTGACTTGCAAGACGTTCCCAAGGCCATGGACCGCCTGGGCTGGTCCGTGGCGGCGAAGATTCAGCGCAAGTGGTTCGCCGGGGAACTGAACTACGCGAATACGGATGATGGCGCCCGGATCGGTATCAATCAGAACGGACAGCAGTTCCAGCCCAGCATGATCGATACAACGACGATCAAGATGGACTGGGTACTCAAGTTCCCACGTGCCAAGGCCAGGCTGGATGAACTGCTAAATGAGAAGCTATTTAACCGCCGGGCGATCGATACCTTGAAGCGCATGGCACGCAAGTGGAAATCTTCTCCATACGTGATCGATGCGTGGGAGCGCTGCGAAGGCGACTGGCAGAAATACCATCACGAGTACCAGTATCAACTGGTTCGCGTTGACGACGACTGGGTCAGCAAGGGCTTGCTGTTAGCCGCAGGGGCGGCGACACCGATACTGATGGACGATCTGTACGGGGCGCTAGGTGCGTTCACATTCAATGCTGCCCTGAGCAAGTTCTCCTATTGCAATGGGCAACTGAAGATATTCGAGGTCAACTACTACGTCCGCGATGTGTTCACCTTCCACGATCGCAAGGACGGCACCGCCTCCTCGGCTGGTAGTCAGTATCTGGGCAACTGGAATGAGTATGGGCTGATTGTCGTTCCCTCATACGCGATGCTCGGAGAAGTCTCGAAAGCGCATATGCCGCACGTCGCGCGAAATGCAAAGATCACCAAGGACAATGTCTTCTACACCGTGCGAAATCTCGACTATCGGGAATGGCAACTGAAGCACGGGCAGGGTGGCGACCTTGTGCTGTACTCAAATCGATATCGCTCCTACTTCGGGTACAGGGAGCCTATTGTGATCGAGGTTGATCGATGATGAAGTTCTACAAGAAGCTAGCGATTCTACTGGCCGTGATGTTCGCCACGGTCTACGGCTGCGCTGCCATGTATCGTGCCGGTGCCTATGATTGCGAGCGCGAAGCGGAGGGAGGATACATTGGTGAAGTTTGCTATATGGCGCTGCGCGATAGCACGTTGTTTCGTCTCTACGACATATCAACGGGCCAGAAAATAGCTGAACGGTTCTTCTTCAACGCGTTCGAGAATCGGATTGTTTGGGGGGATGACATCGTCTACTACAGCAACGGCGACGACGGGGAGTATGTTCGGCTCCCGCCGACATGGCTAGACCGCCTGCGGGCAAAGCTGCCTTGAGGTAAGCAAGCAGTTGCGGCGACACAGCCGAGTGCAAAATCCGCCCAGATCGCTCGTCCTACCGCTCCACACCCCCCTCAGCATTTCTCCACGCCTGCACGAACATCCGCAGGTCGCCGGCTGACGCGTCGGTCACGGCCCAGTAGTGCATGCCGTGTGCTTCCCAGCTTTCCAGTTGGTAGCCCTGGCGTTCCGCTTCCCCCAGCTTGCCCGAGTTGTTGCCCGGTATCACGAACACGTCGATCGGGTGCTGGTTGCGCCGATAGACGATGACGGCCACGCGCTGTCCGTCGACGTAGTCGAGCCGTCCGCCGACCAGCGGGAAGCCGGCCGCCCCAAGGTCACGCACGTCGGGCGCGTAGTCGATGCGGCCGTTGAACCAGGGCTTGACCGTGTGCCGGTCCGAGGACACGACATCGATCGCGCGATTTGAGATCAGGCCGCGTACATGGCTGGCCACGATTGCATTGGCCGTCAGGTCGCCCTGCGACGGCTGCCCGTTGTACTGGAACAGGCTCAGTCCCACCGCCGCCATCGTGACGGCGGCCAGCGCCGCGTTGGCCGCCGGCGACCATGTGAACCAGCGGCGCCAGCCTGCCGCTTCCGCTGCGCCGGAGTTGGAGAAACCGGGGTCGGCAGGGGCCGGTAGTGCTGCCATGATGCGTGCGCGCAGTTCGGCGGGCGCGCGGTGATACGTCGCGCCATGCCGGGTGGCTGCGCGCAGCGCCTGCAGGTTGCTCAGGCTTTCCACGCAGCGCTCGCAGTCTTCGAGGTGGCGCTCCAGGCGCACGCTGTCAGCCGCGCCGACTTCGCCATCGGCGCAGGCCTGCAGCAGGTTGCGGGCGTCATTGCAGTCCATGGCGGGGACCTCCTGCGGGTTGGACGATGTCGGCCGATGCGGCGCTGACGGCACTGCGCACAACACCCTCGTCGCGCACGGCCACCACGGCGGCGGCCAGCATGCGCCTGCCGCGCGCCAGCCGTGACATCACCGTGCCGACCGGAATGTCGGCGATGCGAGCGATGTCGCGGTAGTGCAGTTCCTCCAGTTCACGCAACACCAGTACCTCCCGAAACGCGACCGGCAGCCGTTCAAGCGCGGCATGCACCAGTCGCATGTCTTCCTCGCGCAACAGCCACTGCTCCGGGTCGCCGGGCGCGCCGTGCCAGTCGGGCAGGTCTCCCTGCGGCGCGGCCTCGTCGTACTCGGTCTCGGCTGCCGCGCGGCGCTTCTGCCACGTGGTGAACCACGTATTGCGCACGATGGCCAGCAGCCAGGGCCGCGGCTGGTCGCCGCGGAAACTCCCGAACAGCCGGAACGCGCGCAGGAACGCTTCCTGCACCACGTCATCGGCGTCGCCCGGATTGCCGCACAACCAGCGGGCGAGGTTATAGGCGGCGTCCAGATGCGGCAGCACCAGGTCGTCAAAGCGGCGGCGCGTGTTGGCGGCGTCCAAGTCAGTCCTTGCGTGTCGGCTGATCGAAATGGCACAGCACGAAATGGCACAGCGGCATGAGTGCGTCTCCCCCGTTATACCGGCGCTGGGGCGATTCTATTCCCGGCGCCGTCCGACGCCAACGGGGTTCTCCCCACTCCCGGCGGGAGTGGGGCTGGGCAGAGGGCCAGCGCATCAAAATCGGAAACCCCGGGAATAAATCCCCGAGCCGCCCGGTATGACAGTCACCATCCACAGAACGAAGGAGGCTGTCATGCACGGAAACTGGAGTCGGCGCGACATACTGCGCCTGGCGGGCGCGGCGGGCGGCGCCGTGGTCGCATCGGCACTTCCCGGTTGGGCGGCGGGGCGCGACGAGGATTTCGTGTTCGTGCAACTGTCCGATTCGCACTGGGGGTTCGAGGGCCCGCCCAATCCGGACGCGCGCGGCACGCTGCCAAAGGCCGTGGCCGCCGTCAATGCATTGCCAAGCCAGCCCGATTTCATCATGTTCACGGGCGACCTGACGCATTCCACCGACGATCCGGCCGAGCGCCGCCGCCGCATGCGCGAGGTGCGCGACATCATCGCGCCGCTGCGCGCCGGGGCGGTGCACCTGATGCCGGGCGAACACGATGCCAGCCTCGATGCCGGCGAAGCGTTCCGCGAGGTGTTCGGGCAGCCCACGCACTACACGTTCGATCACAAGGGCCTGCACGCGATCGTGCTCGACAACGTGTCCGATCCGGCGGGCATGGTGGGCGAGGCGCAGCGCAAGTGGCTGGCCGACGACCTGGCAAAGCAGCCGCGCGATGCACGCATCGTCGTGTTCACGCACCGGCCATTGTTCGATCTCTATCCGCAATGGGACTGGGCCACGCGTGACGGCGCGCAGGTCGTGGACATCCTGATGCCGTACAAGAACGTCACCGTGTTCTACGGTCATATCCACCAGGAGCATCACCATATGACCGGCCACATCGCGCACCACGCGGCGCAATCGCTGATGTTTCCGCTGCCCCCGGCCGGGTCACAGCCCAAGCGCCTGCCGGTGCCGTGGGACGCCGAGCATCCGTATAAGGGACTTGGCTGGCGCCAGGTAACGGCCACGCCGTCGCCTGAAGGATTCAAACTGGCCGAGGTCACTGTCACCGGGAGCAAGGTATGAGCACCACGGTTACCACCACAATGAATCGCCGGACGATGCTGTCCTGGATGATGGCCGCAGCCGTGCTGCCCGCCGTGTCAGTGGTGAGCCGGAGCGATGCGGCGGCGCCGCGCGTGATCCCGATGCGCGCGCGGCGCTTTGTGTTCATACCCGATCGCCTGAAGCTCAAGGCCGGGGAGACGGTTGTGCTGGCCATCACGGCCGAGGACGTGATGATGGGATTCTCGGCGCCCGACTTCGACGTCCGCGCCGACCTGCCGCCCGGTCAGGCCGTCAAGGTGACGCTGACCGCCGGCAAGCCCGGCAGCTACGGCTTCCTGTGCGACATCTTCTGCGGGTCGGGCCACGAGAACATGAGCGGTCTGATCGAAGTCGCATAGCGGGAGCCAACGGCGAGAGCTACAGGGGGGAGCCTCACTCTCCCTCGCCGCCCATGTACTCGTGCGTCTTCTCGTGCGGGGGACGATGCGTGGGCGGCGGCTTGCGGCCCGTGCGCGCGGCCTTGCGGCGCACGTACCAGTGGTGTGCGCGGTCCAGGTACAGGTAGACCACTGGCGTGCTGAACAGTGTCAGCATCTGCGAGACCACCAGCCCGCCAACCATCGCGTAGCCAAGCGGCCGGCGCAGTTCGGACCCGGCGCCGTGCCCGAGCATCAGCGGCAGGCCCGCCAGCAGCGCGCACATCGTGGTCATCATGATCGGGCGGAAGCGCAGCAGGCACGCCTCGTAGATCGCATCGCGCGGCGCCATGCCGCGTTCGCGCTCGGCCACGAGCGCGAAGTCCACCATCATGATGCCGTTCTTCTTGACGATGCCGATCAGCAGGATGATGCCGATCAGCGCGATCACCGTGAAGTCGTAGCCGCCCAGCATCAGTACCAGCAGCGCGCCGACGCCGGCGGACGGCAGCGTCGACAGGATCGTCAGCGGGTGGATATAGCTCTCGTACAGCAGGCCCAGCACGATATACACGGCGATCAGCGCGGCGGCGATCAGGTACGGCTGCGACGCCAGAGAAGCGCCGAACGCCTGCGCGGTGCCCTGGAACGCGCCGCCCAGCGTGCGCGGCCGGCCCATGCCTGCCAGCGCCTTGGTGATGGCTTCCACCGCATCGCCCAGTGACGCGCCCTGCGCGAGGTTGAACGAGATCGTCACGGCCGGGAATTGCCCCTGGTGGCCGATCGACAGGTAGGCCGTGCGGTTGGTGTCGATTTTCACGAACGATGACAGCGGCACCTGCTCGCCGGTGATTGGCGAGGTCAGGTAGAGCTTGTCGAACAGTCGCGGGTCGTCCTGCAGTTGCGGCGTGGCTTCCAGCACCACGTGGTAGCTGTTGATCTGCGTGAAGTACTGGGCCACCTGCCGCTGGCCAATCGCGTCATAGATCGTGGAATCGATCAGTGCCGGCGTGATGCCGAAGCTCGACGCGCGTGCGCGGTCGATCGTCAGCACGGCCGCCGCCGCGGAGTTCTGCTGGTCGGACGCCACGTCCGCCAGTTGCGGCAACTGGCGGAATCGTTCGAGGATGCGCGGCGCCCAGCTATTGAGTTCGTCGAGATTGGCGTCGGTCAGCGTGTACTGGTATTGCGTGCGCGACAGCCGCCCGCCCACGTTGATATCCTGCCCGGCCTGCAGGAACAGGTTGGCGCCTTCCACCCTGGCCAGCTTTGGCCGCAGCCGCGCGATGATCTCGTCGGCGGTGGCCGTGCGGCCTTCCTCCTTCGGGCGCAGCGCAATGAAGAAATTGCCGGTGTTGACCGTGTTCTGCCCGCCGGTCATGCCGACGGCAGCGATGTCGGGGTCGGCGCGCACCACGTCGGCCAGCGCAACCATGCGCGCATTCATCGACCGGAACGAGGCATCCTGCGCGGATTCCGCGGTGCCGAACACAAAGCCCGTGTCCTGCTGCGGGAAGAACCCTTTCGGGATGACGACGAAAAGGCCCACCGTGATGGCCACGGTCAGAATGAACGTGCACAGCGTCAGGAACTGGTGATCGAGCACATGGTCGAGCCCGCGGCGGTACGCGTCGAGCATCGCGTCGAAGCCGCGTTCGAACATCAGGTAGATGCGTCCGTGGTGCCGCGCATGGGCCGGATCGTGCGGCTGCAGGAACCGTGCGCACATCATCGGCGTCAGCGTCAGCGAGACGATCACCGAAACCGCGATGGTCAGCGTCACGGTCACCGCGAATTCGCGGAACAGCCGGCCGACGATGCCGCCCATCAGCAGCAGCGGGATGAACACGGCCACCAGAGAGACGGAGATCGACACGATCGTGAACGCAATCTCGCCGGCACCCTGCAGCGCCGCGTCCAGCGGCGACATGCCGGCCTCCACGTGCCGATAGATGTTTTCGAGCATCACGATGGCGTCGTCCACCACGAAGCCGACGGCGATGGTCAGCGCCATCAGCGACAGGTTGTCGCGGCTGTAACCCAGCAGGTACATGCCGCCCGCCGTGCCCAGCAGCGCCAGCGGCACGGTCACGCTCGGGATCACCGTGGCCCATACGTCGCGCAGGAACACGAAGATGATGGCGACCACCAGCATGATGGTCAGGATCAGCGTGAACTCGACGTCGGCCTCCGATGCGCGGATGTTCTGCGTGCGGTCCGCCAGCACGTTGACGTTGACCGAGGCCGGAATCGACAGTTGCAGGCGGGGCAGGGCGGCCTTGATCCGTTCGACCGTGGCGATCACATTGGCGCCCGGCTGCTTGGTCACGGCCAGGATGATGGCGCGGCCATTGTGGAACGTGTTGTCGGGCGGCGCGGCCGCGCCGGCGAATGCCCAGCCAGCCAGCCGGTTGTTCTCGGGGCCATCCACGGCGATGCCGACGTCGCGCACGCGCACCGGCGCGCCGTTGCGCCAGGCCAGCACCATGTCGTTCCATGGTGCGGCACGCGTGAGCTGGTCGTTGGTGTAGACGTTGAATGCCTTGGCCGATCCATCGGTGGCGCCAGTGGGCTGGTTGACCGTGGTCGCGGCAATCACGCCGCGGATGTCTTCCAGGCTCAGGCCCATTGCGGCCAGCTTGGCCGGGTCCACCTGGATGCGCACGGCCGGCTTTTGCTGGCCGCCGATATTGACCAGTCCCACGCCGGCGATCTGCGAGATCTGCTGCGCGAGGATGTTGTCGGCGAAGTCGTTGACGGTGGTCAGCGGCAGCGCTTCCGACTGCACGGACAAAACCAGGATCGGCGCATCGGCCGGATTGATCTTGCGGAACGTTGGCGGCGTGGGCAGGTTGGACGGAAGCTGGCCACCTGCTGCGTTGATGGCGGCCTGCACGTCCACGGCGGCGGCGTCGATGCTGCGGTTCAGGTCGAACTGCAGCGTGATCTGCGTGGTGCCCTGGGCGCTGGTCGACGTCATCTGCGTGAGCCCGGCAATCAGCGAGAACTGCCGCTCCAGCGGCTGCGCCACGTTCGATGCCATCGTCTCCGGGTTGGCCCCGGGCAGGTTGACCGTGACCTGGATCGTCGGGAAATCCACCTGCGGCAGCGGGGCGATCGGCAGCAGCGGCCAGGCGGCCAGCCCGACCAGCAGCAGTGCGAGCGCCAGCAGCGAGGTGCCGATCGGCCGCTTGATGAAGGTGGCCGAGATACTCATGAGTGGCTCATCGGAATGCTCACTGGCGCGCGATGGGCGTGGCGCGGGGCGCGGCGTTGGTTGCGGCGCTGGTTGCGGCGCTGGCCGTTCCCGCAGGTGCGCTGGCAGCGCCAGGCCGCGCGGGCGCTTCGGCGATCAGCGCGCCGGGCTGGAGCTTGTACTGGCCGTCGGCCACCACGCGCTCGCCCGGTTGCACGCCCTTTGCGATCACGGCGCGCGCGCCCTGCAGTTCGTCCACTTCTATCGGCTGGAGCTTCACGGTCTGGTTCGGCTGCACCGCGTAGACATAGGTGCCGGCATCGTTACGCTGCACGGCGGACGCCGGGATGACCACGGAGCGGGCGCGCTGGCCCAGTACAAGCCGGGCGTTGACGTACTGTCCGGGCCACAGCAGATGCTTCGGGTTGGGGAAGCGCGCCTTGAGCTGAATCGTGCCGCTGGTGGTGTCGATTGTGTTGTTCAGCAGGATCAGGCCGCCGCGCCCAAGCGCGACATCCGTGCCCCGCTCGTTGGCAAACACGACCAGTGGCGCCTGGCTGGCCTGCATCGCGCGGTTGATGCGGCCGAACGCGTCGTCGGGCAGCGTGAAGACGACATCGATCGGGTCGATCTGCCGGATCACGACCAGTCCCGTGGTGTCCGCCGCATGGACGATGTTGCCGGGATCGACCAGCCGCGCGCCAACCCTGCCGGACAACGGCGCCGTGATCGTCGTGAAATCAAGCTGCACCTTGTCCAGCGCGATCTGCGCTTCGTCGTTGTGCACGGTGGCGATAAGCTGGTTCACCAGCGCGCGCTGGGTATCGAGCGTCTGGCGCGTGGTCGAATCGACCTTCATCAGTGCCTCGTAGCGCTGCAGGTCCAGCCGGGCATTGGCAAGTAGTGCCTCGTCGTGCGCCTTGGTGGCCTGCGCCTGCTGCAGTTGCGCCTGGAATGTGCGCGGATCGATCTGCGCCAGCACCTGGCCTTCCTTGACGTCCTGCCCTTCGACAAAGCCAACGCGCTCAAGCTGCCCGTCCACGCGTGGCTTGACCGTCACCGTTTGCATGGCCTGGACCGTGCCGACGCCGGTCAGGCCAATATCGACATCTTCAGCCTGCGCAACGGCCGTGGTGACCACCACGGCCGGATTGGGCTTGGCGGCCTGGTGCGGGAACAGCAGCTTCCCCAGCGGCCTGGCAAGCAGCCAGACCGCGATGAGCACAATGACGACGATGAGGGCGATGGCCAGCGGCCGCCGGCGAAGTGGGGCAGATGCGGACATGCGCATGACAATGATCGCTTGACTTGACAAGCATAGTCGTCGCTCGCCATGTGTGATACGACCGTCTTATTACTGTTTATTTCAGGCTCACGATGTGTCTTCGGCGTCAAGCATCCGGCCGGCGCGCCCGCCTCCAACCAATCTCCTATTGCGCTGCCGCGATGTGCAGCGTAGAAGGTAGGCGGAAGGCCGCAAGCGCCTGCCTTGCATAACAACGAGAGGGTAAGGAAAAGGGGACAACATGGAGACTCAGGAAAGCGCCCTGACCATGGCACTGCTGACCGTGCCCGCCCGTGCCGCCATCTGCCGGGCTCTGCTGGAGGCAGGCGAGGAAGGCCTGCCGGCCGTGGATCTGGCCGAGCTTGCCGGCCTGACGCTGCGGCGCGCCACGCATCACTTCCAGGAGATGGTGCAGGCCGAGATCCTGGCGCTGGCCATCCGTGACCGCCGTGTCTGCTACGTGCTGAAAGCACGCCGGTCTGTGCGCGAAGCCCTCGATTACGTCGACAATAGCGGCTTGAACTGATTGCACCGGCGAGGCCAGCCCGCCTCGCTGTGTACAAATCGCCACACTTTTGGCCGTGCCGGTCAACGGTCTGCCGTGCGTTGTCGTTCAACAATGGCGACCGCCAAGAAGCAAGTATCAGGAACATCACAGTGAATCTAACCAACCGGGCCGTCACATTGCCGCTCTGGGCGATCTTGTACTTCGTGCTGGGGTACATCTCGCACCAGATCAATGGGCCGTTTGCGGCAGCCGGCTATATGTGGCTCCCCGCTGGCGTGACCATGGCCGCCTTCATGCTGGCCCCGGTACGGCGCTGGCTCGGGCTCGGGCTGGCCTTCCTGGCCGCCCAGATGCTGCTGGGCGTGGTGGAAGGGCGCGACGCGTTCCGCATGGTGCTTTTCTCGCTCGACGAAATCGGCTTTGCGGCGCTGGCCGTGTGGGTGATCCACCTGACGCGGTTCTCGCTGGAGGGCCTGGCGTTCCTGCGCGGGCTGCTGCTGGCAGGCGTGATCGCCAGCGTCGGCGGGGCCGCTTTCGGCGCGGGCTGGTTCTGGTTGTTCCTCGATGTGCCGTTCTGGGCCACCGCCAAGGTGTGGACGGCAGCCGACTTTGTCGGGGTGCTGATCGTTACGCCGGTGTTTGCCGGCTGGGCGCGCTTTCGCGCCACGCGTTCCGGCGGACGCCGCCCTGCCGAGTTTTTCTTCGGCCTGGCCGCGCTGGCGTGCGTGCTGGTGGCCGCCGCGGTTGTGTTCGACGGCACGCGGCTGGCGCAGCTCTCGCTTGGCGTGGCGTACGCGCTGACCTATATCCCGCTGTTCTTCGTGGCCATCGTCGCACTGCTGCTGGGCGGGCGAGGCGGCTCGGTCGCCGTGGCGCTGCTGACGGTGCTTGTGCTGGTCAATACGGCGCAGGGCGACGGCCCGTTTGCCGAGACCGCGCTGGCCCATGGCGACTCGCTGCTGATCGCACAGCTCTACCTGGCCGTGGCCGCGCTGCTGACGCTGCTGATCAGCACGCTGCGCACGGCGCGCGAACAGCTTCACGAGCAGGCCGCCACGCGGCAGAACGATGTGGAGCTTGCGCTGGCCGCCAGCGCGCAGCTCGTCTACAACCTCGATCCGCATAGCGGCCGCATGCGCTGGTGCGGCAGCGTGGAAAGCGCGCTGGGCATGCCAGAGTCGGCGTTCTCCACGCTCGACGATGTGCTGGCCTGCGTGCACCCCGACGATCGCGCGGAAGTGCGCCGCCGCTGGCTGCGCGAATGCGATGGCGAGGCGCGTGGCGACCTGACGTTCAGGCTGCTGCTGCCGGCTGGCGCCACGACGACGGTCGTCGACATGAGCGGCCCGCTGCTTGATGGCGACGACTCGGTCGCGCTGATTGCCGGCGCATGGCGTGTGATCGCCACTCACGAAACGGAAGGGCGGCGCGCGGCATGACAATGCAACAGGCTCCACGTACCGGAGCCCTGCTGATTCACGGATTGGGTGGTACCCAGTACGACCTCGGGCCGATGCACAAGGTGCTGCGCCGCGCGGGTGTGGAGACGCACGCCGTCACGCTGCCCGGCCATGGCGGGGGGCCGGAGGACCTGCTGCCCGTGGTGGCCGAGCAGTGGCTCGAAACGGTGACGAAGGCCTATGACGAACTGGTGGACCAGTACGACACGTTCCACGTGGTAGGCATGTGCATGGGGGCGCTGCTCGCGCTGGAGCTGGGCGCGCTGCGCCAGCACGGCAAGGGCCGGCTGGTGGCGCTGGCGGCCCCCGTCTTTATCGATGGCTGGTCCACGCCGTCCTACCGCTGGCTGCGACATCTGGTCTACCACCTGCCGGGGCTGCCGGCGCGTATCAAGGTGGAGGAGAACGAGCCGTTCGGCATCAAGAACGACCTCGTGCGCGCGATCGTCAAGGCCAAGTTCGAGCGCGGCGACAATTTCCACTATCGCTGGGTCCCGCTGGCATGCATTCGCCAGGTGGACCGTCTGCGCCGCTGGGTGCTGGACAGCGCGCATCGCGTGGTCTGCCCGACGCTGGTCATCAACGCACGCGAGGACGAACTGACGACGCTGCGCTCCTACGACTTCCTGCTCGGCGCGGTGCCGCAGGTGCAGGGCGTGGTGCTGGAGAACAGCTACCACATGGTCTGCGTCGACAACGACCGCGAGCAGGTCATGGCCAGCGTGCTGGATTTCCTGGAACTGGAGGCTTCCGCGGGGCGCCCTCGTGCGCGCCGGTCCGTGGAAGTGCCGATGTCCGCGGACGCCGTTGCGGCACTGACGGGCGAATACCTGTCCGCGCTGACCACGGGGCATTTCGAGGCCGTGTATCCGCTGCTGGACCCGGCCATCGAATGGCGGCATCTGGGCGAGCACCCGCTGGCGGGCGTGTATGCCGATCGCGATGCCGTGATCGGCCTGTTCCAGCGCGCGGGGCAACTGGCCGGTGACACGGTGCGCATCGAGGTTGCCGGTGCGCCGCGCATCGACGGCCAGACCGTGGAGATCGATATCGTCGTGTCCTTCCAGGTCGACGGCGACCCGCTGCAGGCGCGCGGCACGCAGACGCTGCAACTGCGCAATGGCCGCATCCGCGCGGTCGAATACCGTCAGGATACGGACACGGCCAGCGCCGAAGCGCTGGCCAGGCTGACGGGCTAGGCGCGTCACTCTCTGGAAACGGCTTATTAAAAGACTCGGCCCAACTGCAGGTAGATGTTCCACACGCCTTGCGGCGCCGCGGCAAAGCCGAAGTAGAGCGGGCCAATCACGCTGTTGCCGCCGATAAACACGCTTGCGCTGGACCTGTACGGGCCGCTGCCGAAATTGCGCCGCGCCAGCCAGACGTCGCCCGCCTCCAGGCTCGCGCCGAACACCGTGGTGCGCAGGCCAGGCAGCACGAACTCGTGCAGCTCGTTCAGGTAGGTCAGGCGGCCGTACAGCAGATAGTTGCCCGAGAACTGGTCCTGCGCATAGGCGGACAGATGCTGGAAGCCGCCCAGCGTGAAGCCGAGTCCGCCGCTGACGCTGTTATCGGAGCGGTGATCGTTGTAGGTGGCCGCGCCTTCCGCCGCGATGTTCAGCGTATGCCGGCCGATGCTGCCCGCCCATAGCGCCTTGGCGTGCACGTCGTCATAGCTGTTGTTGGTGCCGCCGAACGACATCTGGTTGATGGCGAACAGGTAGTAGCCCTTGCGCGGGAACAGCGGGTCGTCGAGCTGGTCGATCGTGAGCTGCGCGCGCAACACCGGCTGGTTCACATAGTTGTTGTCGAACAGGCTGCGCCGCGTGCTGGTCAGCATGAAGTCCGAGTGGTAACGCACTTCCTGATAGTTCGCGCCAAGCCGGAATTCGCCGAGACGGCCCAGCGGCATGCCCAGGTCGATGCCTGCGATGCCGGTATCCACGCGCACGGCGGTGATCGGCGTGGTGTTGCGGTTCGGGCTGGTGTCGGAATAGATGTCCACGTGCTTGCGCCCGTATTCGAGATACGGCGCGATGTAGAAGCCGAGGCGGTCGAACACGGGCTGGCGCAGCTCCGTGTGCCACTTCGCCTGGGTGCTGCCCAGCACGATGTCATTGCGCCATTCCAGCCCGCTTTGCGTCAGCCACGGATAGCGGTGTCCCAGTTGCAGGTTGAACGCGCCCTTGCCGTCGAACGTGGTCGACATACCGAAGCCGAACAGCAGGAACTGCGGGCCCCAGGATTTTTCCTGCGCGTCGATCTTGAGCACCGAGCGGCCGTTCTCGGTGACCACGTCCTGCGTCACGCTTTCGAAATCGCCGGTGGTCGAGAGTTGCGAGAGGTCCCGGTTGATCGCCTCGGCGTCGTAGGCATCGCCCTCGCGCGCGCCCAGGTACTGCTTGATATAGCTGGGCGGAATGCGGCCCGAGGTGTGGATCTCGATGGCGTCGATGCGCTTCGGTTCGAACTTGGCGCTGTGCGTCGCGCGTTCGGCGAGGTAGTGGTCCCATTCGGCCGGCGGCAATGCCAGCGCCGCCAGCTTCGGTGCAATGCCCTGTGCCGCCGTATAGCCAAGCTGCACGCCACGGCGCGCGTGCGAGAAGTCGGTGAACGCGAGGTCGCCGAGATCGGGTTCCAGCAGCACGTCGCGGGGGCCAAGCAGCGCCTTCTGGGCGGCAAGGTTCTGGTTGGTCAGGATCGTCACCATCTGCTGGGTGACCGCTGCGGGCGAATCGAGCGCGGCGGGGTCGTCCAGCGGCGATGCCACGTTGACCGCAATGACAATGTCGGCACCCATGTCGCGTGCCATCTGCACGGGCAGGTTGCTGACCAGGCCGCCGTCCACCAGCGTACGGCCATTTACCTTGAATGGCGCAAACAACCCGGGCACGGCCACGCTGGCGCGGATGGCGCGCGGCAGCGAGCCCTTGTCCAGGATTACCGGCGCGCCGGTGCCAAGGTCGGTGGCGATCGTGCGGAACGGAGTCGGCAGCTTGTTGAAGTCGATCTCGCCCGGCCACGCGGTGGTCCAGTCCTGCAGCAGCGCCAGCAGCTTGTTGCCCTGGACCAGCCCGACCGGCAGTTTGAACTTGCCATCGCCATAGCCGACCGAGATGCCGATCGGATACTGGAAGCTGTCCTCGCGCAATGCCTGCGGCAGGTGGGCGCGCTCGTTGCGGTCAAAAACGATGTCGCTCAGGTTGGTTTGCGACAGCCGCGTATCAAGTTCGTCCGCAGGAATCCCGCTCGCATACAGTCCACCGACGACCGCCCCCATGCTGGTCGCCGCGATGCAGTCGATCGGTACATGCAATTGTTCTAGCGCCTTGAGCACGCCGATATGGGCGTAGCCGCGCGCGCCGCCGCCGGACAGCACCAGACCAATGCGAGGCCGGCTGGCATCGGCAGCGGAGGTGTGACTTGCATTGCACTCGGCAAATGCCTGTTGAAGCAGGCCTGCCATCAGCAGGCAAAACAGGGGCAGCCAGCGCAGCAGCGCGCGGCGCGGCCCGGGGGCGAGTCTCGACATGACGGTGTTGCCGGGAGGGGGAACGATCGACAGCGCAAGGCGGGGGCATGCGGGAAAAGCGTCGCGGCGCCCCTGCCTGGCGCCGACAGGGAGGATGCAAAAATCCTCCAGGCAGGAGTGTACCCGGCCTGCGGGTGGCGCATCGGCCCCAGCCGGTTTTGGTGTCGTTGCTGTGGTATCCGGGCCAGGAATGGAAGATAACCGGCCGCCAGGCGGCGCGCCGGCATGCCCGGCCCGGTATCAGGCGCGATCACGGCCGCCCCAAGGGCAAGGGCGGCCTTTCAGGCTACGCGCAGGTCGCCTCGCCCGCCTGGCTGGCCCACTTCGTGAGCAGCGCCCGGCCAACGCGCGAGTTGTTCGGGCGGCCGATTGCCTGCGAGATATAGTCGCCGGCGCGCACCACATCGTCGAGTTCGATGCCGGTGTGCAGGCCCATGCCGTGCAACATGTACAGCACGTCCTCGGTGGCCACGTTGCCGGTGGCACCCTTCGCATACGGGCAGCCGCCCAGGCCCGCCACCGATGCGTGGAAGATGCCGATGCCGACATCAAGGCTGGCCAGGATGTTCGACAGCGCCTGGCCATAGGTGTCATGGAAATGGCCAGACAGCCGGTCGATCGGAAACTCGGCGGCGACGGCGCGCATCACTTCCTGCACCCGGGTGGGCGTGCCCACGCCGATCGTGTCGGCAATGTCGATCTCGTCGCAGCCAAGCTCGCGCATGCGGCGCACCACATCCACCACGGAATGGACCGGCACCTCGCCCTGATACGGGCAGCCGAGCGAGCACGAGATGCTGCCGCGCAGCCGCACGCCGGCTTCCTTGGCGGCAGCGGCCACGGGTTCGAAGCGCGCGATCGACTCGGCGATCGAGCAGTTGATGTTCTTCTGCGAGAACGCCTCGCTGGCCGCGCCGAAGATCACGACCTCGTCGGCGCCGGAGGCCACGGCCGCCTCGAAGCCCTTCATGTTCGGCGTCAGCACCGAATACAACGTGCCAGGACGCCGCGCAATGCGCGCCATCACATCGGCGCCATCGGCCATCTGCGGCACCCACTTGGGCGACACGAACGACGCGGCCTCGATGTTGACGAAGCCGGCGTCCGACAGCTTGTTGATCAGCGCGACCTTGACGTCGGTGGGCACGGTCGCCTTCTCGTTCTGCAAACCGTCGCGCGGACCGACCTCGACGATCTTTACGTATTGGGGGATTGTCATTTGGGTCTCCTGTGCTGGGCTTCTGGCGGTGGCTATGGGCTCCCCTCTCCCACAAGTGGGAGAGGGGTGGGGGAGAGGGTATTGCGGTTCAAATCGCGGTCACACACATCTTGAGCCGCCGGCCCTCTCCCCCGGCCCCTCTCCCGCGCGCGGGAGAGGGGAGCAAGCCTGTCAGGCCGCCGCCGCTTCCGAGGCGATTGCCAGCAGTTGCGCGCCTTCGGTCACCTGCTCGCCCACGCCGTAGAGCACTTCGCTCACCACACCATCGGCCGGTGCGGCGATCGTGTGTTCCATCTTCATTGCTTCCATCACCAGCAGCGGCGTGCCGCGCGTGACCTTGCTGCCGGCTTCCACCATCACTGCGATCACCTTGCCCGGCATCGGTGCGGTCAGCTTGCCGCCTTCGCCTTCCGTCTCGCCCGCGTGCGACAGCGGATCGAGCCACTCCAGCACCGTATGGCGGCCATCGTGGAACACGTGGAACGTGTCGCCTTCCACATGCACCTGTCCGTGCGTGCGGCGCGTGCCGAGATCCACGCGGATATCGTCGGCGCTGAACGTGTAGGCGAACGGCGCGGCCTGGTCGGCGTAGATCAGCGTGTTGCGGCGCGTGTCGCGGGCGTCGCCCTTGAGCACCGCTTCGAGCTTGTGGTCGCCGCCGTGGAAGTGCAGCGTGCGCACGTCACGCCCGTTCAGGCGCCAGCCGCCCGCATGGGTCCACGGCGAATGGCGATCGGCTTCGTCGATGCGCCGCGTGCGTGCCTCGCGTTCAAGCAGTGCCGCCACGGCCAGCGAGATCGCTTCCATGGGCACAGTCTTCTGCGGCGGGAACAGCGTTGCCTGGTTGCGTTCGATCAGGCCCGTGTCGAGATCGGCCGTACGGAACGCCTGCGACTTCACCAGCCGCTGCAGGAACGCAACGTTGGTGGATAGCCCCACCACGTGATAGCCAGCCAGCGCCTGGCCCATGCGCGCGAGTGCTTCCTCGCGGTCACGGCCCCAGACGATCAGCTTGGCGATCATCGGGTCGTAGTACGGGCTGATCGTGTCGCCTTCGCGCACGCCCGCGTCGATGCGTACGCCAGCGGGCGCATTGGCGTCGCCGCCGCGTATGAACTGCACGGCGGGCGGCGTGCGCAGGAAGCGCAGCGTGCCCGTGGACGGCAGGAACTGCTTGTCCGGGTTCTCGGCGTAGATACGCGCTTCCAGCGCGTGGCCGTGAATGCGCAACTGGTCCTGCGCCAGCGGCAGCGGCTCGCCGGCGGCCACGCGCAGTTGCCACTCAACCAGGTCCTGCCCGGTGATCATCTCGGTGACCGGGTGTTCCACCTGCAGGCGCGTGTTCATCTCCATGAAGTAGAACGAACCGTCCTGGTTGGCGATGAACTCCACTGTGCCAGCGCCCTCGTAGCCCACCGCGCGCGCGGCGGCCACGGCCGCTTCGCCCATCGCGCGGCGGCGCTCCTCGGTCATGCCCGGCGCCGGCGCTTCCTCCAGCACCTTCTGGTGACGGCGCTGCACCGAGCAGTCGCGCTCGAACAGGTACACGCAGTTGCCATGCGTATCGGCAAAGACCTGGATCTCGATATGGCGCGGGCGGGTCAGGTATTTCTCGACCAGCACCTTGTCATCGCCAAAGCTGGCCGATGCCTCGCGCTTGACCGACGCCAGCGCGGCTTCGAAGCCGTCGCCGGACTCCACCACGCGCATGCCCTTGCCGCCACCGCCCGCGCTGGCCTTGAGCAGCACCGGGTAGCCGATGCGGTCGGCCTCGCGCCGCAGCAGCGCCGGGTCCTGGTCCTCGCCGTGGTAGCCGGGCACCAGCGGCACGGCGGCCTTTTCCATCAACTGCTTGGCTGCGCTCTTGCTGCCCATCGCGTGGATGGCCGAGGCCGGCGGGCCGATAAAGACGAGTCCCGCATCGGCGCAGGCGCGCGCGAAGTCCTCGTTCTCGGACAGGAAGCCGTAGCCGGGGTGGATCGCCTGGGCGCCGGTTTCCTTGGCCATCTCGATGATGTGGTCCGCGCGCAGGTAGCTGTCCCGCGCCGCGGCGCCGCCGATATGAATGGCTTCATCGCAGAACGCGACGTGGCGCGCATCGGCGTCCGCATCGGAGTAGACCGCCACGGTACGGATGCCCAGGCGGCGGCAGGTGGCGGCCACGCGGCAGGCGATCTCGCCACGGTTCGCAATCAGGATCTTGTTGAACATTATTTTCTTCCCCTTACATGCGGAACACGCCGAACTTCATGTCGCCGATTGGCGCATTGAGGCTGGCCGACAGGCCCAGGCCGAGCACCGTGCGCGTCTGCGCGGGGTCGATCACGCCGTCGTCCCAGAGCCGTGCGCTGGCGTAATACGGGTGGCCCTGCTGTTCGTACTGGTCTCGGATCGGCGCCTTGAACGCTTCCTCGTCCTCGCGGCTCCACTGGCCGCCCTTTGCCTCGATGCCGTCGCGCCGCACCGTGGCCAGCACGCTGGCGGCCTGCTCTCCGCCCATCACCGAGATCCGCGCATTCGGCCACATCCACAGGAAGCGCGGCGAGTAAGCGCGTCCGCACATGCCGTAGTTGCCCGCACCAAACGAGCCGCCGATGATCACCGTGAACTTCGGCACCTGTGCCGTGGCCACCGCCGTCACCATCTTGGCGCCGTTGCGCGCGATGCCCTCGTTCTCGTACTTGCGGCCGACCATGAAGCCCGTGATGTTCTGCAGGAACACCAGCGGAATCTTGCGCTGGCAGCACAGTTCGATGAAGTGCGCGCCCTTGAGTGCCGATTCCGAGAACAGGATGCCGTTGTTGGCGATGATGCCCACCGGGTAGCCCCAGATCCGCGCAAAGCCGCACACCAGCGTGGTGCCGTAGCGTGCCTTGAACTCGTCGAACTCGGAGCCGTCCACGATGCGCGCGATGACCTCGCGCACGTCGTACGGCTTGCGCGTGTCGGTCGGGATCACGCCATAGAGTTCCTCGGTCGGGTACAGCGGCTCAACCGGTTCGTGCAGGCGGATCTGGTCCGGCTTGCGGCGGTTCAGGTGCTGCACGATATTGCGTGCGAGCGACAGCGCGTGATGATCGTTCTGCGCGAAGTAGTCCGCCACGCCCGACAGGCGCGTATGCACGTCGGCGCCGCCCAGGTCCTCGGCGGTGACTTCCTCGCCGGTGGCCGCCTTCACCAGCGGCGGGCCGCCCAGGAAGATCGTGCCCTGGTTCTTCACGATGATCGACTCGTCGCTCATCGCCGGCACATACGCGCCGCCGGCCGTGCACGAACCCATCACCACGGCGATCTGCGGAATGCCTTGCGCCGACAGGTTGGCCTGGTTGAAGAAGATGCGGCCGAAGTGGTCGCGGTCGGGGAATACATCGTCCTGGTTCGGCAGGTTGGCGCCGCCCGAATCGACCAGGTAGATGCACGGCAGGTTGTTCTGCTCGGCGATCTCCTGTGCGCGCACGTGCTTCTTGACCGTCATCGGGTAGTACGTGCCGCCCTTGACCGTGGCGTCATTGCAGACGATCACGCATTCCTGCCCGGCCACGCGGCCGATGCCGGTGATGATGCCCGCGCCGGGCGCAGCATCGTCGTACATGTCGTACGCGGCCAGTTGCGACAGCTCCAGGAACGGCGTGCCTGGGTCCAGCAACTGCTGGACGCGGTCACGCGGCAGCAGCTTCCCGCGCGCCAGGTGCTTGTCGCGCGCGGCGTCGCCACCGCCTTCGGCCAGCTTCGCAATCTTTTCCTTGAGATCGGCCACGAGCGCCTGCATCGCCTCGGCATTGGCCTTGAACGTTTCGGAACGGGCGTTGAGTTTGGTTTCTATGGTCGGCATGGCTTATGGCTTGTGACTTGTGGCTTGGGGCTTCACCTGGGGCTGAGTCCGAGTTCCTGCGTCATCTGGTCCCGCATGACGAACTTCTGCACCTTGCCGGTGATCGTCATGGGCATCTCGTCGACAAAGCGAATGTAACGGGGGATCTTGTAGTGGGCAATCTGGTCGCGGCAGTAATCGCGAATTTCTTCCTCGGTGGCGCTCTGGCCCGGCTTCAGCACGATCCATGCGCAGACCTCCTCGCCGTACTTCTGGTCCGGTACGCCGAAGACCTGGACCGACTGGACCTTCGGGTGCCGGAACAGGAATTCCTCGATCTCGCGCGGATAGACGTTCTCGCCGCCACGAATCAGCATGTCCTTCACGCGGCCGACGATGTTGCAGTAGCCCTGTTCGTCGATCGTGGCCAGGTCGCCAGTGTGCATCCAGCCATCGCGGATCGATTCCTGCGTTCTGGCTTCGTCGTCCCAGTAGCCAAGCATCACGGAGTAGCCGCGCGTGCAGAGTTCCCCGGTTGCGCCGACAGGCAGGATCTGACCGTCCACGTCCACCACCTTGCATTCGAGGTGCGGCTGCACGCGGCCGACCGTCGACACGCGCTTGTCGATCGGATCGTCGGTGGCGCTCTGGAACGACACCGGGCTGGTTTCGGTCATGCCGTATGCGATCGTGACTTCAGCCATATGCATGTCCGACACCACGCGCTTCATCACTTCCACCGGACACGGCGCGCCAGCCATGATGCCGGTGCGCAGGCTGGAGAAATCGTACTTGGCGAAGTCGGGGTCGTCGAGCTGGGCGATGAACATCGTCGGCACGCCATGCAACGCGGTGCAGCGCTCCTCGCTGACGGCGGCCATGGTGGCGCCGGGCTGGAATGCCTCGCCCGGGAACACCATGCAGGCGCCGGTGGACACGCACGCCAGTACGCCAAGCACCATGCCGAAGCAGTGGTAGAACGGCACCGGGATGCAGAGCTTGTCCTGTTCGGAAAAGCGCATGGCGCCCGCGATGTAGCGGCCGTTATTGACGATGTTGCGGTGCGTGAGCGTGGCGCCCTTCGGCGCGCCGGTGGTGCCGCTCGTGAACTGGATATTGATCGGGTCGCGCGCGCCCAGCCCTGCGGTGATGTCGTCCAGCACCTGCTTTGGCACGTCCGCGCCGCGTTCGAGCAGCCCGTTGAAGGTCAGCATGCCGGGCGTCGGCAAGTCTTCCATGCGGATCACCCAGCGCAGCATTGGCAGCCGGGCCGCATTCAGCGCGCCGGGTTCGGCCTGGGCCAGTTCCGGGGCCAGTGTCTGGAGCATCTCCAGGTAGCGCGAGGTCTTGAACACTTCCGGCGCGATGATCGCCTTGCATCCGACCTTGTTCAGCGCGTATTCGAGTTCGGCGAGCCGGTAGGCCGGATTGATGTTGACCATGACCAGGCCAACCCGGGCCGTGGCGAACTGCGTCAGCAGCCATTCCACGCGATTTGGCGACCAGATGCCGACGCGGTCACCCTTGCGCAAGCCCAGCGCATGCAGACCCGCGGCCATCCGGTCCACCGCCGCGCTGAACTCGTTCCAGGTCCAGCGGACGTTCTGCTCCCGGAACACCACCGCCGGCCGGTTGCCGAAGCGCCCCACGGTGCTGGCCAGCAGTTCCGGCACGGTCTGCTCGCTGAGTGGGGGTGAAACGTCACCTTTTACGTAGGAAAGTCCCCCGCTGGGCAGCAAGGTACCGGGTTGCATCGCCATACTTGTCTCCTGTCGCGGCCGGATGTATTGTGAGTTGAGTGATACTCAATGCACGGTATCCGGGTCTGTTGAGCTTTTTTCTAGGGATACGATGCGGAAAATGTATACGCTGCCTGTGCAAAGAGCAATTAAAATTTGAGTATAGGTCAACTTTTTGGCGGCCAGGGGCGGAAGGGCGACGCGGCGGCGGGCGCGCCCTCTATAATTCCCGGCCACCACAGTTCAGGGAACGCAAATGCAGCAGACCGTGAATCAGCGTCGCATCCCGGCAGGGGCCAAGGCCGAACAGCGCATTCGCGACATCCTGCGGGCGGGCCGCGAGGTCTTTGCCGAACTCGGCTACGAGCGGGCGACCACCACCGAGATCGCGCAGCGGCTGGGCATATCCGAAGGCACGATCTTCACGTACTTCCACAGCAAGCGGGATCTCTGTGTTCGCGTTATCCAGGACTGGTATGACGAGATCATTGCCGCGATGGAAGGCGGCATGCCGCAGGAGGGCAGCGCCAGGGCCAAGCTCGAGTTCTTCATCGGCACGCACCTGCGCCTGTTCCTGATCCACGGAACGGGTCTCTGCGCGCTGGTCCTGTCGGAGGGGCGCGCCAAGGGGCAGGGGCTCGAAGAAGTGTTCGTGCCGCTGCAACGCCGCTATACCGCGCCGCTCATGGAGCTGCTGGCCACCGCGCAGGCGCGCGGCGAGATTCGGGCCGATATGTCGCTGCGGCTGATGCGCTCGGCCATTCTGGGGCCGATGGAGCACATTCTCTGGGATGCGATCGTAAGCGGTCGCCCGGTCGATATCGATCGCACCACGCAGGACATGATCTCGCTGCTGTGGCCTGCTCTGCAGCCGCAGGACCTGCAGGCCGCCGCGCTGAAGCAGTTCTATGGCGATGTCAGCGCAGCGCTGGCGCGGGCGCAGGCGGCTGGCGAATCAGACAGTTCCTCCTAAAAGGAACCGATCTCCCTGTCCGCAAGCCAGGCTCACTGCAATAGCCAGGCGACTCAATAAACGCCTCCGCAAGACGCTGAACTTGGATACACCGGCTGAACGATTCCATCAAGCTGCTGCGTTGACCGGTTGAATCCACAAGCCAAAGCGGACTTTCGCCGTCGCCAGAATCGGCCGCTCCGCAGAACGCGTGTCCCCGTTCCCAGGGGCATCAGATCACACCTGCTACCTAAAAGTGCGACGGCCATTTTGAGGCTCTCAAGCGAACCATGCTCGAGATCGTGGTCCACGCTTCCGCCCCTCCGCCCCTCCGCCCCTCCGCCCCTCCGCCCCTCCAAGCCGACTTTGGCTGCGACGTCAGTTCGCGCCTGCCGCGGGCCTGCTGCCGCTCACCAGCATCCTGGTGGATGCCGGTTTTACGGCGCAGTAGAACGGATTGACTCCGCGGCCACAAGCGGTCCAGTGCTTACCCTAAGTCGCGGATCGCTGTCGTAAAAAGCCAAGTTCGAGACGTGTGCGGATAAGCAGCAAGCATCGACAGGTCGGATGATCTGGCGCACGAGATCCCTGCCAAGGGATCCCTCCCTTGTCGAACGTGACATCCACGGCCATGGCTTCACGCACGACAGTGATCAAGGGGCCATTCGCGTTCACGTCAACGTCACCACGCAAGTATCGAGATGCTTGAGATGACATTGATGTCCAAAGGCGGGGCGGCACTCTTGGTCACGAGTTTCGAGAATCAACGTAGGAGACAGAAGTGAATCTTGATACGAGCAATGCGATACCGGTTGCGCGAGCGAAGGCCCGCACTGATGCGAGGATCTACGCCTGGGTAGTATTTGCCCTGATGTTTTGCCTGATGTTGTCTGACTACATGTCGCGGCAGGCAATCAATGCATTGTTTCCGCTTCTGAAAGTGCAGTGGCAGGTTTCCGATACACAGCTCGGCTCGATCAGCAGCATAGTGCCGTTGACGGTCGGGGTGCTGACCCTCCCATTCTCGATCATCGCGGACCGCTGGGGACGTGTGAAAAGCATCGCACTGATGGTCGCAGTGTGGAGCGTCGCCACGCTCGGTTGCGCCATCGCCAGCAGCTACCACGAGATGGTCGTCGCACGCTTCTTCGTTGGTATTGGCGAGGCTGCCTACGGCAGCGTCGGGTTCGCCATGCTCCTGAGCATCTTCCCAAAGCACATGCGGTCTAGCGTTTCCGGCGGCTTTACGTCGGCAGGCGCATTTGGCTCGGTGCTTGGGGTTTCGCTTTCCGGCCTGATCGCGACGCACTTTGGATGGCGCTGGTCGATGGGAATCATGGCAGTCATTGGTTTTGTACTCGTGATCATCTATTGCGGCGTGGTCACGGAAAAGAGGCTTGCGGCGGCGCAACCGGACGATGTAAAGGGAACCACGGGGCATGGGCATGTGAAACTGTCACCGGGTGCTCTGTTCTCTGGCGTGTTTCCCAGCCGTTCCGTCTTTTGTGCGTATCTCGGCTGCGCCCTGCAGGTCTTCATTCAGGGCACTCTTTTTGTATGGTTGCCCAGCTACCTGAATCGCTACTGGGGCATGCCCGTCAGCGAGGCTGCCGTTGTTGCGGCGGGACTTGTCCTGGCCAGCGCCGTGGGCCAACTCGTGTGCGGTGTGGCGACCGATCGCGTCAGCGGGGATTCCCTGCTCAAGCGGTGGAACATGGCCATTGGCTATTGCCTGGCGCTAGGCACGCTGCTCGCAATTGCGTTACGCATGCCGCATGGCAATTTGCAACTGGTGCTCCTGGTTCCCGGGGTGTTCTTCCTCGCCAGCTCCTGGAGCACCTGTAGCGCGATCCTTGCCGGGTCCACACCGCCAGCGATTCATGGCTCGGTGTTTGCCACGCTGACGTTGTTCAACAACATCCTGGGCCTCGCCGCAGGCCCCATTGTCACCGGCATGGTGGCGGACGCGGTTGGTCTTGAGGTCGCCATGCGCTGGCTTCCGCTGGCGGCAGTTCTGCCCTTTACCGTATTCGCTGTTGGCAGGTGGTGTTTTGTCGCGGAAAGCAGGGGCTCAGACCCCTTGCTTCGCCACTCCCCGGCGACTTGATGGATGCCGTGGGCAGCCTGACCAGTGTGAGTTCGCGATCCAATCGCCGGAGATCGGTCGTCACCAATGCTCCGGCGTTGATGCAGCGCAGGAAGCGCGGCGGACAATCGTCACAAGGAAGGAGGAAGACAATGGCATTACACATGCGAACGCTAGTTGCAACCGTCTTGTGCGCCACGGCGCTGGTTGTCTCGTACAGTCCAGGCCGGGCGCAGGCTCAGGAAAATTGGCCCACGCACCCGATTCAACTTATCGTGGCTTCGTCAGCCGGCTCGGGAACCGATGCCCTGGCCCGCATCATGGCCAAGCGCCTGTCCGAATCGCTCAAGCAGCCAGTGCTGGTTGACAATCGGCCTGGCGGCAGCGGCGTTATCGGTACGAACGCCGTTGCCAAGGCACCTGCAGACGGCTACACGCTCCTCTACACCACCGCGTCGAACATCGTGGTGTCCCCGGCTGTCCTCAAGTCTGTCCCGGATCCGAGAAAGAGCCTGATGCCCGTTGCGCAGACTGCGGTGGGCGGCATATTCCTGCTGGTAAGCCCCGACCTGCCGGTTCAAAACCTGCCGGAGCTTGTCCAGTTCGTGAAGTCGCATCCCGGTCAATACAGCTATGGTTCGCAGACCGTCGGTTCCGCCGGGAATCTGATGATGGAATGGCTCAAGATGCAGACCGGCATGAAGACTGATCACGTTGCATATCGAACTGCAACTCAGCTTCTCACCGAGCTTTCTTCCGGGGTCCTGAAGATCGCCTTTGCCGACCCCGCCGCGCCAGTGCCGTTCCTGCGTTCAGGGAAGGTCCGTGCTATCGCCATTGCCGGCAACGCGCATGCCCCGCAGTTTCCCGCCGTCAAGACGATGGGTGAGCAGGGTTACAAGTTCGATGCGGTGGGGTGGTTCGGGGTCTTTGCGCCGGCGGGGACGGACCCTGCGATCGTGAAGCGGTTGAACGACGAGATCAACAAGGTGCAAACCGATCCGGGCATGGCCGCGATGATGAACACCATGAACTTCGCACCGCCCCCGGTGACGACTCCGGCCCAGTTCACCAGCATCGTCGACAGGGACATGAAGGTGTGGGCAAAGATTGCCGCCGACGCGAGCATCAAGATTGACGATTGATTCCTCAATCAGTCCAGATCCGGAAAGGTTCAAATGATCAAGGTTGAAAAGCTGACCCGCTGCATTGGCGCTGAAGTATCGGGGGTAGATCTGGGCGATGCATCGCGGGATCCATCCTTGTTTGCGGAGATCAAGGCGCTGCTGCTGCAGCACCGGGTCATCTTCTTCAGGGACCAGCAGATTACCCGTGCAGAGCATGTGGCGTTCGCCAGGAGGTTCGGTGAACTCGAGGACCATCCGGTCGCCGGAAGCGATCCGGAACATCCCGGCCTGGTCCGCATCTACCGGTCAGAGGAAAAGAACCCTCACGAGAACAACTACCACACCGATGGGCAATGGCGCCCGAACCCGACGATGGGCGCCGTGCTGCGCTGCATCGAGTGCCCGGATGACGGGGGAGACACCATTTGGGTCAATATGGTCGAAGCCTATGAGCGCTTGCCCGGCGAGATCAAGCAGAAGATCGCCGGGCTGAAGGCGAAGAGCAATATCGAGCATTCCTTCGGTGCGGCAATGCCGCCGGAGAAGCGCGCCAAACTGGCCGCGGAAAATCCGGAAGTGGAACATCCGGTTGTTCGCACGCACCCCGAGACAGGGGAGAAGATCCTCTACGTAGGCAGCCACACCACGCACTTTTCGAACTTCCACACAGTCGATAACGTGCGCTTCGGCCTGGACAAGACGCCTGGTGCAGCGCAGTTGCTGAGCTATCTGCAGGCCCAGGCTTCGATTCCCGAGTTCCAGGTGCGATTCCGCTGGCGACCGAACAGCGTCGCCGTCTGGGACAACCGCGCGACCCAGCACTATGCCGTCATGGACTACTGGCCCGAGCCGCGAAAGATGGAGCGCGCCGCCATCATCGGCGACAAGCCGTTTTGATTGCCATTCAGCACGTTCACCGTAGCTGCACGAATCCACCGCCGCCTCCACGAAATCCGCGGCGATTCACCTGCCGTTCGTAAGCAAATCACTAGCGAATCGGCCGGCGCAGGAGATCATCGATGAGTGCCGTATAGCTGGCGACCACGCCGGGATTGTTCGGCAAGTAGCGTTCAATCATGTAGCGCTGCCGATCACGGTAGGCGACTGGATCGGCGCCATGATTGTCGATCGATTCGAGCACCCTGCGGGCGCCTTCATGCACGTCATTGCCGCGGTAGTAATAGCCAAGGTCGGCACACAAGGTCGCGTTATGTACCAGCGGATAGCCCTGCCAGCAAACCTCGAGGTAAAAATAATTCAACGGGTTCTCGAACTGGTGCGAAATTACGATATCGGTGTTCGTCGCAAGAAACGCCGGTGTATCGTAGCGCCCGAGAAAGACCGCCTTGTGTGTGCGCACAATGTCGAGTTGATTCATCAGGGCGATGAAGTCGAGATTGTTCTGTGCCAGGGGTAACGCGTTTGTGACCTGAAGCAGTTCGATGTCTCCGGGGCGTTCACGGTAAGCGAGTTCCGCAATCAGGACCGGATACAGGCAGAACTTCACGATATTGATGTTCGGCTCCATCACGGAAAGCCTGCGCGGCCGGTCAAGCGGGTGACAAACGCCACCGTCCGGCAACTCCCGCGCGCGCGCCTCGAGAAAGACTGGGCTCCAGACGAACGGTGCCACACGAGCAGAATGCCGGCGCAGCACTTCGAAGAACGGCTGGCTATTGCTGGCCACCTGGGGAATGACCCAGATATCGTCATAGCGCTGGTTGACGAAAAGATTTGCACCCCAGAGTTGCTTGCCGGAAAGCATCGCTTCCACTGCGTGGATGTATTCGAAGCCGCAGCAATATGACACGATCCGTGCACCGCGGCGCTTCAGGTAGTCGGTGCGGGCGGCATCGAGCTGGCCGCCAAGCTCGATTACGAGATCAATCTGATCCTTGGCATCCTCGAACGAGAAGGTTGGCCAGCGGCCGAGGTCCCACGGCAAATCCCTGGTGACGGGGGTCTCCGTCGTGTTGACAAGCACCGTCTGCGCAACCCCGGCGCAATGGCGAAGCGTCTCCGCAAGGAAGACGGCATTCTGTTTGATGCCGTTATTCCAGATCGATTCGTCGGCTTGATGCAGGCCGATGGTGATGCCGATACGCAAGCCTCTCATGGGGCTGCTCCGCCGACGGCGGCCCCGGTTGCCGGCACCGAGAATTTCACGAACCGGCGAATCGTCAGGCAGCCTGGTGGAGCGTCAATCAGCGAGATCGAGGACCCCGGTTCCTGCGCTCTGGTGTAGACAGCCATGTGCGGTAGAAGCTGGGTCATCTGATAACCCTGCAGGTCCTTTTGCGCGATCTGCTTGCATATGCGATGGTCAAACGCGATGTGCTCGGCCGCAACGGAGCAGGAACCATCGGCCTCCGGGGTTGCCGCCACCGACATTGCCGCGTTGCCGTTCGCATGCTCGAGGCCAAGCAGGGAGAAAACCGGCGCCTTGTCCGGCCTGCGGCGGTCCCAGTCAAGCAATACGTCGCTGTTGCTGGCATCGCGAACCCCGATACCAGCGAGCGCTGAAATCATTGCCAGACATTGATGTACTCCGACGTTGGCAGCTGCGATGGCAAGGGGGTTGCGGGGTGAGGCCGCCGCGCCAGGTTGCGCGAGCACGCCCTGCGCGCGCACGGTGGTCGCCGCGCCGCCACTTGCGATGAGAATTGTCGCCAGCAAGATGAGGCGCCCGCGCAATGCAGAGTACTGGGTCATGTTGACGTGACTCCCGTGAACAGGGCATCAATGGCCTCGCGATACGCCTGGACGTTTCGCTCATCGGCAGGATCAAGTGTGCGCAAGAACGCCTGTGCCGTTTGCCGGTAGCTGCCGAGGTTCGTATCATGCTCGGCAAACGCGCGCACCAGCGCAGCGCCCCCCTCTTCGCAATCGAAGTCATGGTAGCGGTAGCCGCACTCGCCAATCAGGTGCGAGTTATGGACAAGCGGATACCCGCCATGGAGCGCTTCATAGTAGATATAGTTCTGGGCGTTCTCCCAGTGATGGGTTACCACGGCATCGACGTGTTCCGCCATCAACTGATAGGCAGGGAACCTCCCTTCGAAGGAGGCCAGTCCATGGCGAACGATATCGAGGCTTTGCGCAAAGCTGCTGAACCCTGCATGCTCCTTTAGCTGGAGGGTATTGCACACCCAGACGTGTTCCAGAAGAGATGGATTCACCCGGTGCGCGGCCTCGCAGCACAGCATCGGCATATGGCTCGTTTTCACCATGCAGATGTTGGGTTCAAAGATCCCGGCTCTCCAGTGGCGACGCCCCGGCTGGTAGCCGAACGATTTTCCCTGCGGAAGATTCCTGGACGCGCGCTCCAGTACCCACGGACTCCACAGGTGCGGCACGATGCGCACGGGCGCTCGCATGGCGCTACGGAAGTACGGTACGCAAGTGTTCTCGTACTCGGGAAGCGTCCAGATCTCGTGGTAAGGCGATCCGGTGATGAGCAGGGCATGGGGCTTGTTGAAGATCATTCGCTCGACGTCGATAACGTAGTCGTTGCCTACCCGCATCGAGACGATCTTGCCTCCGCGCTCGCAGAACCTGACTGCCCATCCGCGATCGAGTTGCGCGCTCATCTCGATCATCAGGTCAAGGCATTGGCCGGCTTGTTCCATGTCGATCAACGGTACGGGCGACTCATCGATGAACCGCGCCGCATCAGTGACATCGCCATCGCCGCCGCCCACCACCAGGTACACGTCGCTGACGGTCGGTACCCGCTGAAGCAGCATCGTAAGGAATATGCAGTTCTGGAAAATTCCATTCTCCCAGAGCGACTGCTGGCCTTTGCGGACGTAAATTGACACGCCGACCTTGAGTCGGCGAGCGCCACCGGCAGGACCACGCGCGCTATTCAAGTTGAACTCCCGAAGCTTGTGCCATCTGTCAGTGCACGCAGTCGCGTCTCGAACACATCCAGGTTCGCTTGCCGAAACGGATTCACTGCTTCAAACACGGCGCGGGAGCGCTCGCGATACGCGTCCAGTTGCTCATGATGATGGCGCGCCGCTTGGAGCAACAGGCGCCCGCCCTCGGCTGCATCGAATCCCGGGTAGTAGTAGCCTGCGTCGGCCAGCCAGGGCGAGTTGTGAATGAGCGGATAGTCTCCGTACAGTACATCGAGGTAGCTGTAGTTCTGATCGTTTCCCCACTGGTGAGCCACCACGGCGTCCGCATGCTGGGCCATGAAGCCAACCGTGTCATGTCGGCCATGGAATGTGGCGCGATGTTCGCGCACCAGATCCAGGGAGTTGGCCAGGTGCAACATCGTCAGGTGATCCTTCATGTGGAGCGTGTTCAGCACATGCATGGCCGAAACAGTGCCGCGGTCTGCTCGGTAAGCCTCATCGCAGACCAGCATTGGAATGCTCGCGGCTTTGACGACTGAAATATTCGGCTCGAAAATCGCCACGCGCAATCCGCCGCCAACTGCTTCACGTGCGGCGCTTGCTGTTGCGAAACGGAAATCCAATGCGTGCGCCCTGACTTCGGCGATGCGGGCTTCGACAAAGGCCGCATGCCAGATGAACGGCACGATGTGTACCGGGCAGCGATGGAGCGTGCGCAGGAATGGCACGTACAGCCTGTCTTTGGGCATTAGCCAGACTTCATCGCAGCGGTCTGGGCGAGACGCATACACGGGACGCTCGAAAACCGCAGGTTCAATCAGTCCGACATAGGGTTGCCCGCAGCAGAAATAGACCACCTTGCGGCCTCGTGCACGCATCAGGTCCAGCCACTGGCAATCGAGCGCGCCAGCCATCTCGATAATGACATCTACGTCATCGGTCGCTTCCTGCTTCGTGACAAGCCGCAGTCCCGGGGCGATGGCATCGACCTCTGGCGGCAGCTTTTGCTCACTGCCAACGTCGATCAGCACGACAGAATCCACCAGTGACAAGTGTTGAAACGCCTGGGCCAGGAACACGACGTTCTGGCCCAGTCCGTTCTGCCAAATGCTCTGGCTTTCATGTGAGAGAACAGAGATTCCGACACGCATCGATCAGGTCTCCCGATACCGAATCGAACCTTGGGCTTTCTTCTTCCGCCCTCCGGGTCTTGCGTTTCAACAATACGTGGCGTTTTGAGAATATCACGGCAACCCACCGGCGAGATGTCCGTCCGACACGTCGCCCAGAGGGCGGTACTCCGCAGTCAAATGTTATGTATTGTGCGCAAAACGTTCGGGCGTATCCGTCTCAGCGTTCGTGGTGCCGTTGCCGAAGCGTGCTTCGGTTCGCTACCAGCACGACCGAGTGTCTTCTCCGTCCAAACTACGATTTCTCCGGACGGTATCCGGGCCCTGGCGTGGCAACGCCGGAGCGGCGATACGCTGGCTTAGCATTTCTCGGTAAGCGTTCTAGACTTCGAAGTGCGTCCGACAGGCCTAGGGCCATATGGAAGATTCCCTGCACATCATCGCGCAGTCGGTGGCCCATTCCCGACCGTATAGCAAACGGCCGGGGGGCGCGCTTCGCCCGATATGCAGCGGCCTGCCGCCTTTCCTGGGGAGGCTGGCTCACGGTCAGTCCGGGCCGATCGAACCACTCCGTCCAACTGACTTCCTTTCTGGCGTGGTACCCGAGAATCCGGGTTGCGTCCGCTTCGGTGGCTGGCGCTACCGTGCGGCATTTCCGGTTCACCATATCAAACACCAGGTCTTGGCATTTCTGGCCAAGATTGCCGTCGGCATTCACTGGGGGCAACACTGGAATCCCTGCGGTTCCACCTGCCGCCCAGTCGTGCGCAAGACCATCAGGCCGACTCCCATTCCGGCTCATCATCCGGGCACAGGAACTTGGGCAGTTCGACGGCTCGCCTGCTTCCCAGGGCAACTCCGAGGTTCCTGCATGCTTGCGGGATCGACGTTCGGATGGCCCCAGCGTCCCAGCGGGTAGAGCGCTACAGCACGCAAATCGCTTTGGCGATGGCAATCGACAACACCCGGGGGTAAGGGACCGCTTGTGTCCCGTCATTCGGCCATGACAGCTTCATGCCACGTTCCTCCGTCGCCACGCCGCCTTGCAAGAGCGGATCGGGGACTGAGGAGGTTCGCGATGGCAACGCTGCGTGGTCCAGGGCGAGGGTGGAGCCAAATGAACAGGGCATACCGATCGATCTGGAATGAGGCTTTGGGTGCGTGGGTAGCGGTTTCGGAATTGACACATGCGCGGGGAAAACAATCACGGGCAAGTCATGGCGCAACGAGTGCGGAACGACATCGGAAGAAGCCTCTTGCCTGCATCGGGTGGGCCATGTTCGTCGTCGGATCATTTGCCAATCAGGCATGGGCCGGTTCGATATTCAATTGTTCGGGCGATCCAAACAACGCCGGAGGCAGCGCCACCGCCAACGCGACGGGCATTAACGGGGACCGAAACTGGCACAACAATTTCGTCGCCAACACCGCCGAGAGCAATTGCGGAACCGCCACTGGGCTGATCTTTGCCGAGTCTCCTACTGGCAGGGGTGGGGTCGCTGGCACATTGGCGTACATATGGGTCGGCCAGACGGCCAACAACCCCGCGGGTACGATCACGCTTTATGGCCCAGCCGGGATCTCGCTTAATGGCGTGACATCGCTAAATAACAACAAGATCACGAATCTGGCTCCGGGAACAAATCCGACCGACGCGGTAAATTTTTCGCAGCTTACTTCTCTGTCGACGTCGGCCTCCACCGGAATCGGGTCTTTCTCGACGAGCCTGAGCACGACTACAAGCAATGTGGCGTCGTTGTCGACAAGCTTGGATACGACCAACAGCAACGTGACCAGCCTGTCGACGTCGGCCTCTACCGGAATCGGGTCTCTGTCGACGGGCCTGAGCACGACTAACAGCAACGTGGCGTCCTTGTCGACGGGCTTGGACACGACCAACAGCAACGTGACCAGCTTGTCGACATCGGCCTCTACCGGAATCGGATCTCTGTCGACGGGCCTGAGCACGACTAACAGCAACGTGGCGTCCTTGTCGACGGGCTTGGACACGACCAACAGCAACGTGACCAGCCTGTCGACGTCGACATCCACAGGCATCAGCACGGCACAGAGCGGAGTGACTTCGTTATCGACGGGTCTAAGCACGACCAACAGCAACGTGACCAGCCTGTCGACCTCGACGTCCACTGGCATCAGCACGACGCAGAGCGGAGTGACTTCGCTATCGACGGGACTGAGTACGACCAACAGCAACGTGACCAGCCTGTCGACCTCGGCGTCCACTGGCATCAGCACAGCGCAGAGCGGAGTGACTTCGTTATCGACGGGCCTAAGCACGACCAACAGCAACGTGACCAGCCTGTCGACTTCGACATCGACGGGTATCAGCACGGCGCAGAGCGGAGTGACATCGCTGTCCACCGGGTTGAGCACGACCAACAGCAACGTGACCAGCCTGTCGACTTCGACATCGACGGGTATCAGCACGGCGCAGAGCGGAGTGACGTCGCTATCGACGGGACTGAGCACGACCAACAGCAACGTCACGTCGCTGTCCACGGGGTTAAGCACAACCAACAGCAACGTCGGATCACTATCGACGTCAACGTCAACCGGTATCAGTACGGCCCAGAGCGGGGTCAACTCGCTATCAACTGGGCTGAGTACGACAAATAGCAACGTGACCAGCTTGTCGACCTCGACATCGACAGGCATCAGCACGGCGCAGAGCGGAGTAACTTCGTTATCGACGGGCCTGAGTACGACCAACAGCAACGTGACCAGCCTGTCGACTTCGACGTCGACCGGAATCAGCACGGCTCAAAGCGGAGTGAGTTCGCTATCGACAGGGCTGAGCACCACGAACAGCAATGTCTCGTCACTGTCCACGGGGTTGAGCACGACCAATAGCAACATCTTGTCGCTGTCGAGCGGAGTGGCTAATTCGGTTCAATACGACAGCCCGAGCCACACAAGCATTACGCTAGGCGGCGTTGGCGCGACTGCACCTGTCATTCTGGCCAATGTGGCCGCAGGTGTACGACCAACTGATGCCGTGAACGTCGGTCAATTGACCTCGCTGTCAACGTCGTCCTCCGCGGGCATTAGCTCGCTTTCGACCGGCCTCAGTACAACGAGCAGTGCGGTCGGCAGTCTCTCTACGTCGACCTCGACGACCTTGGGCTCACTTTCAACGGGCTTCAGCACACTGTCGACAAGTCTGAACGCGACCAACAACGCTCTGGGCACTCTGTCGGCCTCGACGTCAACAGGAATCAGTTCTCTTTCCACTGGCTTGAGTTCGATAAACAGTACCGTCGCCGGGATCAGCACAAGCAATCAGAATATTTCCGCGCTGTCTACGTCAGTTGCACCCCTGTCCGCTCAATCCATAACCGCGGCGAGTCGTGGTGCGTCCATTGCGGGCACGATCACGGGTGGGGCAAATCCAGGTGGCGCTACCTTGGGAACGCAGGGAAGGGCGTATAACAACACCACAACGCAGGCCGTACTGCCAGCTACCTGCGGGGTGGCAAACGGCGCTGACACGACAGCAACCGGTCTTTGCGCCAATGCCGGCACTATCGCAGGTGTCAACGGCGCTACAACGACAACCACGGCTATGGGCGCAACGGCGTACGGATCCCAATCGCTCGCGCAGGATGCCAATACCACGGCGATTGGATTCAGATCCACTGCGACCAACCAGGGCTCGGTTGCGATTGGCTATCAGAGCCAGGCCATAGGCGACCCCACTGTCGCGGTCGGCGCCAACGCAACAGCGCTCGGGGCCAATGCCGTTGCGCTCGGTGCCGGTTCGACTGCCATTGCATCGAACAGCGTGGCGCTCGGTGCCAATTCGGTCGCAGACCAGCCTAATACCGTATCGGTTGGCTCGCCTGGTAACGAACGACGTATTACCAACGTGGCGCCGGGCGTCAATCCAACGGACGCAGTGAACGTGTCGCAATTGCAGGGGGTACAACAGAGCGTCAATGACGTGGCTCGATCGGCATATACCGGCGTGGCGATGGCGGGTGCACTCGCTGGACTGCCTCAGGTGGAGCAGGGCAAGACATTCCAGTTGGGAGCGGGAGTCGGTGCCTATGCAGGCTATGCGGCGCTTGCGATCGGTGGCAGTGCGCACATCGGGCCGAACCTTATCTTCAAGGCCGGAGCGAGCGCAAGTGGCGGCAACCGCGTGCTGTTCAACACCGGCGTGGGATATTCCTGGTAGGGCGCGCTCATGGCAAGACACTCTTTCGTGCAAAGCGCGTGAAGTACTGAGCGACTAACCGAACTCGTGAAGCGCGCGTGATGGTCGTCGTCGCCCACGCGTAGGTGAACGTCTGGCACGCCTTGGCAGCCGAGCGCATCCTTGAACCTGAAGCTGCAGGCGAGCTGATTCTCATGATCCTCGTCGCGAACAGTCACTCGGCTCCAGATGCTCAATGACCATGGGGACATCTGTTGTGCCGGTATTGCGCTTACGCTCGTTTGATAAGCCGGATAACAAATAGAAGAATGACTGCGCCGATCAATGCCGTGATGATCGAGGCAATCCACCCCCCTCCTGTCGAAATGCCAAGCACGCCCGCCAGCCAACCGCCAATGAATGCGCCCGCAATACCTACGATGATGTCAACAAGCAAGCCGAAACCGCCCCCTTTCACCACGACTCCCGCCAACCACCCTGCAATCGCCCCTATCACAATCCATGCAATCAAACCGTGTCCCATGATTTATCGCTCCAGATTTATTGGTCTCCAACGAGATCGAGAATAGGCATTGCCGGCGCTTGTGCCATGGGACGTAAGGCTTAGATGGCTGCGCCTGAACGTCCCAAGCATCGAACCCGCTATTCGATTCAGCAACATCGTCCCAAGACGCAATGCATTAATGCATTGACGTTCGACGCGTCACGAGTCCTGTCACACGTCTTGACATTCCTGGCACCATTAGTATTTATGCGATTTGCACGAATCTCGCAGAGTCTCGGGCTCGGTTGGTCACCCTCGATCGCCCGGGGCATGTGGAAAAAATGCCTGGCTCGGCGCACAAGGCAACAGATTTACACTCGAGCTTCAGCGAGCGGGCGCTCTGGCGGTGTCGGCCCAACTGGCACGCCTGACTGGTCCAAGTATTGAGTAATCGACAGCCCCGGACTTCGTGCCTGACGCTCATTTGCCGGCATGGCAAAAGCAATGTGGCCGATGCATTACTACCACGTTGCGTTGCCAGGCCGGCGCCGTCGCGAATGCCTAACGGCGGCTGGCGGCCAGCGCGACGATAGCACCTGTGGCTGCCGCGATGGCGGCCACGGTACCCAGGCTTTGCCACGGATGCTCACGGACGTAGCGATCGGTCGTTGTTGTCCACTCGGAAACTCTGGCGCGGCTCTCTTCACGAAGCGCAACAAGACGGTCCTGCAGCGCGCGCTGGCGGGCCTTTAGTACATGGTGCCCGAGGTTGGCCCCTACGCCGGTTTCGGTCTTGACATCATGAAGAAGCGCCTGCACGTCAGTCATCAACGCATCAACGTCGCGGGCCAAGGCGTCCTTGTGCATGGAAAAATTGGATTGAATATCGTTCATCTCGCCCTCCTGTCAGCGAAATAGTTGCGGTGCATCGGCTTCACGACTTGCACTGTGTCAAATATAGGCTTGTGTTGACGGCACAGCGTAACAAGCGGGCTCGATTGCGGCCAGCCCACATCAGTGCTGAAATGAACATATGTGGTTTCCCGGCAGAATTCGCCACGTGCAGGCAGGTCGCGGGGCGGGCATCTGCCGGTCATGTGCGGCACCGGTGCATTTTCCAACCAGACTCGCCCGAACAGGCGAGCAATTCGAGAGTTGCAGCGGGCGCACAAGGGGGTGCCCGCGATGCGTTCTACGCACCTGTTCCGGCCGGTAGTTGGCCTGCTATGGATCATTGCCCTTGCCATACAGCAAGCCGCCGCCGCAATACCGCCTGCAGCGCCGGGGGGCGCCCCTGCGGCCGAGCGCCAACTCAGTCTCCCCAGCACCGCATGGCAGGGCGACTTCGATGCGATGCTGGCGCGGCACGAGCTTCGCGTGCTGGTGCCCTATAGCCGCACGCTCTATTTCAATGACAGGGGCCGCGAAGGCGGGCTGACCGTTGAACTCGTTCGTGACTTTGAGCGGTATGTCAACGCGACCTACGCGGACCGCCTGGGCAGCCGGCCGCTCACGGTGTATGTCATCCCCACTACACGCGACCGGTTGCTCCCGAACCTGAACGCTGGTCTTGGCGATATCGCTGCCGGTAGTCTCACTGTCACCAGCGAGCGGTTGAAAGTGGTCGACTTTGCCGCGCCGCGCAACCTCACGCCGGTGCGAGAGCTGGTGGTGACCGGGCCGAAATCCCCTGCGCTAGCGACGCTGGACGACATGGCCGGCAAGACGGTGCACGTGCGGCGCTCGTCCAGCTACTACGAGAGCCTGATCGCACTCAACGCGCGCCTGAAGGCTCGCGGCAAGCTGCCGATGAAGGTCGTGCTGCTGCCCGACGCGCTCGAAGACGAGGATGCGCTGGAAATGCTCAACGTCGGCCTGCTGCAGATTCTGATTGTCGATGACTACAAAGCACACCTGTGGGCCGCGATACTGCCGAACGTCAGGGTGCACGATGACCTCACTGTGCGAACTGGCGGCGAGATCGGCTGGGCAATTCGCAAGAACAGTCCGCAGTTGAAGGCTGTGCTCACGGACTTCTATCGCAACTATGTCATAAGGCTGGACGTGGTCGAATCTCGCCTCCAGCAATACATGCGGCGCTTCACCCAGATCCACGACAGCAGCGAGGCGGACGGACTTAAGCGCTTTGCACTGACCCTCGCGATCTTTCGGAAATACGGCAAGCAGTATGATTTCGATCCGCTGATGCTCGCGGCGCAAGGCTACCAGGAGTCACGGCTTGATCAGCGCATGCGCAGCCGCATGGGCGCCATCGGCATCATGCAGATCTTGCCCGCAACGGGCAAGCAGTTGAACGTGGGTGACATCAAGGTGGCGGATGCCAACATCCACGCCGGTGCGAAATACATGGATCAACTGATGACCCAGCATTTCCCGGACGCCCACTTCAGCGCAGACGACCGCACGCTGTTCGCGTTCGCGAGCTATAACGCCGGCCCGTCGAACATTGCCAGAATGCGCACGGAGGCCGCTCGGCGTGGACTTGATCCGGACAAATGGTTCAACAATGTCGAGATTGTCGTCGCGGAGAAGATCGGCATGGAAACCACCATCTACGTGCGCAATATCTACAAGTACTACGTCTCGTATCGCTTGATGGCTGAGGCTGAGAGTGAGCGAGCCGGGGTAGAGCGAGAAGTGCGATAGAAAGGCGATGGCCGAGAGGCGCCGAGCAGGATGTGCGGCTGGTGGCTTCGGATACAGTGGCTGAGCCAGACTCCCCGGATGGACACGCCTGGCGGATCTTGTGACATGCGGAGGGAGTGCCAAGGTTTTTTGTAAGCTATTGATTTATAATGACATTTTTGTTGATTGTTCGCTGCGCCGGTCGCATGTGAGTGCAGCGTTAAGTGAACAAAGTTCAACGTTGAGTGAATCTCGACACCAGATAGGCTGCCCCCCGGGAAAACCCCCATTCAGTCGTCGTCTTGAAAACGAAATACCCCGTCCCTATAATTAGCACTCGCTGGGGGAGAGTGCTAACAGCACCAACAGCCTCCCCCGCGGTACCCAAAACTGCTGTACCCGACCTTGATGGCCGTCATTTCCGGACGGCCATTTTGTGAATCAAAACTCACTTTTTGTATTTAGGAGTCCGTATGAACCTGCGTCCTCTGCACGACCGTGTGATCGTGAAGCGTCTGGACAACGAAACCAAGACCGCGTCCGGCATCGTGATTCCCGACAATGCTGCCGAGAAGCCCGATCAAGGCGAAGTGCTCGCCATTGGCCCCGGCAAGAAGGATGACAAGGGCAACAACATCGCCCTCGACGTCAAGGTGGGTGACCGCGTGCTGTTCGGCAAGTACGCCGGCCAGGGCGTGAAGGTGGATGGCCAGGAACTGCTGGTCATGCGCGAAGAAGACATCATGGCTGTCGTCAACAAGTAATCGACGCGCCCAACGTACCCAATTCCTGATCGTCCCCTGAAGTCCAGCGGGACGCATCCATCCAGATTCGGAGATTCAGAACATGGCAGCAAAAGACGTAGTGTTCGGCGACGCCGCACGCGCCAAGATGGTTGAAGGCGTGAACATTCTCGCCAACGCAGTGAAGGTGACCCTGGGCCCGAAGGGCCGCAACGTGGTGCTGGAGCGCAGCTTCGGCGGCCCGACCGTGACCAAGGACGGCGTGTCCGTGGCCAAGGAAATCGAACTGAAGGACAAGCTGCAGAACATGGGCGCGCAGATGGTCAAGGAAGTGGCTTCCAAGACCAGCGACAACGCCGGTGACGGTACCACCACCGCAACCGTGCTGGCCCAGTCGATCGTCCGCGAAGGCATGAAGTTCGTGGCCGCCGGCATGAACCCGATGGACCTGAAGCGCGGTATCGACAAGGCCGTTGGCGCCGCCGTCGAAGAGCTGAAGAAGCTGAGCAAGCCGACCACCACCAGCAAGGAAATCGCCCAGGTTGGCGCGATCTCGGCCAACAGCGACGCCTCGATCGGCGAGCGCATTGCCGAAGCCATGGACAAGGTTGGCAAGGAAGGCGTGATCACCGTGGAAGACGGCAAGTCGCTGGCCGACGAGCTGGAAGTCGTGGAAGGCATGCAGTTCGATCGCGGCTACCTGTCGCCGTACTTCATCAACAACCCGGAAAAGCAGGTTGTTCAGCTGGACAGCCCGTTCGTGCTGCTGTTCGACAAGAAGGTTTCGAACATCCGTGACCTGCTGCCGGTGCTGGAGCAAGTGGCCAAGGCTGGCCGCCCGCTGCTGATCATCGCTGAAGACGTGGAAGGCGAAGCCCTGGCCACGCTGGTGGTGAACAACATCCGTGGCATCCTGAAGACCGCCGCCGTCAAGGCTCCGGGCTTCGGCGACCGCCGCAAGGCCATGCTGGAAGACATCGCCATCCTGACCGGCGGTACCGTGATCGCCGAGGAAATCGGCCTGACGCTGGAAAAGGCCACGCTGCAAGACCTGGGCCAAGCCAAGCGCATCGAGATCGGCAAGGAAAACACCATCATCATCGACGGCGCCGGCGACGCAGCTGCGATCGAAGGCCGCGTGAAGCAGATCCGCGCCCAGATCGAAGAAGCCACCTCGGACTACGACCGTGAGAAGCTGCAAGAGCGCGTGGCCAAGCTGGCCGGCGGTGTTGCGGTGATCAAGGTTGGCGCTGCCACCGAAGTCGAAATGAAGGAAAAGAAGGCCCGCGTGGAAGATGCTCTGCACGCCACTCGCGCTGCCGTGGAAGAAGGCATCGTCCCGGGCGGTGGTGTGGCCCTGCTGCGTGCCCGCGCCGCCATCGCCGGCCTGCACGGCGAGAACCCCGACCAGAACGCCGGTATCAAGATCGTGCTGCGCGCCATGGAAGAGCCGCTGCGCCAGATCGTGCTGAACGCTGGTGAAGAAGCTTCGGTCGTGGTGGCCAAGGTCATCGAAGGCAAGGGTAACTACGGTTACAACGCGGCTTCGGGCGAGTACGGCGACCTGGTGGAAATGGGCGTGCTGGACCCGACCAAGGTGACCCGCACCGCGCTGCAGAACGCCGCTTCGGTGGCTTCGCTGATGCTGACGACCGACTGCGCCGTGGCCGAAACGCCGAAGGAAGAGTCGGCTCCGGCAATGCCGGGCGGCATGGGCGGCATGGGCGGCATGGAAGGCATGATGTAAATCACGCCGGACTGCTGAGCCAATCAGCCTGTCTGTAAAAAACCCCCGAGGGTGCAAGCCCTCGGGGGTTTTTGTTTTTGGGCGATGGAGTCTGGTTATTGGTTGTTTGCTCCCCTCTCCCACGTTGTGGGAGAGGGGTTGGGGGAGAGGGCGTTGAGGTTCAAATTGCGACTTGTCGCGAATTCAACCGCTCGCCCTCTCCCCCGCCCCCTCTCCCGCTTGCGGGAGAGGGGAGAAAGAACCGGCGTCAGCCAATCACACCTCCACGACCTTGCCCCAGTCGAACACCAGATTCTCCGGCACGCCGGTACGCCGCGAGATGTAACCGCGCGGGTTGCACACCACGCGCGAATCGTCGATCCAGTAGTCGAAGCTCGTATGCGTATGGCCGTGGACCCACAGGTCGGCCTGCGCGACGAGATCGGGCCTGCGCGAGATGAAGCCGGCCGAGACAATGTCATGCGCGTAGCGCGCGTCCAGGCTGCCAAGGTCGGGGCCATGATGGGTGACGACCACGGTCTTGCCGTCGAACGGTTGCGCCAATGCATCCGTCAGCCACGCGGTGGCCGTGCGATGCAGCGCGAGCGCGTCGGCAGGCGTGAACAGGCGATGCTGCCCGTGGCCATCGGCGGTGGCAATCAGCCGATGATCGACCATCACGCGCGAGCAGGCCTCCATCGCCTCGTCGATGCGGTTGGCGCCATACAGGCAGTAGTCGCTCCACCACGTGGTGCCAATCACGCGCACGCGCTGGCCATCGGCATCCTCGAAGTCGGCCACGGCATTGTTGAGCAGCGTCACGTTGGGCCATTGCTCGGCCGCGTCGATCATCTGCCGGTCGACCGTATCGAACGTGCTTTCGTAGTACTCGTGATTGCCGGGTACGTAGATCACGGGGCCATCGAACACGCGCGCCGCCCAGTCCAGGCCGTCGCGGCCATTGGCGATGTCGCCGGCCAGGATCGTCAGGTCCGCGGCGCAGGCCGGCACGGCCTCGGGCATGTTGTGTTCGATATGCAGATCGCTCAGGATGCGGAGTTTCATGGGCCTGATTCCTGACAGCCGTGTGGGAGGGATTTATCTCCATGCATTCTTAAGAAGACTTGGGCGATGGTCAAGCAGCGAGTCCGCTCGCGATGAAATGCTGGCGCCCCAAGCAGAAAAGCCCGGACCAAGTCCGGGCAAGACTGTCCACCTGGTGTTGCACCAGGGCCAGACAGCCGGGGGAACCGCAAAGGCAATGTGCCGTTGGAGGTGGTGTTAGTTGCCGCCTGTCATGGTCGGCAGCAGCACCCTGTAGATCTGGATGAATGCCGGCCCCAGCAGCACCAGCAGAAGCGAGGGGAAGATTGTGAAAATCAGCGGAAAGAGCAGCTTCAGCGCGATCTTTGCCGCCTGTTCCTCGGCGCGCATGCGACGTTTGGTGCGCAGCATGTCGGATAGCACGCGCAACGACTCGCCAAGGCTTGTACCAAACCTGTCCGCCTGGATCAGCATGGACGCGAACTTGTCGACGTCTTCCACGCCCGTGCGCAGCGACAGGTTGCTCAGCGCCTTCTCCTTCGAGAATCCCGAGCGCAGCTCCAGCAGCATCAGCTGCAGCTCATCGGCCAGGACGGGGCAGCGCAACGCGAGTTCGTCGGACACGCGCATCAGTGCGGCGTCGAGCCCGAGGCCGGCTTCCACGCAAACCGTCAGCAAGTCGATGACGTCGGGGAACTCCTCGAACACCGTTCGCTGGCGTTGCTTCACTTTGCGGGACAGCACGAGGTTGGGGGCGTAATAGCCGATGGCCGCCAGCACCGCCAGCAACGCAAACATCGCGCTCTGCTGCTGAAAGGCCGGGGTACTGGCCGTCGCAACCAGTCCCACCATCGGCAGCGCCACCGCAAGCACCGTCTTTGCAGCGAAGTACAGCGGGGCGGCGCTTGCGCTTCGCCATCCCGCGTTCATGAAGCGCACGCGAAGTTGCGAATTTTCCCAACCTTCCTTGGGCAGCGAGAGCCGCGAGACAGGCTGCGCCCACCGCACGAGCTTCTCGATCAACGCTTGCTGTTGCCCGGAATCGCCCGCAAAGCCGCCGCCGGTTTCGCTGGCGATCTGCTCCATCCTGCCACGCATGCGGTCCGGCGAGAATACGTAAAGCACGCCGAGTACCGTGCCGAACGCCGCAACAAAGACCAGCGCCAGCACGATCAACTGTTCGGCCTGAAACCCCTGCATGATGTCTTGCATGATCGACTCCCCCTCAGGATGTCCACTGCCCAAGCCTGCTTGTTGTTATTGGCTTCTTCATACCCGGATACGGATGATCTTGCGCATCCAGAACACGCCGGAGATCATCGACACCAATGCGCCGCCGACCATCTTCCATCCGAGCGGATCCTCCCACAGCACCTTCATGAAGCCCGGATTGACGATCAGGATCAGGCCCGCCGTGCCAAACGGAAGCAGCCCGAGAATCCACGCGGAGAGCTTTCCTTCCGCCGACAACACGCGAATCTTGTCGAAGAGCTTCAGCCGCTCGCGCACCATCGTCGCAATGGTGTCGAGGATCTCGGCGAGATTGCCGCCACTCTCGCGCTGGATCAGCACCGCGATGACGAAGTAGCGAAGGTCGCCCACCGGCACGCGAATGGCGAGGTTGGTCATGGCCTCATCAAGCGCAACGCCGTAGTTGATCTCTTCGAATGTGGTGCGGAACTCTGGCCCCAGGGGCGCCTTCATCTCCTGGCCAACCATTCCCAGTGCACCGGCAAACGCGTGCCCGGCGCGCAGTGCGCGGCTGATCATGTCCACGGCATCAGGCAGTTGCACTTCCATCTGCTTGAGCCGCTTGGTGCGCAACCGCATGACGTGCAGGAAGGGCAGGATCCAGACGAATGCCGCTCCCCCCAGCATCACGACCAGCGGAACGGGTACCAGTGGAATCAGCGCCACCGTGCATAGCACCACCAGTCCGCAGAAGCCGAACAACTGTGCCACGGACCACGTGCTGCCGGACTGCTCCAGCCAACGGTCCAGTCCGGCAATGCGCGGCACGCTCATCAACCAGCGCTGCATGCGTGGCGAATCGCTGAGCAGACGCTTCTTGAGAATGGACAGGCGTTCGGCACTGACATGCCCGCCCGCCGAGAGCGCCCTCAGGCGCGCTTCGATGCGTTTGGCTGCTGGGCCGTGGGCGTTGTTCCACCACAGGTAGACGGCTTCGACACCGAGCACCACGGCCACGAACAGCAGGATGCCGAAGGCATAAAAGATCGTGCTCATGTGCTACCCCCCGGAGATGTTCTGGTTGATCAGTGCATCGGCTCAGACTTCAAAGCGCCGTGCAGGGTCATAGGTTTCGTCTGGCAGCCCGACGCCGAATACGCGCAGCCGCTCGGCGAACTTCGGATACACGCCGGTGGCCCTGAAGTGGCCGCGGACGGTGCCATCCTCGGCTACGCCAGTACGCTGGAAGGTGAAGATTTCCTGCGTATTGATGACGTCGCCCTCCATGCCGGTGATCTCCTGGATGCTGATGATCTTGCGCCGTCCGTCAGTCAGGCGGGCGGCCTGCACGACGACGGTGATCGCCGAAGCGATCTGCTGCCGCATGGCCTTGGCTGGCATGGACAGGCCCGCCATGCTGACCATGTTTTCGAGCCGCGTCAGCGCATCGCGCGGCGTGTTCGCGTGGATGGTCGTCAGCGAGCCTTCGTGGCCGGTGTTCATGGCGTTGAGCATGTCCAGCGCCTCGCCGCCACGGATTTCGCCGAGGATGATGCGGTCCGGGCGCATCCGCAACGCATTGCGTACCAGCGCGCGCTGCGTGATCTCACCCTTGCCCTCGATGTTGGGCGGCCGCGTTTCCAGGCGCAGTACGTGGGGCTGGCGCAGTTGCAGTTCAGCGGCATCCTCGATGGTCACCACGCGCTCGTCCTCCGGGATGAAACCCGACAGGATGTTCAGAAGCGTGGTCTTGCCGCTACCCGTGCCGCCCGAGACCAGGACGTTCACCTTCGCATGTGCCAGCGCCTGCAGCAGTTGCGCCATCGGTTGCGTCAGGCTCTTCAACTGCACCAGGTCGGCCACCTGCAGCGGAGTCACCGCGAAGCGCCGAATCGACAGCAGCGGTCCGTCGATGGCCGAGGGTGGGATGATCGCGTTGACGCGCGATCCGTCCGGCAGGCGGGCATCGACCATGGGGCTGGTCTCGTCGATGCGGCGCCCCACGCGCGACACGATCTTCTCGATGACCTTCATCAGATGCGCATCGTCGTAGAACACCACGTCCGTCAGTTCGAGCTTGCCGCGCCGCTCCACATAGGTCTGCCGTGCCGTGTTGACCAGGATGTCAGAGACCGTCGGATCCTTCAGCAGCGGTTCCAGTGGCCCGAATCCGAACATCTCGTCATAAATCTCCACGGTGAGCTGCCGGCGCTCGTTGTCGTTGAGCAGTACCTTCTGTTCGTCGATGATCAGGTTCACCAGCGCGGTAATCTCCTGGCGCACCTGCTCCTGCGGGAAGTGCGCCAGACGCTCCAGTTCCACGCGGTCCAGCACGGTTTCGTGCACGTCGCGCTTGAGCGCGTGGTAGCCCGGCGACGTTGTGTTCGTCGACATGGCGAAGTGGATGGCGGCATGGCCATTGGCCGTGTATGGCGCCCCGGCACTGGCGAGCTGTTCGCGGATTGACATGATGGGCTCCTTGCTAGATGTGTTCGGTTCAGGCGGTCAGGATCTGGCTGACTCAGGTGCTCCTGGCGCGCAGCATCAGCTTGCGCAAGGGGGATACGCTTTCCTGTCGGCTGCGCCGCTCGGCTTCCTGCGCGGGGGACAGGTGCATGGCCATGGCCTGCAGCGCGCGAGTGATGCCGCTGCGTTTGCTCAGCTTTGCAACGGGCTCGCCATGGCTCACGGCTTCATCCACCACCGACGGGTCGTCTGGCAGGGCGAATGCCACCTTGATGCCAAGAATGTCTTCCATCGTGGCGCGCGGCACTTCGTTCTTGCGGCCCACGCGGTTGAGTACCACGCGGATCTTGTCTTCGGGGTAATGCAGTGCGCGCAGGATGTCGATGAGCCGCCGGCCGGGACGGCCAAAGGCAATGCTTGGTTCGGCCACCACGCAGATGCGGTCGCTGTGGTCCAGGATGCCAATCGATAGCGGATCGATGCTCTGCCCGATATCGAAGATCACATAGTCGTAGTTCGGCTGCATGACCGACAGGATCCACTCGAGCTTTTCCTTCTGGATCTGGCTGGCCTTCACCGGATCGGAGGCGCCCGCGAGCATGTCGAATCCGTTGTCAACATGTATGAGGCAGGCCTCCAGAAAGGCCGCGTCCATGCGGTCGATCTGGCTGCAGATTTCCGGCAGCGTGCTCGGTGGCGCCTGATCGGTCACGATGTGCGTGAGGTCTCCAAAGTGCCGGTTCAGGTCCACCACTAGCACGCGCTTGCCGAGGTGACGCGCCAGGGCATCCCCAAGATTCGCGGCGACGAAGCTGGTACCCGCGCCGCCCTTGCACGAGATAATCGAGATGACCTGCGCCACTTCATGCGTGCGCGGAACATGCGTCGCTTCCACCCGCTTCAGTGCCTCGGCAAGCTGTGCCTTGTCCGGCGGCCATGAAAGCACGTCGCAGACGCCGGCGCGAATCGCCTTGAGCAACACGCTGGAATCCTGGGACTGCGTGATCAGGATGCAGGGCAGTTCCGGATGTTGCTGGCGCAGTGTTTCCACCGCGAACATCTGCGCGGGCCCGATATCCGACAGTTCGAGGATCAGCAGGTCGGCCAAGCGCAGCCGGCTTGCCTGGAGTGGCAATCGCGCCAGTCCTTCCTGCAGCGACATGGTCTGGAAGTTGCCGGCGGCAGCGGTGAGCCGGTTGATCTCCGCCAGCCGTTCGGCGTCATCGGATGCGATCAGGATCTTCAGCATGGTGTCCTCGCGATGTTCGGGGCGGATGGGAAGGATGGGTCGTGACGCATCAGCTGCATACCGCACCGCCGGTCGATGTCTGCATGCTTTCGCGCGTCATGGTGGTCGTGAAGGGCGGCATGCCGATCCGCAGCCGCATCACCGGAATCACGGTTGCAATGGTGACGTTGGTCACGCTGACGGTGACGGTCTGGCAGGTGGCGCGCGCGGTGGCAGTGTCGATGTCGCAGCCGGTAGGCAAGTAGGACACGCTGATGTTCGAATCCTGCAGCAGCGGCAGCAGGTTTTCCATCCTGGACTTGATGACGGCGGAGTCCGAGTCGCAGACCACGGCTGTCCGCGCGGCCAGGCGCGTCACCTCGGCAGCGGTGTTCCAGTAGAACAGCACGCGCGAAAATTCGACGATGCCGATCAGCAGCGTAAAGAACACGCCGGCAATGAGGGCGAACTCCACCGCGGCGACGCCGCGCTGACGGGCGAAACGGAGGGGAAGGGCGCAGTGTTTCATAGCACTTGCCTCATGACGGTGGTGATGTCGCCGAACGTCAGGCCAGATACGTTGATGAACGATTGCACTGGCGAATAGACGAAGCCACTGATCTTGACGGCGACCAGGTTGATGGTGCCTGCGGGCGAACCGGTGCCTGCCGGGTTGTCGTAGGTCGAAACGTTGCTGAAGGCCTGGCCGGGGCAATTGTTTGCTCCATTGACGCGATCGCAGATGATGACCATGGCGGTAGTCAGCCCGGGTACCAGCGGTTGACCGGAGCAGGCGGTGTTGCCGTAGGCCGCGAGACACTGGGTGGCTGCCATGGGGTATGCGACGTCATCCGGTGAGTACTGCGACAGATACCGTGCAGCCGAACGCGTGGCTTTGGTCAGCGTGTCGTACTGGTAGATCGCGCGTCCGAACTCGGCCACGCCGCAAGCCATCAGTAGCAACGGCACCAGCATGATGCCGAACTCGACCGCGGCAACGCCACGCTGGCGCTTGTTGATGTGCCTGGTGGCGTGACTGTGGAGGTTTATCAGCCGCTTCATGGTTGACTCCTATTGCACCAGCACCGGGACGAGCGGGCCGACACCGGTATTCGCGCCCGGCATGCCCTGTGTCGCGCAGGGGCTGCCCGGCATGCTCGAGTCGCCGCGATACTCGAGATGCACGGTGTCGATGTTGCCGCCCTGCTGCATGGGGTCGAGCATCAGCATGCATGCCCAGCCCGTCACGGTTGCCTGGTGCGTGCCCGGTGTTGCGAAATTCGTGCAGTCGACAATCGGCGCCAGTACCAGGCGGCGGTCAGCGCCAGCTTGATAGGTGGCTTGACTGGCGGCGTTGCCTTTCGTATTCAGCCCGGCGGCAGAGTCACCCTGATACGGCGTGTAGCTCTTGCGGGCCGTCAGGAAATTCGGCTGATTCGTGAGGAGTCCCGTGCTGTCAGTTGACGAGCCGTTGTACGCGTTTTTTTGCGCAGTCCATGACGTGGGTGTATAGGCAAAGCCCGTAAAGTCTGTCACGCCATAGGTCTTGTTCGTGATGACGCCGAAGCGGCTGTTCCACGAGTCCGCGAGCGAGGCCTTGTTGCCGGTCGTGCCGATCTGGGAGTTCACGGCGGGCAGGTTGCATTGCCCAGCCCCCTGAAGCTGGTTGGCCAGAGTCGCAGTGTTGCCACTGCCACCGGTCAGATCGGCCCATCCGAAATTCCCACCCCCGTAGACCCCGCCACCCGATGTCCCGACTTTCGCAGTTAGCCAGTCTCCAATTGCGTAGCTGCTTGGTGCTGGCGGAGTCGCCGTGCCGGGTTTGCAGATATACACCGGGATCGCGCAGGTAGTCTGGGCCGAGGTGGTCGTTGCCACCGCCATGGCGGCAACCGTGCTTGGTCCCATTTGGGCGCCAGCCCCGCGAAAGACATCGAGAACCTGGACGAACCAGTTCGCAATTCCGCCGCGCACAATCTCGCACTTCACGTACTTGATGGTGTTCAGTGCGTAGGTGACCGAGCCCTTGTCCAGGAAGGGGTCCGACAGCGAATCGCTGTATGTCACGGTCTCGGTGGATGCGCCGCCCGGTAGTTGTCCCAGGTTGCCCTGGAACAGCACCAGATTGCGCGCCCCAGATGTATAGCCTGCCGCTTCCGACACGCTGAGCGGCGTTGCACCGGTCAGATCGCGTGCCGCGGCCAGCGCGCACGAATCCGCCCGGTTCTGCAACTCGCTCTTGCTCACGTACAGCTTGCCCAGATCGAGTGCCAGGCCGATGAATCCGACCAGCACCACGATCATCAGGGCGACGATGATGGCGACGGCGCCGCGCTGCCTCGCATGAATGCGAGGTAGCGACATGCCGCGAGACCCGATTCTGGACATGATGGTGCTCCCCTCGGCGTGCTTAGCGCTGGCTGCCACCGCCCATGCCGACACCGCCATATCCGCCGCCGGCACCGAAGTCGATGGCGAAGCCGCCGCCGTTACCCCCGCCGTTCTGGACCCGGATCAGCGAGCGGTCGAAGTTCCTCATGGCGGCCACCGCGGTCTTGCCGTCGGTGCCATCGACGGTGGGCAGTCCGGCCGGCGCATCGGGGTTGATGATCTGCAATTGCATGACCGTGGCGAGTGCCTCGCCCCTATGCTGGTCCCAGGTGGGGGTGGTGGTCATGCAGGCCGACAGCCCGAGGCAGGACAGCGAGACAAGTGCCAGGGCGGCGGCGCCGCGCGAAAGCTTCAGTGTCTTGTTCATGGTCGTTCTCCTTGTGGCGCGGCGGTTCAGTTGCTGCCAGAAGTGCTGGGGCTGGCTGCGGCCGCGGCTCGCGCCTGGGCCAGGCGGGCGGCGGTTGCTTCGATACGCGCGACGCGCATGCTGTTGTCCTCGACCGATGTGGTGGTCGCGATGTCAGGCACGGGCACCTGGGGCGGCCGCGGCCCCGCAGTCGCCACGGGCGCAGGCGAAACCGCGGGTGCCGACGGCGCCGGCTCGTCCAGGAGCTTGCCAACCGGAGCTGCCGGGACCGACGTGGGGCTGACTTCGCTACGCGGTGCCGAAGGCACGGGAGCCGGTGCCGTCGCCGGAGCGGCAGGTTGCGAAGGCGCTGGCGCGGGTTGCTGCATCGGCTTGCCGCGACCTTCCATGTTCCCCATGAAGTAGAGCTCCCCTTCGTTCGGCGTGGAGAAGCTGTCGGTCGGCAGCGGATAGTTGTTGTTCTGCATCGGCTTGACCAGACGTGGCGTGATGATGAACACCAGCTCGGTCAGGTCCTGCTGGAACTGCGTGCTGCGGAACAGCGTGCCAAGGACCGGGACTTCGCCGGCGCCAGGCAGCGCCTTCAATGCGCCGCGCGAGCTGTCCTGCAGCAGGCCGCCAATCGCGAAGCTCTCGCCATCGCGCATCTGCACGGTGGTGGAGGCGCGACGGGTCGTGATGAGCGGCAGGATCGTCTGGCCGGTCAGGGTGCCGCCGCTAACCGTGGCGCCAGTCGGCGACAGCTCCGATACTTCCGGCGAAACCTTCAGGTGGATCCGGCCGTTGGCCAGCACGGTCGGCGTGAACTTCAGCCCCACGCCAAACTCTTCCTCCTGCAGCGTGATCGTGGCGGCGGAACCGAGCACATTGCTCTGCGCAACCGGGATGTAGATCTTGCCGCCGGCGAGGAAGCTTGCTTCCTGGCCGCTGATGGTGACCAGGTTCGGTTCGGCAAGGACCTTTACCAGGCTGTCGTTCTTCTGCGCGTCGATCGCAAAGTTGAATGGCTTGTTGTTGGCCTTGCTGCCGAAGATGGCCGCCGACGCACCAGTGAGCAGGGACGTGATCAGCCCACCGCTCCACGAACCGAACCCGCCCTGGATATTGACCGCGGAGCCAAGCTGGTTCAGCAGCGTCTTGGAGACCTCGGCTACCTTCACTTCCAGCATCACCTGTTGCGGGGTGTCCACGGACATCATGTTGAGCACGCCGCCTTTCTTGGCATTGTTGCCCTCACCCTGGGCCGCGTTGGCGTAGGCCTGGGCGATATCCATGGCCTGCAAGGCGGCCTGGGAACTGGAGACGCTACCGGTCAGCACCAGGTTGTCCGCGGCGGTCATCACGCGAATCCCCGATTCGCCCGGCAGCAGCTGGGACAGCGAGGTCTGCAGTCCGTTCGAGTCGGCGTTGACCACCACGTTGACGATGCTGCAGCCGCCGCTGCGGCCCTGCACGATCATGTTGGTGGTGCCCACGCTGCGACCCAGCACATAGAGCGTCTGTGGCGAAACCATTGTGGCCTGCACGACGTTCGGATTTCCCAGCGTGCGGTTGCGCACGGGTTCAGGCAACGGAATCAGCTGCGACTTGCCTACCGGTACGATCACTGTCGATTCATTGCGGATCGCACCGGAGCAGTTCGGGCCGCGTGCATCGGCCACAGCGGGTGCGGCCGGCACGGGCGTCATGCTGATGGTCATCTGCACCGGGCCCCCGGAGCCCTTGGCCCCAGCCGACGCGGCGGCCGGCGTGGTGGCCTTGGCGACATTGCCGGCCTCGACGGCGACCTGTGCCGCGGCGGCGAGCGGTGTGCAGAGAATGGCGGCCAGGACGATGATGCGTGTGCCGCGTGCTGCTTCGGTTGTCTTCTGGTTCATTTTGGATCTCCCCCCGGAGAGTGAAGCGGTTCTAAATGCGTTGAGTGTCTCGGGTGTCACCTACCATTCAGAAGCATTCAAGGCTGCCCTGGATTCCTGCCAGAACGCCGACGCAATTGCCGGAGCGCGCCGGCGCGGCCACGATCGTGCGGGTCTTGACCACCGTACGCGTCGTGGGAGCCGGCGCCGGTGCAGGTGCGGCCGGTTCGCCCTTGCCGAGCAGCGTGTGCTTGGTGGCGCCGCCGGTGTTGATGTCGGCCACGTCCATCTGGTTGCGCAGCACCAGCGACAGCGTGCCGACGCTGCGTGCCACGTCGAGCTTCTCGGCCTGGTCGGGCGTGACTTCCAGCGTCACCGCGTTGACCACCTTCGGCTGCGTGTCGTCACGGCTGACCTGCTGCGCCACGGCCAGCACCAGGATCTTCTCGAGCACGATCTTCGAGATGCTGCCGTTCTGCGTGCTCTTGGAATCCTCGTTCGTATTGACGATCACGTCGACGTAGTTGCCCGGCAGCGCGAAGCCGGCCACGCCCACAACGTCGTTGACGCGAACCGTGATGGCGCGCTTGCCATCGTTGATGACTGCCGACAGGCCGCCCTTGGTGCCGATCGGTGCCAGCTTTGCGTCGAGAATCGGCTCGCCGCGCTGCAGGCTGGTACGGACGACCCGGCCGTCCAGTGACTTCGGGTCTTCGAATGCGCCCGGTGGCACGCTGCTCGTGGGCCAGCTGACGAGCTTGAGCTGGCTGCCGTTGAGCGGCTGGCCGAGATCAAGATCGTTCGCGGCCACCACCACCTGCTTGACCGAACTGGACGACTGCTGCAGCAGCCAGCGGGATGCTGATATCACCGCCGCCGCGCCGGCGATCAGCGCAACCAGCAGCATCAGGATTGCTCGCGTGTTCTTCATGATGACTCTCCCTACGTGTGTACGTGCTTCCTGGTTGGGCGGGATCAGCCCGCTGCGCGATGGCCGGCTGGCCAGCGGTGTTCGTTATCCGTTGTCGAGGCATCCGGCGCGCCTCGCAAGCCGTAGTAGCTCTGCCAGGCGTCGCATAGCCCTTCTTCAGTGACGTGCGGCGTGTGGCCGTGGTATCGAACGTGCGACGCCACAAGCCGCAGCAGGTCGCGCGGGATGCAGGCGAGCAAAGGCGTGTCGGTGGAAAAATGCAGGCTCTCCAGCAGGAAATCGAATGCGGGCTCCGGACACGTGAGGCCAAGTTCGGCGGCCGTGCGCAGGCAGACCTGGCGATAGTCGTCGATCGAAAGCGGCCCGACATAGAGTTTGCTGCCGAGCCTGCGCAGGAAGGCATCGTCGCTGAGCTGGGTGGGCTCAAGGTTGGTCGAGAACACCGGCCATACGTCGAAGGACACCGAGAACCGCACGCCGCTGTGCAACGTGAACATGTCGATACCGCGATCCAGCGGCACGATCCAGCGGTTCAGCAACTGATCCACCCCAACCATCTGCCGGCCAAGGTCATCGACGATGTAGATGCCGTTGTTGGCCTTCATGTGGGGCGGTGCCTGATAGAAGCCCGTGTTGCTGTCATAGCGCAGATCCAGCATCGACAGCGTCAGTTCGCCGCCGGTCAGTACCACGGGGCGATGACAGACGACCCAGCGGCGGTCCATCGACCGGTGCGTGAGCGACGCCTCGCTTTCATCGATCGGCGTGTGCACCAGCGGATCCATGATCTGGATGATTTCGCCCGCCACGGTGATCGCATGCGGCACGGGCACCGCGCCAGGCAGCAGCGCGCCAAGGCGCTGCGCCAGGTAGGTCTTGCCGCTGCCCGGCGGGCCGTAGATCATCAGTGCGCGCGCGGTGTTCAGCGCCATGCCGATCGCGTCGAGCAACTGGATCGGCACCACGAGGTTGTGGAACGCGGCCGTGACATCAGCCTTCGTGACGGACGCGTGGTGGATCGAGTGATGCTGGACCGCGTCAAGGTAGGCCTGCAGCGTGACTGGCGCGGCGCCCGTATAGCTGCAGCGCGCCGAGGTCTCCGCGGCGCGCGCATAACCGGCGTCGGTCAGGCGGAATCGAACGTCGATGTCGCTGGCGCCGCGATGCGCCACCTCGAGCAGCCGCTCGCGCACCGCTACCGCGGCGATCTCGTTGACGACCGAGGCGGGCAGCTTGAGCGTATCGGTCAGGATCGTCAGCGAGACGCTACGGTGCAGGTAGGCGGCCTTCAGCAACAGCCCCAGCAGCAGCGAGACTTCCAGACCGGTATCGGCGATGGACCGCGGTGGCACGTGCCAGGCGGGCAGCGTGCCGTGATCGGCCTGGACGTGCCGCACCATCGAGGCGACTGCCTCGGGGAGTGTTGCCTGGCCTGCGTCTTGGTGCTCTAACATTGCCGTTCCCCTTGTGTTCTGGTCTGCGCTTCTGCTTCTGCTGCTGCTTCTGCTTCTTGTCGGGACGTCCGCCACGCCCGGGGGCATTCATTCGTCCGTCACGTCCTCGCGAACAGCATGGTCAACGTGCCGGCCGCGATCACTGCCCCGTACGGCAGCGATCCGACCGACGGGCCTCCCTGCCCGGTGAGCACGATGCCGCCAAGGTTGCGTGCGAGCTGGCGCGCCTTGCCGGAAAGAAGCACCATGGTCAGCGCCCACGCGCCGCCCATCACGAAAGTGGCAAGGGCAATCCACAGCGCCAGATCGGCGCCGAGCCATGCCCCCACGGCGGCCATCAGCTTGACGTCGCCGGCGGCCATGCCACGCATCAGGTAAAGCGGCAGGAAGATGCCGAAGCCGGTCAGCCAGCCCATTGCCCAGGCGGAACTCCCCGCACCCAGGCCGTGAATCGTCATCTGCACAGGCAGTGCCACCAGCCACGCGCCAAACGTCAGCCAGTTCGGAATGCGGCGGCGTTGCAGATCCGTGGCGGCGGCCGTCAGCACCATCGCGATGACGATGGGACCGATGTAGGGCGAGAGCGTCGGAATGGTGGATATGGTGGACATGGCGGACTCGGTTCGTTCAGGGTTGGCTCGGCCCGTATCAGGGCATCTCCGCTGCAATGAGTTCGTAGAGCGCCTTGACATTGCTGCCCAGGACGCTCACTGCGCCGATAATCACCATCGCAATCAGGGCTCCCAGCAACGCGTACTCGATCGACGTCACGCCGCGCGTGTCGCGTCGGAAGGCTGTGCACAGGGTTCTGATGCCGGGCATGGTGCTCTCCTCGATTGGGCCGTCGTGTGGTGGATGGACGGTCGTCAAGCCAGCTCCGCGGCGATAAAGCTGAATACGCTGCTCAGGTTCGTTCCCACGAGTTGCACCGTGGCAATGATCACAACGGCGATCAACGCGGCGATCAGGCCATACTCGATGGCGGTGACGCCGTCCTCGTCACGGATGAAGGCGTTCAGGCTGACGATGCAGTTGCGCATGGTGCTCTCCTTGGTTTGGCGCCCGTGTTGCATGACACTGGGGTACCGCGGCGTGGGTGGCGCGCGAATGCTCCACGCCGCGGCCCCTTTTAGAGCGTGGCGCCCAGTTGTGTGCCGATATAGCTGAATACGCTGCTGAGGTTCTGGCCGACGATCTTTACCGTGGCAATGATCACAACGGCGATCAGTGCAGCGATCAGGCCGTATTCAATGGCGGTGACGCCGTCTTCATCACGGACAAAACGCGTCAGGTTTTGGGTCAGACGTTGCATGGCAGACTCCTTTGGTTGGGAAATGCACTTTCGAAACGACTTGAAGACAACTGCAATTCAGAGACGGGAAAAGCGGCTACAGGGCGGTGCGCAGATAGCGCAGCAATGGAATGCCCATCGGCCAGCTCCGACACCGGCGCCGGGCGGGCTGCGTGCCTGCAATCGACGCTCGGCGGAAGCATGAACGCACCGCGCCGCATGCTGCGCGTGGCCATCGCGTGCCATGCAGCGGAAGGGCACGCTGCCGCCGCTGCGGGCGGAGGCGATGCGACCGATGGTCCGATGCAATCTCACGAGCTGACCGATAGCTGGCATGGTGTGGCTCCCCGAATCCTTTTTTTCTGCCGGCAAACACTCCGTCGGCAGCTGCGGCACACATGAGAGACGGTGCCGCATGCCAGGCATAGGCAAACCGCGGGCCAGCCTTGCCGAATTCGTTGTGCCATAAGGCTTTGCGGGAAGGTGCGCAATACGCAGGGCGCGCTGAGGGGGGCGGGAAGCGGCTTTTCGGGCCTTCGTCGTTGCCGCCTGGAAACGCTGGCGCGGAATTTATTTTGGATGAGGCCGCAGAGGGATGAGTCCCGCGATGACGGGATTGCCTGCGCCACAAGTTATACGAGTGCCCCGCTCATCCAAATGCATGAGACAGGTGTGGCGGCTTGATGGGGTTTGTCGTGCCGGTGGATGACAACCTGCTATGCGTGACGGTACGGCGCCGGCATTGGCCCGACCGATGGATGAACCGGTCCGGCCGTGGCTCGACGTTTCCGATTGGAAACGTTCGCGACTTCATGATTTGCGGACAGGCTCGTGTGCCGGCTTCGCGCATCGCCCGCAATCGCTTGTGTGGCGCCGTTCTCCGCAGCAGACCCACTCGTGATTCAGGATCGAAACGTTGGCGGCGGAAATCGCGTTCCGCGCGGCGCCAACCCGTTTTCCGGCCCGTGGCGTGCCTTGCATTAGTGCCGTCGCCTGACAAGACTTAGCCAAGACCAGGCGCTGCCGACGTCCAAGAGGGCTGCGGCGCGGCACCTGCAGAAACACAGGGAACGGGGCAAGTCATGAATGGGGAAGCTGTCCGTCTGGATACGGGAAAACATGGCCAAGGCGCTGGCCGCGCATGGCTGGATCTGGATCGCGCACGCGTCTACAGCGCCGCCGTGCTGTTCCTGTTCATTCTGCTGATGGCGACCTGGGCCTGGCACAGCCACGGCTTCACTGATAGCCATGTCAGCCGGCCGGGCGCCGACTTCGCCGTATTCTGGAGCGCGTCGTACCTGGCGCTGAGCGAGGGCCCGGTGCACGCCTACGACGTTGCCAGACACCTTGAGGTCATGGCGACCTACGGGCCGCTCGGCATTGACAGCACGATGGTGCTGCCGTGGCTGTATCCGCCAACATTCCTGCTGGTTGTGCTGCCACTGGCAACGTTGCCGCTCGCTTTCAGCTATCTGCTGTTCGTGGCGGGAGGCGCCTATGCCTACCTGCGTGTGATCGGCGGCCTGGTGCGTGCCAGTTCCATGCTGCGGCGCGGCTTCTGGCTGCCCGTGCTGGCCTCGCCGGCCGTCCTGGCGTGTTGCATCCTCGGCCAGAATTCGTTGCTGACGGCCTCGCTGGTTGGCGCGGCAGTATGTCTGCTGAACCGACGCCCGGTGCTCGCCGGCGTCCTGATCGGGCTGCTGGCGATCAAGCCTCAGTTGGCGCTGCTGATCCCGGTGGCGCTGATCGCTGGACGGCACATGCGCACGCTGGCGAGTGCCGCGGCGACAGTGGCGATCTTCGTGGCCGTCAGCGTGGCGGTTTGCGGATGGGAGACCATTCCGGCGTTCCTGCATAGCGTTGCATGGGCGCGGGCGCATCTTGTGGAAGGCTCGCCAGCGGGGTGGTTGGGGATGCCGTCGGTCCTGGCCGCCGCGCAACTGGCGGGATTGAACCCCGCGGCTGCCTATGCCGTACAGGCGCTGGCGGCCCTGGCGGCGGCAGCGTCGGTTGTCTACGTCTGGTCCCGCACGCGCGAGGCGCCGCTACGCACCGCCGTGCTGGCAGCGGCAGCCTTGCTGGCCACGCCATATGTTCGGCACTACGAACTGACGTGGATGGGGATCGCCGTCGCGGGTCTGATCGGCGACGGACTTCGTCATGGCCTGTCAGGCCGCGAGCAGGCGCTGTTCGTGGTGGCGTGGCTGCTGCCTGCATTCGAAAGCGTCAATCCCGTGCTGCGCATGCCTCAGATCGGTCCAGTCGTATCGGCATTGCTCGTTATCGTGGCCGTCCGTCGGACCATGAGCCGTACTGCGCCAGCGGCAGTGCCGGCGCCAGCGGGAACCTGACATGACGACGCTTCAGGCCGCCGCACGCCGGGCACGGGACGATGCTTCCCGGGCGCATTGGCTCAATCCCGAGCGGTTGCGGCTTTACTCGTGCGTGTCGCTGTTGTGCTCGGCGCTGTACTTCGGCATCTGGGTCTTTCGCGCCTGCGTACTGAAGACGCCGGGCGTATTTGCGCCGGGCGATGATTTCGTCGTGTTCTGGAGCGCGGCAAAGCTGGTGCTGTCCAGCGGGGCGGCGGCACCTTACGACTTTGGTGCGCTTCGGCAGATGGAACTGTCCGCGGTGCCCGGACTTGCCATCGGCGAAGGGGTGCTGCCCTGGCTCTATCCGCCTGCGTCGCTGTGGTTCGTGCTGCCGTTCGGGCTGCTGCCCTATGGGTTGTCGACGTTCGTTTTTCTGACCGGGGGTTTCGTCTGGTATGCGTGCGCGCTGTGGCGCACGCTGCCATGGCGAGATGCCCGTCTGGCGGCGCTTGCGTTTCCCGGCATCTCCGTGGTGCTGGCAACCGGCCAGAACGCATTGTGGCTGGCTGGCTGCGCCGGGCTCGCGCTGACATGCCTGCGTTCGCGTCCCGTGCTTGCGGGGGTGTTGCTGGGCGTCGTCGCAATGAAGCCTCACCTCGCGCTGTTGTTTCCGGTGGCCCTGCTCTGTGCACGCGACTGGCGCGCGCTGGGCGCCATGCTGGTGACGATGGCTGCGCTGATGGCGGTATCGCTGCTGGTGTTCGGCGTGGAGCCATTTTTTGCTTTCCTGCGCAATGCGGGCATGGTCCGCGAATCGGTGGAGCAGGGTAACGCGCTGATGGCGCGCATGCCGACGGTGTTTGCCGCCGTGAAGTTGCTCACGGGTGGCGTGGTGTTGCCTTATGCGATGCACGCCATGGTGGCGGTGGCCGCGCTGGCATCGGTGATCTACGCATGGTCACGGTCCTGCAGCTTCTCGCTGCGTGCCGCTGTGCTTGTCGCGGCCAGCTTGCTGGTGCCGGCCTACCTGTATGACTACGACCTCGTGTTTCTCGGACTGGTGATCGCCTGGCTTGGCGTACACGGCCATCGTGCCGGCTGGCTGCGAGGCGAACGGGAACTGTTGGTGCTGCTGTGGCTGATGCCGCTGTGGACCAGCGTTACCGGCGCCGGGATCGGGTTCCAGCCGCTGCCAATCGGCATGATGCTGGCATTGGCGCTTGGCGTGTGGCGAATTCGGATGGAAAGGATGGGCAAGGCATCGTCTGATGCCTGATGACGGAGCGCGCGGCAACGCGTGCCGGGAGGAAAGAGATCATGGCCGACTATGACGAAAACCAGCTTCTGTCGCTGGTGGTGCCGTTCTACAACGAGGGCGCCGCGCTGCAGGCGTTCTTTGCACGTGTGGTGCCGATCCTGGAATCGGTGCCGGCGACGCGCTTCGAGATTGTCTGCGTCAATGACGGCAGCGCAGACGACACGCTCGCGCGCCTTGTCGACATCTCGCGGCGTGACCGCCGTATCCGCGTGATCGACCTCACGCGCAACTTCGGCAAGGAAGCCGCATTGACCGCAGGTATCGACGAGGCCTTCGGCGATGCCGTGATTCCAATTGATGCAGACCTGCAGGACCCGCCGGAACTGATCCCCACGCTCGTCGAGAAATGGCGGGAAGGCGCCGAGGTGGTATTGGCGCAGCGCGGCAGCCGCGCCACCGATACATTCCTGAAGCGTGTGACCGCGACGGCCTACTACCGCGTGCACAACTGGTTGTCGGACCTGAAGATCCCGGAGAACGTCGGGGACTTCAGGCTGATGGACCGCACCGTGGTCAATGCGCTGAAGCAGCTGCCCGAGCGGCATCGTTTCATGAAGGGGTTGTTTGCCTGGGTGGGCTTCAGTACGACGATCGTCCAGTACGAGCGGGCACCGCGCAGCGCCGGTGAGTCGAAGTTCTCCGGCTGGCGGCTCTGGAATCTGGCCCTGGAGGGCATCACGAGCTTCAGTACGTTGCCGTTGCGGAGCTGGACGTACGTCGGGTCGTTCATCGCCATGATTGCGTTCTGCTACGGCACCTTCATCGTGGCGCGGACGATTATCTTCGGCGTCGACGTACCTGGCTATGCGTCAGTGCTGTCGCTGCTGCTGTTCTTCGGCGGCATCCAGCTGATCGGGCTGGGCGTGCTCGGCGAGTATATCGGCCGCATCTACGATGAATCGAAGGGGCGGCCGATCTATCTGGTCAAGCGTCGCTACCAGGAGCGTCGTCCGCAAGGCCGGGTTGCAAACGGTGGCCGCGTCATCCCGATCTCGGCGGGCGGCAAGCGGCTCTGAAGTTCCGATGTTCAGACGCCGCCCGGTCCGGTCAGGTCAGGGCGGCGCCTCGCGTGGTTTGGTGACGCATGACAATCATGCCAAGGACGCAGAGCAGTACGAGCGGCGTCAACTGCGGCACGTTGTCAATCAGAAGGGGAGTCATGGCTTGTGCCGGCAGCAGCCATGTGATCGACAGCAACAGGCGCTCCCATCCATGGCCGCCATACCGGACCATATCGGCGCATAGCAGCGCCAACGGAATGGCCAGCCACGCCAGATCGTAGTAAATCAGATAGGGTTGCGCGATCAGCGTGCCCACCACCAATGCCGATGCACTCAGTGCGAGCCGGGGCCTGGCGCACCACAGCCACACGCACATGGCAACCGCGCACACTGCCACGATGGCATGCACGGCATAGGCCAGTGGAATGCTGATGCCAGCTACGCGCAAGATGCCAAAGACCGTCGGCGCGCCGCGCAGGATGCCACTATGTACCGTCACCGCTTCGCGGAACATCGCCATGCTGCGAAAAAATGCGGGATAGATGTCGAAGCCGAAAGCGAGTGTCGTCAGGGCAATGAAGAGCGCGGAAAAGCCGGCGGCCGCGGCGATGGCGGTCCAGCGGCGCTCGCAAAGCAACAGCAGCGGAAACAACACGCCAAGCTGTGGTTTGACGCAGAGCACTGCAATGCAGGCGCCTGCCGCTACAGGATGACGGCGCATCAGCCATAGTGCGCCGCCGGCCGCCGTCGCGGTGAACAGCGAGTTTTGCCCGGCAAGCAGCGCGGTCCACATGCCCGGGAAAGCGATTGCGGGGATAAACCAGTAACGGTGCAGTGCACTGAGCTGCGTGCGCAGATAGCCCAGATAAAGGGTAGTGCCAGCCAGCGAGAACAAGACGATGGCAAGGCCGAATGGCAGCGCGGCAAGCGGGAAGATCAACAGCAGGAACGTCGGCGGATAGGCAAACGGGCTAAAGGTCGTTGGAAGCAACGGGATCTCTGCCGCGCGCAGCAGGCCCCAGTCATAGGCCGCAGGCGCGCCATGGATCTGCGCGAGTGCAGACGCGCACCAATACACAATAAAATCCCAGCCCATTCCGGGGACGGTCGGATTGGCGATGATCGCATGGCTGTACCACCACGCCGTGACCACCACGCATTCGAGAATGAGCACGGTGGCGGCGTAAAGGCAGATGCGTCCGGGTGTGAGCCAGTGCGCTGGCGTGGCGGTGTCATGTGAAGCCGTCTTGGCGAGGTCGGTGGCGGCTGGCATGAGGCGCTCCTCGATGTGGCCAGGTGGGCCTTGCAGGCCCGTCGGAAAGGAGGGATTGCCCGGTCAGCGATACGTCCACGTCCGGTGCAGCACGAATGTGACAACCGGAACCACCGACAGGATCGTGGCGAGTCCGGCCCAGTAGCCGAAGCCGAGTGCCTGCGCGCCAGCCGATATGCCAAGCGTCAGGCCCAGCCCCAGCAGCGAAACGATCAGGAAGCGCAGGTAGCTTTCACGCGTGGGCGTGGCGCCGAAGCTCCACAGCGTGTTGAGCAGGTACGAGGCAATGTTGGCGACAACGAATGCCACGCCGTTGGCGCCAACCTGCGAGGCATGCAGCAGGTAGATCAACGGCGTGGCCACCGCCACGTGAATGCCGGTGGCGATTACGCCCGAGACGCCGAATCGGAACAGCCGGACCAATGTGTCGCGGGCTGGCACGCGAAGCCAGATCGCGTTGCGGGCCGCCTCGGCTGACGCGTCCTGGGAGCGGGACTGGACTTGCAACATTTTCGAACTCCGCGTCGATTGTCGGCACTCGCTGTCAGTTCTGGACGCAGACCAGCCCCACGTTCCCTTTCCGTACCTGCAGCTTGTAGTCGCGCATCAGTCGGAACAGGGTGACGCGCGAGATGCCGAGTTCGGCGGCCACGTCGATAAGACGCTCGTGATGCCGCTGCAGGGCCTCGACGATTGCAGCCTGCTCGGCCGCTTCGCGAATGGCCGCCAGCGTGGGAGGCTTGCTCTCCACGGGAGCACCGAGTTCGAGGTCGGACGGCTGGATGACGCCGTTCTCGCACATCGCCGCGGCAAGCCGGATCCGGTTGAGCAGTTCGCGAACGTTGCCTGGCCAGGTATGGGTGGTGATGGCGCGCAAGGCCATGGGCGAAAAGCCGCGGATTTGCTCGGGCGAGTCCTTGCGCACGCTCTCCAGGATATGTTCGGCCAGCAGCAGCACGTCGGACCCGCGTTCGCGCAATGGCGGCTGCTTGACGCGTAGTACGCACAGCCGGTGAAAGAGATCGCCACGGAAGCGCTCGGACGCCACTGCCGCTTCGAGATCCACGTGAGTGGCGGAGATGATTCGGACATCGACCGGAACCGATTCGGTGCCGCCGAGCCTTTCGATTCGTCCCGTTTCCAGGAAGCGCAGCAGGCTGGTCTGGCTCTCGAGCGGCATGTCGCCGATTTCGTCCAGGAACAGCGTCCCGCCTTGTGCAATCTCGATGCGACCCGGCTTGCGCTTGGTTGCGCCCGTGAAGGCACCACGCTCGTAGCCGAACAACTCGGACATCAGCAATGTGGGCGGAATCGCTGCGCAGTTGACCGCGACGAACGGCTGGTTGGCACGGCGTGAAGTGCGATGGATGGCCTGTGCGGCAAGCTCCTTGCCGGTGCCCGACTCGCCAGATATCAGTACCGGTGTGTCCCACCGTGAGACTTTCTCGATGCTGCGGTACAGCGCCTGCATGGCACTGCATTCGCCGATGATTCCATGCGGGCGTACCGGTGCCGCGACCGCTTGCTCGCGGCCCGGCCGCAGTGTTGCCATGCCGACAGCGTGTCCAAGTGTCCGGCTCAGCTCTGCCGTGTCGAACGGCGCCGTGTAGTAATCGATGAAATACAACCCGAGCAATTTGCGCGCGGTGTCCGTCAGTTCGTCGGTGCACCCGACCGCGCCGATCCAGCCGATCTGGCGGGTTGCCAGCCACGGCTCCATCAATTCGAGATCGACGTCGCTGAAGCCGCTCTGCAGATCGAGCAGACCCGCCGAGAATGGCCCGTCGGCCGGCAGCGCGGACAGGTCCTCGTGGCTGTTGGCGAAAACGATCTTCCAGCCATGCTGCGACAGGTAACGGCACAACGACGCATCGTGGTGCATGGAGACATACAGCAACGGGCGGTTGACGTAGTGACTCATGATTTCCCCCAGCTTTTTTGTTTTTTCCTGCTCTCGGTGGGTGCGAGTCATGAAAAACTCGACCACCGCGCTTGAGGGAGGCGGAAACGTGAATAGTTGGGGGCAAGTCCACCAGGCATGACGCGCCCGGCGCGGATGCGCCTGGCTGAACGCGGCGGCTGCGAAGGATTACCTGCACCGCTGCGCATGGTCGTGACCAACCCCCGGGTTCCGGCTGTTCGATTCGCCGATTCCCGTTTTCCCGCAAGCATTTTTCCCGGCCGGCCTTCCGGATTTACCGCTTACCCCAACAGGCCGCAAACATCAACAAACCCCTGGAAACTTACGTCATGGTGGTATCTGGCAGTTGTGCCAGATACCACCATGCGGACCGGATCTGAACACCGTGGCGTCAGTCCATCATTTATATGCGGGTCGAATCGCCTGGGAACGTTCCGGTCCCGCCGGACTGAACCGTTCCTGGATCAGCCCTCTGGAGGCAATATAGTCACGTAACTATCGGTTTCATCAAGATCTTGATTTACAAGTGTTTTCTTGATGATGCAGGAAAGTTTGGGGGATGGTGGCGTACAAAATGTTTCATCGCTGCAACCACGCCCGGAATCGTGATGGATTGACGGGTTGCATCCACCTACGGGCTACCCCTCATAAGTGGCATGCAAATATGCTCGTGATTGCATGTTTTTCCCGCAACGAGCCAGACCGGTGGTCCTGTCGGGCCACTTTTGGCAATTCTGGGGAATCTTCTTGCTGAAGACGCTTCACGAGAAGCAATGTCTCTCTTTTGATACCTGGCAGGGGACTTTTCGCGAGGCGGGTTCTCTCACGTATCCCGGTGCGCCGGAATATCCGGCTGGCGGTGAAAATCGTTCTCGGTATGGTGGGACGAGCAATGATGGAAACGCCGTATCCAGTCCATCATTTGGTCGATTTTGCTGGCCAGCCCTCGCCTGAAAGGATGAGTTTGGTGGGGTAGGAGACGAATCCGCCAGTCCCGGTCCCAAATGGTTGCAAATCTGAAACAAACCTTTGATGAGCCGTGCGGCTTGTTTCACGGCTGGATTACATTCGGCGACGAAACGCTGACAATCTGCTCCTTCAGCCACGCATGGAAGCGCTGGATCGCCTTCTCGCGCGGATTGCCTTCGCGCCATGTGACCCAGTAGTGCAGGCTCGACGGAATGCGCGTGGTGCCGATCTGCACGAGCTGACCGCTGGCGATGTAGTCGTGCGCGAGTTGCGCGCGCGCCGTGGCCACGCCCAGGCCGGCCACGGCCGACTGCAGCATCAGTCCGGCATCCTGGAATATCGGCCCGCGCTCCGGTTCGTCGGGCGGCAGGCCGGCCAGCAGCAGCCAGTCACGCCATGGGCGCAGCGCAAAACGCAGCATCGGCAGCTTCGGCAGATCTGCCACCGTGAATCCCGGGTACTGCGCCAGCAACGAAGGGCTGGCCACAGCGATTACGTGGTCCTCGATGAGGTTGTGGCATTCAAAGCCGGGCAGGTCCACGCGCTGGTGCCAGATGCCGACGTCCACGGCGTAGGGGTCGGGCGGCGTGATCTCGGCGTGCAGCCGCAGGTGCAGGTCCAGTTCCGGCGCCTGGGCGTGCAGGCTGGGCAGGCGCCGGATCAGCCAGGCGTTGGCCAGGTCGGCCATCACGCTGACCTGCAGCCGCACGACCGGCGGGCCAGCCACATTGCTGGCTTCGCGCATGGCCGATTCGATCTGGTCCAGTGCACCACGCACCTGCTCGGCAAGCCGCATGCCGGCGCTGGTCGGGGTCATGGTGAGCCCGGTGCGCTGGAACAGCTTGGTGCCGACGTTGTCCTCCAGCCCGCGGATGTGGTGGCTGATGGCGCTGTGCGTCAGGGCCAGTTCCTCCGCCGCACGCGTGAAGCTGCGGTGGCGCGTGGCGGCTTCCAGCGCGCGCAACGCCTGGAGCGGGGGTAGATGTGGGGGGCGCGAAACAGACATGGTCGTCAAATTCTACTCACAATTGCCGCAGGTATCTTTTGCTGGTCTTGCACCACGCCGGTGACGACAATGCAGGGCATGACTGCATCGACTACCAATTCCGCGACCAATGCGGCGTCCCAGCCCAGGCATGGCGCGGGTGCGCGCTGGCGCGTGCTGGCCTTCTTCTCGCTTGGCTTCCTGGTCTCGTACGTGTTCCGCGGCGTCAACCTCGGCTTTGCGCCGTACCTGACGCGTGAGCTGGGGCTCACGGCGGGTGACCTGGGCCTGCTCACGAGCTTTTACTTCCTGGGATTCGCCTGCGCGCAGTTGCCGGCCGGCATCCTGCTCGACCGATTCGGCCCGCGCCGGACCGAGGCCGTGCTGCTGATGCTGGCCGTGGCCGGCTCGCTGGTGTTTGCCCGGGCACCGGGGATGCTGGGGCTGGCCGCCGGACGCGCGATGATCGGCGTTGGCGTATCGGTCTGTCTGGGTGCCGCGATCCAGGCGTTGTCGATGTGGTTTCCGCTGTCGCGCATGCCGCTGCTGAACGGGCTGGTCATGGCTATTGGCGGTCTTGGTGCCGTGGTGGTGGGGGCGCCGCTGTCGTGGCTGCTATCGCTGACCGACTGGCGCACCATCAGCGCGGGCATGGCCGCCATCTCGTTCGGCATGGCCGTGCTGCTGTGGTTTGGCGTGCCCGACGTGAAGCGCGCGGGCAAGGAAAGCTTTGCGGAGCAGATGCGCGGCACGCGGCAGATCCTGAGCAGCGAGCGCTTCTGGCGCGTGGTGCCGCTGACGCTGCTGAACCAGGGCATTTTCCTGGCGGTACAGACGCTGTGGGTCACCGCGTTCATGCGTGATGTGCAGGGGCTGGCGGCTGGCGAGAGCGCACGGCTGGTATCGGTGATCGGCTTTGCGATGATGGCTGGCTGTGTTGGCGCCGGCTGGGCCGCGCGTCATCTGGAACATCGCGGCATCAGCCTCTACGCGTTTGCCGGGTTCGGCATGATCGGCTTCATCGTGATCCAGCTGTTGCTGATGGCGCGGCTGCCGTTCGTGCCGCTCGGGCTGCTGTGGGGCGCGTATGGCGTGTTCGGGTCCAGCGGCATCCTGACCTACGCGCTGCTGGCGCGCCGCTTCCCGGATGCGCTGATCGGCCGGGCCACCACGGCGATGACGCTGACGGTTTTCCTGGCCACGTTCGTGTTCCAGGTGGGCATCGGCTTCGTGCTCGATTTCTTCCCGCTGGCCGGTGGCCACTATCCGGTAGCGGCACATTTGATCGTCTGGGCCGGGCTGGTGGTAATCCAGGTGCTTGCGGCGATCTGGTACCTGCTGGAAAAGCACCCTTGAGCGGCCGCCTGGAACTCATGCTGAAGCCGTTTCTTACAGAATGATCGGCCGGTCGTCGAGTTCGTTGGGCTTGTAGCCGCCGTCAGCGGGGAAGTGCTCGGTCAGCAGCACGTGGATTTGCGCGACAGCTTCGAGCACAGGTTCTACCGACACGCCGCGCGCAAGCCCTTGGGCCAGGCGATCGCAGATGTCGCGCCATGCGGTGGGATTGACGCGCGCATCGATGCCGCGGTCCGCCAGCAGTTCCACGGCGTGATCGGCCAGGTTGATATACAGCAGCACGCCGGTATGGTCCTCGGTGTTCCACACCTCGAACGCGCCGAACAGTCCGCGGGCGCGCGCGCGTGGCGTAACGCCGCGCCAGGCCTGGCCCAGCGGCATGCTTGCTTCGATGACCACGCGCACTTCGCCGCGATGATGCTGTTCGCCCGTGTGCACGGCCACCTGGAGCCGATGCCGCGCCTCTTCGGGAAATGCTTTCTCTGCCGCGCGGGGTCCCGAGCCGATATGGCGCAGCGCGCGCTTCAGCGATTGATGCAGCGGTGGGTGCGGAGTCTTTGCCTTGTGCATCGTGCTGTTCCGTTACCAGTTGCCGGACGCGCCGCCGCCATCGAAGCCGCCGCCTCCGCCTCCACTGAAGCCGCCGCCGGAATCCCCGCCGCCGAAGCCACCGCCACCACCACCCCAATGGCGGCCGATCTCGTAGCCCGTTATGCCGCCAAGCCCGCCGGCCGTGCCCGTGGGCCAGCCGCGCCGGCTGGTCACGACATGGGGCGCGCGGCTGCTGCGGAAGATCGCGGACAGGAAGAAGAACAGGATGATCGCCAGCGGAAACAGCACCGGCAGCCAGTCCGCCGCGTTCTCCGCAGGACTCTGGCGCGCGTTTCGGTCGGGCGCCGCAAGGCCTTCCTTGTCGATCAGTGCCTGGATGGCGGAGATGCCAGCGGCCAGTCCGCCGTAGAAATCGTTCTGGCGGAAGTGGGGCGCCATCACGTCCTGCAGAACGCGGTTGGACATCGCGTCAGTCAGCGACCCCTGTACACCGCGCCCGACCTCGATGCGCATCCTGCGCAGGCCCGGCGGGTTGTTCTTGGCGACCAGCACGATCACGCCGTCGTCAACGCCCTTGCGGCCCGCGCGCCACGCTTCGGCCACGCGGATGCTGTACTGGTCGATCGTTTCGGGGGCGGTGGTTGGCACCATCAGCACGAAGATCTGGCTGCCGCGCTGCTGCTCGTATTCGGCCAGCACGTTTTCCAGCGAGTTGCGCTGGTCGGCACTGAGCGTGCCGGTCAGGTCGGTCACGCGCTGCGTGAGCGCCGGCACTGCGACAAAGCCGTCGGCTGCCCATGCCGGCAGTGCCAGCGCGAGTGCGAGGAACCAGAGGGCGACGACCTTGCGCATCATGACGATTGCGGTATCAGAACTTGACGGTGGGCGGCGTGGAGATGGCCTTCTCGTTTTCCACGGTGAACGACGGCTTGACCGGGTACTTGAAGATCATCGCCGTGATGTTGGTCGGGAAGCTGCGTGCCAGAACATTGTAGTCCTGCACCGCGGCGATATAGCGCTGACGCGCCACCGTGATGCGGTTCTCCGTGCCTTCGAGTTGCGACTGCAGGTCCCGGAACGAGGCGTCCGCCTTCAACTGCGGATAGTTCTCGGAGACAGCCAGCAGGCGCGACAGCGCGCTGGTCAGCTGTCCCTGGGCCTGCTGGAAGCGTGCGAACGCTTCCGGATCGTTGAGTGTCTCCGGCGTGACCTTGATGCTGGTGGCCTCGGCGCGCGCCTTGGTGACGGCCTCGAGCGTTTCACGCTCGTGGGTTGCGTAGCCCTTGACCGTGTTGACCAGGTTCGGGATCAGATCGGCGCGGCGCTGGTACTGGTTGATGACCTCGCCCCAGGCGGCCTTGACGGCCTCGTCCTTGGCCTGGAAGTCGTTATAGCCGCAGGCGGAAAGCAGGCTCGCCAGCATGGCGATCGCCAGCCAGCGGAACAGGGCAGGAGAGAGTGCAGCGCGCATCAGGGGCTCCGGGAAATGTCAGGATTCGGCAACTTCGAAGTGTAGCGCAGCGTTTGCCATGCCCCAGGTTTTCTCCCCTCTCCCGCAAGGCGGGAGAGGGGTTGGGGGAGAGGGCCGGCGCCTCAAGGTCTTGACCACGCCAGCCATTGCCCGCTAGATTGTCGCGATGCCGCGCCAAACCAGCCACCTCCCGACCACCATCGCGCCCGCCCCGGGCACGTCGGGCATGGCCGCGCGCGCAAAAGCCAAAAAACAGTCGCTCGTCTGACCGGAGCGCGCTGTTCCGTCAGATGGGCGACGGAACAGTACCCGGTTGAAGGGGCGCACCGCCCCTGTCTAATCCCCCGTGTTCTGCTGCGTCGCGCATGACGGTTTCCGAATCGGTCGATCCGGAGTCATTACATGCAGAACACGCAATCCTCGTCTCTCTTTCGCGGCATCTGGCTGCCGCTGGTCACCCCGTTTCGCCACGGCGATGTCGATCTTGCCGCATTGCGGCGCATGGTCGTCCATTACCGGCAAAGCGGCCTGTCGGGTCTCGTCGTGTGCGGCAGCACCGGTGAAGCGGCCGCGCTGGGCGAGGCCGAACAACTGGCCGTGCTCGACACAGTGCTGGACGCCGCCGCAGGCCTGCCGGTGATGATGGGTTTGGCCGGCAACCACCTTGGCCACGTGCTGGCGCGGCTCGGCCGTCTCGGCGAACGCCCGCTCTCGGGCGTGCTGGCGCCGGCGCCGTATTACATCCGGCCGTCGCAGGATGGACTGCTCGATTACTTCAGGCGCCTGGCCGATGCGTCACGGGCGCCGCTCGCGCTGTACGACATTCCGTACCGGACGGGCGCCACGCTGACGCTGGAAACGCTGCGCGCATTGGCTGACCACGACAATATCGTCGCCATCAAGGATTGCGGCGGCAACGCGCTGACTACGCAGGCGCTGATCGCCGATGGCCAACTGGCGGTACTGGCGGGCGAGGATCACCAGCTTCTCGGCACGCTGGCGCTGGGCGGGCAGGGCGCGATCACCGCGTCGGCACACTTGCGGCCCGAGTTGTTCGTGGCGATCTGGCGCGCCGTCTCGGCAGGACGGCTTGACGAGGCGCGCGGCCTGTTCAACGCATTGATGCCGCTGATTCAGGCGCTGTTCGCCGAGCCCAATCCGGGCCCGGTCAAGGCGCTGCTGGCGCGGCATGGATGGATGCGCGATGAGTTGCGCGCACCGATGACTTCGGCATCGCCGGAACTGGTGGACCGGCTCGCGGCGATGCTCGATGCGATTCCTTGCTGACGCCGCTGGTTTGCTCCCCTCTCCCGCATGGCGGGAGAGGGGTTGGGGAGAGGGCCGGCGTCAACCCGCCTTGAACGCCTTGGCTGCGGCCGCTACGGTGGTGTCGATGATCGCATCGTCATGCTTCGCCGAAACGAAGCCAGCTTCGAAGGCCGATGGCGCCAGGTAGACGCCTTCGGCCAGCATCGCGTGGAAGAAGCGGTTGAAGCGGCCCACATCGGCCTTGGTCACCTCGGCGAAGCTGGCGGGGACGTCGTTCGTGAAGTAGAGGCCGAACATCCCGCCGATCGCATCGGCGCAGAACGGCACGCCGGCGGCACGGGCGGCGGCGGTCAGGCCATCGGCCAGCTTGCGTGTCTGCACGGCCAGGCGGTCGTAGAAGCCCGGGGCCTGGATCAGGCGCAGCGTGGTCAGGCCCGCGGCTACCGCCAGCGGGTTGCCCGACAGCGTGCCCGCCTGGTAGACGCCGCCCAGCGGCGCCAGCTTGGCCATGATGTCGCGCCGGCCGCCGAACGCCGCGGCCGGCATGCCGCCGCCGATCACCTTGCCCAGGCAGGTCATGTCCGGCTTGATGCCGTAGTGCGCCTGCGCGCCGCCCAGGGCCACGCGGAAGCCCGTCATTACTTCGTCGAAGATCAGCACGCTGCCGTGTTCGCTGCACAGGTTGCGCATCGCCGTCAGGAAGGCCTCGCTGGCGCGCACCAGGTTCATGTTGCCGGCCACGGGCTCGACGATGACGGCCGCAATCTCGCCCTTGTGGCGCGCGAATGCTTCCTCCAACTGGGTGACGTTGTTGTACTCGAGCACCATCGTGTGCCGCGTCACGTCAGCCGGCACGCCCGCCGAAGACGGCGCGTTCTGCGTGGTGTCGGCAAACGTCAGCAGGCCAGAGCCGGCCTTGACCAGCAGGCTGTCGGCGTGGCCGTGGTAGCAGCCTTCGAACTTGATGATCAGGTCGCGGCCCGTGAAGCCGCGCGCCAGGCGCAGCGCGCTCATGGTGGCTTCCGTGCCCGACGACACCAGGCGCACCTGCTCGATCGACGGCACGAGCTTGCAGATTTCCTCCGCCATCTCGATCTCGGCCTCGGTCGGCGCGCCGAACGAGAAGCTGTGGGCGGCGGTTTCCTGGACGGCGCGCACCACGTCCGGATGGGCGTGGCCGACGATCATCGGCCCCCAGGAACCGATGTAGTCGATATAGCGCTGGCCATCGGCGTCCCACATGTACGCGCCTTCGGCGCGGGTGATGAAGCGCGGGGTGCCGCCCACGGAGCGGAACGCGCGCACGGGCGAATTGACGCCGCCGGGAATGGTTTGCTGGGCGCGGTCGAAAAGCTGCTGGTTATGGGACATGGGAATCTGGCTGAAAAGGATTCAGGAGCAATGGCATGCGTCCGGCCGGGGGCTGCGTCGCCCCGATTGCCCAAAAATCGGGCAAAGCGGAGGAAAAGCGCGCCGTTCAAACAGTATCTGCACGCTAACATGCGCGAACGCGACGAAATTGGCACGATCGCGCCGGGCCATGGGTGGCGTCATCGGCGCTGATTCGGTACCATCTGCGCTGGATTTTAATGGAGAGTGGCAAGAGCCTGAATATGGAATACAAGACTTGGATGTGCCTGATCTGCGGCTGGATTTACGACGAGGCCGCCGGCGCGCCGGAAGACGGCATCGCTCCGGGTACCAAATGGGAAGACGTGCCCATCAACTGGACCTGCCCGGAATGCGGCGCGCGCAAGGAAGATTTCGAGATGGTGGCGATCTGACGCCGTCTTTCGGAATTCCGGAAACGGCGCCTGCATCGTGCGGGCTTCGCGCGGGGATCGTTTGAAGGCGTCTCCCGGCGAGCCGTCGCGGGAAAGAGACAGATCGGCGGGCCGCACCGTCTTGCCCGGATTGACGGCCCAACCATGAATTGTCACACTCTGCGGCAAAACTGCGCCTCGGTCCGGCTTGTCAGGCCGCACGCGGGAATCGCGGAAACAAGAACACAAGAATACTAACTGGCAGGCGCGAGCCAAAACGCGCCGCCGCACCGGTCGGGTAGCCGGGATTTTTGGGAAATGGAAAATCGGGGGCCGCTGGCACGCCATGTGCGATGCCGAGCGGGAGTTCTCAAGTGAATGCCGGCGGTTGCAGTCATTGCAGGCAGCCGGTCGCGGGAACAACATGCGGGTCACTCAAACAGAACAAGACAACAAGTCTGTCGATGGGGTCAACGCTGCCGGTGCCGCCGGTGCCGCCGGTGCCGCCGGTGCCGGTGAGGCATCCGTGGCGTCCGGCCGCAAGGTGCCGGGGAAGATCCTTGTCATCGACGACTCCAGCACGATCCGCCGCACGGCGGAAATCTTCCTGACGCAGGCAGGCTACCAGGTCATGCTCGCCGAGGATGGCTTCGAGGCGCTCGCCAAAGTCGGCGACCTGCGCCCGGACGTCATCTTCTGCGACATCCTGATGCCGCGTCTGGACGGCTACCAGACCTGTTCCCTCATCAAGAAAAGCCCGCGCTTCCACGCGATTCCCGTGATCATGCTGTCGTCCCGTGACGGCGTGTTCGACCGTTCGCGCGGCAAGCTCGTCGGCGCCCATAACCATCTAGCCAAGCCCTTTTCCCGCGAAGCCCTGCTGCAGGCCGTAGAGGCCTGCATGGCCGGCTGCGTGGCTGAGGAGGGCGCGGCCGTGGCGGCCTGACGTTGACCGCCCGAAGCACCCCAGGAATGAAACAATGACCATCAGCAAAATCCTTATCGTCGACGATTCGCCCACCGAAGCCCTGTTCATGTCCGACCTGCTCGGCAAGAAGGGCTTCAAGGTTTCCGTGGCCGGCAACAGTGACCAGGCCATGGCCCGGCTCGAGGCGGAGGCCTTCGACCTGATCCTGATGGACGTGGTGATGCCGGGCCAGAACGGCTACCAGGCCACCCGTGCGATCAAGCGCGACGACCGCTTCAAGGACATCCCCGTGATCATGTGCACCAGCAAGGGTCTGGAAACCGACCGCATCTGGGGCATCCGCCAGGGCGCTTCCGACTACATCGTCAAGCCGGTGGACAGCGAGGAACTGTTGTCGAAGATCGCCGCGCTGGCGCACTGAGAGGCCGTTTCAGAATGATTCTGGCGTCGTTGCGGGGTCTTGCCGTACTACCTGTACTGTCTGCGCCCCCGCGCCTGGCCAGAACCGCT
>NZ_ALOU01000022.1 GCF_000292345.1 Cupriavidus sp. BIS7
ACTGTACGTTTATACAGTATAGTGACGCCTTAGCCGACACTGCCGACCCCAGGCTCCGTGCAAGACCCCACTGGACGCGTTGGATCCCGAATAGGGCATGATGGCGCATCGGCACCGCGCAAGACGCGTGCGAATCGAGCATAACTCATTGATTTGAGGGACTAAATTGTCAGACCATGGCCTAATCCGCATTCGCGGCGCCCGTCAGCACAATCTCAAGAATGTCGATCTCGACCTCCAAACGGGCCAGATGACCGTAGTGACCGGCCCTTCTGGCTCGGGGAAATCGAGCCTCGTGTTCGACACGCTCTACGCCGAGGGCCAGCGCCGCTACGTCGAAACGTTCAGCGCCTATGCGCGGCAGTTCCTGGACCGCATGGACCGTCCGCAGGTGGACAAGGTCGACGGCGTTCCGCCGGCAATCGCGATCGACCAGACCAACCCGGTGCGAAGCTCGCGATCCACGGTCGGCACGATGACCGAACTCAACGATCACCTGAAACTGCTGTTCGCGCGTGCGTCGGAACTATTCGACCGGCAGACCGCGCTGCCCGTGCGGCATGACTCGCCGGAGACGATCTACGCCGAACTGGTGGCCCGCACCGGCGCCGGCCAGCCGTTCGCCGATGCCCGCCTGGTGCTGACTTTCCCCGTCGAATTACCCGAATCGGCCACCGAGGATGAAGTCACGCAATGGCTATCCGTCAGCGGCTATACGCGCGTGCATGGGCAGCGCCTGGTGGAATCGCCCACCGGCAACCGCAAGATGCTTGACGTGGTGGCTGACCGCTTCCGCATTGGTAACGTCGAGAAAGCCCGCGCGGTAGAGGCCATCGAGGCATCGCTGAAGCGTGGCAGTGGCCGCGTGAGCGTGCATGTGGTGACCGACGATGGCGAGGGCCCGGTCTGGAAGTTCTCCACCGGCCTGCACAGCCCGGAAAGCGATATCCGCTATGCCGATCCGCAACCGGCGATGTTCTCGTTCAATTCCGCCTACGGCGCGTGCGATGCGTGCCGCGGCTTCGGGCGCGTGATCGGCGTCGATCTCGGGCTGGTGATCCCCGACGTCCGCAAATCGTTGCGCGATGGGGCGATCAAGCCAATGCAGACCCCGGCGTGGAAGGAATGCCAGGACGACCTGATGCGTTACGCCGCAAAGGCCGGCATTCCGCGCGACCTGCCGTGGAACCAGCTCAGCGAGGCCGAGCAGCACTGGGTGATCCACGGCTCGCCGGACTGGAACGGCCAGTGGAACAAGCAGTGGTACGGCGTGATGCGGTTCTTCAACTACCTGGAGTCGAAGGCCTACAAGATGCATATCCGGGTGTTGCTGTCGAAGTACCGCAGCTACACCCCGTGCGAAACCTGCGGCGGCGCCCGCCTCAAGACCGAGGCGCTGCTGTGGCGCCTGGGCAGTGCCGACAACGCCAATGCCGTGTTGCCGCAGGCAGATCGCTTTCTGCCACGTGGCGTGGACTGGGATCGCACACAGCTTGAATCGCTGCCCGGGCTGACCGTGCACGACCTGATGCTGATGCCGATTGCACGCATCCGCCGCTTCTTCGACGACCTGACGCTGCCTTCGGCCTTGCTTGATGACGCGCTCAAGCTGCTGCTTGCCGAGGTCCGCACACGGCTCAAGTACCTGTGCGACGTTGGCCTGGGCTATCTCACGCTTGACCGCCAGAGCCGCACGCTTTCGGGCGGGGAGGTGCAGCGGATCAACCTGACCACCGCGCTTGGCACGTCGCTGGTCAATACGTTATTCGTACTGGACGAGCCAAGCATCGGCCTGCATCCACGCGACCTGAACCGGATCGTGGAAGCCATGCATCGCCTGCGCGACGCTGGCAACACGCTGGTGGTGGTGGAGCATGACCCATCCGTGATGCTGGCCGCAGACCGCCTGATCGACATGGGGCCGGGGCCGGGCGAGCGCGGCGGGTCGATCATCTTCGACGGCACCCCCGAGAACATTCGCAAGACACCGACGCTGACCGGCGACTACCTTGGTGGGCGCCGCCGCGTGACCGATTCGTCGGACTGGAAAACGCGCGCGGTCGACGCCGATACCCCGAGGCTGGTGCTGGAAGGCGCCAGCGAGCACAACCTCAAGGACGTCAACGTCGAGATTCCGCTCAATCGCCTGGTATGCGTGACCGGCGTCTCTGGCTCGGGCAAGTCGACGCTGCTGCAGGATGTGCTGCACCCGGCAATGGCACGCCATTTCGGCAAGGCCACCGAATCGCCGGGCGCCTACCGTGATCTGGTTGGCGCCGGGCAGGTTGACGACGTCGTGTTCGTCGACCAGTCACCGATTGGCAAGACCGCTCGTTCGAACCCGGCCAGCTACGTCGGGGCGTTCGATGAAATCCGCAAGCTGTTTGCCAAGGCTCCGCTGGCGCTGCAACGCGGTTACACGGCAGGCACGTTCAGTTTCAACTCCGGCGATGGCCGCTGCCCGACCTGCGGCGGTTCGGGGTTCGAGCACGTGGAGATGCAGTTCCTGTCGGACGTCTACCTGCGTTGCCCCGATTGCGACGGCACGCGCTATCGCGCCGAAGTGCTCGAGGTCAAGATCGAGCGCACCGCGCGCGGCCAGGCGCCGCGTGCATTGAGCGTGGCCGATGTGCTCGAACTTACTGTCAACGAGGCCACCGCGCTGTTTGAAAGCGACCCCGCCGTGCTGCGCGTTCTGGCGCCTATCGCCGACGTCGGCCTGGAGTACGTCAAGCTCGGCCAGCCCGTGCCCACGCTTTCCGGCGGCGAGGCGCAGCGCCTCAAGCTGGCCGGATTCCTTGCCGAGGCCGCGCAGGCCCAGCCAGTGAAGAACCGCAAGGCCGTGGTGCTGCCCAAACGGCTGTTCATGTTTGACGAGCCGACCACCGGCCTGCATTTCGACGATATCGCCAAGCTCATGCGTGCGTTCGGCAAGCTGCTCGATGGTGGCCATTCGCTGATCGTGATCGAACATAACCTCGACGTGATCCGTGCTGCCGACTGGATCGTCGATCTTGGCCCTGAAGGCGGCGATGCCGGTGGCCAGGTGGTCTGCGCCGGTACGCCTGCGCAAGTCAGGGCCTGTGCCGAATCGCACACGGGCCAGGCGCTGATCCACTATGACGCGGCACTCGGGGAAGCCGGCACGCTGGCCGCCGAACGCGCCGAGACTGCCGCACACGGCCTGCCGCTGCAGGCCGCGGTACAAGCGGCGAGGGCGCGCCGCGCCGTGGAAGGCGAGAATGTCGTACGCATTGTCAACGCGCACGAACACAACCTCAAGTCGCTCGACGTCGATATTCCCCACGGCAAGTTCAACGTCATTACGGGCGTGTCGGGCTCGGGCAAATCGACGCTCGCGTTCGACATCCTGTTCCACGAGGGACAGCGCCGCTATCTGGAGTCGCTCAACGCCTACGCGCGCTCGATCGTGCAGCCGGCAGGGCGGCCCGAGGTGGATGCCGTGTACGGCATCCCGCCAACCGTGGCAATCGAGCAGCGGCTGTCGCGTGGCGGCCGCAAGAGTACCGTGGCCACCACGTCCGAGGTCTGGCATTTCCTGCGCCTGCTGTACGTCAAGCTCGGTATCCAGCATTGTGTCCATGACGGCGCGCCCGTGACGTCGCAGAGCCCCGCATCGATCGTGGCCCAGTTGCTGCGCGATCACCGCGGCGAGCACGTGGGCATGCTGGCGCCGCTGGTGGTCAACCGCAAGGGCGTCTATACAGATCTGGCCAAGTGGGCAAAGGCGCGCGGCAACACGCACCTGCGCGTCGATGGCGAGTTCCTGCCTGTCGATCCGTGGCCGCGCCTGGACCGCTTCCGCGAACACACGATCGAGCTGCCCGTCGGCGATATCGTGGTATCGCCAGACAACGAAGCGGAACTGCGGGCATTGCTTGAGCGAACGCTAGAACTCGGCAAGGGCGTGATGCACCTGCTGGCGCCGCTGGATGGGCTGCATGACGCCATGCAGGACGGCCAGCGCACGGGACACGTCGGGCAAACCAAGGTGTTCTCGACCAAGCGCGCCTGCCCGGTCTGCGGCACGAGCTACCCCGAGCTCGATCCGCGCATGTTCTCGTACAACAGCAAGCACGGCTGGTGCAATACCTGCGTCGGCACCGGGCTGGCCCTGACTCGCGAGCAACGCGCCGCATTCGACGACACCGTACTCGGCGGCGACGATCGCGGCCGCGAGCAGAGCCTGCCGTCGGAGGAGCAGGAACCGGAAGGCGTGGGCGATACGCCGTGCCCGGATTGCGCGGGCACGCGTCTCAATCCGGTGGCGCGCGCGGTCACGTTCGATACGAATGCCATCACCGATGTCGCCCAATGGACGGTGTCCGATACACGCCGCTGGGTGGATGGCCTGACGCTGAAAGGCCGCGAAGCCGAGATCGCACGCGACGTGGTGTCCGAGATCGCCAGCCGCCTGCAGTTCCTGGAGGAAGTCGGCCTGGGCTACCTGAGCCTGGACCGCGCCGCGCCGAGCCTGTCCGGCGGCGAGGCCCAGCGTATCCGTCTGGCCGCGCAGCTTGGCAGCAACCTGCAGGGCGTCTGCTATGTGCTGGACGAACCGACCATCGGCCTGCATCCGCGCGACAACCAGATCCTGCTCGATGCGCTGCGCAAGCTCGGCGACAAGGGCAACACGCTGGTGGTGGTGGAGCACGACGAAGACACGATCCGCCGCGCCGACCACATCATCGACATTGGTCCCGGTGCGGGCAAACGCGGCGGGAGCCTGGTGGCGCAGGGTGGCGTGGAAGCGCTGGCCGCGGCCCGGGAATCCACCACGGGCCGTTTCCTGGCCCACCCGATGACTCACCCGCTGCAGCCGCGGCGTCAGGTGAGGCCGGCACGCGCCGGCAAGGAAGCCGAGCCGCAGCAATGGCTGACCGTCCACGGCGCCCATCTGCACAATCTGCGCGATGTCACGGCGCGGATTCCGCTGACGCGGCTGGTGGCCATTACCGGGGTGTCCGGCTCGGGCAAGTCCACGCTCGCACGCGACGTACTGATGACGAACCTGCTCGACGCCGTCGGCCGCTCGGTGATGTCGTCGCCGGCCACGCGCCGCGCACGGGCGGTGGCCGAGAAGGCGGGCAAGCCGACCGCCACGAAATCGCTCAGCGTTGAGCACGCATGGCATGGCTGCGAGTCGATCACCGGCTGGGAGGCTATCGACCGCGTGCTGGAAGTCGACCAGACGCCGATTGGCAAGACGCCGCGCTCGTGCCCGGCCACCTATATCGGCGTGTGGGACGCCATCCGCAAGATGTTCGCGGAGACGCTGGAGGCCAAGGCACGCGGCTACAGCGCGTCGCGCTTCTCGTTCAACACGGGCGAAGGGCGTTGCCCGGCCTGTGAGGGGCAGGGCGTGCGCACGATCGGCATGAGCTTCCTGCCTGACGTGAAGGTGCCGTGCGACGTCTGCCATGGGCAGCGGTTCAATCCCGAAACGCTGGCTGTGACCTGGCGTGGCAAGAATATTGGCGAAGTGCTGACGATGGAGATCGATGAGGCCGTCGAGTTCTTCTCGGCCATCACGCAGATCGCGCATCCGTTGCAACTGATGAAGGATGTCGGCCTGGGCTACCTGACGCTTGGCCAGCCGTCGCCAACGTTATCGGGCGGCGAGGCGCAGCGTATCAAGCTGGTTACCGAGCTGTCGAAGGTCCGCGACGACATCACGCGCCGCGGCCAGAAGGCCCCGCACACGTTGTATGTGCTGGACGAGCCCACGGTGGGGCTTCATATGGCCGACGTAGCGCGGCTGATCCGCGTGCTGCACCGCCTGACCGATGGGGGCCACAGTGTGGTGGTGATCGAGCACGATCTCGACGTGATCGCCGAGGCCGACTGGATTATCGATCTCGGGCCGGAGGGCGGTGCCAACGGCGGCACGATTGTTAGCGCGGCAGATCCGGAGACGCTGTCAGGTACCCGGGCCAGCCACACGGGCGCCGCGCTGGTGCCGGTGCTCGCGCGCGTCGCGCGGGACGAGGCACGGGCAACGGGCTGACCAGGACGAGCTGACCAGAACGAGCTGACCAAAAAGGGCCGACTACAGCGGCCTGATTAGCGTGACTTCGGTCTGATTAGCGCGACTTCGGTGACTTGCGCGGTGGCGGCCCCTGGAGCGCCGCCGCGCAGAAGTCGATCAGTTCTCCCACGGGCGGCTCGGTACGCGACCGTTTCCCGCGTTCACGCACCCAGTGAGCCAGCGAGTAGACCACCGTGTCCAGGAACCAGACCATGCGCAGCTTCATCACCTCGCGCGGCACGTTCGGACAAAGCTGGAAGATGTGCTCCCGCACACGGTACAGGGCGCTCATTGCCGTCCGGTCGACCAGCCCCTTGTTGAGCAGGCTGGGGCTGAACGTGGTCTGGGCCAGTACCTGCAGGTAGTTGGTGCCCCAGTCCGTGCGCAGCACCACGTCGACGAGCGGGAGAATCGTGGCTTCCGCCACGTCGTGAATGTCGATGGCTTGTCCACGCTGCTCCAGCGCATCGAGATATTCGTTGCGAATCCTGTTGATCTGATGCAGGCGGCGGTTGAGCAGATGGCTCACCAGCGCCTCGCGCGAGCCGAAGTGATAGTGCAGGGCGGATCGATTTTTCTGGCCGCTTTCCACCACGATCTGCCGCAGCGCCACCTGTTCCACACCCTGTTCGGCAAATAGCCTTTCAGCGATTTCCAGAATCCGCCGTGCGGTATCGGTCAGCCCGTCGTCTTCCTCGGCGGCTGCGGCCCGCATGCTTGCATTTGTCCTGGCCTTGCCATGCGCGGGGGGCTGGTGCTCGTCGACGATCACGGCGCGCGCTTGCTTGAGCTTCATCAGAAATGTCCTGCCGTTCCCTTGGGGGCTTGCTGTTTGCTGTTGGATGGGTGGAAGCCCCGCAAGGATACGGAAAAATCCGATGTCCGACATCCGCGCGGCGTCGAAATTCGTCCAAATGTGCCCGCACCTGGGGAAAGCCCTAACTATCTGAACCACCGAATGCCATTAGCCTTCGTCGCTGTCGATTTAATACGAGAGATTAAATGACGCCGCGATCGGGAGATCGCACCTCATGGCGCAGGGCGTGGAGACCCGCCGGCGCCATGGGGCACCACACGGGAACACCAGAGGACGGGAAGTACACAAGATGAAGAAGACGCTGTTCGCCGCGATTGCCGGCGCGCTGCTTGCGCAAGGGGCGCAAGCGCAATCGTCCGTGACGCTCTATGGCGTCGTGACGACTAGCATCCAGTACGTGAACCACGTACAGAACACCAGCAATGGCGTGCTGGCGCCCGGCAGCGGCTCGGCCGTGTTCATGAACTCATCGGGCATTGCACAGTCCCGTTTCGGCCTGCGTGGCACCGAGGATCTCGGCGGCGGGCTCCAGAGCCTGTTCGTGCTGGAGAACCAGTTCAACACCGACAACGGGCAAATGGGCCTCGGCGGCCTGCTGTTCGGGCGCCAGGCCTTCGTGGGGCTGCAGAACCAGTGGGGCAAGCTGACGTTCGGCCGCCAGTACACGTCGGCGTTCCTGACCATGGGCAGCTTCACACCCGTGGCCTACGCGCCGGAGTTCGAGCCCGTGGTCGGCATTGCCGGGCCGAACTTCCGCGAGAACAACATGGTGCAGTACCAGGGTGCGTTCGGGCCGGTTACGCTGATGACGCACTGGTCGTTCGGCGAGCGCACCGGGACGTTTGCAGCCGGTTCCGCGTACGGCGTGGGCGCCGCGTACCAGTCCGGCCCGTTCGGCATTGCCGCAGCGTATGACGAAGTCAAGACGCTCAACGTGGCGCAGGCCACCGGCGCATCCGGGTCCAACGACTACGGCCGCGACATGCGCGCGATGTTCGCGGGCAGCTACAGGCTTGGGCCAGTCAAGATGGTTGCCGGTTATCGCTGGGGCAATTCGGTCGCGCCTTCCACGGGTACGCCAACGCTGCTGCCGCACCGTGACAACATGTACTGGGCTGGCCTGTCCTGGGATGCCACGGCGGCGCTGCGCCTGACCGCCGCGTATTACTACGACGACATCAAGGACGCGACGATTGGCGGCGTTCATGTCAACCCGAAGAATCCGCAGCAGTACCTCGCGCTGGCCGACTACAACCTGTCCAAGCGCACCGACTTGTTCTTCGCTGTTGTGTACGCGCGCAACGCGTCGCTGAACTGGGACAACATTTCGTATCTGCCGAATGGCCAGTCCGTCGGGTATCTGCCATCGACGTCGCAGGTCTACTACAAGACGCCCGGCGCCAGCGGCCAGACCGGCGTGTCGCTGGGACTGCGTCACATCTTCTGAGTTGCCGAGGGAGGTGCCGGCGCGGTGCTCCACTACGCGCGCAGGCATTCTGGCGCCGCAATCGACGTTGCGGCGCCTTTTTTATTTGTCGGGGCCAGCCACAGCCGGCGCCGTCATCGTCCGATTCTGCTGAACGTAGGTATCATCACCATGTTTACGCCAAAGGGTCCGGACGACATGCAACGCAAGACTTTCCGCAATATGCAATGCCCGATTGCCCGCAGCCTCGAACGAGTCGGCGAGTGGTGGAGCATCCTGATTCTGCGCGATGCGTTCTATGGCACGAAGCGCTTCGATGAATTCCAGCGCAATCTTGATATTGCGCCGAACATGCTGACACGCCGGCTGAACGGGCTTGTCGAAGAGGGGCTGCTGGAAAAGCGCCAGTACTCGGAACGCCCGCCGCGCTACGAGTATGTACTGACCGAATGCGGTCGCGATTTCCGCCCGGTGCTGTTGTCGCTGCTGGCGTGGGGCAATCGCAATTTCGCTCCGGAAGGGCCGAGCGTGCAGATCGTGGACCGCGATACCGGAAAGGTCGTGGAGCCGCTGCTGGTCGATGCGGAGAATGGCGAGCCGCTGCAAATGGGGCGGCGGCATGTGGTCAGGGCAGGGCCTGCGGCCGACGATCGCACGCGCGCGCGACTCTCGTCGGCCGCTTCTCATATGACAACATCCGCCCCGCATGTGCAGGAAGCGGGTCGCATCGAGTGACGATCGCCAGACTGCCAGGTTGCTCCGGAGGCATTTCTGACATAGAGTCGTTGCACTAGCACCCGTTCTCCGACGGTTTCCCGCCGACTCCGGACACGACCTGATGCCACGTCTTTCCTACCCGTGCCTGATCCTGGCCGCACTGCTCGCGGCCTGTACCACCACGCCGATGCCACCGCCCGCGCCACCGCAGCGCATGCCTTCCACCTCCGTATCGCCACCGCCGGCCACGTATGGCGGCGGGGTCAGTCGCGCCCAGATGGAGGCCGCCGGCAATGCCTGCGAAAAAACGGTGGCCAATGCGGTCAAGAATCGCTACCCGCAACCGGGCAGCGTGATGATGATGCCGGACCGCGAACGGATCTTTCAGCAATCGGGCACGCAGGCCGGTGTGAGCGGTGAGGGTACTTTCGAGCCAGACGGCAGTGAAGAAAGCATGTCGTTCCGCTACACGTGCCTCTACAACACCCGCACGAATCGTGTCGATGACGTGCAGATGCGGTACGGCCAGTAGTACTGGCGCCGACTCCCGCGCCTAGATCATCCCGCCGTTTGCGCGCAGCACCTGGCCATTGACCCACGCACCATCGGGGCCGGCCAGGAAAGACACCACAGCGGCGATATCCTCTGGCGTGCCCAGCCTCTCCAGCGGATTCAGCTTCGCCAGGCGATCGATCAGTTCTGGCGACTTGCCATCGAGGAACAGGTCGGTAGCGGTTGGACCGGGCGCCACCGCGTTGACCGTAATGCCGCGTCCGCGCATCTCCTTGCTCAATACTGCCGTCATCGCCTCCACGGCAGCCTTCGATGCGGCGTAGATGCCGTACTGCTCCGTGCGCAGGCCGATCACGCTGGTAGAGAAATTGATGATCCGGCCGCCGTGCCGCAAGCGCTGCGCTGCTTCCCGCATGCCGTGATAGGCGCCTTTCAGATTGATGCCCATTACGCGATCGAACATCGCGTCATCGGACTCCGCAATCGAGCCGAGCAACATGATGCCCGCGTTGTTGACAACGACGTCGATCCTGCCGAGGGCGGCTTCCGTGGCATCGAACAGCCGCGATACGGCCGCAGCGTCTCCAACGTCGGCCTGCACAGGCATGGCCCGCCCGCCGCCCGCTTCAATCTTGCGCGCCAGCGCCGTGGCGGCGGCAGCGTCATTTGCGAAATTGATGGCGACTGCAAGGCCGTCGCGGGCCAGCCGCTCCGCAATGGCCGCGCCAATGCCGCGCGACGCGCCGGTAACAATGGCAACACGGTGTCGGTTCTGCATTTCCATGACATTCCTCGGTGAATCGTGATTTGGTGAGGAAACGATAGACCTTACGCTGTGGCAGATAAATGGGCAAAATTCGGCATCAGAATTCGAATTTTCGGACAATATGGATCGAATCGACGCCATGCGCGTATTCATGCGGATTGTCGAGCGGCGCAGCTTCACGGCGGCGGCGCAGGATCTGGACCTCCCGCGGTCCTCGGTGACCGACGCCGTCAAGCAGCTCGAATCGCGGCTTGGCGTTCGCCTGTTGCAGCGGACCACGCGCCATGTCAGCCCGACGCTCGATGGCGAGGCGTACTTCCAGCGCTGCCAGCGCCTGCTGGCCGATTTCGAGGAAGCCGAGTCGGCGTTTGCCGGCGCCATCCCGAAGGGCATCCTGCGCGTTGACTTGCAAGGCCAACTGGCGCGACGCTTCCTGTTTCCCGCACTGCCGGCGTTTCTTGTGCGCCATCCCGGCATCACATTCGAGATGAGCGAAGGCGACCGGCTTGTCGACCTTGTCCGGGAAGGCATCGACTGCGTGCTGCGCGCAGGCGAACTGCAGGACAGCGAAATGGTGGCCAGGCCTGTGGCGCGGCTTGCGCAGGTCACGCTGGCATCGCCGGACTACCTGGCGCAGCATGGCGTGCCGACATCGCTGGAGACGTTGAACAGCCACCAGATGATCGGATTTCGGTCTACGCTGACCGGTGGCATCCTTCCGCTCGAATTCATGGCCGAAGGCACCCGGCACGAGGTGCGGCTGCCCGCGCTCGTGGCGATGAGCGGCGCGGAGAGCTACGTGGCCGCTTGCCGCCTGGGGCTGGGGCTGGTGCAGGTGCCGCGCTATCACGTGGAGGACGATCTGGCCCGTGGCACGCTGGTCAGCGTACTGCCAGAAATGCCCCCACCGCCAATGCCGGTATCGCTGCTATACCCGCGCAGTCGTCAGTTGTCACAGAGGGTCAGGGTATTTATTGATTGGGTTTTGGCGGAGTTCGCTACAAAAGACGGCTGATCAATGATCGATGGAGGAAGACCGCAAGGTACTCAACAGACATCATTCAAGCTGGCATTGCATCGGCCCAAGCAAACCTTCTCGTTTTCCCGTATTGTTCGGAACTGGCGATAGTTGACGTCACAACGAAAATCGCCGCATCCGAGACTTCGCCCCGATCGAGATCGTGCAGAACAACGCCAGCCAGCCGCCCGCCGCGCAAACCGTACCCCACGACGCCCCGATGACCGCGCGCGAGAAGCGCGGCATGGCCGCCATCATGATTGCCGTGTCGCTGGCCACGCTCGATACGGCCATCGCCAACACGGCCCTGCCGAATATTGCCGCCGACCTGAACAGCACACCGGCGGCATCGGTATGGATCATCAATGCCTACCAGCTTGCCATGGTCGCCACGCTGCTGCCGTTCGCAGCGCTCGGCGGCATTGTCGGGCATCGGCGGATTTACCTGGGCGGCGTGATGGTGTTCATCGTCTCGTCGGTGATCTGCGCGATGGCGTGGTCGCTGCCGTCGCTGGCCGCCGCACGCGCGCTGCAGGGCATCGGCGCTGCGGCAATCATGAGCGTGAACACGGCGCTGATCAGCGCCATCTTCCCGATCCACCGGCTTGGGCGCGGCGTCGGGCTCAACGCGCTCGTCGTGGGCGTTTCGTTCGCAGTAGGACCTACCGTGGCTTCGGTCATCCTGTCCATGGGGTCCTGGCCCTGGCTGTTCGCCGTGAACCTGCCGATCGGGCTGCTGGCCCTGGCGATCGCGTTTCCATCTCTGCCCCAGACCAAGCGGAGCCAGCACGGCTTCGATCCCGTGGCGGCAATCCTCAACGTCATCACGTTTTCCTCGCTGATCTTTGCGCTGGGCGAGGGCGTGCAACGCGCGCCGACCGAGTATGTGGTGACCGCCGCTGTCATCTTCGTCATCGCATTCGCACTGCTGCTGCGCCGCGAACGCGGCCGTCCGGCCCCGATGCTGCCGGTGGACCTGTTCAGGCGTCCAATGTTTGCACTGTCGACGCTGACGGCCATCTGCTCGTTCGCGGCGCAAGGCCTGGCCTTTGTGTCGCTGCCGTTCTACTTCGAGCATGTCCTGGGCCGCAGCCCCGTGGAAACCGGCTTCCTGCTCACGCCATGGTCCGCAGTGGTGGCTGTGATGGCGCCAATCGCAGGGCGGCTGTCGGACCGCTACCCGCCGGGGTTGCTCGGCGGCATCGGCATGGCGGTCATGTCGATAGGACTCGCTTCGCTGGCGCTGATGCCGGCCGATGCGAGCGTACTCAATATCGGCATCCGCATGGCAATCTGCGGCGCCGGATTTGGCTTCTTCCAATCGCCCAATCTCAAGGCCCTGATGGCCAGCGCGCCGCGTGAGCGGGCGGGTGGCGCAAGCGGTGTGGTGGCCACGGCACGGTTGCTCGGGCAGGCGACGGGCGCGGCACTTGTGGCGCTGTCGTACAGCATCGCGGACAGCCACGGGCCGACGCTTGCGCTGGCGCTGGGTGCCGGCTTTGCCGGTGCGGCAGCCGTCGCCAGCGGTTTGCGGCTGGTCACGCCGCAGAGTGCAGACAGCGCCGCCATGCAGACCGCCCGGAAGTAATCGCGAGATATCGCCGGGCGCCGCTGCCGCCTATAGTGAACCGAGGGGACTACGAAACGTTCGGGACGTCCAACCGCCCGCCAGAGGCCGGAACGCCGATTGCCCAGGCAAGGCGTGCTTCGTGACCGGCTGGCGGCGCTGCCTGGCCCGCCGTATCACGAGCGAGGGAGGTAGCGATGAATCTCGCCAGCATTCTGGTCAGCGTCAGCCTGGCCTCGTCCGTGGCCGTGTCCTCCACGCCTGTCGAGAAGCAGTTGCTCGCCATCAGCCCCCACGATTTTGCCCAGCAGTTCAATGCCGTGGCGCACGATGCCGGGGAAAAAATGGCCTTGCCCGATTTTCGTGCCAAGCCCGGCTGGCATCGTGCCAAGACCAGCGAAGGGATCTCCGTGCTCGTGCGCGGCGCGCACACCGGCTACGCGATCGAAGAAGTGATCGTGGTCTGCCAGACTTCCGAGCAATGCCTGCAGACGATATCGACCGCGGCCCAGGCCATCGATTCGACGATCGACCAGAGCCTGTTGCAGCGCTTCGTGGCGGCGCGCATCGCCGAGCAACTGGGCGAAGTGGCGCTGGTGATCTCCGGACTGGTCTATCTCGTGGTGAACCCCGAGGACGAGGACTATGTGGCGCTGGTTATCCGCCCGTATCTGCCACAGCAGGAACTGACGGCTCATACGCAGGCTGCACTGCACCGTGACCCGGCGCCGGCACACGGCACCTGATCAGTGCAGCGGCGGCGTAGCGCGCCGCACCGCCCGGCCGGATTCATGTGACGGTGCAAAGTCTGCAACGCGCTGCTCGAGCATGCGCTGAAGTTCTGTTGCACCGCGATAGTAGTGCGCCAGCAGCAGGCGTAGCTCGGGGTCGTCCAGCGGTTCGCGCAACAGCGCGCCGTAGGCGGCGGCGGCACGTCCGGCCTGCTGCGCGGCGTATTCCAGCAAGCCGGGTTCTCCCGCGTCGAATGGCGGGATTTCGCGATGGCCATCGGTCACGTCACGGCCTTGAGCGCCTTCCACGCCTGCGCGTGTGGCCAGCTCCGTCGCTGCGCAGTGCTGCAGGTTGGCACGATGCGCCAGTTCGGCCCGCATCTGCGGGTCCGCAGCGGCTGCAGCGACGGCGGTCAACGACTCCGCACACCGCTCGGCATGGCGGCTGAGCCGCGCAAGCGCACTGGTCAGTGCATCCATGTACGTCTCCGTTGCATCTCCAACTACTGTAGGTGACGCACGGTGTCGATCGGCCGACGCCGCTGCCCACGTCGTAGTTATTTTTCTGAAGATCGGACATGCATGCGGCATGCCATGCACCATCGTGAGACATGACCTGCCCGCGGTATGAAACTTGCGTGCCGGCGTTCTCTTTCCGGTGCCGCTGGGCCGCTCTACGCGGGAAGTACCGCTGTGGCCTCGATCTCGAACAGCATGCCATCAAGGGCCAGGCGCGGGACCGGGATCAGCGTGCAGGCAGGGGCGGGCCAGTCTCCCAGCATGGCCTGCCACGCACGGCTGAAGATGGCCAGGCGCTCCATCGAGTGGTCGACGATCAGCACCGTGATCCTTGCGACATCCGGAATATCTGCGCCACCAGCCTGCAGCGCAACGCGCAAGTTGATCAGCGCCTGCTTCACCTGCGCAGCGAAATCGGCGCGCAATCCGCCACACATGTCCTCACCCCCCTGGCCGGCGGCGAACACAATCCGTGCGGGCCGGTTGGCGATGGCGACGTGCGAATACCCATTGAGCCTGGGGTCATAGAGATCGGGCGGATTCATGAACTCAAGGTAAGGCGCGCGGGGGGATTCAAGCAGCATGGCAACGGTCCTCAGTGGAAAGTGGCGCCAGTATCAAACCTCAAGCACGCTTGAGGTCAAGCGTTTTGCGCTACGATCGTCCACTGCTCATCACAGTCCGCCCCCAACACGATGAACCGCATGAAACGTACCCCCAGCCAACCAGCGGAACGCCCGCTGCGCTCCCGCGACCCGCTCACCGTCGGCGAAGTTGCCGCACGCAGTGGCATCGCCGTTTCCGCACTGCATTTCTATGAATCGAAGGGGCTGATCGCAAGCACGCGCAGCAGCGGCAATCAACGCCGCTACGCGCGCGGCGTCTTGCGCAGGCTGTCCGTCATCAGGGTGGCGCAGCGCATGGGGTTGCCGCTTGGCGTAATTGCCGAAGCGTTCAGGCATCTTCCCAATGGCAAGGCGCCTACCGTGGCGGATTGGCGCCGCCTGTCCGCCGCGTGGCGTGAGGACCTGGACGCACGCATCCGCACGCTGACCCAGCTTCGGGACCAGCTCGATGGTTGCATCGGATGTGGATGCCTGTCGCTGAAGGCGTGTCCGCTGCGCAATCCGCAGGACACGCTGGCACAGTCGGGGCCCGGCCCACATTTTGGAGCCGGGCCGTGCGAGCACAGGAAGGCTCGCCAGGTCAGCGCGCCACGATCACGCGCGTGCGAATGAACGCCTCGTCCTTCATCAGATTCTCGGCCCAGCCTTCCGGCGGCACCAGATTGATATCGGTGATGGCGTAGCCGATATCGCCCTCGGTCTGAAGTTGCTGCGCCACGATATTGGCCCCGATCTCCGCCAGCGCCTGGTTGAAGTGCGACAGCGTGCCGGGCCGGTTGTAGTGGATATTGAGCACGCGCGCCGGCGCCAGTTGCGGCGTCGGCTGAATCTGAGGCAGGTTGACCGCACCGAGCGTTGCGCCGGTCTCCAGGAAGTTGGCGAGCTTGGTGGCCACCTCCACGCCGATATTCTCCTGCGCTTCCTCGGTGCTTCCGCCCACATGGGGCGTCAGGATGACGTTGGGCTTGCCCTGCAGCGGCGACACGAACGGATCGGCGTTGCTGCGCGGCTCTTCGGGGAACACATCGATGGCGGCGCCTGCCAGATGGCCGTCATCGAGCAACTGCGCCAGCGCCGGGATATCGACCACCGTTCCGCGCGAGGCATTGATCAGAATGCTGCCTCGGCGCATGGCCGCCAGCGCCTTGCTGTCCATCAGGTTGCGCGTCTGCGGGGTAGCGGGCACGTGCAATGTCACGACATCGGCCTGAGACAGCGCGTCCTCAAGCGAATGCACCGGCGTCGCGCCACCAATCGACAGGCGCGGGCGAATGTCGTAGAACACCACGCGCATGCCCATCGCCTCGGCCAGGATGCCAACCTGAGCGCCGATATTCCCGTAGCCAATCACGGCCATGGTCTTGCCGCGGATCTCGAAAGCGCCTTTGGCCGTCTTCTGCCACTGTCCCTGGTGGGCCGCGCGACTCTTCTCAGGGATGCGGCGCATCAGCATGATGGCCTGCCCGATCACCAGTTCCGCCACGGAGCGCGTATTCGAGAACGGCGCGTTGAAAACCGGAATCCCCGCATGGGCCGCCGCGCCCAGATCCACCTGCGACGTGCCGATGCAGAAGCAGCCCACGGACAACAGCCGCCGGGCATTTGCAAACGCTTCGGCGGTCAGCGTGGTGGCCGAACGAATGCCAAGAAGCTCGTGATCGCGCACGGCGGAGAGCAGCGCATCGCCGGCCAGGGCCTTGCCTTGCGTGGCGATGTCGATCTGGTGGCGGCCCAGCAACTGCTGGGCGCTGGCGTGAATGTTCTCGAGGAGCAGGACGCTGGCCATGATGGTCTGGCTGGATAGCGGAGAGTTGGGAAGACATTGGGCGTCCATGATCCGGAAAGCCGGAAAGCCGGACGGCCGCACAGCCGGACGCGCATGGACACACCTTACCACCGACGCTTACCCGTGCTGTCGACGTGGGCAAGCCGCCGGCAGCAGCCTGGCGCGACTCCGGCCACGCTAAAACTTTCAAGTTCCTCGCCGAGAAAACTAAACTCCACGCCCGATGGAATCTGAGACGATGCAGCATTTGCGTCGTTCGCGGCGCATCGTTCGTGATTCGGGGAGACACAATGAAACGCGCGCAATCCGCCATCCTGACCGCCCTTGCAACCGGCGGGCTGATGGCACCGCTGGCCGGCCACGCCACCGAAGGCGCGTTGGGCCGCCCGGTCAGCGGCACCAGCGTGTCGTCCGGTGTCGGCATCGTGCCAACAGAGCCGGTCTGGATTGCGAATCTGCAAGAGCTCTACATGAATGGGTCGATCAGCGGCGGCCGTGAGGTGCCCATCGCGGGCAAGACCTCGCTGGGCATTGACGCAAAGATCGCGTTCACGCTGGCCACGCTCATGAAGGTCTGGGATACCGGATCGGGCCCCTGGAATTTCGCGTCGAGCTTTACGCTGCCATATGTCTGGACCACCGTCCACGCCACGGCCGGCGTCGGAACTTTCTCACGCGGGACATCGGATCGCGCGTCGAATCTCTACGACATGTATTTCAGCCCGATCATTGCCGGCTACCACTTCTCGAAGACCAGCCACATGGCGCTGAGCTTCAACGTCTGGGCGCCGACGGGCCAGTACGACAAGAATGCGCTGGCCAACCCGAGCCTCAACAACTGGACGTTCGTGCCACAGGTTGCCTTCACGCACGAGATGCCGGAATACGGGGCGGAATTCAACGTGGTGGGGGCGTTCCAGTTCTATACGCGAAACACCGCCACCGACTACCAGAACGCACCGCTGTTCACGCTGGACGTGATGGGCCTCAAGCGCTTTGGCAAGTGGGGCGCCGGCCTGGTGATGGGTACCGTGCAGCAGCTTGGCAAAGACAGCGGACCGACGGCAGATCGGCTGAACGGCTTTCGCGGCCGCGATTTCGCCATGGGCCCCATCGTGACCTATGACACCAAGCTCGGCGGCAAGGCCCCGTTGTCATTCAGCTTGCGTTGGGTGCCAACCGTCACCAGCACGAACCGCCTGGACAGCACCGCCACGGTGATGGGCACCGCCACACTGATTTTCTGACGGCTGCTGCCTTCGGCCCTGGCCCCGGACGCATGGCCAGACCGATGTGAATGCCTCGCGCCGCTGCCATTGGCGCGAAGGGTGCACCGCAACTCGCGGTATCATCGCGCCCTTTGCCGTTTCCGCATTACCGCCTTGTCCAAAGCCGTACCCCGCGCCACCTCGCCGGTGCGCCGCCGTCAGCGCCCGCCGGTCGCCCCCGAGCGCGCGCTGGGCCCCAATCATTTCGCGTTCTACCGGGGGTACCTGCAGGGCCTTGATCTCGGCCGCCTGGCGGACCGCTACCTGACCCGTGGCCTGGACCTGCGCCTGGCGCGCACCACGCTTGGCTGGATTGAAGGGGAACTGGTACGTGGCGTCAAGCGGCTGGCCACCCGGCCGAGAGCGGGCGGCGCCGGCGCGGAACGAATTCTCACCGAGCGGGCGTGGCTTGCCTTGATTCAGCCATCGCCATCCGAATCCACCACGGCAAGACAGGCACGGCAACGCAAGCTGCTGCGCGCGCTGGACGCGCTCCAGCCATTGCTGCTGGCGCGTCCGATGCTTACCGACGCGGTCAGCGGCTGGTTTGCGCCGGCCATCGCGGGGAAGCTTGCCGGTGCCGGGTGGCAGACACTGGGCGCCTTGCGGGCCGCCGTGTGTGAAGCGGGGCAGGGATGGTATCGGCACGTGCCAGGCATTGGCAGCCTGACGGCACGGCGGATCGAAGACTGGCTGCGCGAGCAGGGTGCGGACATTGGCACCACGGCGGCGCCTGCAATGGGCGCGGCAATAGGCGCGGCAATAGGCACGGCAATAGGCACGGCAATAGGCGCGGCAATGGGGCCGCTCGAATCGCTGCGAACGTCCGCGGCACAGGCCGACGTGATGGCGATTCAGGACTGGCTTGGCGGCTATCAGCCGGAAGGCAGTCACACTTGGCGCGCCTACCGCACCCAAGCCGAGCGCTTCCTGCTGTGGGCCATGTTCACGCGCGGCAAGACATTGTCCGGAATCGGCGCGGACGATTGCGGCGCCTATCTCGCGTTCCTTGCCGATCCCCAGCCCGCGGCGCAATGGGTGGGCCGGCGTGGCACGCCACGCGATCGCCACGACTGGCGCCCATTCGAAGGACCGCTGTCCCCGGCCAGTATCCGGCACGCGCGCAAGATCCTCAGCGCGCTGTATGCGTGGCTGGTCGATCAGCAGCGCGCGAGCATGAATCCGTTCGCATCGATTGCCCCGCCCAAGGCCCGCGAGACGGCACGTATCCAGGTGGCACGCAGCTTCACCGAGCCGCAGTGGCTCTATCTGCGGACATTTGCTTCGAACCTGCCGGCCGCCGATTCGCGCACCGCACGCGTGAGGTTCATGCTGCGCCTGGCCTATGGCTCGGGCTTGCGCATTTCAGAGCAGGCGGCAGCCACGGTGGGGGACATGACCTGGCATGACGGCTGGATATTGGCGGTGCCGGGCGCCCGCCCGCGCCAGATCCCGCTGGCGACGCCCGTGATCGACGCGCTGCGCGCCCATATGGAGGCACGCGGGCTCGGCCGCGACTTCGAGCGGCTACCGGCCACCACACCGCTGATCGGCCGCGTCAAGGACGACGGTGCACAAGGGCCGTTGTCGGTCGCGCAGCTTGGCGCGATCTGGAAGCGCTTCTTCGCGCAGGCGGCCAGTCAACTCGTTATCACGGATTCGGCGGATGCCGGACAACTCGCGCAGGCCAGCGCGCACTGGCTGCGCCACACGTTCGGCAGTCACGCCCTGGCGCGCGGCGTTTCGCGAAAGGCAATCCAGCAACAGTTGGGCCACGCGTCCTTGTCGACAACGGCGGCATACGCCACACTGCGCCATTAGCCGGCCGGCCACCGGCGAAACATTTCAGATCAATCCCGAAAGGATTGCATTCCCGCGCCATCCCCGGGAGCCCCTACTGGCCGAGTCAAACTGGAGATTCGCCCATGGAACTTGCTCGCGCATCACGGCTGCAACGCTGGCTTGGCGCAGCCCTGTCGGCCATCGTGGTCGGCGCCACCATCACGACGCTCGGCGGATGTGCTGCGACGCCGCCAACTGGCCAGCAGGAGTCCGTACAGTCCAGCAGCAACGCGTCCGAGGCCACGCTGGCGTCGTGGCGCGATGGCGCGGCCCGGCAGGCGATCGTAAAGTTCGTCGCCGACGTGACGCAGCAGGGTTCGCCGAACTATGTGCCCCCGGCGGAACGCATCGCGGTGTTCGATAACGACGGCACGCTCTGGAGCGAACAGCCGCTGTACTTCCAGTTTTTCTTCCTGCTCGACCAGGTCAAGGCGGCCGCGCCATCGCATCCGGAATGGAAGAACAACCCCGCGTTCAAGGCGCTGATGGCCAATGACATGGCTGGGGTCATGCGCGAAGAGAAGCGGCTGCTGCCGCTGATCACCACAGCCAACAGCGGCATGACCGTCGACGAGTACGACCGGACGATTCGCGCCTGGCTGGAAACCGCGCGGCATCCGAAGTTCAACCGGCGCTATACGGATCTGGTCTTTCAGCCGCAACTGGAACTGCTTTCCTACCTGCGCGCCAACGGCTTCAAGACCTATATCGTTTCCGGCGGGACCATCGAGTTCATGCGGCCTTGGTCCGAGCGCGTCTACGGGATTCCGCCCGAGCAGGTTGTAGGGTCCACGCAGTCGGTCACCTATGAAGTCCGCAACGGCCAGCCCGTGCTGGTGCGCGGCCCCAGGCTCGACTTCATCGATGACGGCCCCGGCAAACCCGTTGGCATCTACCGGCAGATTGGCCGCCGCCCGATCATGGCTGTCGGCAACTCCGACGGCGATCTGCAGATGCTGCAGTACACGATGGCCGGCACGGGCTCGCGCCTGGCCGTGCTGGTCCACCACGATGACGCCGAACGAGAGTTCGCCTACGACCGCCAGTCAAAAATCGGCAGGCTCGACAAGGCGCTCGACGAAGCCACCACGCGCGGCTGGACCGTCATCAGCATGAAGCAGGACTGGTCCCGGATTTATCCCGCGGCTCAACCGTGAGGTTGCCTCGAAGGTTGCACTGAGAATCCGGCGCCGGCTTCAGGCTCGTGCAGAGCGGCACGACCTGATCGCCGTCGCCAGTTTTCTGGCGGCGTCGTCGATCTGCTGATCGGTAAAGCCGCCAAACCCTAGTACCAGCCCGGCAGGGCCGTTGCCACCCGCATACGTCGGCGACACCGCGCGCAGCGATACACCTGCCTTGGCTGCCAGCGCCACCACATTGGTGCCGCTTTCCGAGGCCGGCGAAGGGGATGTGCCGCCCTACGGCTCTTTCTGTGTGTCGTTGTCGTGAGGAAGCCGGCGGCCGGGTCGTCCCATCGCGCGCAGAAAGTTCTGCTGCGCAATCAGCAACTGCGAGTACGAAAGTACCCGGTAGCGTATGTTGTGGCGGCGCGCGACATTGGCGATTTCCGCTGCCAATGCTGGATAGTGCCGGTGGCTGTAGGTGGGAAACAAGTGGTGAGTCAGATGCAGGTTCAGTCCACCAAGCCAATAACCAATCCACCTGGGGCGAGGCTGCCAGTCGCACGCGGTCATAAAGGCGTGCTCGTGCCACGTGTGAGGCAATTGCCCGGACTCCGGAGGCAGAAAGAACCTGACGTCCGACCAATGAGTCCCCAGTATCAGCGCCACCAGCACGCATGACGCCAGCATCTGGCCGACCAGGTAGCCGGCGACGACCACGCTGGCACTCAGTCCGAGCCGATGAGCGACCAATGCCGGGACCACCATCGCCAGCAGTATGTGTGCAGCCTTGGTCGAGACGAAAATCGACCAGCCTGCCGCACCCGGTAGGACGCGGTCCCGCTTGAGTGGGGTTAGCCCGAAGCGATCAGCCCAATCATAGACGCAGCCAATATATGGCAGCGACAGAGCGGCAACCAGGGGCCAGTATCGATGCTGGTATTGAAACTGTGGATACCAAGGCTGGTAGGGGGTCTGACGCAAAAAGCGATTGGCGGCGGTATCGAGGTCGTAGTGCTCGATGTTCGCATAGGCGTGATGGTAGTGCACATGTCGCACTGTCCAATAAGCCGGCTCGACGCCGAGCGGTATTGCGATCAAGCGGATCAGCGCTCGATCCAGCCAGGGCCAGGGCGACAGCGCTCGGTGAGCGCCATCATGGAGGACGTTCATCGCGAGCATCATTGCCAGAAATGGAATTGCCAGGTATGCGAAGAAGAAGGCTGTTGCGCTCGTCGCGGCCAGCATGGAGGCATACAGCGACATCCCGCAGGACAGCAAGAACAGACCTTTCGCAACGAGGCGCCAATCGGCGAAGCGGTTGTCGTTCCGCGACTGGAGATAGTCGTGGGCAGTTTGTCGGAGGTCACTTGCAAGAGAGGACGACTGCGGCGACGCGTAACGGAGCTTACCGATGTCTGGCATGTTCGGATGTAAGAGATGAAAATTCGGCCCGTGCAAACCAAATACCACTGGCAATACCGTGTGCACCCAGCAGGAAGGGCAACGCAACGGTCAGCGGATCGCGTACGCCATAGAGAGCAATCATCATGGTGGGTAGCGTCATTGCCAGCAGTGGCCATGTCCATCTTGCCCAATTGCGGCCATCCGATATTCCCCCAAGAGCGAGAGTCAGCAATAGAATCATGGCCGCCCAGACCGCTTGCCAGTGGGCTGTCCACATTCCCTCGGTACGTACATAATTGATGACGACACCGAACAGCAGCAGGCCGCCACTGGCGATCCAGGCATCGGATATTGCGTGGACATTGCGCGTCAAACGCGGTGTTTTCAGGCCGAAGTACCGCAGTGCCGGTACCAGGTTGGCCCAGAACGGATTGTCGCTATCCACCTTCTCATGAACGCCATAGCGAATGGGAACATCCGGCAGCGCGCGTTGATACGTACCGAAAAGCTTGTCCCATAGGAGCAACGTGCCGCCGAAGTTGCGGTCGATATACTCCGGGTTGCAGCCGTGGTGCACGCGATGATTGGCGGGGGTCACCAGGAAGCGATCCAAGATCCCCGATTTGCCAACCAGTCCGCAGTGATTGTAAAACTGCACCGAGTAGTGAAATCCAGAAACCACCACGAACATCGTCGGCGTAACGCCCAGTACTGCCAGCGGCACGAAGAAAGGCAACGAGGTCAGCGAGGAGATCCAGGCGTTACGCACGCCAAGCGACAAGTTGAAGTGTTCCCCTTCGTGGTGGACCGCATGAACGGCCCACAGGAAACCGAACCGGTGGTGCATTCGATGCAGCCAGTAGAATCCCAGATCCCACGCCAGAAAGGCAAATATCCAGCCAGCGACTGGATGCCAGCCGGCAACCCATTGCAGGCTGGCATGATGATAAAGCCAGGAAAAGCCTGCCACCTCGATACCGCGGCACAGCCACATAAGTACATGGCCAGAATTGAGATTCAGAATGACGTCGCGCCATGGAATCGTTTCACCACGCCACCACTTCTGGATCGCTAACTCGCCCACTACGGCAATCAGCATCAGGGAAAGAGGAAGGGCAAATGCATTCATGTCGATGTCACCTCGTTGCGAATGACGGCCTCTCGGGGCGTATGCCTCGAGAAGAATCGGCTGACGGCGGCGCCGCAACACATGCCGACCACCACGCCTGCCGTCAGATCCAGCGTTACGTGTCGGCGGGTCTGGACTGTCGCATAAAGAATGCCGATGCCCCAGACGGTCACCAGCAGTGTTTGCCAGGGCCGCCGCCCATTGGCAAGCGCTGCTACCGCGAGAAGCGTCAGCGCCCCATGCAGCGATGGCACGCAGTTCTGACTGGTGTCGAGCATCATCAATGCGCGTTGTAGATGGCTCGGCAGGTTGTCGGTTGCGAAAGGCGGGTAGTGCAGTGTGGTGGGCCACAGCAAGAAAACCGCGCCGCTGATCAGGGCGCTCGCTTGCATCGATCGTTCCAGCCATCGCAGACGAAGCGGGTCCGCCCGCAGATAGGCCAGCGGGATCAATAAAAAGAACGATAGATACAGCCAGATCCCTGATGAGCTGAATGGAATCATGCGATCAAGTGCCGTTTCCGGGACCACCGTTCCAGCCCCTTGCAGCACGCCGCATGTCGCATAGACGAAGCCGACCGAGCACCAACCAAGGGTCATGTGACGCAATCTTGTAGTGAAAGACGTCAATGCGGGCTCCAAAGTCGAACGATACGGCGACGTTTGGTGGTGAAGTCAATCGCGATTGCCTCCGGGTGCAGGTGCCAGATCACGCCTGCCATATCGACGCCGAGTTGTTCGAACACGTGAGTAAGATGGGCATGGCAAGCGTGTAGCACGGCGCCGCCGGCGGGCGTCACGGACAACGCCAGTGTTCTGGCATCGGTTTGCACTAGTCGGTAATCCGTTTGTAGAGGCAGTACGTGAGCCAATGCGCGCGCGCACGTGTCGGCGAAGATCGTGGTCGGTCCGCCATCGCGGGCCGGCAACATCAACGTGTCGTCGCAGCGGCCCTCTATTCGCTCGATCGCCATTTCGGGGTTGCCGCAAGGGCACGGTGGTAAAGCCGGATTGCGGCGGATGAGAATGTCGTCGAGCCGGTATCGCACGATTGGCTGGGTACTGCGCGTGAAGTCGGTGATGATCGGGATGAAGCGGCGATCGTCCAACCATTCCGGTTCGATGTGCACGTGGGCTTCGTTCAGATGGAGGGCACCGTGCGGACAGGTTGCGCCGAGGAATCCCTCCGTCGCCTGATAGATTTCGCCGACCTTGTCGAAGGCTTGCTGCAGTAGCTCACGATCGGCTGGTTCCAGCACTTCGGCCCCGGACAGCACTAGGACCGGGGCAATGTTCAGGCGACCCGCGAGCCTCTCGAGCGCCAGTGCGCGCAGTACTTGCGCGGGCGCGACGACAATGGTTGGCTGCAAGGCGGCAAGGGGCCCCAAGTGCGTATTGAGCGGCGCGAACAGATCGAAGAATGCGAAGCTCAACCACGGGTTCCGAACCGTCGTATACAGGTTGTTATTCGCGCGCAGGAACAGTGCCACGCGCTCCCGATGCAGCAGCCCACGCGGTAATAGCTTGGCAAGCAGTATGCCGGCCCAGGTCGCGCGCTCCTTTGGACTGACCACGAATACTCCTCGCCCACCCGATGTGCCGGAGGACAGTCCTACCGCGTAAGGACCGACCATCGGCCGGAAGTCGCGAGATAATTCCGCCCGTCTTGCACAGGCAATCACGGTATCCAGTTTTATCCCTCCGGTGTTCATGGCATCGAAATTAGCCATCATCGTGGCCTTATCCATCAGCGGCCATTTCGCCAGGGGTTCCGTTAGCCACGGCCGGAAATACGGACTATGCGCCAGCACGCGCTGCGTGAACTGCTCGAACTGACGGTGCTGGTGGGCTTGCAGCTTCGCGCGATCAGTCAGGCGCAAGTGGCGAGCCTGCAGGTACGACCACAGGAGGCGAGGAGATACCGTCATAGCGCCCCCTCGTGTGTGAGCAGGATGCGTACGTGGCCACCGCGGTCAAGGAGATGCAACTTGCGCAGCGTCTCAAGGTAAGCACGTCTGTCTTCCAGGATGGCGTAGGCCAGTGCGGATGGGCCCCTCAGTTCGCGATAACTGCGCGGCGACCAGGCTGCGTCGGCGGCCAGCATGACCCAGCCGCCATCGGTACGTATGAAGGCGCCCAGGTGGCCGGCGGCGTGGCCGGGCAGTGGCACCAACAACACGTCGTCATTACTCCCTGGCAATGCCCAGGCGGTCGTGAATGGCGCCAACTCTGGGGCAAGAGTAACTTGCTCGAACCGCTCAACAGGGCGAACGCGCGAATCGAAGTCTTCCGGGATCAGCCCCGGCACGAAGGCTCGCCGCAAGGCCGATAGCCCACGCAACGCGCGTACACTCGCCCAACCCGCCCCCGAGCAGATGACGGGAATGCTTGGGAAATCCCGCAACCCGGCTATGTGGTCGCCATGAAAGTGCGAAACAATCAGCGCGTCGAGATCAACTGGCCGTACTCCATGTTGTCCGAGCTGCCTGGCTACCGATTCGGACGGGTCGAAATAGACGGGCGTGACCTTTCGGTAGATGGCCAAGAGACCGCTCCGCGTGCAATCGTGGAAGTGAGAGGCATAGCCTGTGTCCCAGAGCCAGCGCCGCCCGCCAGCCGCGATCATCCAGGCCCGCGCCGGAAAGGCACAGGTACGAAAGCCCGCTCCGGGGAGTGCAACACATGCCGTGTGCGTGCAGTAGCCGGCTTCAAAGGTGGTCAACGTGGCCATGCGAACGTAACCAGTTGGCGGTAAGGCGGATGCCTTCCGCCATACTTATGGGTGGTGTGTAGCCAAGTTCGCGGCGTGCGCGATCGTTGGCGAGTGTCATGTCGTAGTGCAGGACGCCCGCGCTATAGCGCGTCAGCAACGGTTCTCGGCGCGTTATCGCAGCAATGCCCTCCATGGCGCATGCCGCCATGGCCATCACTGGGTAAGGTACAGTCCGAATCTCGTAACGCAGATCAAGCTCCTGGCCGAACAACTGACGCAGTAGCTCACGCAGGGAAGCTGGCTCATGGTTGGTAATGTTGTAAGCGCTCCCCGACGGCACTGCCGACCACGTTGCACACTGCATGGCATGCACGACATTGCCAAGGTAAGTCAGGTCCATGCGCGCCAATCCACTTCTTGGTAACGGCAATACCCCATTACGCGATTTCAGAAGATGCAATAGCCGTGGGAGTACGACTCGATCGTGCGGACCGAAAAGGCCGCGTGGCCGAAGGATGACGAAATGTGTGTGGGACTGAGTGGCCGCATGCTTCCGAATGGCATCCTCCGCCAACATCTTCGTATGGGCGTAATGGTTGGCAAATCGCTTTGGGCTATAGCTCTCCGGCAGATCGGCGTGGTGCTGGTAGTCGAAGTAGATTGACGGGGTGGAGATGTGTACGAAGCTGCGTACCTGATGGGCGATTGCCCCTTGGGCTAGATCCGTTGTGGCGCGAACGTTGGCGGCAAAGAACGCCTCATGGGATCCCCATGGCGATGAGAGGGCCGCGCAATGCCAGACAGTGTCAATCCCATCGAGCAACATACGTAGCGTCTGCGGTGTAAGGTTCGTCAGATCAGCCTGCACGTATTGCACACCCCGCGTCGCAAACGCGTGGCGCTGCGCTGGATCACGTCCTGTCGCCCGGACACGAACGCCTTGTGCCAATAATGCCTCGATCGCATTACGGCCTAGCCCGCCGGTGGCCCCCGTCACCAGGATGGTCATAGCGTCAGTACCATCCCGCCCAGGGTTAGCCCGGCTGCGGTACCGACCAGAAGTGCTGGACTATCCTTCTTGAGTCGGCCACCCACTATGGCTTCGTGTAGGGCAGTCGGGATGGAAGCGGCCACCTGATTTCCGTGCTGCCCATAGATGTCGACCAACACATGGTCGGGAATGGCCAATCGCTTGCGCAAGTGCTGCATGCCAAGATGGCTGGCCTGATGCGGAATCACGATCTCCATTTCCGTCACGGTATAGCCTGTGCTCTCGAAGAGGCGATCGAGAAAGCCGCCCATGAGCTGTGAGGCAAGCTTGAATACCTGTTTTCCGTCCATATGGAACAGGTAGTCTGAGGCCACCGCACCCGTACGAGGATTCCGGCGCGTACCTCCAGCAGTAATCTCGCAGAAGGACTTGCCGGCGGGATACGTTTCCATCCGATAGGCGTGAATAGCGCCGTTCGTGTTGTCCCCGCGCTCAACAATCACTGCTGCAGCACCATCGCCAAAGATAAGCGACGACTCTACGTCATCCCAGTCAATCCCGCGCGACGCCAGGTCGGATGCCACAATCGCAATGCGTCTATAGGTGCCTGTCGCCAACAGACTGCCGGCAATCTGAAGCGCGGCAAGGAAACTTAGGCAACTGGCATTCACGTCAAACGCTGGCGTGCCGCAAGTCAGTCCAGCAGGCGCCAGAACTCGGGCAGCAGTACTAGGAAGCGCTTGTTCGGCGACGCCGGCCGCGGAAATCAGCAGGTCTACAGAGGACGGCGCGATGTCGGCGCGGGCGACAGCATCGCGCACTGCTGCAGCAGCCAACTCGGACTGGCTTTCGTGCAGGTTGGCATGATAGCGATGCTCGATGCCGGATTTCTTCTGGACGAAGCCGGCCGAGTACCCAAATCGTAGATCCAGTTCGGCAGAGGTCACACGTTGAGAGGGTAACGCCTTGCCTGTCGCAAGTAGTCGTATTGGAAGCACAATAAAGCGGGCAACAAACCAAAGGGCCGACCCCCGACTGATGCCGAGCCGAAAGGAAGAAGACTAGCCGCGCTACCATCCCAGATCCATAGTATAAATCCGAAACTGCTGGCGGTTTTCTTCGAAGAGCTGCGCCCAAAGTCGCTACTGCACGTCTTACTGCCCAAGCCCCCTCTGATGAAGGAATTTGTGCGATGAAGTACGGCATCGTGAATCCTCCTTGGAGAAGGATGTAATGAATTTTCTTTTTGAAATTAATGAATTGGGATGGATACAGCGGATCTTTAGTGAATCCCGGCCAACGCTCAGGTAGACCACACGCTCGGGGGCAAGGGCGCTGGGCAAGCTGGCGGCTGAGCGGCGCGCCGTCACGGCTCAACGGGCCGATAAACGGCACTTCTGGCACTTTCGCGGTTCGCGACATGCAAAGTGGCCCAATGAAACATCGCCAAACTGTCTCTACCCTCTACTCCAGTTTGGCGCGACAATCGGCACGAATTCGCCACGAATCCACCACGAATCGACTGCCCCAACCCACGGCCTCCGGAGCTGCCATGTACGTCCCCGCCCATTTCGAAGAGTCGCGCCCCCAAGCCCTGCATGCGCTGATGACCGCCCACCCGTTTGGCACGCTGGTCACGCACGGCAGGAACGGGCTGGACGCCAACCACATCCCATTCGATTTCGATCCCGCTCAAGGGGCGATGGGGATCCTGAAGGGCCACGTCGCGCGTGCCAACCCTGTCTGGCAGGACGTTGCAAACGGCGATGAAGTGCTTGTGATCTTTCGCGCCGGCGACGCGTACATTTCGCCGAACTGGTACCCGAGCAAGCACGAGGCGCACCGGCAGGTGCCGACGTGGAACTACATGGTCGTGCACGCGCACGGCCGCATCACGATCCGCGATGACGAACGCTTTGTCCGTGGCGTGGTGGCACGCCTGACGCGCACGCATGAGGCAGTACAGCCAGATCCGTGGAAGATGTCCGACGCGCCAGCGGAGTATCTCGACACGATGCTCAAGGCCATTGTTGGCCTCGAGATCGAAATCACCCGCCTGGAAGGCAAGTCGAAGCTTGGCCAGAACAAGGAGGTGCGTGATATACGCGGCGCGGGCCGCGCGCTGCTGGCCACGGGCAGCACGTTGATCGGCGAAGCGATGATGGCAAGTGCCGATGCGAAGGAAGAAGAGTAACGTCCGCGCCTGCCATGCTCAGCGTGCAGTCACGTACCGTGGCGCCGGCACATCGCGCGACAGCTGTCCGGCCATTGCCTGGCGCGCACCTTCGTAGGTTTCCCAGTGTTCGACTGCGTGCAGCGACGGGATCGTAACCAGCTCGCCCCGGTCGAAACCCACCAGCGCAGCATCGACCATGGCGCTGGCAGGCATGACGATCGACTTGTCGAGATGTTCGAGCGGCAGGCCGCCGGTTTCCCAGAAATCGGTGGCCGTGGCGCCTGGCAGCACCGCCTGCACGCGCACTCCCTTGCCAGCCAGTTCGTGATGCAGTGACTGGCTGAACGCCAGCACGAACGCCTTGCTCCCCCCATACACGCCGTTCAGGATCTCGGGCGCGATACTGACGACCGACGAGATGTTGATCATCGCGCCCTTGCCACGCGCCACGAATCCGGGCGCGGCCGCATAGGTCAGCCGGGTGAGGGCGGTGACATTGAGGTCGATCATGCGCGTCATGGCATCCGCATCGCTATCCAGCAAGGGCGTATGCGTGCCGATTCCGGCGTTGTTGACCAGCAGCGTAATGCTGGCATCCTCGCGAAGCTTGGCTTCCACCTGCGAAAGCGATTTCCGGTCATTGAGGTCTGCTGGCAGCACTTCGACGACGCGGTGGGTCTCGTCGGTGATGCGGCGGGCCAGTGTATCCAGCTTGTCGCGGCTGCGGGCAACCAGAATCAGGTCGTAGCCACGGCGGGCCAGCCGGTCGGCATAGATTGCTCCAATCCCTGAAGATGCGCCGGTGATCAGTGCTGTGCCAAGGTGCGTTTGCGTCATGAGGGTTCTCCTTGCGATGTCGATGTGACGTGGATTCGGGATTCGATGAATCCTTGAGCTCCATCGTAGGGTGCCTTGATCATGACCGAAATGACGTTTATGGTTAGGTTTTATGCCATCGGCACGAAGGGGCGAATCATGCACCGCATCGGCTTCCTGTTGACAGACGGTTTCCAGGTCATGACCCTGGCCACCCAGAGCGTCTTCGAGTACGCAAATCTCGTGGTCGGCGAGACGGCCTATTGCATCGACAACTATTCGATCGGGGGCGGCCCCGTGGTCTCCTCGATGGGCATGACAGTTGACACGCGCGCAGCCACGACGCGCGTGACCGTCGATACATGGGTAGTGGCAGGCGTAGGGGATCCGCTGGAACAACCCACGCCGCAGCCGGTGCTTGAGTTCATCCGCAAGGCGGCGGCACGCGCGCGGCGCACGGTATCGATCTGTACCGGCGCATTCGTGCTGGCCGAAGCCGGTCTGCTCGAAGACCGGCGCGCCACCACGCATTGGGCTTACGCGCGTGACATGCAGCGGCGCCACCCTGGCATCAAGGTGGAGGACGACCGCATCTACATCATCGACGGCCCCATCTGGACATCGGCCGGCATGACGGCCGGACTCGATCTGGCGCTGGCACTGGTCGAGAAGGATCTCGGCGCGGAGATCGCGCGCTCGGTTGCTCACAAGCTCGTGATGCACCAGCGACGCTCGGGAGGCCAATCGCAGCATTCGGAACTGCTGGATATGGCGCCAAAGTCCGACCGAATCCAGATCGCGCTCGACTATGCGCGAAAACACCTCAACCAGCCGCTGACGGTTGAGGAACTGGCGGAGACCGCACACCTGAGCCCGCGCCAGTTCAGCCGCGTGTTCACCGCGGAAACCGGCCTGTCGCCGGCCAAGGCGATCGAGAACCTGCGACTGGAAGCGGCGCGGCTGATGATCGAGCAGAGCCGTCATCCGTTGGACACAGTGGCGCGCGAAACCGGATTCCGTGATCGGCGACACATGCGCGAGGCATTCGTCCGAGGCTTCGGGGTGCCGCCGCAGGCCGTACGGCGGGAGGCTCGCACATAGCAACTGCGTTCAATCGATGCTTTTCCGCGACGATTTCCTGTGATTGCGTGAACAATTAGCTCATTTCATACACATACGCCCCACGCTTTCCATTGCTGGGGATACTGGGTGCCTTCCCCAAGCACAGGAGGTACTCCATGCATCAATCGAATCTTTTGAAGAATGGAATCGCGTCTGTCCTGATTCCCGAAGATCTTGCCGCCACGGACTCTGATATCCGTGCCGAAGTCGAAAAAGCGGACGACGACACTCGCAATCCTTCGAGTCGCCGGAACCTGACCGGGCTGCTGGATATCTTCGCCGCGTTTCCTTCTGACTTCCTTGTCGATGGCCGCGAGAGCCAGGAGCAGACAGAGCGGGAGGCCTTCTGATGCCGGTCTATATGCTCGACACCAACATGTGCGTCTATCTGATGAAAGACCAGCCACCGCAGGTGGCACTGAGATTGGCGGATTGCCATGAAGGCGAAGTCGTAATCTCCGCGATTACGCTCGCTGAACTGGAATACGGAGTAACGGTTTCCTCGGAGCCCTGGAGAGCGCGGGTCGCACTCCGCGCACTGGTCGCGCGGGTTCCGGTGCTGCCGCTCACGGCAACGGCTGCCCACGCATATGGCCCTATTCGTGCAGCGGTGCGCAAGCGGCAGGCAGACGCGCTGGACCGGCTGATCGCAGCGCATGCGCTGGCGGTGGGAGCCACCGTGGTCACCAACAACGTCCGTGATTTCGGGGCCTATCCGGGCGTGAGGATCGAAGACTGGACGCGTCCGGCAGTTCTCTACAACTGACGCAGAGGCTCTCGGCCATGCACTCGGACTGGCGCTCGGTCAGGCGCTCAGATCGCAGCGAGCGCCTCGAGGTCGTAAAGCTCGATGCGCTTGCCATCGACGCGGATCAGGCCCTCGCGCTGGAAGCGCGAGAACGTGCGGCTGACGGTTTCGAGCTTGATGCCCAGGTAGCTGCCGATTTCCTCGCGGGTCATGCGCAACGTGAAGTCACGCGACGCATACCCGCGCTCCTGCAGCCGGCAGGATACGTTGATCAGGAATGCTGCAACGCGTTGTTCCGACGTCATCCCGGAAAGCAGGATCATCTGCTTGGACTCGCGCAGGATCTCGCGGCTCAGCATCTTGTGAAAGTGCTGCTGCAGGCTTTTCACGTCCCGGCACAACGATTCGAGCGGCGCAAACGGAAGGACGCAAACGGCGCTGTCCTCGAGAGCGATTGCGTCGCAGTCGTACTCGCCTTCGCCAATGGCGCCAAGGCCAACGGTCTCGCCCGGCAGGAAAAAGCCGGTGACATGCTCAAGACCGCCCGCATGGCTTGCCACGGTCTTCAGTGACCCCGAGCGGACCGTATAAAGGCTCTGGAAGCGGTCTCCGGCCCGGAACAGGAATTCCCCGCGATGCACCATGCGCCAGTGGCTGACCACGGCTTCCAATTGCGGAAGCTCTTCGGGTTCCAGGGATGATGCAATGCAGAGTCGGCGCAGGCCGCATCCGTTGCATCGCGCCGGAAACTGGCGTGCGGCTCCGGAGCCCGCAAACGCGGACGGCTGCGCGTCGGCAATGCCAACCACGGTCTCCAGGTTCCCCGCCTCAACTGAGTCATACATGATGCTCTCCCCTGAGCCTGTCAGGCACATGCGCCAAATCAAGCCTCTTTGATCTGATAATTCCTCGTACGCGTGAGTATGGTTGGCCATCGCAAAGCCCGAAATCAGCGTCGGCTGATAGCGTCGTCAGGTTCCGGAGCCAACGCGTGAGGTTTACCTGACAGGTTGGAAATTGCCGACGTGAAGCACCGCCGCCCCAGCCAGCCGGCCGGCGCGAAGGTCGTCAAGTGCTGCATTCGCATCGCGGAGCGGATAGGCCGTGGTATGAACCTGCAACGGGGTGGTGGCTGCAACCCGCATCAGGCCGTGGCCGTCCTCGCGGGTCAGGTTGGCTACCGACACAATGCGGCGCTCTTCCCACAGTTGGCGATAGGGGAACGATGGGATATCGCTCATGTGAATTCCGCCGCAGACCACAATGCCGCCCTTCGCAAGGGCAGACAGCGCAACAGGCACGAGGGCACCCACCGGCGCGAAGATCAGCGCTGCATCGAGCTGTTCGGGGGCAGTGTCCGTGCTGGCTCCGGCCCAGACGGCGCCAACATCGGTTGCCAGCCGTTGCGCTGCGGAGTCGCCGGGGCGGGTAAAGGCATAGACGGTGCGACCCTCGGCCACGGCGATCTGGGCGACCAGATGCGCCGCCGCACCGAATCCGTAGATGCCTACGCGGCGCGCGTCGCCAGCCATCCGCAATGTGCGATAGCCAATCAGCCCGGCGCATAGCAGCGGCGCCGCATGTATGTCGTCGTATCGATCGGGGATGGGGAAACAATAGGCGGCATCTGCCACTACGAACTCGGCGTAGCCGCCATCACGCGTGTAGCCGTGGAAAAGCGGCGCGTCGCAGAGGTTCTCGCGGCCGTCGACGCAGTAATTGCAATGCCCACACGTGTGGCCGAGCCACGGCACGCCGACGCGGTCCCCGATGGCGGGGGCCGCCACACCCGGGCCCAACGCGTCGACATAGCCGACGATTTCGTGCCCGGGAACAAGATCCGGCTTTGGATGGGGCAAATCCCGGTCTACCACATGCAGATCGGTACGACAGATCCCGCAGGCCGACACGCACACCCTGACTTCCCCAGGACCCGGCTCAGGAATCGGCAACGTTCGCAGTTGCAGGGTTGGGTTGGTGCCATCGAACACCATGGCTTGCATGGTTGTGTTCACGATGCGTCCTCCTTGGCGATCCTGATAACAATCTTTGGATTCTGGGCGGTCATGTATTTGACTTGGAGCAAGCCCAGCACACCTTTGCCGATTAGAGTGAACGATAAGTAATTCCTGTCCTGAAGCCCTGTCTCATATCCCGCCGGACCCGCTCTGGAGCACACATGGATTTCAAAACCATTCTGGTAGATCTTGCCTCAGATGCCGCGCGCGATGCGCGCCTTGATGCGGCGCTTACGCTGGCCTCGCTGTTTTCCGCCCGGGTCGTGGGCCTGACCGCTACGGGTACCTTGCTTGACCCGTACCGGAGTGCAGGAGAAGAGGCCACGCGCTACCAGAAGATGCGTGATGACATGCTGCAAAACCTGCGCCAGGCGGACGCTTCGGCGCTTGACGCGGCAGTTGCCCGGCGAGGCCGGGGCGTCGACACCACGCACGTCCTGGTCGAGCAGGAGGCAGGCTGGGCACTGGCCACGCTAGGCACCGCAAGTGACCTGATACTGCCGCCGGCGCCCGCGCTGGCGCACGATACGCCAATGCTGATGGCCACACCGGCCGAGTACGCGCTGCTCAACTCCGGCCGGCCGATTCTGGTAATGCCGCCAGGTACCAGCCTCGTCCCGGGAGGTACCGTTGTCATCGCCTGGGACGGCAGACGGGAAGCCGCGCGTGCCGTTGCCGATGCCATGCCGCTCCTGGCGCTGGCGTCGCGCGTGATCATGCAAGTGGTGCTGACCCGCTCCGGTCAGGGCGAACACCGCGCGGCAGACGCAGTCCGCTGGCTGGCGCATCACGGCGTCGATGTATCACTGCGGATCGACGAAGGCGCATCGCCCGCGGACAGCCTGATGCGCGTCGTTCGCAATGAAGCCGCGGACCTGCTGGTGACTGGCGGCTATGGCCATTCGCGGCTTGGCGAACTCGTCATGGGTGGCACCACGCGCACCCTGCTGCGGAACTCGCCGGTGCCGTTACTGATGTCCCATTGACCGGCGTGCGCGCGGCCCTGGAACGAAGGAGGGAATCATGCTGGGCTATACAAGTATCTTCGTCCATCAGGATGCCAGCGCGCGCGCCGACGTACGGCGGGACATCGCGGCGCGCCTGGCCATTGCGCAACATTGCCGCCTGGTGGGGCTGTGCACGATGTTTTCGCCGGACCCCGACTGGTTCTATCGCATGGATCACGCCGCCAAATGCCTGCAGGAGGATCTTGAACACCGCAGGCAAATGCGGGACCGTGTCCGGCAGCACTTCGAGCGCGACATGGCGGATCAGTCAGTCTCGGCGGAATGGCGCGCAGTGGAGGGCGAGCCGATCTCCCGGACGCTGCGCGAGATTCATGAGGCCGGGCTGATCGTCGCTGGCCAGTTTGACGAGAGTGACCCGGAAAGCTTCATTGCACCGCAGTTTCTGGAGTCGCTGGTGCTGGAGTCCGGCCGGCCGGTACTGGTGATCCCCTACACGGGCCAGTTTCCGACGATCGGCTCAAAGGTGCTGCTGGCCTGGGACGGCGGCCGCGAAGCTTCGCGTGCGTTGCACGATGCGTTGCCGCTGCTGGCCGGCAGCCGCATCCATCTGCTCCATGCCAACGCATCGATGCACAGCCTGCGCACCGACGCCGCGCCCGCCGCTTCGGCAGCCCGGCTGCTGGCGGACATTGGCGCCGAAGTCGAGATCGAAAACGAGCCCGCCGCCAATGACCTGGCGATTGGCGAACTGATTCTGTCGCGTGCCGCAGACATCGGCGCCGACCTCATCGTCATGGGCGCATACGGCCACGGCAGGTTCCGTGAACTGCTGTTGGGCGGTGTGACGCGCACGATCCTGTCGTCGATGACCGTGCCAGTGCTGATGACGCATTGACGGCGCCTGCGGCACTCACGCAACTCACACGCAACTCACGCTACTGACGCCGGATCGGCAGACCTAATAGGAGAAGAGGGTAGGGATCGTGGCCGAGCGCAGCACGGTATCGGTGACGCCGCCCAGCCACTCTTCGCGCAGCAGCCCGCGCCCGTACGCGCCGCAAACCAGCAGATCGGCGCGACGTTGCGTTGCCACGGCCAGTAGCGCGTCGCCAATGCCCGCCGAGCGCTCCAGCATCAGTTCTATCGTGGCCGCGTGGACGCCGTGGCGGGCCAGCCACGTCGTCGCGTAGGCGGGCGGCGAGATTGCCGCCTGGCGCCGCGCTTCGGGAGGGATGCACGACACCACGTCTACCTGGGCGGCGCGCCGCAGCAGCGGCAGCGCGTCATGCAGCGCGCGCGCCGATTCCCGCGTTCCGTTCCACGCCACCATGACAGCGCCATAAGGGAAATCCGACGCGTCTTGCGGCGGCCCTTGCGGAACGACCAGTACCGGGCGACCGCTCGACAGGATCGCTGTTTCGACGAAATGCCTTGCGACCTCGGTGCCGGGCTCCGAGCGCTCGGGGCGCCCCACGATCAGCAGGTCGGCAAGGCGTCCTTCGCATTGAATGGCATCCCGCGGTGCCCCTTCGCCCACACGCCAGTCCACGGGAAACGTGGCAGCTTCGGTCGCAAGGTCAAAGGCCTGCCGCGCCGCTTCACATGCTGCACCGAGATCTGGATCAAACGCTTGCCGCTCGCGCCGGCCGTCTGCAGCGTGATAAACCCAAGCAGGTTCGTCGGCGCTCAGCGAGAGCAGCCCGATCAGGGTCGCGTTGAAGGATCCTGCCAGCGCCACCGCATGAGACAGCCTGGCTCCAACTGTGGGGGAAGCATCGACGTGGACCATGATCGTCGAAATGTCCATGAAATCTCCTGGCAGGGCGCCGCGGCGCCGGTCGGTGGTTCCAATGTATGCGTGGCCTGTGGGGCAGGGTTGCGACAGATCAAGAGACCCGGGATCGACAGCGCCTAGACGGCCTTGCGGTATATCAACCGGGCGACTGAGGTACGGCCTATGCTGGGTGCATCCGGGTGCTGATGCCCGAAAGAGGAGATCGACATGTACGACCGCATTCTGGTAGCCGTGGATGGCGGCCCATCCTCCGACCTGGCGATTGCTCAGGCCGCCGCCCTGGCCAAGGCGCTGGGTGCGGAGGTAAAGGTGCTGTACGTGGTGGACGACAGCGACATATTCCTGGACGCAGGCTTCGTCAACCCACAGGAAATCATGGACGGCCTGGTCAGCGTGGGCAAGAAGGCGCTGGCCGCCGCCGCCCGGCGCCTTCAGGACGCCGGCATACGGTTCCAGACCGAGTTGGCCGAAAAACCGACGGTGCCGGGCGACATCGCGGGCACCATCATCCGTTCCGCCGAGCATTGGCCCGCGGATGTGATCGTCATGGGCACGCATGGGCGCCGCGGCGTGCGGCGCGTCATCATGGGCAGCGTCTCGGAGGGCGTAGTGGCCGGGAGCGGCAAGCCAGTGCTGCTGATCCGTGGCGAGCCCCTCCACTGAGTGCCGCCAGCCCGGCGACTACAGATTGTCTCCGTCGCCGAACAGCCGCGCCTCGATCGCATAGCGGACGAGCGCGGCATCGCTTCGTAGCTGAAGCTTGTCCATCAGGCGCATCTTGTAGGTGCTGATGGTCTTGGCGCTGACGCAGAGCGCCGCAGCAATCTGCGTCAGCGATTCCCCTTCGACGATCCGCCGGAATACTTCCAGCTCGCGGTCCGATAGTCCTTCATGCGGCGCATCGGCTTTTTCCTGCAGGCCCATCGCCAGCTTTTCGGCCATGGCGGGGCTGACGTACGTGCCGCCTGAGGCCACCTTTCGCAGTGCCTCCACCAGTTCCGTCGCGGCGCTCTCCTTGGTCAGGTAGCCAGCCGCACCGGCACGGAACGCCCGAACCACATACTGTTCCTCGGCGTGCATTGTCAGCACAAGGATGCGCACGGCAGGGTGGTCGGCCCGAAGCTGCCGTATCAGTTCCAGCCCGTTGCGGCCCGGCATCGACAGGTCAAGCAGGATGACCTGCGGCGACAGTTCGCGCACCAGATGCGGGACTTCCGTCCCCCTGGACGCTTCGCCGACTACCTCGAAGCCGCTGGCGCGCTCCAGGATATGCCGCAATCCGTTGCGCACCACGGCGTGGTCATCGGCAATGATCACGCGCGTCATGCCTGCATCTCCTTATGATCGTCCTGTAGCTGGTGGCCCGGAAACGTCACCACCAGTTCGAATCCACGGCCCGGTGGATGTTCGAAGGCCACCGTGCCACCCAGCAGGCGGGCCCGTTCGCGAACCCCCAGCAGGCCGAACGAGCGGCGCGCGCCGCCGCTCCTGGGCCGGCCGTCCCAGCCGCAGCCGTCGTCACGCACGCGCAGCACGTACTGGTGGTCGTCCTGCGTCAGCGTGATCCAGGCCTGGGCAGCGCCAGCATGATGAACGACATTGTTGAGCGCCTCCTGGACGATCCGGAACACCGCCGTCGCCGCCTGTTCTGTCACCTCGACCTCCTCGGGGGCTTGCATGCTCACGCGAATCGCGTAGCGACGGCTGAAATCCTTGGCCAGCCAGTCCAGCGCCGCCGCAAGCCCTAGTTCATCGAGCAGCGCCGGCCGCAGGTCCGCCGAGATCCGGCGCACGGCTGCAATTGTCTCGTCGATCACGGCGTGCATGGCGACAACCTGCCCAAGCACCTGCGCCGACCCGCCTTCGCCGCGAAGATCGTCCTCCAGCATCACAAGGTCCATCTTCAACGCGCTCATCCGCTGGCCCAGGTCATCGTGCAACTCGCGTGCAACGCGCCGCTTTTCTTCCTCGCGGCCTGCCAGGATGCTGTCCGATAGCGCCTGCAGTTCCTCCCGGGACCGGCGCAGCGCTGCTTCGGCACCCACGCGCGCTGTGATGTCGCGCAGCATCACCGTATACAGCTTGTGCCCGGAATCGTCGGTAGCCTGCGAGATCGACGCCTCGATCGGAAATTCCGTTCCATCCTGCCGCAATGCGTACAGCGTTCGCTGCCGGCCCATCTGGCGGTCTGAAACGCCAGTCACGCCGAAGCGCGCAACGTGCATGGCATGGGCCGCACGAAAGCGGTCGGGAATGAAGTCGCCGAGGGAGCGTCCGAGCGCCTGGTCCGCCGGCAGCCCAAACAACGTCTCCGCCATCGGATTGAACAGCACCACATGCTGGTTCTCGTCGACGGAAATAATGGCCTCCATCGACGAACGAATAATCCCCGCCAGCCGTGCCTCGTTCACGGCGATTCGCCAGTCGCCGTTGTCATCGGTGCCCGCTGGCACTTCCACACCCATCGCCATGCTCCTTGATATCGATTCGCGGCCAAAAGTGGACGATTTCCTAATCGGCCAGAATCTGTATCGGAATTATGCGGTGAAAACGTAGGGCTAATCCATGCAGGCCAGCCCTCGCGGCAGCAATTACTACACCCCGGATCCTGCTTTTTATAGATTGCATTGCGATAACTTTTCTTATCGCAATGCATTCAATGGAATGCTAAACTTGCGGCCATGGAAAACCGCCAGACCCACCGCCAGACTTCCTTGCCGACTGATTTCCCCGACGCCGCCTCTCTGGCCGCCTTGCGGGCGTGGCACGCCGGGTTGTCGACACGCGACGCGGTAGTCCGGTATCTGGACGATGCACGAGCCAGCGGGCAGTCCTCGCGGGGCATCCTTGGCAGGATTCGTCGCCAGCTTGCCGCTTACGCGCGCTACCGGCTGCGCGAGGATCTGGCCAGACTGTTTGAGTTTCCGGCGGCCGACCGCCCAAAGCAGGGCAGGGACGCGGACCAGGCCATCGAAACCCTTCGCGCGTTGCCGCCGCCGGCGCCGGCGATTTCCGATGACATCGCCATGTGGCTGGCCCCGGCGGCCGTGGAAGCATTGCGCGTCCAGGACATCCACACGCTGGCCGATCTGACCGTGCGGATTCCGCGCCGTCGCCAGTGGTGGGCCAATATTCCGGGGCTCGGCATGGCGGGGGCAAAGCGCATCGAGGCGTTCTTCGCGCGCCACCCGGCACTGACGGTGCGCGCACAGGCGCTGATCGAGGCGGAACCGCGCGGCATGATCGTGCCGTGGGAACAGATGGGCCGGCTGCCACACGAAGTCGACGGCACGCTCGGCCAGTTCCGCGCCCCGCGCGAGACCTGCACGCTCAACGCCGACAATGACTACGCGGCAGTGCAGGCATGGCTGGCCCTGCATGAATCCCCGTCCACGCAGCGCGCCTATCGCAAGGAAGCCGAGAGGCTGATCCTCTGGGCCATCATCGAACGCGGCCGGGCGCTGTCCTCGCTGACCACGGAAGATGCCACGGCCTACCGCAACTTCCTGCGGCAGCCCGAGCCGCGCGAGCGATGGGTGGGGCCGGCGCGGCCACGCAGCGCCGCTGACTGGAAGCCGTTCGCCGATGGCCTGTCGCCGCGCTCGGCGGCATACAGCCTGCAGGTGCTGGGTGCGTTGTTTCGCTGGCTGGTGCAGCAACGCTACGTGCTGGCCAACCCCTTCGCCGGCATCAAGGTCCGCGGCGGCGCCAAGAGCGCGGCGCTCGATGTATCGCACGCATTTTCCGAGGGGGAATGGCTGCTGACGCGCAGCATCGCGGATGGCCTGGAATGGTCCTATGGATGGGAAGCGCCAGCCGCCCAGCGCCTGCGTTTTATCCTCGATTTCACCTATGCAACCGGGCTTCGGGCCAGCGAACTGGTGGGCGCCACGCTGCGCAATATCGAAACCGACGTGCACGGCGACCACTGGCTGCGGCTGGTGGGCAAGGGCGCGAAGGCGGGCAGGGTGGCGCTGCCGCCGATGGCCCGGAACGCGCTCGATCGGTACCTCGTCGAACGCGGCCTGCCGGTCTCACGCGCGCACTGGGACCCGATGACACCCATCGTCGGCAACCTGGGCACCGACGAAGCCGGCAGCATCACCGGCGCGCGCCTGTGGATGGTGATCAAGCGCTTCTTCGGCACTGCCGCAGATTTGCTGGAAGCCGAACGCCCGGCCACCGCTGAAAAATTGCGTCGGGCCAGCCCCCACTGGTTGCGCCACACGCACGCCACGCACGCACTCGCACGCGGCGCCGAACTGACGACCGTGCGCGACAACCTGCGGCATGCATCGGTTTCCACCACGTCCCTCTATCTGCATGGCGATGACGTCAAGCGCGCCAGGCAGATGGATGATGCGTTCAAGTGATCATGGGCGCGCCGATCACCGTGCCAATCAGCGCCCCGACCATCCCCCCGCATCAGCCGCCCCGCCGATAGCCCCCGTGGCCAGCGCCAGCGCCGCAGCCGCGGACAGTGCGCCGCTATAGGCATCAGCCGACGCGTTCTGCGCCAGCAGCAGCTGGTTCTGCGCCAGGTTGGCGTCCGTGACCGTGCCGACACCCTTGCGATACGCCGCGAACGCAGCGTCATAGGTCGTCTGCGCGGCGTCAGCCAGCGCCCTGGCCGCTTCATAGGCCGCGAGGCTGGTTTCCAGCGCGCTTTGGCTGACCACAATCTGGCGCACCGACTCTTCCTTGGCGCGCGTCAGCTTTGTCGAAGCGCTATCGGCATCGTTGCGCGCCTGCGCCAGCACCGCCGAGCGCAGGCCACCGTCGTAGATCGGTACCGTCACACCAAGAAACACGCTGGCGCCATATCGGTAGCCGTTCAGGTTGACCGTTGGCGCCTGTTGTCCCACCGCCGGTATCGCGCTGATCGACGACCCGCCCGACGCATACGACGTGAACGCCGACATGAACACCTTCGGCAGAAACTCGGCTTCGGCGGCCTTGACCCTGGCCTGGTTCGCCCGCTCGACCGCAAAGGCACCGAGCACATCGGGCCGCCGCGCAATGGCCGATTCCACGATCTGTTCGATGGAGCCATGCAGCGCCGGCGATAGCGGTCGGGCCGGCATCTCGGCGATGCGCGGCTTCGACAGCGGCGAGATGCCGATAGCGGTCACCAGCGCCAGGTAGGCATCGGTCTGCGCGCCCTGCGCCTGCACCATCGCCAGGTTGGTCTGCGCACGGTTCTGCGTGGCCTGGGCCACTTCCACAACCGTGCCGATACCGCGCTGGTAGCGGGACTTGGCGGCTGTCAGCACCGCGTCCGCATTTTCCATTGCCTGCTGCACGGTGCCAGCGCGCGTGCGCGCCGCCTGGTAGCGATAGAACGCCACGCTGACATCGTGGATGATGCGCTGATGCACCGCCGTGAAGGCGATGTTCGCCGCAATCGACGTCTGTTCGGCGGCGTCGATGATGCCCGCGCGCTCGCCGAAATCGAACAGCAGCCATTGCAGGGACAGCACGCCAACACCGCCATGACCTGACGAATTCGCACCAACCGCCCCCAGGCCCGTCGACACCGAGCCATGCCCGTTCTGGTACCCGCCCAGCGCAGAGGCCGAAATCTGCGGCAAATAGCTGCTCTTTGCAATGCCCGCTGCCAGCGCCGCGTTGCGCGCATCGTTCCAGGCAACGCGCGTCAGCGGATTCGCCGATTCAGCCAGGTCGATCAGTTCGGGCAGCGTATAGGCATGAGTTGCATCCAACGCCGCCGGCGGCGCGATCGTTGCAAGCGCGGAGTTGGCCGGCAGCGTGTAGTCAGGCGGTCTGGTGGATGGCTGCGGCTTGCCCGCGACGATCTCTCCGGAAGCCTTGGTGACGGGTTGCCACGGCCGATCCGGTTGCTCAGGCGCGAGTTCGAGCGCCGATGTCGCGCATCCGGCAAGGCTTGCGCTGACAAGCATCAGCGGGAAGATCGGCAATCCAGATTTATGCATGCAACGGAGATCCGGTGGCGGCGCCCGGTGGGTCGCGCTGGGGCGGGCCGGCAAGATGCCGGTCGACCAGCGCGAACAGCGCGTCGCGTGAAGAAGTTTGCGGCCGAGTCTGGGGATGCTGCGCGCCCCCGCCGGGTGCGTCGGCCCCGGTATCAGTACGCACCGCTTGCAGGCGCCGGTCGATCTCCGGATCGCCGGGGAATCGCTCGGCCAACAGGAAGAGGGGGCCGCCCACGGCGTCCAGCACTGCCAGATGGCGCCGTCGGGTTTCCACCCAGTCGGCGGCCGGCCCAACCGAAGCAGGCTCGTACGCCGCCAGAATCAGGTCCTGCGTAATCTCGCCATGCAGGGCCAACGCGGCTGCGGCATGCTGGCGCTGGGCATCCCGATCGGCGGTGCCAACAAGCTGCCGCCATTGCTGCACCAGGTTCTCCAGCGCGCCTTCTATCCGTGCCGCGATGCTGACCGGCCAGATGCGCGTGAATACCAGATAGACGGCAAGATTGCCGATCACGATGCCAATGGTCCGGTCCCGTGCGATGGTCAGGTCGAACCCCGGCCCCGCGCCTTGAATCACACACAGGTAGAACGCGAACGCAATCTGGAATCCCGCATAGGAGATGCGCGGCGAACCCTGCGCCACCCACGCTGATATCCACGTCCCCGCAAACACCAGCAGCAACAGCCCGCCGACCGAATCAAGGTGCGGCACGATGTAGACGAGTGCGGCAGTGCCAATCGCGGCACCGATCAGGCAACCGGCCAGGCGCAGCGCAAGCTTCTCCACGGTTTCCGCGGCCGTCGAGAGCGAAACCAGATAGCAGGTGATAAAGCAGGTATGGATGCCGGGCCAGTTCAGTTGCTGGTATAGCACGTAGCAGAACATGGCCGCGCCGGTGGTTTTCAGCGCGTAACGGACATGCTCTGGGTTCGTGAAAGCGTCCGCACTGAGGAAGCCGGATTTTTCGGCTTTCTCGGCTTTCGCTGGCGTTTCTTCGCGGGTGGCTTCGGCCGCTGGCTGTCTATCGATGTCAGCAAATCCGACGATGGCGTCGCGCAGTTCGACTGCGACGGCCTGCTGCACAGCCGCAAGCCGGTCCATCGCGGGGAGCGCCAGCGTGATATCCACCGGATAGCCGCCGGCGTCGAGCATCCCGGCCATCTGCTCGAGCGTGGCCGCAACCGGTTCTGCAAATGTGGCCGGCAGTTTCGCGCCCGGTTGTCGCTGGGCGATGTCGGCGGCAATCAGGATGGCCATGGTCGAACCGGCCGCGCGTTGCAATGCGGCCAGGTCTTCCGTGCGCGAAATGCCTTCAATCTTCGCCAGCCTGAGCCACATGGCAACCGGCTGCACGCCGTCGCGGAGCAGGGGGGCAACCGTTGCGGCATCACCATCGTTCTGCCGCAGGCTGGCGGCGACCATCCGCAGGCAGTGCGCGAGCCTGTCGCAGGCCAGCCGGCGCGGCGCAGGCCCCATCACCAGATTGACCCCCACGTTCACACCAATCGGGATCGCCACCATCAGCCAGGCATAGAGCAGGCCGCGCGTGGCAAGCTCGCCGCTGGGCACTAGGCCAAGCTCGTCAAGCCCGAAGCCGACAATCATCGCCACGATCGCCCCGATTGGCCGAAGCTTGCTGGCCGAGGTCAGGAACAGCAGGCCAACCGACAGCAGTGCCATGAACGCAAGGCGTCGCAACGGGTCATCGACACTGAAATCTGCCAGTAACGTCACCAGGCCGATGATCAGGCCAACCAGCACCATCGCGGCAACGCTCATCACGATGCTGGTGGTACGGTCAGCCCGATTGATGAAGAAAACGACATAAGCGGAGATGGCAGCTTCCGGCGTGCCATAGATGGCGGTGACGAGCACCGTCAGCACACTCGCCACCGTGATGCGGGTAGCGGCCCCCGTGCGCCCGGGGGTGGGCGCGAGCAGGGCGCCGATGTCGGCCAGGCCCAGACGCGGCTTGTCAGCGGCAGGCCGCGCCATGACGGATCTCGACATTTGCGCTGGCGCCCACGCGGGCCAACGCCTCGGGCGGCGATTCCAGCCGGACGCGCACCGGGAAACGTTTCGCCACACGCACCCAGTTCACCGATGCCTGAACGTACGGCAGCGAGCGCGGCAGGTTGAGACGGTCCGTATCGACAACCCCCGCGCCGATGCCGGTCACGGTGCCGCGCATGGCTTTCCGCCGGTCGATCATCGAATAGACCGTGGCGCAATCTCCCACATGGATATCCGCCAGCGCCGTTTCACGGAAATTGGCCACCGCAAACCATTCGCCGGTATGCACGAGCAGGAAAAGCGACTGGTTGGGAATCACAACTTCGCCGGCAAGTACGGAAAGCCCGGTCACACGGCCGGGCTGCGGGGCATGGACCACCGTATCCTGCAACGCGCGTTCGGCAATGGCCAGCGCGGCCTCGCGGGCATGTACCGTTGCCACGGCGTCATCTTCGTTGCCGACGGCCTGTGTCGACGCCGCATGCTGCACGTTTGCCTGCTTCAGGGAGACCGCTGCGTCGTGCTGCGCCACCTGCGCCTGATCCAGCTGCTGCTTCGGCACATAGCCATCGGCAGCCAACGGACGCAGGCGCTCCACAGTGCGCGCCGTCAGCGCGTAGTTCTGCGCGGCGCGCGTGGTCTGCTCGGATGCAATCGTCGCCACGGCGCGTTCGCTGACAATCGTGCGCCGTCGCGTGCCAAGCGCGGCCTGCGCCAGTTCAAGGTCCGCGCGCGCCTGGTTGACCGCCAGCTTGTAGGGCACCGGGTCGATTTCGAACAGGACAGCGCCCTTGGCAACCTGCTGGTTTTCCTCTACGGCAATCCGGGCGATGCGCCCGCCAACTGGCGACGCCACGTGCACTACATCGGCGTCGAGCGTCGCATCGTCGGTGGATGGGAAACGTACCGTACGTTCGTATGCGTAGACGGAAAGCAGTACGGCCACCAGCACGATCGCCGCGGTAATGATCCGGCCGCGCAACGGCCCCTTCTGAATGCCGGCCATTTTCATAGGAAATGCCCCGTGCCAATGAGCCAGACGATTTCGGCAATCATCAGCCCGATCGCTGTATTGACAAGTAATTGGGAAGGAACGGTTTTCGCCCAGCCGGTTTTCACGAACACGCGGTACGAAACCACCGCTCCGAGAATGCCGATCACGGCGCTCAGGAGCCACAGCGGGAAGTAGGCGCCGAACAGACTCACCGAGGGCGCCCCGGCGCAACCCTCAAGAAGAAAGGTCAGGGTGCCGATAAAGGCAAGGCGAGCCGGGTAGCCAAGCCGATAACCGGGCCGATAGCTGGGCCGATTGATGGGCCGATGGATGGCTTTCATCGCGAAACACCCGGCATCAGGCGAATTGCTGCTGCAGTGATCGATATACGAACGCAGGAAACCGGCGAGTGGGTTGCCTGCGGCTGTTTGGGGACTTTGACAGTTCAGAGACCATGGATGGCATCGTTTTGCATGCATGCAACTGAAACAAAATCGGCCCGAGCAATATAGCAGCGCACATTACGGGTGTCCAAAGTTGATTGGCAGTCGCACCGGGGCCGGTCACCACGCCATTGCCGGCCGGTTCGTGCCGGGTGGCAGTAGAGTAGGGGCGTCACGCTGGGCGCCGGGCAGCCACAAGGGGGCAAGGAACAATGCGCAGGGAAGTACAGGCGGGCGATATCGAACTGGGCCAACCGCTGAAATCCGATCTGGTGGATGCACTGGGCTTTCCAGTTGCGGACGAGGGCACTGTCTTCCGCAGCGACGAGGAGCGCAACCTCGTGCTCCAGACCGGGCGCTGCTACTGGGCCGACGACATGGCGCCGATCGGGCCCGACGAACCAACTTCGCCATGGTCCGATCGCTATGGCTTGCTGGTTGGCACGCTGCTGCATGTCAAACGACCCGGCGACGCCGATCGCGCATGGGTCAGCCGGCTCATCGGCTTCAATGAAGGGGCAGCGTTCATTGCGTGGCCCGGGCTGGCCGGCAAGCCAGCCGAGATCTCCGATGACGACCTGGTACTGTTCCGTGGCTTCACCGGCACCAGCATCCACAGTTTCTCGGCCCGCGTGCAGGCGACTTCGCGCACGCCATTCCCGTACTGGATGCTTACGAACATCCAGCACGTCGACGCTCGCGAAATGCGCGGCAGCATCCGCGTGCCGGTCAGGCTGGTGGGCTCGCTCTCAGTGTCCGGCGACGCAGCCTCGACGCAGACCGTACTGATCACCGACCTGAGCACGGGCGGCGCATCGGTATCCACGGCCAGCGAAGCACTGACTGCGCCTGGCCAGCGTGTGCACCTTGAGTTCACGTTGCGCGCCGCCGGAATGAAGGCCCGATTTGCGCTGGAAGGCTGCACCCGGGAAGATCCCGACACGGCCGAATCGGCAAATTTCCATAGCGTAGGGGTGGCATTCGACGGCTACGGCGAGCGCGAAGCATTGCTTCTGCGCGCGTTTGTCCATGAGCAACTGCTGGAAAGCGCGACGATGCGGCCAGGCGGGGCAGTAAAGGACTAGACGAAGGCGTTGTTGGTGCCGGAGCCGGCCAAAGACTCAACGCCGAAGGCTAAAATCGGCACGTATCGTATTTAACATAATATGCATTATGCAGTGAACGGATGCCAGGGCCAAATAGAATTGTCGTACGTGGCCCAAATAGAAATGTCGTACCCCCTGCCGGGACAGGTCCGAGGATTTTCCTACAGTATCCATATCGTCGCGACGATCAGAAGGGTCATCATGCGCTCTCGGGACATTGCCGGCGTCGTTGCCACGGCGCTGATCCTGGAATCGGCTTTAGTGCTCGCGGATGAACATGTGCACGAAGCAAGCGCGGGCCAGTTAGGCCACGTCAGCTTCCCGACCTCGTGCGATCCGAAGGTCCAGCCATTGTTCGAGCATGGCGTAGCGCAACTCCACTCGTTCTGGTTCACCGAGGCGGGCAAGACCTTCGAAGCGGTCATCGACCAGGATCCGGGCTGTGCAATCGCCTACTGGGGGATCGCCGTCAATCTGTTGGGCAATTCCCTCGCTGGCCCGCCACCGCAGCGCGATGCCCAGGCGGCGTCCGAAGCCCTTGCGAAGGCTCGCGCGGTTGGGGCAAAGACTCAACGCGAGCGAGACTGGATCGAGGCGATCGGCGCGTATTACCGTGACTACGACAAGGTGCCCCTCAGCACCAGGCTGTCGGCCTATGCGGACGCGATGCAACGGATGACGCAGCGCTATCCGGACGACGACGAAGTCTGGATCTATTACGCGCTCTCCCTGCAGGCTGCTGCTCCACCGACTGATCGAACCTATGCCAACCAGCGCAAGTCCGCTGAGATTCTGGAGAGGCTATTCGCGAAGAACCCGCAGCATCCCGGCGCCGCGCATTACCTGATCCATGCCTACGACTATCCGCCCCTTGCGCAAAAGGGGCTCGCCGCGGCCAGCAAGTACGCCAGCATTGCTCCCGCGGCGCCACACGCGCGGCATATGCCGTCGCACATCTACACGATGCTCGGACGTTGGGAGCAATCCATCGCGTCCAACCTGAGCGCGCTTGAGGTCCAGCCGGATTACTACCACGCGATGGACTTCGTGGTCTATGCGCAACTGCAGTTGTCGCAGGACGTGAAGGCACGTGCCTTGATCGACAAGGGAGAGGCCTATGCCTTGCAGAAGCCGCCAATCTTGAATGGCAACAAGAACTCCGTTGCAGCGATGCCGGCTCGCTACGCTCTTGAGCGCGCCGACTGGAAGGGCGCGGCCGCCCTGCCCGTCACGTCGAACAACTGGGCGTACGCGGATTCGATCACGCGCTTTGCGCGCGGTCTCGGGATGGCGCGCAGCGGCGATCCGGCCGGCGCAAGGCAGGAGATCGACGCAATGAAACGTCTGCGCGAAGACCTTGAGAGAGCCAATGAGTCGTACTGGGTGGCACGAACCGACGAAGAGATCACCGCTGTTACGGCATGGGTTGCGCTGGCCGATGGCAAGAGCGCGCAGGCCGAGCAATTGATGCGAGCGGCCGCAGACGGCGAGGACGCCGCCATCAAGAACGTGGCCATGGAAAACCGGCTCTTCCCCATGCGGGAACTGCTTGCCGACTTGCTGTTCGAGGAAGGCAAGCCGGGCCAGGCCTTGCATGAATACGAGGCAGCGCTGCGGGAATACCCAAACCGCTATCGCGGACTGTATGGCGCGGCGCGTGCAGCGGAAGCCGACGGGCAACGTGAGACGGCGACCGCCTATTACAGGCAACTCGTTGTGCTCACGAAGAATGCAGACAGCGCACGCCCCGAGACAGAGGTAGCCAAGGCGTATCTTGCGGCGCACTGAATGAGCGCCGGATTGCGACTTGCATCAGGGAACACAAATCGGAAGCGTAAGTTGCGGCGGGCCGTGTCCGGTCGGCTATCATGCCAATCCTCTCCGAAGTTGCTCCCTATGATTTCCATCCGTAATGTCACGCTGCGTCGCGGCGTCAATGTCGTACTCGACCGCGCGTCCGTCACTTTCAATCCCGGCGAAAAGATCGGTCTTGTCGGCCGCAATGGCGCCGGCAAGTCGTCCTTCTTCGCCCTGCTCAACGGCACGCTGCACGAAGACAGCGGCGAGTTCTCGATACCCGCTGCATGGAAGATGGGCCAGGTTGCACAGGAGATGCCGGAGACCGAACAGAACGCGACCGATTTCGTAGTCGAGGGTGACACCGTGCTGCTGGCCGCGCAGGCCGAAGTGGCCGCCGCAGAGGCCAGCGACGACGGCATGCGCATGGCGCACGCCTACATGGCCCTGCACGACGCCGGCGCACACGATGCCCCCGCACGTGCCCAGGCGCTGATCCTGGGCCTGGGCTTCAGTGCTGCGCAGCTTGCACAGCCGGTCAATAGTTTCTCAGGTGGCTGGCGCATGCGGCTGCAACTGGCGCGCGCGCTCATGTGCCCGTCCGACCTGCTGCTGCTCGACGAGCCGACCAATCACCTCGACCTCGACGCGCTGGTCTGGCTGGAAGCCTGGCTCAAGCGCTATGCGGGAACCCTGGTAGTGATCAGCCACGACCGCGAGTTTCTCGACGCGGTGACTCAGGTGACAGTCCACGTCGACAACGCCAAGCTCGTGCGTTATGGCGGCAACTACAGCAAGTTCGAAGACATGCGGGCCGAGCAACTCGTATTGCAGCAGGCAGCGGTGGCCAGGCAGGCGGAAAAGATCGCCCACCTGCAGAAATTCATCGACCGTTTCAAGGCCAAGGCCTCGAAGGCGAAGCAGGCGCAGAGCCGGGTCAAGGCGCTGGAGCGCATGGAGAAGATTGCACCGGTGCTTGCCGATGCAGAATTCAACTTCGAGTTCAAGGAGCCGCTCAACGTCCCGAACCCGCTGTTGTCGATGCTGGACGCAAGCTTCGGCTACCCGGCGCCGACAGACGCAGTACCGGGCACGCCGCCCACGGTCATCGTGCGGGGCATCAACCGGTCCGTGCTGGCCGGGCAGCGCATCGGCATTCTCGGTGCCAACGGCCAGGGCAAGTCCACGCTGGTGAAGACGGTGGCGCACGCGCTGGCGCCGATTGCTGGCGAAATCAGTGAAGGCAAGGGCCTGAATGTCGGCTACTTCGCACAGCAGGAACTCGACGTGCTGCGCCCGCTCGACACGCCGATGGAACACATGATCCGCCTTGCCAAGGACACGCCGCCGCACATGCGCGCGCCCGGCCAGAGTGGCACCGAACAATCCCTTCGCACCTTCCTCGGCACCTTCAACTTCAGTGGCGACATGGTCCATCAGGCGGTTAGCACGATGAGCGGCGGCGAAAAGGCGCGGCTGGTGTTGTGCATGATCGTGTGGCAGCGCCCCAACCTGCTGCTGCTCGACGAGCCTACCAACCACCTCGACCTGGCCACACGGGAAGCGCTAGGCATGGCACTCAACGAATTCGAAGGCACAGTGATGCTGGTCAGCCACGACCGGGCCCTGCTGCGCGCCGTATGTGACGAGTTCTGGCTGGTCACCAAGGGCGGCGTCGAGCCCTTCGACGGGGATCTGGACGATTACCAGCAGTTCCTGCGCGACGAAGCCCGCCGCATGCGCGAGCAGTCTACCGCAGCGTAGAAGGTCATCGCCTGCCGGCCCAGGAAATGTTGGTGTTTCGCCAACAGATATCCAGACGAATGTCTCTCCGGAGCCAACCGAACTGATTGCCGCAGCCTCGAACATGCCGCGTACGCCGCTGGCATGTTTGCTGCTGAGATATGGCGCGACCCAATCACGGAATCCGCACCTCTCAACAAGGAGAAAACCATGTCCGCCATCCTCATCCACGATCTTTCCAAGGTCGACACCCTCCAGCCCACCGTACTCGCAAAAATCTGCGGAGGCATCTTCAGAAAGGTCCTCATGGTGCCCGACTACAAGGAGCCGACTGTGCTCTACGACGACGGCATCAACATCCAGACCACGGATCCCTCCAAGAGCAACGTTGGCTACGACTCCCCTTTCACCCCGATCCCAGCCTGATGGCCGTTCAGTCATGGGGCGGCCGGCGATCGGCGCCCCTGATTGTTCCGCAGTGAGGACGAATCAGCGCAGCACGCGATAGGTCGATTGCACCAGGCCGGACGGAAAATGCCGGCTCGATTCCAGCGCCAGACTCACATCGTGCGGCAACGCGCCGAACAATGGCCTGCCAGCTCCGATCAAGACTGGAACCGTGGTGACGACCAGGTCGGCGATCAATCCGTCGCGCAGAAATGACTGAACCAACTGGCCGCCATCGACATATACGCGGCGCACGCCTTCTGCTTCCAGTTGCGCCATCGCATCAACCGGCGTGCTGCCGGAGAAACGCACTCTTCCTTTCAGCCCCTCGGGCACCGGCTTGTCGGCCAATTGCCGGGACAGCACCAGCACGGGCCTGTCGTAAGCCCATTCGCCCATCGTCAGGACTTTTTCATAGCAGCCCCGGCCCATCACGATCGCGTCCTTGTCTGCGATAAAGCTCGGGTAGCCGTGGTCTTCGGCCGGGTCATCCCGTTCGAGAAGCCAGCCGATGTCGCCGTCGGGCCGTGCGATAAAACCATCAAGGCTGGTGGCAATGAAGACGTGTCCTGTGATCATCAGTTCTCCAATGTGCGCTCGGGATCGAGTCGGCATATGTTACAGGCACCGCTTCAGGAGGCGCCCTGCCCGGCGCCGACCGGACGGCGATCACGGGCCCTTCCGGAACAACGCGTATGGCACGCCGCGTTCTGGATGCGCCGTGGTTTCGTCGATGACTCGCTCGACATCTGGTACGTCACGCAGCGCGGCCATGAAGCGCGCCAGCGGGAAACCCGGATCCACGCAGCCCTGAACCAGCATCCAGCGCTGCCACACGGTCACCCACAAGGTGCTCTGCTGCCACGTCGGCAGGTTGGCCGACAGCCATTGCAGGCGGCGGCGCGTACTGTCCGCAATTTCGTCGTCATAGGCGAAGGCATTCGGCAGACGGCAGCGGCCTTCCACCCAGCAGTGGTTGCCGTGCTCGATGCGGTGGTGGGATTCGCGCATCCACTCGGCCTCGCTCACGCGCGGGCCCGCCGGCTCTGGGCAGTTCGGTATCGCCGACGAGATCTGGAAGAACGGATCATGCCCGCGGTTCTGCAGGTCGTCCTCGGCGTGCGTGGGCAAGGCCAGCACCAGCAGCGCGAACATTGTGCAACGGTAGTCGATTGTCATCGTTACCCTCCGCCGAGAGGAGTCCAATGGCTGGATGACCGACATTCCAGCACATCTCCGGCTTGCCTTGTTGCCGCTTTTTGTACGTCAGGCGCCGGCCCCGGGAGTACTGGCGGCATCGCCCTTCGCGTTCCAGTCCCCGCCCAGCGCCAGCAGCAGCGCAATGCGCTGGTCCAGATGACTACCCTGCACGTTGATAAGGTCCATCTCGGCCGCCAGCTGTGATTGCCGGTCCTTCAGCACGCTGCGCGTGTCGGATGCCCCGATCCTGGCGCGTGCCTCTTCCCGCTGGACCAGCACCCGGCTTTCGCTCGCCCTGTCCTGCAGTTGCCTGGTGCGTTCGGCGTAGTTGGAATCGGCCCGCAGCCCGGCTTCCACCTCGCTCAGCGCCTGCAGCGCGCTGTTGCCGTAGGCGATCATCGCGGCCCTTTGCTCTTCGGAGTAGTAGTCCGCCCGGGCCTTGAGCTCTCCGCCCGTGAAGATCGGCGCGAAGAACGAGCCGTTGAGCCCCTTGATCGGGCTGCCGGCCTGCTTCAGCAGGAACACGTCGCTGCTGATGCCGGTAATGGCCGCGCTGATGGAGATGCGCGGCAGACGCGCTGCCTGGGCCGACTGCTTCATGTCGAAGGCTGCGGCAACCTTGTGAGAGGCCGCCGTCAGATCGGGACGACGGTCGAGCAGATCGGCCGGCACGCCTGCCTGAGGCTGCGCCGGCATGGCCGGCAGATTCACCCCTGCCGCGATCTTGCCGATTTCCCCGTCCGGGTAACGGCCCAGCAGCAGTTCCAGCGCCTGTGCGGCCTGGCTTCTGGCCAGTTCGGCGGACTTGAGCGCATCAAGCTGCGACCGCCGCGCATTCTGCGCTTCCAGCAACTCGCTGTCCGGCGCGATGCCGATGGCCACGCGCTGGCCGGCGATCTGCACCAACTGGTCCTGAATGGCCACGGCCTGCCGCAGCCGGTCTTCCAGCTGCATGTTCCGGATCAGCGAAAACCATGCCTTGGCGGTGGCCGCGGCGACGACGCGCTGGGCCCAGAGATAGTCATCCCTGGTGGCGGCGTACTGCGATTCCGCCGACCGCGATTGCGCGCGGATACGGCCCCAGAGATCGATCTCCCAGCTTGCGCCGATGGAAAGGATCTGGGTCTCCGAATTGCCTGCCCTGCCCTTCACGCCTGCGCTTGGCAGCAGGCCGCTGCTCTGGATGGTGACAAGCGTCTGCGCCTGCTGGACACGCACCGCGGCAAGCCGGAGGTCACCGTTGTGCGCGATGGCCTCCCGCACCAGCCGCTGCAGTTCGGCATCGTCGAAGTCTGCCAGCCAGCCGTCGGCGGGATTGCCCGCTGCGGCGTCGTTGGTCCAGGCGGCCTTTCCTTCGAGCGCCGGAACGGCCTGTTGTTGAAGGTCGGCACCTTGAGGCGGCGACTGCAGCGCGCAGCCGCAGAGCAAGGCGACCGGAATCGCCAGCATCGCCGGAAGGAGCTTCTTGATATGTGACGACGACACGGTGATCCCCTTAGTGAAGCTTGAATACCAGGTAGTTCAGCTTGGAACTGACGCGCAGGAACACCATGCGAATGATGTGGAACATCTTCATATGTTCGGTGTAGATTGCGCCGGCGCCGATCGCACCAACGGGAAGCATCAGGTTCTTCGACTCGTCACGGAGGTCCAGCTTGACCGCGAACCGATTCGGCACGACATCCGTGGCGCCAGTGTTCGGGATCATGCCGCTCTGGGCAAACTGCCCTTGCGACTGCGCCCAAACAACAGAATCCACCTTGGCCTTGATGATCTCGCCCGGACGCGTCGGCAGGTAGATCTCGGCGAGGTCGCCCTCCTTGACGTTGTAAAGCTCGTTCTGCCGGTAGAAGGCCACCACTTCCTGCTGGTCCTCCACAAAGCTGAATGCGGGCATGAACGGGAACGGCACAAGCATGGTGCCCACGCGCACCTGCAGGTTCACGACCTTGCCGTCAGACGGCGCACGGTACACGGTCTGGTCAAGTTCCCATTTGGCGTTCTCAAGCGTGACCTCGGTTTCCGCGCGCTTGGCGCGTGCCGTGGCGATGGCCGCGAACTCACCCTGGCTCTTGGCTGACAGCTTCTGTTTTGCCTCATCCTCGGCAGCCTGTGCGCTGACCAGTTCGCCTTCCAGTTCGCGCTGGCGGGCGATTGCGTCGTCCCGGTCGAACTTCGAGCCGGCACCGGCAGCAAGCAGCGCGTCATGTTCCTTGACCCGCTGGCGGGCCAGGTTCAGCTTGGCCTCTACCGTGCTGACACGGCCAGCCGCGCCGCGTACCGATTCGCTAAGCTGGCGCGCCGATGCCTCGGCCTCGGCAAGCGCGGCGTCGTCTGCCATCAGCCTGCCTTCGAGTTGCTTGACCGTGGCCTGATACGGGGTTGGATCGATGCGCAGCAGCACTTCGCCCTTCTTGTAGCTCCGGTTACCTTCGGCCGGAAGCTCGACGATGCGGCCGCGAACCTGCGGCACCACCTGAAGGACCTTGCCCACCACGCGGATGTCATGGGAAGAAGGCGCCACCACGTTGAGCGTCAGGATCAGCAACGTCAGTGCAACCACCGGGATCGTAACCACGATGACCATCGAGGTCGTGTTCCACGGCAACCATTTGAACTTGAAGAAAACCAGCCACACGACCAGCGCGTAGACCGCAAGCAGCAGAGCGTCCATTCAGATCGGCTCCTTTCCGCCGCGCATGGCGCTGGCGACGGGTGCCATCGTCGAGGCCCGCAGCGTCACCGCGCTTTGCGTTCCATATGAGGCTGCGCCGTTCCTGCCCGCGCCTGACGCCGCACTCTCCGATACTTCGTCGTCCTCCGGCGCCTTGTCGGTGCCATAGGCCGCGCGGTAGAACACCGGCTTGGTATGCGCCCAGAGCCAGGCCAGCGGCCACAGCAGCCCCCCGAAGAACAGCGACAGCAGGCACAACGCGTGGATTGCTTCCTTCTGCGGATGGCGCTTCTTGTGCGCGATCTTCTCGGGCCAGATATGGAGGATCCAGAACAGGTAGATGCCCGCAACGGGCACAAAGATCAGCACAACCCAGGAGATGGCATTGGCCACGGTATCCAGGGCCTTTCCGCTAAGTTCGGATGCAAGCGCGGGTTCACTGAGCGCCAGCAGGACGATGCCCGCCAGCAGATAGGGTCGCAGTTTCATGGAGTAGTTATTGGATGGAGATGGAACACGGGGGCTGTTCACAATGCAGCGGCTGGTCTACGAATCCGCTGCCCCACTGCGGAGACCGCTGTGGGGCGCAACCTTGGGCGTACGCCCCGTTTGCCGATCGGCTGGCGCGTCTTCTCCTGACGTCGGGGTGTCTTCGGTGTCTGGCGCATCGTCGGCATACAGCAGGTTGTACTTGCTCCTGGTTGGGTCACCGGAAGCACGGCACACCGCGGGCGTTGCGGCAAGGCCGTCGGCCGAGCACAGATCCGACTGATTGGTGGACGCATGCATCCCGGTGTCGGGCGAGATCTGCGCGTACGTTTGCCCACTGCCCACGATCAGCAGCGCAATGCCTGTAGCCGCGATGGCTGGGATGGCCTTTCGGCAGTTCTTGATCATGTCTGCAGTGTCCTCCGAAGTGTTTCAGCTACCGTCGACGCCCGCCGGCGCTGCCGGCCACGTATCGATCGAGAGCACACCTTATTGCAGCGCATCAATCACGGCTATCGAAGAAATTAGAAAGTAAGCACGCTCGCGGTTGATCCAGCTCCCGTGTCACCCGGCTTTTCGAATTCCTTTGATAGCAAGCGCGGCAGGGCCGCCCTACCCTGTCCGTCGTTGCACGCCCCTCAGGTAAAGCTCCGGCTTGCCTGCCCCAATACAACATGAATGCTGTTTCCTCGATGTCTGCGGGCATTCTTGCCATCGCAGCCACAAGCGTCCTGTCTGGATGCGCAATCCCCACCGCCGAAACGCTGAGTCCGTTCCAGGAGTCCTGGCCATGGACCAAGGTCGTTGTTGTCAATCGCACCGATCAGGACATCTCGGCCGTACGCGCAGGCCGTTGCGAAACCGGGCCGGCATCACGGCAATCGCAGTCAACGCCTGCGTTCTGCTTCCTTGGCAAGAAGCCGGAAGGGCCGATCACGATCACATGGACCGATGCCGTGGGCGACGCGGAACCCAGCGCCACCGGTCGAGGAAAGCCGCACGCGTCCACAGCCGCACCGCCGCCCCTCTGGTTTGAAAAGCCGCGCCCGGAAGACGTCACGGGCCAGTATCTATGCGTACTGTTGCGCAACGATGCACCGGTGAGCTTGACCGTCGTCGCCGCCGCCGAGGCTTGCGCCGTCCTCTAGGCTCGGCAGGTTTCCACGCTGCGCCCGCAAGCCAGCGTGGACCGGCCACTATCGGCCTGGTCCACATTCGGCCGCCTACTGGAGGCTGTTTCAAAATGAAGCGAAGCGGTTCTGGCTAGGCGCGGGGCCGCAGACAGTACAAGTGGTACGGCAAGGCCCCGCAACGACGCCAGAATCATTTTGAAGCGGCCTCCTACTGAACCGAATAGCCGCGGCCGGTCATGCAAGCTCTCCACGCCTGCCAGTAGGAATTCATCGCCCAGTCGTTGTTGGCCTGAATCTGCGCGCTCGCGGCAACGGCCTGCCTGCGCTGCTGGCGATGCGCAATGCCACCGGCTACCGTGCCGACCGCCGCGCCCGTTGCCGCCCCTTTGCCGGCGTCACCGGCAATTGCACCGACCACTGCGCCGGCAGCCGCGCCACCTGCTGCTCCCCTCACCCGCTCGCCGCCCGGCACGACCACCGGGACCGGCGAGCTTGCTACGCGGTACGGATCAACGCCTGACTGCTGCCTGGCCCAGCCGTAGCAGGCACTGTCGTCGCTGGCCTGCTGATAGGCCGATTGCCCTCTGGCCGGATAGATAACGGGCTTCTGGTAGATGGTTTGAGCGCGTGCCATGCCGGCCGTGCCGGGCAACGCGCCTGACATCAGCGCGAATACCGTGCATGCGGCAAGAGCAAAGTCCTGACGATTGCTCATGAACTCTCCTGTTCAAAGAAAAAATGCCCGCCGGGGAGGCGGGCAAACTGCGAGGTCTTGCTTGGGGAAGTACCCAAGACGGGTGCCAGTAAGAGGGGGACAAGCACCCGTCCCCACAATGTTCGCTTTGCAGGGGATCAATCACAATCATAGAAATTAGAAAAGCGGTGGCGCGGCGCGGGCGGGCACCCTGCCGATGCGCTGCTTCCAATCCACAGCCAATCGACGGGCTAGTCTGCCTTGGCCAGCAGCAGCTCGCACATTTGCCGCAGGCGCTGTGCGATGTAGCCGGACTGGTGTTCGATCTCGTCGTCCCAGCCATCCGCATCCGCCGTGTGGTCGTGCAGGTCTTCGCACAGCTCGGCCAGTTGCGAGCGGCCGACCACCGCGAGCGTGCCCGAGATGCGATGCAGCAGCCGTTCGAGCTGCTGCACGTTGCGGCTGGCGCGAATCGCGTCGTACGCATCGAGGTCTGCTTCAGTCTGCGCGACGAACGCATCCACGTACTCGGCAGGGACGGCGGGCAGTTCGGGAAGCGCGTCCTCGTGCATTGCGCCTGCCGCGTCGCGCATGCCGTCGAAAGCCGATGGGAGAGCCGGAACAAGGGCCGGTACAAGGGCCGATACAAGCGCGGCAAGCGGCACCGGCTTGGTGAGATAGCCAGTGAATCCCCTCGCCCGCCCTTGCGCCACATCCACTGGCCGCGCGCTTGCGCTCACGGCGTACACCGGCGTTTGCATACCTGCCTGCTTCATCTCGCGGAGCAGCTCGAAGCCGCTCATCACCGGCATGTCGAGGTCTGTCAGAACCGCGTCCACGCTGTGCTTCGACAGCGCCGCCATGGCCTCGCTACCGTTGCCCGCCTCGACAACCGTGGCGCCTAGCGCGAGGAGCTGGTCCCGCAGCAGGTTCCGGTTCAGCACGTTGTCTTCGGCAATCAGCACGGAGCGGCCTGCCAGCGGCGCTGGCGGGTGCCCGTGCGCGGAGGATTCGGCATGAGCGCCACCAGGCTCCTTCGAAACCTGGGCCTTCGTCATCGCCGCCAGCACGGCGGCGTGGATGCCCGGCAGGCTATAGGCCGAAACTTCGTGGCCCCCGTCGGGCCGTGTCGTTTCCACAAGCGGGCCCAACTGCTTCAGCCATATGATGGTGGCCGGCTTTGGCCACCAGGCCATGACTTGCGCGGGATCGAATCCCTCGGTCGCCAGCAGGCAGTCATAGCGGTCCACGTCCACGGGTTCGTCGAGGTTCGAACGCGTCGATGGCGGGCACGCGCCCCAGTCGAAATGATTGAGCAGCCCTTCCAGGCACTCCGGTTCGCGGGACAACACAAGCGTTCGGTTGGGCGGCAGGTTCAGGCGTGGGCGCGGCGCCATCTCCGACACCTTCAGCGGCAGGCGAACCGTGACCCGTGTTCCAACGCCCAGAATGCTGTCCAGCGTGATGCGGCCGTTCATCCGTTCCACCAGCCGCATGCAGATCGACAGGCCAAGCCCGGTCCCCCGGACCTGCGCAACGCGGTTGTCATCGACCTGGGAGAACGGCTGGAACAGCCGGTCCTTGTATTCCGCCGGTATGCCAATGCCGGTATCGGAGACGATGATCTCCAGGTTTTCGTCCACCCACTGTGCGCGCAGGACGATCTTGCCCACCTGCGTGAACTTGAACGCATTGCCAAGCAGGTTGCTGACGATCTGGGTCAGGCGCACGGGATCAAGCTCAAGCCGGGCGGGAATGCCCTTGCCGTACACCGCAAGGAAGCTCAGCTTGCGCTGCCCCGCCAGCGGCGCGTGCGAAATGGCGATGCGGCCCAGCAGTTCAGTGACGGACACGGGCTCCTCGACGATGCTCAGCGCCCCCACGTCGATCCGGGAAAAATCGAGCACGTCATTGACGATCTGCAGCAGCCCCTCGGCCGAAAGCTGCATCGCACCGACCCTGGCCCGCTGTGCAGGCTCCAGCGCGCCCATGGCAACAAGTTCCATGTTGCCCAGCAGCGAGGCAAGCGGCGTGCGAATCTCGTGGCTCATCGAGGCAAAGAACGCCACCCGGGCCTTGGCGGCCGCATCGCTCGCGAGCTTCGCCTCGTGCAGCAGGCGCTGCGCGCGTGCCGCTTCCGCGTAGGTGCCGGTCAGGAAGCGATAGTTCCAGTAGCGGTACATCGCAAACAGCAAGGCGATCAGCGCGGCGGCGATCAGGCCGATAACGACCAGTTCCTCCGTCATTTCGCGAAACTGATGCCCAACCGGCAGCGCAAAGATCAGGTGCCCGAAGTCCGCCACCAGCGGCGGGCGACGCAGCGCCCACCCATAGTCAGACACCCTGTGAAACAGCCCGTCCGCCTGCGCCTCCAGTTGGGCGTCCAGGCGCTCCGCGCCCGCGCGCGTGCCCGTTGCAACCAGCGGCGTGCCGAGGCTGTCGATGACAATCGGCTCGGGGATCGACACGTTGGGCCCCGCAGGCCGCAGCAGATCATGCAGCGGCAGGCGTGTCAGGACAATGGCGTAGAGCGCGTCTCCCTTCGCCACCAGCGATGCGCCAATCATCTCCGGATCGTCGCCTGCGACTCTCGCCGGAATGCCCTGCCAGATCACGCGCTTTTCGCGTGCGGCCTGCAGCAGGTCCGGGTCCCGGCTTTGAAAACGATCGAGGACCGCACGGATGATCACCGACGACGGAATCAGCGGCAGCACCGACTGCCCGCCCGCCCCCGATGGGTCCTCCGCCTCGTAGCGATATGTTGCGCCATTGGCAATCGAGATCATCTCGATCGACGGCTTCTGGCTTGCAGCCGTCAGCGTGCGCACGGACTGGTCGCAACTCTGCTGCAGCACATCGTCCGGCGGCGCCGACGGCGACACCTGCCTGCAGAGACTGGCGGCCGTGCGGCCCTGCGAGACTGGAAACGTGCTGTTGGCACGCAGTTCAAGAATCAGGTTGGTTGCGGTGAGCGTGCTCCGGCGTTCCAGCACGGCATCGACAACCCCCTGCTCATACAGGCGGGCAACTTGTTCCTGCGCACGCAGCGAGCCATTGAGCCGCACCAGCACGGTTGCCGATGCGATGGCGATGACAACCAGCGCCAGCAGCAGGATCACCATCGAGAACACCCGGCGTTCCCGCTGCAGGTTCCGTTCTACGGCCTGAAGATCCGGTGACGGCGGCGGCTCGAACGTGCTTTGCATCATGTGAGACCGTTGTCGCGTGCGTACGTGACAAGGTCTGCATTGCTGGTGATGTTCAGCTTGCGCATTGCGGATCGCTTCTGCGTGGCCACGGTGGCCAGTGTCCGGTGCAGATATCCGGCGATTTCCGTGATGGTGCTGCCCGCCGCGAACATCCGCACGACTTCGATTTCCTTCGGGGACAGCGGGCTTGTGCCGCCATCGGCCAGCGCACCGGCACTTGCCATCCGCGCGGAAATCGTTGGCGAAAGGCGCTGGGTGTGGCCGGACATCGCGTCGATGCACATCTGCCTCAGGATGGCCGGCTCTTCGTTCTTCCCGACGATGGCGGCGACGCCCGATTCCTGGATACGGGTCAGCAGGCCGCCATTGGTCAGCATCGTGAACACAACGATCGGCGTCCCGGGGCTGGACTGCCTGAGCCGCTGGATCAGGCGCAGCCCGTCGTCATTGCCCTGGGAACGCTCCATTGTGAAATCCGTAACGATGAGATCAGGCTGTTGGGTTTCCAGTGCCGCGAAGAGTTCCTTGCCCGACGAGCACGTTGCAGAAATCCGCACATTCGGGATCTCGCTCAACGTGCTCTTGACGGCGAGTTGAATCACCGGGTGATCGTCCGCGATCACGACGGAGATGGTACGTAGTGGCATGCGCTATATTTCTCCACACTCCAGGTCGATCCTGGAAGGGCACTTTCTCTTGAAGCATGCAAAGGGTGGTCCATTCTCAAGGCAGATCAGCCTCGATACATCCGGCGGCACGCGAGAGTAAAACTGGGGGGCGGCGTAGCCTGCCGGCTGGACCAGCCTGCATAGGGCTCCCGATTCTACCAACTTGCCATTGCGCCCGGTTTTCCATTCGGGACATAAATTTGACCGTTCGTCGCACCGATGAACGTTTGCGCAAGCGGTCAGTCACAGGCCGCGTAACGCCCAGCCGACTGTGCCGCTATCTGTCGCGATCCGCAAGGATATGCTCAAATCATGCCTTCAGCCGCCCGAGCCCTTGTCATTGGGCGGGACGCATTCGGGAACCACCGCCACCATGCAACACGTCAGATTAGTTCGCAGCGCCAGCCTGAACGGGTACATGGAACTGGTGGAGTCGCTTGGGCGCGATCCGCGCGTGTTCTTGAGGGAAGTCGGGCTTTCTGCGCGGCTGCTGGAGAACCCGGAAACGCTCATTCCCAGCCACGCCGTGCGCGAACTGCTGGAGATCACGGCGCAGGCAACCGGCGCGGAAGACTTCGCGCTGCGGCTGGCGGCCCGGCGTACCTTTTCCAACCTGGGGCCAATCAGCCTGGTGCTCAAGGAAGAGCCCACGCCTCGGCAGGCGCTTAACACGCTGTGCCGCTATCTGAAGCTGCTCAGCGCCGCGCTTGTCACACGTGTGGAGGATGCCGGCGAGGCAGTGATTATTCGCGAGGATCTGTTGCCGAGCCCTGGCTTGTCGACGCGCCAGGCAATGGAACTGGCGATGGGCGTGACGTTCCGCATGCTGCGCGAGCTGATCGGGCCGAGGTGGCATCCGCAGCAGGTCTGCTTCACACACCGTCCACCGGCGGACATGTCGCCGTACCGCGCGTTCTTCGGGCGCAACCCGATGTTTAACCAGCCATTCAATGGCATGGTCTGCACGGCAGCGGATCTGGAGATTCCACGTACACCGGATAACCCCGGCGCTGCGCGCTTTGCGCGCGACTATCTTGAATCGGCCCTGCAACGCCGCGAAATAGGTGTCCGCGACGCCTGCCGCGAACTTATCCAGGCGCTGCTCCCGGGCGGACGCTGCACGGCCCAGCAGGTGGCACTACACCTGGGCGTGGACAGGCGCACGCTGCATCGCTACCTGGATGCGGATGGGCTCTCGTTTTCGACGCTGCTGGACGAAGTGCGGTCGGAACTTGTGATGCGTCACCTGCAGGAAAGCGACCTCCCGATTGGCGAGGTCGGTGGGCTGCTGGGGTTTTCGGCCCAAAGCAGCTTCAGCCACTGGTTCCACAGGGTCTATGGCTGCAGCGTCTCGAACTGGCGCAAGCAGAGCGCCAGTTCGGAGAGCATTGCTTAATCGAACTACTCGACTGAATCGCCTTAATCGGCGATCAGCACGATCTTGCCCATGTGCTGGCTCTTCGCGATATACGCATAGGCGTCGGCGATATCGTCCATCTTGAACGTGCGGTCGATCGGCAGGCGCAGCTTGCCTTCACGGAAGAACGGCAGCAGGTCGCGCGCGCATGCCTGAATGCACTCCAGACGTTCCTGCTCGGTGCGCGTGCGGAACGTGACGCCGATCAGCTTCAGGCGGTTCAGCCAAAGCAGCCTCAGGTCCAACCGGCCATACTGCTCACCGCTCAGTCGTGCGATATTGACCAGACGGCCCTTCACTGCAAGGCTCTGGACGTGGTCTTCGAGCACCGAGCCGCCGATGAAATCGATGATGATATCGGCGCCACGGTTGTCGGTGGCAGCCATGACGGCTTCGACTTGCGACTCCTTGGACGCGTTGATGCCAACGTCCACGCCGAACGCGGCCAGGCGCTCCAGCTTTTCCGCCGAACGCGAGGAGGCCATGATCGGCTTGGCGCCCATCGCCGATGCGATCATGATCGCGGCCATGCCAACGCCGCCCGAGGCGCCGTTGATCAGCACCGATTCGCCGGCCTTCAGTTCGCCGTTGGTGACCAGCGCGTCATGGGCGGTGATAAAGACATTGGGGAACGCGGCTGCGTCGACCCACGACACACCGTCAGGGATCGGCATCAGTGCCAGCGGGGCTGCAACCACATACTGCGCGTGGCAGCTGCGGCCATGGCCCATGACGCGGTCGCCTTCACGCCAGCCGGTCACCTGAGCGCCCACGGCAGCGACTTCGCCGGCAAACTCGACGCCTGCGGTCATCGGATTGCCGGAGCGATGCTCGCGCATGTAGATGATTTCGCCGTAGTTGATGCCCGATGCGCGGACCCGGATCAACACCTCGTTGGGGCCGGGAGTCGGAGCGGGAATGTCCTGTACCTCAAGCAGACCGCCTTCGGCGCTGGGTAGTACTCGTACTGCTTTCATTTCTGTCTCCAGTTCAACTGTAAAGTTGATTGATTTGCTTCAGAACGCCACGGCCTGCCGGCCCTTGAGTTGCAGCATGTCGCGCGCCTCGTCGGGTGTGGCCACTTCCAGGTTCAGCGACTTGAGCATCGACACCACGCGCTGCACCTGCTGTGCATTGCTCGTGGCAAGCTTGCCCGGGCCGTCCCACAGGGAATCTTCCAGGCCCACGCGGACGTTTCCGCCCATCGAAGCAGCCATCGTTGCCAGCGGCATCTGGCTGCGGCCAGCGCCCAGCACGGACCAGTAGTAGTCCTTGCCAAACAGCCGCTCGGCCGTCCTGCGCATATGCATGACGTCGTCCGGGTGCGTGCCGATGCCACCGAGCAGGCCGAATACGGACTGGATGAAGAATGGTGCCTTGAGGATGCCGCGATCGATGAAGTGGGCTGCCGTGTAGAGATGGCTCGTGTCATAGCACTCGATCTCGAAGCGGGTGCCGTTGTCCGCGCAGGACTCCAGGATGTAGCGGATGTCCTTGAACGTATTGCGGAACACCCGGTCCTCGGAGCCTTCCAGATACGGGCGCTCCCAGTCGTACTTGAACTTTTCGTGCCGGGCAAGCATCGGGTAGAGGCCGAAGTTCATCGAGCCCATGTTCAGCGACGCCACTTCCGGCTTCAGTTCCAGCGCAGGCTGCAGGCGCTCTTCCACGAGCATGTTCGGCGCGCCGCCCGTGGTCAGGTTGATGACCACGTCCGAGCGCTCGGCGATTGTCGGCAGGAACTTGCGGAACAGTTCCGGGTCCTGCGACGGCTGGCCGTTCTCCGGCTTGCGCGCGTGCAGGTGGACGATCGATGCGCCTGCTTCCGCTGCCGCAATCGCCTCGCTGGCGATCTCATCGGCCGTGATCGGCAGGTACGGCGACATCGTTGGTGTGTGAATCCCGCCAGTAATGGCGCAGGTCACGATAATTTTGCTTTGCGGCGCAGCCATGGTCGTGGACTCCGTCAGGTAATGGTTGATTGGGTGTGAATGGAATCTGGGATGCCTTGCACCGAGGTTGAAAGCCCCGGAGGCTACGGCCTCCCGCTCTGTGCGCTGCGCGCGTTCTCAAGGTCCTGAAGCTGCCGCCACATCACCTTGCCGGTGCTCGACTTCGGCAGTGCATCGACAAACTCCACCACGCGCGGATACTTGTACGCGGCCATGTTCTTCCTGGCCCATTCGATCAACGCTTCCGGCGTGGTCTGGCTGGCGTTGGGCTTAAGCACGACCAGCGCCTTCACGGTTTCCCCGCGATAGGCGTCACGCGCGCCGATGATGCAGGCCTCCTGCACGTCGGGGTGGCGGTACAGCAGGCTTTCCACTTCGGTTGGCCACACCTTGAAGCCGGACACGTTGATCATCCGCTTCAGGCGATCGGTAATGAAGTAGTAGCCGTCCTCGTCCACGGTGCCGATATCGCCGGTCCGGAAGAACGTCTTGCCTTCCAGCTCGATAAACGATTCCCGCGTGGCGTCCGGCTTGCCCCAGTAGCCCTGGAACACTTGCGGCCCGCTGACCACGATCTCGCCTGCCGCGCCGGCAGGCAGCACCTCAAGGGTTTCCGGATCGACGATCCGGGCCTCGGTGTTGAACGCCGGCAGGCCAAGGCATTGCTGCTTGGGCCGGTCGTGCGGATTGTTGTGCGTGGCGGCCATCGTCTCGGAGAGGCCATAGCCTTCGAGGTAGCTGAGGCCGAACTGCTGCTTCAACCGGTCCGCGATGGCCTGCGGCATTGCCGCGCCGCCGCCGCCGACGTGGCGCAGGCTGGTGAGGTCGAACTGGTCCAGGTTCGCGCTGGCAAGCAGGTCGATCACCATGGTGGGATTGCCCATCCAGTGCGTAACGCCGTGGTCAGCAATCAGCCTGCCTGCCGCCTCGCGATCCCAGCGCGGCAGCATCACGATCGTGGCGCCGCAGTAGATCGGCGTGTGCATGCCGTGCTGCATGCCGCTGACGTGAAACAGCGGCAAGACGGACAGGACGACCGATTGCGCGTCGCACGCCGACCAGACGCTGTTACCCACGGCGTTCTGCATGACGGACCGGTGCGTATGGATGCAGCCTTTCGGGGCCCCGGTGGTGCCGGACGTATACGGCATCACCGCCATGTCGCCAGCTTGCGCGGTATGCGGCGCAGGCACATGATTGCCCGCCAGTGCTTCCGCCCAGCGCGAGGCGCATCCAGCGGCCCAGGCGGGCAATTCGTGTTGCGCGGTCATCCACGCGGGTGGCCTGCAGCCTGCATCGTCCGGCTGTGCATCGGGCAGTGCATCGGAATAGCGGGCAACAAGCACGTGATCGATGCCGCCGGCGTTCAGCACATCCGCGGTGATGCCCGACTCGAACGCATCCTCCGCGCAAATCACCACGCGCGCCCCGCTATCGGTCACGTAGTGGCGGAACTCATCGGCGCGGTTCATCGGATTGACCGGCACCACCACGGCGTCTGCACGCAGGATGGCGTAGTAGGCGGCGATGAACTGCGGGCAGTTCTGCATATACAGCAGCACGCGGTCGCCCTTGCGGATACCGGCCTGCTGCTGAAGCCAGCCGGCAATGCCGGCGGCCTCGGCGTGCAGGTCACGGTAGCGGATCGCACGGCCAAAGCAGTCCAGCGCGGTCTTGCCGGGATAGCGCCGTGCGGAAACCTCGAGGTTGTACCAGAGAGAGGTCTCCGGCAGCACGATTCCGTTCGCGTTCTCGGCCAGCATCAAGCCTGCTCCTTCAACCTGGTCTTCATTCCGGTACATAGTGGATCGACTGCAGCAGCGCGTGCTGGCGCGCATGGGATTCACGCACATCCTTGGAGAGCTCTGCGGTCGTCGCTGGCGAGCCGATCTCCATGCCGAGACCCTCGATCTTTTGCTTCAGATCCGGGGACTGCAGCGCCTTGAGCGTGGCGTCACGCATTTTTGCCACGACCGCCGGCGGCACGCCCGGCGTCGTCCAGAGCCCCATCCAGCCCACTTCCTGCAGGTCGGGGTATCCGAGTTCCTTGAACGTCGGCACGTTGGGCAGCATGGAGATCCGCTGGGGAAACGCCACCGCATAGGCGCGGAGCTTGCCCGACTTGATAAACGGCAGCGACGTTGCCGGTGCATCGAACATCAGCGGCACCTGGCCGCCCATGACGTCCTGCAGCGCGGGCGGGGACCCCTTGTAGCTCACGGTACCGGTCTCCAGCCCACCAGCCAGGCGGTTGAACTGCACGCCGATGGTCTGGCCGCGCATGCCAATGCCGAAATTCGCATAGTCAAGCTTGCCCGGGTTCGCCTTGATGTATGTGACGAGTTCGGAGAGGTTCTTCGCGGGCAGGCTGGGATTGCCGACGAGGATCAGGCCTTGCCGCGTCAACTGGGCAATCGGGATGATGTCCTTGAACGGGTCGTAGGACACCTTGATGGCGTTTGGCACCTCCGAGGCGATCCCCTTCTGGATCAGCAGGAACGTGTAGCCATCGCGCGGCGCCGACAGCATGCTCTGGACGGCGATGGTGCCCGCCGCACCCGACTTGTAGTCAACGATGACCGACTGGCCGAGCGTACCTTGCAGTTCATGGGCCACCAGGCGCGCCACGATATCGGCGGTGCCTCCCGGGGGCGCACCGACGAGGATACGTACAGGCTTGGTCGGCCAATCGGCCGCATGCACGGCCGGCGCGGTCGCCAGCAACGCGGCGAGACCGACGGAGAGTCCTGCAGAGAATCCCAGCGCGCGGCGCGCGACCGAGGCAAGGCGGCGCAGCGCCGTTGCCTGGGCAGTCGGCCTGCAGGCGCAATCGCCCGTGGTCATCGGTTGCAGGGGGGCGCTTGAAAATTGCATGTCTCGCTCCGGATAGATGAAAGCGTAGTTTTTGTTTTCCGGCCAGCTTGCACTCTGCGGTGCCACGGCTTTGCCCGTGGTCGTCCGTGTGGCCGTCCGTGTGGTCTTGAGCCAGATTCTGTGGTTTCGCGCGAAAAGGCGCTTTGCTTTGGACGACATCGACATACCAATTGCGCCACCCGGCCCTCGGGGTTTACCGGGGGTGGGAGTCCGCCCCTGCGCTGGCTTGCCGATGATCTGCCAAGGGCATGGCGAGACCCGGGAATGACCCGGAGATGTCCCAACTAAGCAAACGCATGTCCCAAAAAAGCAAGCGACGGCCATCAATGCTCCAGATACTGCAAGGGCAGGATCACAGCGATCCCTCAAGCCACCGAAGCCACCGCACCCAACGCACCCCCAATACCCGGAGACATCACATGAACTTTCTCGACGGTCACCTGTTCCCTGAAAACCAGCAGCCGCTGATCATTACCGCCGCGCCCTATGCCCCGGGCTGGCTGCCCCAGGACTTCCCGGAGGACATCCCGGTCAGCATGGAAGCGCAGATCCAGAAGGCGGTGGACTGCTACAACGCCGGCGCCACGGTGCTGCACCTGCATGTGCGCGAACTCGATGGCAAGGGCAGCAAGCGCCTGTCCAAGTTCAACGAGCTGATTTCCGGCGTGCGCAAGGCCGTGCCCGAGATGATCATCCAGGTGGGCGGCTCCATCTCGTTCGCACCCGAGAATGAAGGCCAAGCCGCCAAGTGGCTGTCCGACGACACGCGCCACATGCTGGCCGATCTGGACCCCACGCCGGACCAGGTCACCGTCACCGTCAACACCTCGCAGATGAACGTCACCGATCAGGCTGAAGACGCTGACTTCAAGGGCACGTCGCGCGAGAACATGGCAATCTTCAACGCCTACAAGAACATGACGGTGCCTGCCAACCCTGACTGGGTGGAAGAACACGTTCGCCGCCTGAGCGCCGCTGGTATTCAGAGCGCGTTCCAGTGCTACAACATCAACAGCTTCGAGTCAGTCGAACGGCTGATGCGCCGCGGCTTCTACAAGGGGCCGCTGGTCATGAACTGGGTGGCGATTGGTGGCGGCATGGACAAGCCGAGCATCTACAGCCTTGCCAACTTCCTGCATCCGGTGCCGGACGGCGCAGTGGTGACGGTGGAAAGCCATGTGCGCAACGTGCAACCGATCAACACGATCGGCATCGCCATGGGCCTGCACGTGCGTTGCGGCATCGAGGACGGCCTGTGGAACCAGCGCCGCACCGAGAAGATGAGCACCGTAAAGCAGATCGAACAGCTGGTGCGCATCTCGCGCGAACTGGACCGCGATATCGCCACGGCCAAGGAAGCGCGCGAGATCAGCAAGATCGGCGTGTTCTATGACACCGTGGAGGAATCGCTGCAAGCCAACGGTTTCGCCCCGAACCGCAACGGCGGCAACCAGGGCTTCCTGCGCAAGACGCAATAAGGCAGGCAACGAGCCAGCGCCACTTCCCGTCCAATATATGGCGGGAAGTGGCGCTGGCCGCGCTCGAATCAGGGCAATCCCGGCTTGTCCGTTCTGCCAAATCATCGGATAAGACCTGCAGCTTTCCCGCTTTGCTTACCGCGCCGTCCGCAAGTGACGCCAGCGCCGGAGCCTACGCCCCCGTGATGCCATGAGTACTCTGATTCGCAGCGCCCTTCTCGTTAAATTTTCCGAAGTATCCCGGACCGTCGGCATCGATCCCGAGCGTCTGATCCAGCATGTCGGCGCCGACCGTTCGTGCATGATCTCGCCGGACCTGCATGTGCCGGAGCCATGGCTGGCGAAGGTTCTGGAAACCAGCGAACAGGTATCGGGCGGCGCATCCGCTTCCATCGGCCTGCTGATGGCGGAGACCTGGCGCATGTCCGATTTCGGTCCGATCAGCCTGCTGCTCCAGCATCAGCCGACGCTACGCCATGCGCTTGGCCATCTTGAGTCGTATCGTCACCTGCTGAGCGAATCCGTTTCCGTTCATGTCGAGGAATTCGACGATATCGTCATCGTCCATCAGCAACTGATCACCGAACGGGCGAACCCCGGGCGCCAGCCTGTGGAGTTGTCGCTCGGAGCGCTGCTGAGCCTGATGAAGTCGATGCTCGGCGGACAGTGGAAGCCGCGCAGCGTCCATTTCTCGCACGCGGCGCCGTCAGGCCTGCATATCCATCACCGGCTGTTCGGCACGCGGGTCGAGTTTGGCTGCGACTTCAACGGCATTTCGATGGACCGTCATGACCTGGACCGCCCCAACCCGCTCGGCGACGTCAACCTTGCGCGCTACGCCAAGGAATTCCTTGACGAGCGTCCGCACGGCAAACAGCCTTCCACGGCGTCCAACGTGCGCCGCGCGATCCAGTTGCTGCTGCCGCACGGCCGGAGCGGCATCGAACAGGTGGGACATAAGCTCGGCATGAGTTCCCGTACGCTGCAGCGGCGGCTGGAACAGGAGGGCGTGGAGTTTTCTGCGCTGCTCAATGAAATCCGGCGCGGCCTGGCCGGGCGATATCTCGGTGACCAGCGCTATCCGGTATCCCAGGTGGCAACGCTGCTCGGCTTTTCCGAAGTCAGCACGTTCTCGCGCTGGTTCGCCGCGCAGTTCGGCCAATCGCCCACGCGCTGGCGCGTCAGCCTGCCCAACTAAGATCGGGCAGGCCTCAGGCCTCAGGCCGGCACTCAGCCGGCCCTTAACTGACCCCCAAGCGAACCTCAGAACGGACGATCGCCCATGATGGTGGCGCGCTCCATGTGGCGCGGCGCGGGCCAGTAGTCGCTCACGGCATAGTGCTGCGTGGCCACGTTGTCCCACAGCGCCACGCTGTTCGGGCGCCAGCGGAAGCGCACCTGGTACTCGGGAATCGCGGCCTGGCTCAGCAGGTAGTTGAGCAGCAGGCTGGCACCCGGCGTCTTGTCCTGCCCGAAGCGCACGTTCTCCGGCGTGTGGTAGTTGATGAAATGGGTCGAGAACGGCGTCACGTAAAGCACCTTCTCGCCGGTCTCGGGGTGCGTCCGCACGACCGGGTGATCCACCAGCGGGTTCTTCCTCACCAGTTCCTCACGCTCTTCCGTCGACATGATCGCGCCGAACGAATGCTCGATGCCGTGCTTGGCGCGCAGTCCCGCGATCTTCTGCTTGATCTCTTCGGGCAGGTGCTTGTACGCCTCCACCATGTTCACCCAGATGGTGTCGCCGCCCACATCCGGGCACGAAATGCAGCGCAGCACAGCCCCCTTGGGAGGCTTCGGCCGCCACGACGCATCGCTGTGATAGGTGTTCTCGAAATGGTCCCGTTTCTGGCTCTTGACGATCTCGATGAGGCCCGGATACCCGGGGACGGTGTTGTTGACCGGGTGGTCTTCCAGGTCACCGAAACGCTTGGCGAACGCAACGTGGTCGGCGCGCGAGATGTCCTGGTCGCGGAAGAACAGCACGCGGTGCTTCAGCAGCAGCGCCTTGATCTCGGTAAAAAGCGTATCGTCGCGCGCAACATCGGCGATACTCACGCCCGCCAGTTCGGCACCGATCGAGCATGTGAGAGGATTGACTTGCATGATTTCAATTCCTTGGACAGTTGGGCTGGATGGCATCCACTCAGGAATCCGTGGCGCGGGCAATTCGATTGGCCCGCCAGCCGTCTGGAGATGATTGTGGCCACTCTGCCCGCTTGCCGCTTGACGCTTTGCGCCACATATTGGCCGACCATGCCAGCGGCCCGGCCAGGCCGGACCGTGGCATGGATTTGAAATTTTTGCGTGAACGTATTGGCACTTGCGCAGTCAATCTGGGCCTACCAGTTACACCAGAACAATGAAGAAGTTAGTGTTTTCCCTGATCCTGGGATTAGCGCCCGTGCTTGCGGGCGCCACCGGTACGGCGGATTTTTCCCAATGCCGCCAGTTCTTTGCCCACAACGCGCCCCCGAAAGTCGTTGCCACGCCTGAACTGAAACTGCGCCCGCTTTGCTATGACGCATTCGCGGTCATGCATTCGGGCCGCAGCAAGACTCCCGTCTACGTGGCCGAGCGATTATCCAGATCCCAGCTTCTGGATGCCCGCGAAGAAAAGCGGACCAACCAGTTCTTTGCCGATGCGCGGTTACCGCGTGCCGAACGCGCCGAGCTTGATGATTACCGGGGCAGCGGATGGGACCGCGGCCACCTGGCCCCGGCAGGCGACCAGCCGACCGCGCAGGCCATGGCCCAATCGTTCAGCCTGGCCAACATGACGCCGCAGGCGCCGAAGAACAACCGGGAAGCGTGGAGTTCGATCGAATCGGCCACGCGCAAATATGCGATGCGGGCCCGGGGCGATGTCTATGTCATCTCCGGCCCGGTTTTCGCCGACCATCCGCAGACGATCGGTGCGGGCCGTGTCTGGGTGCCAAGCTACTACTTCAAACTGGTCTACGACCCGACCACGAACCGGGCGTGGGCGCACTGGATTGCAAATACCAACGAGGCCCGCCCGTCAAAGCCGATCAGCTATCGCGAGCTGGTGGCGCGCACGGGTGTTGAGTTCCTGCCGGGTATCGTTCCTGCCGACAATGCCAACGCCACGGCGCCGGAAATGCGCGCGGAATCGCCGGCGCACGGCGCCCGCGAACCAAAGCGAGAGCATGAGCGGGAGCGGGAGGACCTGGGGCAGGCGCTCAGGTCAATGCTCCAGCCCATCGCACAGGACGTAGACAATGTCGTGCGCACGCTGGCGCGATGGTGGGCGCTGCTCCGTCACGTGATGGCTTGATGCCGAAGCCATTCCGGGGCTATTCCGGGGGCCATGCCGCCGTCATGCGCTTGCGGCCCCCATGCTCTCCTTGCCGAGAGACTGCACACACTCATCGACGCTGAGCTCATGCAGCGATTCACGCGGCAGCGCTTCATTGGCCGCGCGGGCCAGCACCTCCAGCGCACGCGGCTTCAGTCTCACCAGCAGCAGGCGGCGCCCGTGCGCAATCGTGCCGGCGGCGAACATGTGCAGCGCCTCGATCGTCGATCCGTCCAGGTCCGGCGATTCCTCCAGGCTGAAGATCACCGTATGCACGGCGCCCTGCGCCGCCATATGCCGCACCTGCGTCAGGATGCGCTCGACATTGGCGAAGAAGATCGGCGCTTCGGGCCGTACGATCAGCACGCCGGGAATGGTCGTGGCCTCGGGGTGCGCGGCGTTGTCCACGTAATCGTGGCTGCTGCCCAGCCGGCCAAGCTGGCTGACCCTCGGTTCCGAAAGATTGCGCAGCGTCATCAGCAGGCTGACGCCAATGCCCGCCAGCAGGCCGTCCAGCACGCCAAGCAGCAGCACAGCCACGCACGCCAGCACCACCAGCAGGCGGTCACGCCGCCATGACCAGTACGGCCGAAACACGCTCAGGCGCAGCGTATGGCTGACCGCATAGACCACGATGGCAGCCAGCACGGGCTCCGGTGTCAGCGCCAGTTGCGGCAGCAGGAGCGCGACGATCACGGCAACGACGGCCGCAGCGCACCAGCCTGCCAGCCGGGACTGCGCCCCGGCCGCTTCATTGGCCGACGTGGCCGAATAGCCCGCCCCCACCGGCATGCCATGCAGCAGGCCCGAGCCGAGGTTCGCCACGCCCAGCGCGATCAGGTCGCGATCGGCCGATGTCTTGTCGCCGTGCTTGAGCGCAAAGCTTCGAATCGACCCGTACGACTCCGCGTACAGGATCAGGACCAGCGCAAACGCCAGCTCACCAAGGCGAAGCCACTCGGTCCGCGCCAGATCGGGAATATCGAATGACACGCCGGCCAGGTCGATCGTGCCGACTTGCCCGATGCCATAGTGATGCAGGTCCACGCCGTAGGCCAGCGCGATACCGAGCACGATGACCACGAGCGGGCCCGGCACGTTCTTCCAGCGCGACATCGAGAACAGCATCAGCAACACGACACCGGCTGCGGCCAGCGCATTGAGGTTCCACGCCGAAGCCTGGTGGATCAACTGGTAGGCGAAGCGAGGCAGGTCGCCATGCGTGGGGTGCACGCCCACCACGCTGGCAACCTGCTTCAGGATGATGGTGATGGCCAGCCCGAACGTGAATCCGCGCAGCACCGGCTTGGCGATGAATTCGGTGATGCCGCCAAGCCGGAACAGGCCGGCCAGCACCAGGAACACACCAGCCAGGATCACAAGGCCCGCGCCCAGCAGCAGCCGTTGCGCCGCGTCGCCTCCGGCCATCGACACCGTGATGGCCGCCAGCACGGCGGCGGAAGACGAGGTAGCCGACACCAGAGCGAAACGACTGGTCCCGATCAGGCCGTAGGCCACAAGGCCCACCAGCAGGCCGATCAGGCCAGCCTGCGGCGGCAGGTTGGCAATGCCGGCGTACGCGACGGCCTCGGGCAGCAGCAGGCCGGCGATCGAACAGCCTGCGATTACGTCTCGCACCGGACTGCCGCTGCGTGCGCTATCTGTCGGGCTCGGCGAATCCGCAGTGGTCACATGACTCCTTCGCTATGGTTCGAATGTCGTTGGTCTGTCAGGACCCCGAACCCGGCGGCGGCGCCTTGCGCCCGGCCATGTGGTGCAGGTACGCCAGCAGGTCCTTCAGGTCGGCATCGGACAACGTCCGTTCATCGATCGACGACATGCGCGTACCGGGCCACCACCTCAGCGACTGCGGGTTACGAATCAATGCGCTGAGCTTCTCGTCGCCAAGATATTCCACCGCGCTGAATGGCACGTTAAGGTCGGGACCCAGGTTGGCGTCTCCCATCCGGTTCATCGAATGGCACGAGAAGCAGACCCGCTGGAACGTGGCGAAGCCGCGCATGACCGGTCCGTCGGCTGGCTGGTCAGCGGCCGGCCGGATAGCCGCGAAGCGCTCGGCAGGCGATGCGGTGACGTCGATACGGACGATGCTGTAAGTCCACAGGCTCTCGTTGATCGCGGCGCCGGCCTGGCCCTTCGGCACCGTCCAGATCAGCCTGAACGGCCCGATGCCCTGCCCTTTGAGCTTCGGCCACGGGGCCCTGGCATCTTCCACGGCCAGCCAGGCACGCGGCACGCCGGCACCTTCGCCCAGCAGCAGGCGCACCGGCAGGTGCGAGATATAGCCATCGCTGGCCGCGGTGGTGGCGGTGGCATCGGCAGAGACCGGCAGGCCGCGCAGCAGCTCCGGCATTGCAATGGCCTTGAAGGTCAGGCGGCGCTTCAGGTTGTCGTCTTCCACCGTCACACTGGTCAGGCGGTGGTCCTTCAGCAGTTCCTGACGTGTCCAGCTTCGTTCCTGAGAACCGGCGACGACGGTCAGCGTTGCGGTATCCGCTGCGCCAGCCGGGGCGGCAACGAACATCAGCGCGCAGCCAAGCGCGCCGGCAAGCCTTGTGAGCCAGGCCTTCATGTGTGTGTCTCCAGATCGATGCCGAATGGTTCGACGAAGTCTAGCGCAATGCCAATGGCGCGCGACCTGCTTCTCAGGATCTGATCGCCCAAAAAAAGACCCCAGGCTGTGCAGGTATCAGCCTGGGGTGGTAGGTCGGGATCTGCCAGCACTCATCTGCATGGCCCCTGACGATCCTGATATCGCAACCCGCGTGCCAGCGCCGCGCAGATCGTGCGGATCTGCGCCGGCACCGGCGCGGCGCATCCATTGAAGATCAGTCATTTCAATGACTTACAGATGTTCAAGACGGTGGGGCGAAGGCCGCCTGCGGCGCGCGTGACTGGCTGGCCGGCGTTACGCGTTACGTAACGTTTTGCGCGAGGCCGCACGACATGCGCGCTCACCGGGCGCTTGCCGCACCGGGTTTGCAATCTTCCACGATGCCCTGGATGCGGCCCTGCCTCAGGATTGGATGCCACTCTCCGGCACTGCGAATTTCCACGTTGGTGCCCTGCTCCGCACGACGCAGGCTGACCAGATAGAAGTACCGCGTATCGGAACTCGATGCGTAGCCGACCCGCACATCGACCTTGCCCGGCTCGGAATAGGGAACGATGCTGGCTTCTTCCTGCAGCTTGCTCTTCAGGCACTGGACCAGGTCGCCGACACTGGCCTTCGACTGGATGCGCTTGGGCTCCTGCGACTCGATGTACTCCGTGGTGTTGCCGCTGGCGCAAGCCGCAAGAAGTTGCGCCGCGAAGGCGGCAATCAGCAGTACCCGGGTTCTTTGCATGTGATTTCCTGAGATTTCCTGAAATTTCCTGTTGCGCCCGTCAGTGTGAATGGCCGAGACGATCGGCAGAACGGGCCATCAGCCGTGCCGGCATCGTACAGACCTACCCGCCGTGGCACAACAAATCCGGCACCCATCTGAACGCCCCCGCAGCGGATGCCCATACCGCCTACAGTACAAGGCACCCAACACTTGGAGCCCCGTTCATGAAAGCCTGGATGCTCGACCAGCCCGGTCAACCGCTTGCACTGCGCGATATCGACACCCCGCGCGCCCGGCCCGGCGCCGTGCTCGTGCGCATGGAAGCGGTGCCGCTGCTCAGCTACACGCGTGCCTACCTGAACGGCGCGCTGCCCTATGCCTACCCGCCCGGCCCGTTTACACCGGGCACCAACGGCATCGGCACGATCATCGAGGCCGGCGCTGGCGTCCACCATTTCCGGGTTGGGCAGCGCGTGGCCGTCAACCCGTACCTGACCAGCACGGAAAGCGTTGATGCGCCAGCGGAAATCCTGATCGGCCTGACCGGCATCAGCGCCGACAGCGGGCCCCTGCAACGCGATTTCCCCCACGGCACGCTGCGTGAAGTCGCCGAGTTCCCATCGTCGACGCTGATTGCGCTGGACGGGCTCGACCACATTCCGTCCGAGCGGCTGGCCACGCTATCCAAGTTCGCGATTCCGTTTGGCGGCCTGCGGCGGGGCCGGCTGATTGCCGGCGAGACGGTGGCGGTCAACGGTGCCACCGGCGCGTTCGGGTCGGCGGCCGTGCTGGCGGCGCTGGCAATGGGCGCATCGACAGTGCTTGCGCTGGGGCGCCGTGCCGGTCCGCTGGAATCGCTGGCCCGGTTCGGCGATGGCCGGGTGCTGCCGGTGGTGCTGGGCGGCGATGCCGCGGCCGATAGCGCGGCGATCCGGAATGCGGCCCCCGGTGGGGTCGACCTGGCGTTCGACATGGTTGGCCAGGCCACGGACCCGGACAGCACGCTTGCCGCGCTGAACGGCCTGAAGCGGCGTGGCCGCATGGTGCTGATGGGCAGCATGAGCGTTCCGCTGCCAGTGCCCTATGCCCAGATGCTGCGCAATAGCTGGGAGTTGATCGGCCATTTCATGTACTCGCCGGCGGACTACCGTGCGCTGGTGGCATTGGTCCGTGCCCGGCAGCTTTCGCTCGATACGGTTGGCCTGAAAACCTTCCCGTTCGAAGCGATCGAGCCGGCCATCGAAGCCGCTGGTGCAATGGCCGGCCTGGAGGCAACAGTGGTGACCTACCCGCGCGGCTGAGCGCGCATCAGGACCATCCGCCGCCGAGCGCCCGGAATGCCGCGACGGCGGCGCGTGCGTTGTCCGCCTGGACCCTGGCCTGCTCGTCGCGCGCGGCGAGCAGCTGGCGGTCCTCGTCAAGCACCTCGTAGAGACTGACCACGCCACCTTTGTAAGCATCTTCCGACGCATCGCGCGCGCGTACATGCGCGCCGATCTCCACGGTCAGTTCGCGGCTTTGCGATTCAAGCTGCGCCAGCGAGATCAGCGCATTCTCTACGTCCTCGGTGGCCTGCAGCATCGACTTGCGATAGATGGCCAGCGCCTCGGCATTGGCGCCCTTGGCCTGCGCGACCTCCGCGTTCACCCGGCCGAAATCGAACAGCCGCCAGCGCAGCCCGGCCGCAGCGGCAGGCTGGAACGCCTGTGCCGTGAACAGCTTGCTCGCCGAAAGGCTTTCGAAGCCGAGCAATCCCGATAGCGAGACCTTCGGGTAGTACTCCGCCGTGGCCACGCCAATGCGCGCGCTGGATGCCGCCAGCCGGCGCTCCGCGGCGATCACGTCCGGGCGGCGCTGCAGCAGGTTCGCCGGCCCCTGGGACAGCGCAACCTGCGGCACCACCAGCCCCTGCTTCGCATCGGGCTTCGCATCGCGCAGTTCGGCGGCGTATGTGCCCGGCTGCGCGCCCATCAGCACGTCAAGCCGGTTCAGCTGCGTTTCCAGTTCGATCTGCAACGGCGGGATCGTGACGCGCGTCTGCGCAACCTGCGCTTCGGCCTGGGCCTGTTCGCGCTCGGCGCCGATGCCATCGGCAAGACGCAGCCGTACGAGATCGAGCAGCCGCTGGTTGGTCTCTACCTGCTGCTGCGCAATGGCAATCCGCGCCTGTGCGCCCTTCACGCGGAAGTAGGCGTCGGCGGCCTCGGCCGCGACCAGTATCCGCACCCCCATGTGGCTGGCTTCGGCGGCCTGCAGCTCCGCATCGGCGGCCTCCGCTCCGCGCCGCAGTCCGCCTGCGATATCGATTTCCCATGTTGCGGCGGCACCCACCGAATAGAGCGTCTGGTTCCGGCTGTATCCGGGGAAAGTGCTGCCGATCTTGCCCAGCGGGCTTTGCACGGACTGATGCAGCTTGGTCACGTCGCCGTACGCATTGCCCTGCGGAAGCAGTTCGGCCCCGGCGAAGTTCGCGGCGGCACGCGCCTGCTGCACGCGTGCGATCGACGCCGCCATATCGAGGTTCTGCTCCAGTGCGCGCTCGACGATCTTTGTGAGCACCGGGTCCTGGAATCCGGCCCACCAGGTATCCAGCGCAACCGGCTCGCGCGCGGCATTGATCGCGGCTACGTCAGTTGCGTGCTGGTACTGCGCCGGCATCGGGCTATCGGGCGTGCGGTAGTCGGGACCAACCGCGCAGGCGGCCAGCGCCAGTGCGGCGAGCGCGACGGCTGTCAGTGTCGTTGCGCGCTGGAGTGCTTTCAATGTCATGTCGAATCCTTCGGTCAGGGTTCACGCAAATTTCTTACTTGCATGATGGTAGTGACTAGCCTAGACTAACTTTCACGTTGATAGCAACCTCTTTTTGTAGAGGAACCAGCAATGCTTAGAAAGTCACACAAGAATGCTCCGTGCCCAATGGCACGCGGCATCGAACGCGTGGGCGACCCCTGGAGCATCCTGATCCTGCGCGAGGCGTTCTACGGCTCCACGCGGTTTGACGAATTTCAGAAACGGCTGAGCATCGCGCCCAACATGCTGACGCGGCGCCTGAACACGCTGGTGGAAGCCGGGCTCATGGCCAGGCGCCAGTACAGCGCCCACCCGCCCCGTGACGACTACGTGCTGACCGACCTCGGACACGACTTCCGTCCGGTCCTGCTGACGCTACTGGAGTGGGGAAACCGGCACTTCGCCCCCGAAGGCGAGATCGTGCGGCTGGTGGACCGCCACTCGGGCCGCCCCGTGCAAGTGGCGCTGGTAGACACCGCAACAGGCAAGCCGATCACCGAAGCCGACCACTACATCGAAGCGGGCCCCGCGGCCAGTGCGGGCCTTCGCGCGCGCTTGGAGCAGGCGGCCTGCGCAACACAGACACATACAGGTAACACCGCGTCCGCAACGGGCGCGTTCTAATCACGGAGCATCAGTCATGACAGGCACCACCACCGCGAGCCGCGCCCCTTCCGAGGCCGCCCCCACCACGATCAAGTTCAACAAGCGGGCCTTGCTGCTCCGTGGCGCCGGCGCGTTGATCGCCGTGGCCGCGGCGGGATACGGCTATCACTGGTGGACCGAGGCACGTTTCATGGAGAACACCGACGATGCCTATGTCGGCGGCGACGTCACGCTGATCGCCGCCAAGGTTCCCGGCTATATCGCGGAAGTGCTGGTGACAGACAACCAGCAGGTACATGCGGGCGACCTGCTGGCACGCATCGATGACCGCGACTATCGCGCGGCACTGGCCAAGGCGGAGGGCGCGGTGGCATCGCAGCAGGCCCTGATTGCCAACCTCGATGCGCGTGAGCGGCTGCAGCAGGCCGTGATTGCCGAGGCCAGGGCCGGCGTTCTGGCCGTCGACGCGGAAACGACGCGTGCCCGCGATGACCAGGCGCGCTATGCAAGCCTCGTCGCCAAATCCGCCGTGTCGCTGCAAAGCTCCCAGAAGGCTGATGCCGACTTCAAGCAGTCGGTCGCCAACGGCCAGAAAGCCAAGGCCAGCGTGGAAGCCGCCCAGCGCCAGCTGGACGTCATCGCCACGCAGAAGCAGCAGGCGCAGGCGTCGCTGACACAGGCCATTGCCGACCGCGATATCGCCCGCCTCAATCTCGGATACACGGAACTTCGCGCGCCCGTCGACGGCACGATCGGCAATCGACGCGTGCGTGTGGGCGTCTATGCGCCCAACGGCGGGCAGTTGCTGTCGATCGTGCCGGCCAGCGGGCTGTGGGTCGATGCCAACTTCAAGGAAGGCCAGCTTGCGCATATGAAGCCCGGCATGCGCGCGACCATCGTGGCTGATGTCGTGCCCGGCAGGGTCTTCCACGGCCGCGTGGAAAGCCTGGCCCCGGCCACTGGCGCCCAGTTCAGCGTGCTGCCGCCGGAAAACGCCACCGGCAACTTCACCAAGATCGTCCAGCGCGTGCCGGTGCGCATCGTGCTGGACGACGAGGACGCAAAGCTCGGCACGCTGCGCCCCGGCCTGTCCGTGGTGGCGGAAGTCGATACCAAGTCATCGAAGCAGGCGAGCAAGTCATGAGCACCGACATCGACACACTGCCCGCCCCAACAGCCACCGCAGCCACCGCAGTAACGGCGCGCGCCTCCGCCCTCGCGCCCGGCGAAATGTCCACCGGCGCAAAGGTGTTCGCGTTTGCGTCGATGTGCGTCGGCATGTTTATCGCATTGCTCGATATCCAGATCGTTTCCGCTTCGCTGCGCGATATCGGCGGCGGCCTCTCCGCCGGCGCGGACGAGACGGTCTGGGTCCAGACCGCCTACCTGATCGCCGAGATCATCGTCATTCCGCTGTCCGGCTGGCTGGCCCGCGTCATGTCCACGCGCTGGCTGTTTGCCGCGTCCGCCGCCGGCTTCACCATCACCAGCCTGCTGTGCGGCATCGCCTGGAACATCGAGAGCATGATCGCGTTCCGCGCCGCGCAGGGTTTCCTTGGCGGCTCGATGATTCCGATGGTCTTCACCACGGCGTTCGCGTTCTTCCAGGGGCGCCAGCGCGTGGCGGCAGCGGCGATCATCGGCGCGCTGGCGTCGCTGGCCCCGACGCTGGGACCCACCGTCGGCGGCTGGATCACCGACAACTTCTCGTGGCACTGGCTGTTCTTCATCAACCTCGTGCCGGGGATTTTCGTGACCATCGCGGTGCCGATGCTGGTCAAGATCGACGAGCCGGACTGGTCGCTGCTGAAAGGCGCGGACTACCTCGGCATCACGCTGATGGCGCTGTTTCTTGGGTGCCTGGAGTACACGATGGAGGAAGGCCCGCGCTGGGACTGGCTCGGTGACCCCACCATCCTGACCACCGCCTGGATAACGGGCCTGGCCGGCATCGGCTTCCTGTGGCGTTCGCTGACGTTCAAGAACGCGGTTGTCGACCTGCGCGCGCTGAAAGACCTCAATTTCGCGCTTGGCTGCTTTTTCTCGTTCGTCACCGGCATCGGGATCTTCGCAACGATCTACCTGACCCCGTTGTTCCTGGGACAGGTGCGCGGGTTCAGCGCATTGCAGATCGGGCTGGCCATCTTCTCCACCGGCCTGTTCCAGGTGCTGTCGATCCCGTTCTATTCCTATGTTGCCAACCGCGTGGACCTGCGCTGGCTGATGATGTTCGGCCTTGCGCTGTTCGCGGTGTCGATGTGGTACTTCGCGCCGATCACGCATGACTGGGGCGGCGCGGAACTGCTGCTCCCGCAGGCCATTCGCGGCATGGCGCAACAGTTCACCGTCGCGCCCACGGTAACGCTGACGCTCGGTGCCCTGCCACCGTCCCGGCTGAAGCAGGCCTCCGGCCTGTTCAACCTGATGCGTAACCTTGGCGGCGCCATCGGCATTGCAGCCTGCGCCACGATCCTGAACGACCGGACCAACCTTCACTTCCTGCGGCTGGCGGAGCACCTGAACATTCGCAACGAAACGATGACCGCGTTCCTGAACGATGCGACGAGCCACGCGGCGGGGCTGAACAACGAGGTCATCGATGGCAATGCCGCCGCGCTCAAGCAGCTCTGGGCGTTGACCATGCGCGAGGCGCACACGCTGACCTATGCCGATGCGTTTCTTGCCATCTTCGTGTGCTTCGTCATCGCAACGCTGATGGTTCCGCTGATGCGCAAGGTCGACGCGCCGGCTGCCCCGTCCGCGGATGCCCATTGATCGACAAGCCAATCGTGGAGGCAAGCATGCTCCGACACCACTCAACCCTGCTCCTGCTTTCGGCTATCGCGGCCATCTCGACTGCAACCCTGGCACCGGCCGCGAACGCCGCCGGAAGACCAGGGCGCGATACCGGCGTGGCGTGCGCTCGTGCCGAAAACACCTATTGCCTGTCTGGCGGCAACGCCGTTCGGCAGGATGCTCCTGGCAGCCGCGCCGACCGGCTGCACCGCAACGCCTGAATTCACCCTGATTCACCCTGATTCACCCCGGTTCACGCCGGATTACTCCGGATTACTCCGATAGCGAGGATGTTATGAGTACCAAGGAAGTTGTACTTTGCCAGCCCGTCCGCACGCCCATTGGCGCGTTTAACGGCTCCCTGAAGTCCATTCCGGCGACGGAGCTTGGCGCAGCGGCAATTCGCGCAACGCTGGAGCGAGCCCGCCTGGACCCCGCACTGGTCGGCTCGGTCGTGTTCGGCAATGTCATCCAGGCTGGCAACAAGATGAACCCGGCGCGCCAGGCGGCCATCCACGCAGGCATTCCGGTCTCCGTGCCCGCGTTGGCCGTGAATCGGGTTTGCGGCTCCGGCGCACAAGCCATCGCCTCGGCCGGCGACGAGATCCGCCTCGGTTATGTCGACATTGCGATTGCCGGCGGCATGGAAAACATGGACCGTGCCCCGTACCTGATGCCCGCCGGACGTTGGGGGCAGCGCATGGGCGACACCGTCCTGCATGACAGCATGCTGATGGACGGCCTGGTCGATGCGTTCTCCAGCGAGCATTCCGGCTGGCATACCGAAGATCTGGCCACCCGCTACGAGCTCAGCCGCGAAGCGCAGGACCGCTGGGCCGAGCGGTCACAGCAGGCCTTTGCATTCGCACAGGCACAGGGCAAGTTCACGGGCGAGCTCGTGCCCGTTTCCATCAAGGGCAAGGCAGGCGCCACGCTGTTCGACGAAGATGAAGCAAATCGCCCCGACACCACGCTGCAGGCGCTTGCCAAACTGAAGCCGGCCTTTCGCAGTGACGGCACGATTACCGCTGGCAATGCGCCGGGGATCAACAGCGGCGCGGCGGCGATGATCGTCGCCGATCGCGCTGCCGCCGAAAAACACGGGCTTCAGCCAATTGGACGGCTGGTGGCGTATGGGCTGGGCGCGGTCGAGCCGGGGCTGTTCGGCCTCGGCCCGGTTCCGGCCGTGCGTCAGGCACTGGCACGTGCGGGCTGGGCGCTCGGTGACGTCGAGCGTTTTGAAATCAACGAGGCGTTTGCGGCAGTGCCGCTCGCCGTGGCTGCAGAGCTTGGCCTGCCGCATGACATCATCAACGTCGATGGCGGCGCCATCGCCCACGGCCATCCGATCGGCGCGACCGGCGCGGTACTGACCACCCGGCTGCTCCATGCGATGCGCGCGGATGGCATCCGGCGCGGCATGGTGACGCTGTGCATCGGCGGCGGCCAGGGCATCGCGCTCGCGCTGGAGGCGATCGCCTGACCAGGCCATCGACCGGGCACGGAACAAGGCAGCGAAGGCTCCGCCGAATGCTTTCGGTTTCGGCGCCTCAGCCCGCTCCGTGCCCGCCGGCGCCAGCGCCGGATGATGCATCGTTCAGCTCATAGCTGGTGCTTCGCCCACCCGCGACCGTCTTGCGCAGCACGCCACGCTCGGCCAGGTCGTTGATGTCCCGCAGCGCGGTGTCGCTCGAGCATTTGGCGATGGCCGCCCACTTGCTGGTTGTGAGCTTGCCGTCGAATCCGTCCAGCAGCCGGTTCAGCACCTTCACCTGCCGCGCATTGAGCGCCTGCATTCCCCAGTGCTGCCAGAAGCGTGCCTTGGCCAGTACGTCGTCGAGCGTGACCTGCGCCTGATCCACTGCGCGGTGCAACGTTTCGAAGAACCACGACAACCACGCGGTGACATCCATCGAATCCTTCTGCGTGCGTTCGAGGATGTCGTAGTACGCGTTGCGATCGCGCTGGATCTGCGCTGACAGACTGTAGAAACGTTGCGGACTGCCGTCCGCCCTTGCAAGCATCAGGTCGCCAATGGCACGCGCGATACGGCCATTGCCATCGTCAAACGGGTGCAGCGTAACGAACCACAGATGCGCAAGCCCGGCGCGGATCAGCGGCGGCTCGGCAGGTTCGGCCGGCGCGGCGTTGACCCAGTCGATAAATCGCCCGGTCTCAGCAGGAAGCCGTGCGGCGGGCGGCGCCTCGAAATGGACGCGTTGGCGGCTGACCGGGCCGGAAACCACCTGCATGGGGCCGGCCGAATCGTCGCGCCATTGGGCGATGTTGATTTTCGCCAGGCCCGAGTAGCCGGTGGGGAACAGTGCGGCATGCCAGCCGAACAGCCGCTCCCGGGTGACGGGCGCCTGGCCGTTGGCGGTTGCGTCGAGCACCATTTCGACCACCCCTTCGACGTGGCGATCCACGGGCGCCAGCGCGCCAATGTCGACGCCGAGCCGTCGAGCGATGGACGAACGTACCGAATGCGCGTTGAGATGCTCGCCTTCGATCTCGCTGGACTTGACCACGTCGTCGGTCAACGCCGCAAGGCAAGCCTGATCCCGCAACCCCACGCCGAGATCGGCCAGCCGCCCCATCAACATGCCTTGGGCACGGCTGACCTCCGCCATCGGCGCAGCCAGCGTACTGAGGTCGTAACGCCAGACGGGCCAGTCGGGAGCCTGCCAGATATAGGTATATTCGCCGCGATTCATGCGGTGATTATGGCGCGCATTCACCGCAGTCACAAGTTAATCGCCGCATTTTATGCGGTGATTGTCGATACCAAACACCGCAAACGATTCGTCCACCCGGAAAGTGCAGAAAACAACGCTTCTCAGTCGGGACGCCGGAATCCGGTCTTTTCCTCGCCTGTGTCCCATTGGCTGGGGAAAATCCTGCGCACGTCCGTTGCGCAGAATATTCTGAATACGGGCTGCCGGCGCGCGCCTGTCAGGCCACCCGCGCAGCGCCCCGCATTCAACTGGAGACGGCAATGAAAAAAGTGAGGAAAACGGCTCGCCAGCTTCTGCTCGACAAGCCTCGCGATGTCATCGCCGTCGGCCCGGACGATTCGGTGCTGACGGCGCTCCGCCTGATGGTAGACAAGGACATCAGCACGGTGCTGGTCATGCAGGGAGAAAGCCTGGCCGGCATCCTCTCCCAGCGGGACTATTCCCACAAAGTTGAACTCGCCGGCCGCACGGCTGCGGACACGAAGGTGAGTGAGATCATGACCACGCAAGTGATCTGCGTGGGACCAGATACTGCCTGCGACCAGTGCCTGGCGCTGATGCACACCCGGCGTATCCGGCATCTGCCGGTTCTGGAAGCGCAGCGGGTCCTCGGCGTGATCTCGAACGGCGATGTGCTGGAAGAACTGATCCGCGAAGACGAACACTTTATCCAGGACCTTGAGCACGACCTCTTCCAGATAACCGTGGACACCGGCGGCTGCTACTAGCCGTAACAGCAAACCGGCCGGGCTGTCCGGCTCATCGCCAAGAAGGAGAACAACGTGCTGAGTTTCCTGATCGTCGTGGCCGCCCTTGTCCTGCTCATGTTCGTGGCCTATCGCGGCTTCAGCGTCATCCTGTTCGCGCCGGTTGCCGCGCTGGGCGCCGTCCTGCTGACCGACCCATCCCTGGTGCCGCCGATGTTCTCGGGCGTGTTCATGGACAAGATGGTCGGCTTCGTCAAGCTGTACTTCCCGGTCTTCCTGCTGGGGGCGGTATTCGGCAAGACGATTGAACTCTCCGGCTTTTCCAAATCGATCGTATCGGCGGTGATCGGACTGGTCGGACGCGAGCGGGCAATGCTGTCGATCGTGGCGGTTTGCGCGATCCTGACCTACGGCGGCGTTTCGCTGTTCGTCGTGGTATTCGCGGTCTACCCGTTTGCCGCCGAGATGTTCCGCCAGGGCAACATCCCCAAGCGGCTGATTCCCGGCACGATTGCGCTGGGCGCGTTCACGTTCACGATGGATTCGCTTCCCGGCACCCCGCAGATCCAGAACATCATCCCGACCACCTTTTTCAACACGGACACATGGGCAGCCCCGTGGCTCGGCCTGATCGGCACAGTCTTCATCCTGGTGACGGGACTCGGCTATCTCAACTGGCGCCGGCGCACGGCGGCCTCCGCCGGGGAAGGCTATGGCGAAGGGCATACCAATGAACCCGAGGCTTTCGAGCATGGCAAGCTTGCGAATCCGTGGATTGCCCTGCTTCCGCTCGTGCTGGTCGGCGTACTGAACAAGGTATTCACCGACGCCATCCCGCACTTCTATGGCAAGACCCATGAGTTCACGCTTGCAGGCGCCACCAAACCGATCACCACGGAAGTCTCCAAGATTGCTGCGATCTGGGCGGTGGAAGGCGCTCTGCTCGTGGGCATCATCGCGGTACTGGTACTGGCCTTCAAGCCGGTGAGCCAGAAATTTGCCGAAGGCTCCAAGGCGGCGGTGGCCGGTTCGCTGCTGGCATCGATGAACACCGCGTCCGAATATGGTTTCGGCGCGGTAATCGCGGGCCTGCCGGGCTTCCTTATCGTGGCCGACGCGCTCAAGTCGATTCCCAATCCACTGATCAACGAAGCAATCACGGTGACCGCGCTGGCCGGTATCACCGGCTCGGCCTCGGGCGGCATGAGCATTGCGCTTGCCGCGATGGCCGACAACTTCATCGCGGCGGCGCACAGCGCCGGCATTCCGCTGGAGGTACTCCACCGCGTTGCCTCGATGGCCAGCGGCGGGATGGACACGCTGCCTCACAACGGTGCCGTTATCACGCTGCTGGCGGTGACCGGGCTCACGCACCGCCAGTCCTACGGCGATATCTTCGCGGTCACCTGCATCAAGACGATGGCCGTGTTCATTGCCATAGCCTTCTACTACCTGACCGGTATCTACTGAGGCGACAGATGATGAATACGCAATCCGACACGGCTGCGGCCGTCATCTCACGCGAGAATGGCAAGCTGGTGCAGGTGCAGGACGCCGTGCGCCTGATTCGCGATGGCGATACGGTGGCGACCAGCGGCTTCGTCGGCATCGGCTTCGCGGAAGAGATCGCCCTTGCGGTCCAGGAGCGCTACCTGGCGCAAGCCGACGACGCACCCGCGCGCCCCGCCAACCTGACACTCGTCTACGCGGCCGGACAGGGCGACGGCAAGGACAAGGGGCTGAACCACTTCGCCCTGCCTGGACTTGTGAAGCGCGTCATCGGCGGACACTGGGGCCTGGTGCCGGAACTCCAGCGGCTTGCAGTGAGCAATCAGATCGAAGCCTACAACCTGCCTCAGGGCGTAATCACGCACCTGTTCCGCGATATTGCCGCCGGCAAGCCCGGCCTGCTTACGCGAGTCGGCCTTGGTACCTTTGTCGATCCGCGCTTTGGCGGTGGCAAGCTGAACGAGCGCACCACCGAGGATCTGGTCGAACTGATGCGAATCGGCGAGGAGGACTATCTCTTCTACAAGGCATTTCCCATCCATGTCGCCATCGTGCGCGGCACCACCGCCGATCCGGACGGCAACATCACCATGGAGCGCGAAGCCCTGACGCTGGAAGGCCTTGCGATCGCCATGGCTGCACACAATTGCGGTGGCCTGGTCATCGCGCAGGTCGAACGCATCGCCGAACGGGGCACTCTCAATCCGCGGCAAGTGAAGATCCCTGGCGTGCTGGTGGACTGCGTGGTGCAGGCCCGGCCGGAGAATCACAAGCAGACTTTCGCCACGGCCTACAGTCCGGCCTTCTCGGGAGAGCTCCGCGTGCCGGCGAGCAGCGTCCCACACATGCAGATGAATGAGCGCAAGGTGATCGCACGGCGGGCGGCGATGGAATTGCGGCCCCATGGCGTGGTGAACCTCGGTATCGGCATGCCGGAGGGCATCGCCAGCGTCGCCAACGAGGAAGGCATTCTCGACCTCGTGTTATTGACTGCCGAGCCGGGCGTCATCGGGGGGATACCTGCGGGCGGCATGGACTTTGGCGCGGCGGTCAATCCGCAGGCCATTATCGACCAGCCCTACCAGTTCGACTTCTATGACGGCGGCGGACTGGACGTCGCGTTCCTTGGCCTGGCTCAGGCGGACCGCATGGGGAACCTGAACGTGTCCAGGTTCGGGCCACGCCTGGCGGGTGCCGGCGGCTTTATCAATATCAGCCAGAGCGCGAGGAAGGTCGTGTTTGTCGGCACGTTCATGGCGGGCTGCGGCGAGATCGCGATTGAAGAAGGCAAGCTGCACGTCCGCCGCGATGGCAAGGCAACCAAGTTTGTGCAGGAGGTGGAGCACTGTACCTTCTCCGGCCCCTATGCGGCCGCGGCCGGCAAGCCTGTGCTCTATATCACCGAGCGCTGCGTGTTCCGGCTGGGCCCGCAAGGGATGGAGCTCATCGAGATTGCCCCGGGCGTGGATCTGGAGCGCGACATCCTCGCCAAGATGGACTTCACCCCCATCATCCACGCGCCGGTGCCTATGGACGCGCGAATCTTCCTGCCCGAGCCCATGGGGCTACGCGCCGACGTGATGCGTGTACCGATGGAATCCCGCTTCAACTACAACGGTGCGATCAACGTCCTGTTCATCAACTTCGAGCGGCTTGAAGTGAAGCGGCTGGACGACGTCGAGGCAATCCGGGCACATGTCATCCGCATTTGCGAGCCGCTGGGTCACAAGGTGTACGCGGTGATCAACTACGAGGGGTTCGAGCTGGATCGAGACGTCGAAGATGCCTACACGGCAATGGTCGAGGAGGTGGTGAATCGCTACTACCTCCGCGTGACCCGCTTTGCCACCAGCGCATTCATGCGCGCCAGGCTGGGCGACACGCTTGCCCGCCGCGGCCTGGCGCCATCGGTCTACCAGAGCGAGGCCGAAGCGAAGGCAAGCTTGCACGACCAGCCTGCAAGCCAATAGGCACCGGTCTGAGCCTGCCAGTTCATGGCAGCAGTGAAATGGTGCATCAGCGCGATGCCATGTCTTCCGTGAAGCCAGATCTCGTCGGAAACGGCCAACGCGATCAGCCAGGACAGCGTGACGATGATGAGGTCGCAGCGCCCGCTTTTCCACCAATTTAGCGAGTGGCGTCCCGCAATCCATGGGACGCCGAGCGGGTTTGGCCAGTCGGCCAGCAGGTGCATGACGCCGCCGCAGGCAAAGCCGAATGCCGGCGCCGCCAGCGCATGCGTGCCCAGTGCATAGTATGCCCACAGCAGGAAGCCGATCCACGCGATGCCCCAGTGCGTCCAGGTCCGATGGGTAATCCACAGGCGACGCGACCTTGACCACCAGGCCACTTCCAGCCAGTCCGGTGCGGTGCTGCCAAGCAGCGCCGCCACGAAGCCTGCCGCGCTTGCCCACCCTCCACCACCGCACTTCGCGATAACGGAGGCGGCGATGACTGCGGCCGCCCATCCGGTGGCGTGGTGTGCTTTCCGTGAGGCCATGATGCGACTGCGCTTGTTTGCCGGTGGTCAGTAAGGGGGCGCAATCTTGGCAGATATGGCTGTGAAACGCCAGCGCCAGGCATCGCGCTCGTTGCGGCGTCTTGTTATGCCGACACCGGCGGCTCGGTCCGGTCTAGTACTCGCCCAGCAGCCAGCCGCTGATATACGCGAAATACTCGCGTAGCCAGGCGTTGTAGCGGATGTAAAGCGGTGTGGGCGCGGCCGCGCCGGACACCGAGGCAAAGCCGGCCTTGCGAGCAATGCGTTCCGCGCGCATCAGGTGGAAGTCGCTGGTCACCACAATCACCGGATCGGTTGTGCGGATACCGTGCTGCACCAGCAACTGGCGGCTGAAGTGCATGTTCTCGGCGGTGCTGGTGCTGCGATCCTCACGGATCAGGCGATCCGGGGCCAGTCCATGAGCCAGCAGGTAATCCCCCATGATGCCGGCCTCGGTGCACGGCAGTCGGCCGAAATCCTGGCCACCGCTGACAACTACCGCGGCCTCCGGGAATCGGCGCGCCTGTTGCAAACCATCGTCGAGCCGGGCCGCAAGCGTGGGCGACACCTCGCAGTTAGGCGAACCCGAACCGAGAATGATGATGGCCGATGGCATCGCCCCCGCCGAAGCCTTCGGCGCGAGACTGGCAATATCGTGGCGCATGAACTGGAAGAACAGCGCCAGGCTGCCCAGCCACGCAATCAGCGCCACCCAGCCGGCACGCCAGAGCCATTGACGCCACGGTTGCGCGGCGCGCCACCGGGCAACGGTGTCCCAGCGCCAGGCCAGACCCATCAAGGCGATGCCAAGTACGCCGGGCAGCACGATGCCAAAGTTGAACAATCCCCGCAGCATCAGCACCAGGCCATCGCCAACCAACAAGGCACCCACAACAGCCATGGCCAGCCGCCATCCCGGCAAGCCACCTCGCATCTCACTCATCACCCATGCAAAAGTTGTCCTGAGACCCTCAATGCTACGCGCTCTGCGGAGTGCCGGACAGCCCGGGGCCACGGGGCCACCGGGCCGGCGGCAGGAATCGTATCCGCCAGATGCCGGCCGTCGTCGGGTGGCGCGAGAAGATCTTCGGACCGGGCGCGCTACTTGATGCCAAACACGCGATCAAGTGAGAGCGCGCCGGCGCCGCGGCCTATCAGGAACAGCTGCAGCGCGGCCCACGTCAGGTGAGTCGGCCACGCATCGGGGTAGACAAAGATCTCGATAACCAGCGTCATGCCCAGCAGCGCCAGCGCCGCCGAACGCGTGAAGAGCCCGAGTACCAGCAGCACCGGAAACAGATGCTCGGCATAGGCGGCCAGGTGCGCCGCAAGTTCCGGCGAGACCAGCGGCAGCTTGTATTCCTGTTCGAACAGCGAATAGGTGCTGTCCTTGATCGTCAGCAGCCCGGTGACTTTGGTGCGCCCGGACAGGAAGAAGACCGAGGCAATCGCCAGGCGTGCCAGCAATGCCAGCAATGAATCGCTGATCAGCCGTGAAGCGTGCGTGGTGATGCGGGCCCAGAGCGTGGTATCGGCCGGCGCCTTCGATTCGGTGTGGGAAATATCGAACATGGCAATCCTCTGTGCTCAGTGAATGTCAACAAACACGCGTGCGCCGATCAACATGGCCAGCATGTGGCCGATGTCGATACCCGGTTCCGCGTCGATGGCGATCTGGCTGGCGGCCTGCAGGTCATTGCCAGCGGCACAGGCATCCAGGAATGCGCACATGCCCCGGCTGGCACGCTGCCAGACCACGCCGCCGTCCGGCCGGGTCAGCAAGGCGCCCTCCCCGGTCCATTCCAGCTCGCCATCCAGCGCGCGCAGTTCCCGATTGGCCTGCCAGATCGAATACGCCGGCGTCTCGAACCAGCGCCAGCGCACGCTGGCACCGGGGCGCAACACCGCTTGCAGCAGGTCTGCACCGGCCAGCCCCGCAAACGCCGATGCGTCCAGCGCCATGTCGTCGGCCGCCACGTGCGATTCGATCCAGAGCCTGTCCAGCCTGGCCACGTCCGCCAGATACGGCAACTCCGACGCAGGTTCGAAGCCTGAGAGAAAGTCGGCAAACCCGTTGCCGTAATCGATCAGGCAAACACTGCCGGGGGGCTCGGCACACGCATAAACAAGAGCCGCCGCGCGGAACCAGTCCTCCCCCACCAGCCGCACGACGGTCGGGAAATTGGCCGCCAGCGCATCCACGCAGCCCTTGAGTACGGTATTGCGATAGACCTTGAAGCCCGGTTGGCTCGTCAGTTCAATCAGCGGCGGAGCGCTGCCGTCCGTCGCGTAGAGCGCGCGCAGGAAGTCGTGCTGATAGCTGTTTCCGTTGGCGTTGGCGTTGGAATTGGCGTTCATGGTGTGGCCACCTCCGCAGCCAGGATCTCCTGCGCACGGTCCCGTTCGGCAAGCAATTCGGCGAAATCGGGAATGTTGCCGTCGCGCTCGATCAGCGTCGGGCGCTCGCCAACGCGCTCCACGAACCGGCGGTACAGCGCCCATACGGCATCTGCCACCGGCGCGTCGTGGGAATCGATCAGCAGCGCCTCGCCGAGTTCGTCGTCCCGGCTATGCCCGGCCAGATGAATTTCCCGCACCGCCTCGGCTGGCACACGGGTCAGGTAGTCCCACGCGTCATACCCCATGTTTCGCGCGCTGACATACACGTTGTTGATATCCAGCAGCAGGCCGCAGCCCGTGCGCCGCACAAGCTCGGCCAGGAAATCGGTCTCGCTCCATTCGTGCCGGTCCATGCGCAGGTAGTGCGACGGGTTCTCCAGCGCAATCGGGCAGCCCAGTCGATCCTGAACACGGGAGATATTGGCCGCCACCCGCACCAGCCGGTCGGTCGTGCGGGCCACGGGCAGCAGATCGGGCACATAGCGCCCGTCCAATGTCGACCAGGCCAGGTGTTCCGAAACCAGCATCGGCTCGATCCGGCGCATCAAGCTTTGCAAGCGATCCAGATGGGCCTCGTCCGGCGGTGCATCGCCGGCCAGCGAAAGCGACACCCCGTGCAGTGCCACCGGATGGCGTTCGCGGATGGCGTCCAGCCATGCCAGCCGCGGACCTCCCGCCATCAGGTAGTTCTCGGGATGGACTTCGAACCAGATGCCCGGCGCAGGGCAATACAGGGCGTCGTCAAAGTGCTGAGGCTTGAGCCCAAGCCCCGCACGCGGCATCGCTTTCATGGCTGACGGCCTCCTCATCTCACATTGGCTTCAGCGAGCCCATGCCGTGAGGCGTCTTGATGCCGGTGCAGGTACCTGCGGGCACGTTCTTGAAGTGGTCGCCCTGATAGTCAGTCTTCTGGGTGCCTGCGCAGGTGGTGCCCGCGCCGGCCTTGCAGTCGTTCTGGCCAGCCAGCGACACGCCGTAGCACTTCTCCATGGCCGGCTTGTCCTTGGCGGGCTGCATCGTACCGGTCTGCGCCAGCGCAACGCCGGAAGTCAGGGCTGCCAGCGTAACGGCGGCTGCGAGCTTGATGGTATTCATGGTGGGACTCCTTGAGAGCGAATGAATGAAAGAAGGTCAGATATCCGTGGCACGTTGTGGGTCCGTCGGATGATCTGTCTGTCAATTCGCAAGGCGTCCGCGTCCGGTTACAGCAGCATCGCGGAATATTTTTTTGCAGCCCGGTGTAACCAGACGGGCTGCGCGAACGAATAAAAGAGAACCACATGCTCGCGGATTGTCGCCATGGGCGCCCTCACATATCATTTCGAAGCGATCGCTCCAGAACTTTCCGACAATGTTGATCGGTCAAACTTTCTTGCAGTCTTCACCCGCATGAAGCGAACCCCAGAGCGTGCCGGCATCGAAGCGATGGACGCGGTCGAGCAGCGCCTGCGCGCGCTGATCCTGGCCGGGCTGGATGGCGACCAGGCCGCCTATCACGCGTTCCTGACCGAACTCACCAGCCGGCTGCGCGCCTTCGTCCGTCGGCGGCTCTATCAGTTGCAGGATGAAGTGGAGGACATCGTCCAGGAGACGTTGCTTGCGGTGCACAATGCGCGCCATACCTATCGTGCGGAAGAACCGCTGACGGCCTGGGTTTATGCGATCGCCCGCTACAAGCTCCTGGACTTCCTGCGCAGCCGTTCGCGGCAGGGGGCAACCGAGCCGCTCGACGACCTGGCCGACATCCTTTCCTATAGCGACGAGGCGCCGGCCAACGACGCCAGGCTCGATATCAACGGCCTGCTTCAGCAACTGCCCGACAAGCAGCGCCTGCCTATCGTCCATGTGAAGCTTGAGGGCCTGTCGGTGGCGGAAACGGCCCGTCTGACGGGGCTGTCCGAATCGGCGGTCAAGGTGGGGATTCACCGCGGCCTGAAAGCCCTGGCCGCCAAAGCACGCTTGTTCACATCATGAAAACCGACGACCTTGTTTCCCTGCTGGCTACCGGCATCCGTCCGGTGGACAGGCATGTCATGCGCCGCGCGTTCGTGCGCGCCATCGTCCTTGGCGGTGCCGGGGCGCTGGTCCTGCTGGCCGCCTTGTACGGCGTACGCCCCGATATCGGGCAGATGCTGGTCACGCCGGTGTTCTGGATCAAGGTGGCGCTGCCGTTTTCGCTAGCGGTGGCGTCCTTCCTGGTGCTCAAGCGGCTCGTGGTACCGGGTGCGGACGTGGGTACCCGGTGGGCGGTGCCGGCTATGCCGGTGCTTATCGTCTGGATCGGCGCGCTGGCGGTGCTGGCAAATGCCCCAGACGGAGACCGGCTGCGCCTGATACTCGGCCTGACCTGGAAGAGTTGCCCCTTCAATATCGCCCTTCTCTCGGTGCCGCTGTTCGTGGCGGTGATCTGGGCCGTGCGCCAGATGGCCCCAACGCGCCTGCGCACGGCTGGCGCCATGGCCGGCCTGCTGGCGAGTTCGGTGGCAACGGTGGCGTACTGCCTGCATTGCCCGGAAATGGAAGTCCCGTTCTGGGCAGTCTGGTACGTGGTGGGAATGCTTATCCCGGCACTGGCCGGCTGGCTGCTGGGGCCACGGCTGCTGCGCTGGTAGGGACGTGCGTCCGGACTGTGTGCGGCGGGACACACAGCGTGGCATGGCGGACAGACCGAGTGCCTGCCCCGGTGGAAACCTGACCACTACAATGAATGCCACTCGGATCAGCCAGGCGGGAGATGCCATGAAGCCGCTGCCTTTTGTGGTAACACCGGACGCGTATGACCGTGCCCTGAACGTGGTGGGCGAGAAGATCACCGTATTGGCCTCGAAGGCGGCCACGCAAGGCTACGAGATCTTCTTCCAGCAAGGCGACGAAGGCACCGGACCTCCACCCCATAGCCATGACTGGGACGAGACTTTCTTCGTCCTCGGCGGCAGCGTGGAAATCAGTTATGGCGACACGACCATGGCCGCCACGCGTGGCGCGCTGGTTCACCTTCCAGCCGGCACGCTCCATAGTTTCCGGTTTGGGGCCGGGGGCGGCGAAATGCTCTCGATCACCAGCCACGGCGGCAACGCGGCCAGCTTGTTCAGGACGATCGACGCGGAAATTGCACCGGGCCCGCCGGACGTTGAAAAACTGCTGGATATCGCCAACAGATGCGGGGTCCACGTCGAACCGTGAACCCGGTCAGGCCGCCACTCAAGCGGCCCCTTCCCCACCGACTGGCGCCTGCACAATGCCCATCCTGCGCGCGGTCAGCTTCATCTGCGTGAACTGGATGCCGAACAGAACAAGCTTCGACGCCAGCGGAAATGCCGCGATAAACAACGGCCACCACGCTGTGAACGCTACCGCCACCAGCAGGTTCAGCGCAGCCGTGGCAAGCATCAGCGCGGCCCAGAGATAGCCGTAGCGTGTCAGCAGATCGCCCATGCGTTCACGTGCGATCGGCGGTACATAACGGTGCATCCAGCCGCCGCGCAGCATCACAAAGCCGACCAGCGCGTACAGCACGCTCGGCTTGCCCATGACGTAGCGCGGATCATTGGTCAGCATCGTCGCAGCGGCAGACACCAGCACGCTGATCAGGCTGATCCATTGCAGCGCGGCAATCGGCTCGTGGCGCAGTTTCGCCCAGAGGACCACGGCGACGGCCACGACCACGCCGGCTGCCGTGGCCACCAGTGTGTCCACCTTCATGGCGAACAGAACAGCGAACACGATGACGCCAAGCGAATCGAACAGGACCGGGCGAACGGCGTAGAGAAGTGCGCGCATGCAGAACCTTTCCGTGTTTCCATCAGGTGTCTTCACACCGGAAGCAGCGGTGCGACATCAAACTAATCACCGCATAGTTTGCGCAACTATCGGAGACACGTGGTGGCGTGTCAAGGAGAAAGCGGCGGGATCAGGGTTGGTCCGGAGGCGGCGGGGCGGTGCGTGCTGCGCTGGCCACGGTCGTCGTGTGCCTGTACCGGCCTGCTGAAACAGCTTCAGGCCTTGCCCAGCCGGGTGATCAACGCGGCATGACGCGGGTGCGATGACGCAAGCCGTGCCACCTCCGCCGGATCGGCCAGTTCGAACTCGCTGAACTCGAATCCGGGTGCCACCGTGCATCCGACCAGCGCATAGCCTGCCGCACCGGCCGCCCGTTCCGCTGCAAACCAGCATCCGGCGGGCACCACCGCCTGGAAGACCGTGCCCGGCTGGCTAAGCGGGTTGCCAAGCCGGTGGAGGGTCAGCGCGCCATCAGGTGTCAGCACGTGCACATTGAGCACGTCACCGGCATAGAAATGCCACCCCTCGTCGGACTGGATGCGATGCCAGGCTGAATATGCGTCATCGGTCAGAAGGTAGTAGATCGCCGTGGATGCCGACCGTTCGGCGCCGTCAGTGACGCGTTTGATACGCGCCGGGTCCCGGTAGGTCTCGCGGTAGAAGCCGCCCTCCGGGTGCGGGACGAGGGCCAGTTCGTCGATCAGGCGCTGTGGCAGCCGGTTCGTGGGCATGGTTGGCGGGTGTTGAGTACTTGTGATTGGGGGCGCGTCTTTGGGAGCGTCTTTGGTGCGCTGGATGCGCCACCTTACCCGAAAGCCGCGCATGACAGAATACGGGGGCGCGCCGACGCCGCCATCCGGCGCCCGCGCCAAGAATGCAGGAAATGCCAAGACGGCCGGCCTTCCGCCGCGATAGTCTCCCGGACAATTTCCCGTACTTCGGCCAGTGCAAGGCCCCACCCGGTTTCCAAACAATGTCGCGCCCCGTTCCCGCCTGGCTGCCGGCCATGGCCTTTGTCCTGATCTGGTCGACCGGATTCATCGTCGGCAAGGCCGTCGTGCCGGTTGCCGACAGCAACCTGTTCCTGCTTGCGCGCTTTGCGCTGGCCGCGCTGATGTTCGCTGCAGCCGCAACGGCCGGCCGCGCCGACTGGCCACCGCTCGCACAGGTGCCACGCCACCTGCTGGCCGGCGCGCTGATGCAGGGAATCTATCTGTGCGCGGGCTATGGCGCGGTGGCGCATGGCCTGTCTCCGTCGATCATGGCACTGCTGGGCGCCCTGCAGCCGCTGCTGACCGCGTTGCTTGCCATTCCCCTGCTAAAGGAGCTACCTTCCTCACGCACGTGGCGCGGGCTTGCGCTGGGCGCGCTTGGCGTGGGCCTGGTGGTGTTGCCGGCCATGCAGGCTGGCGCGCCGCACGCGGTGTCGCCATGGATCGTGCTGACCGGCGTGCTTGCCATTCTCTCCATCACGATGGGAACCCTGCTGCAAAAGACCTCGATCTCCAGGGCGGATATCCGCGCCAGTTCGGCATGGCAGAACGTTGGCGCCATGCTGGTGGCCGGCGTGCTCGTCGTCGCCACCGGTGGTGCCGGCGCGCTGCGTTGGGAAACGGGCGTGACGCTGTGGGCGTCGCTGGCCTGGGCCGCGTTCGTGCTGTCCGGACTGGGCACTTGGCTGCTGCTGGGCCTGGTGCGTCGCGGCCAGGCCGCCAATGCAGCCGCGTTGATGTTCCTGGCGCCGCCGCTGGCCGCCGTGCAGGCGGCCCTGCTGTTCGGCGACCGGCTTGGCCCGCTCCAGTGGCTTGGCATGGCCGTGGCCGGTATCGGCGTGTGGCTCTGCCAGACGCAAGGCAAACCGCAACATGCCGAAGCTCGTTGAACACACCGCACCGCTGGTGGAGCCGCGCTGCTATTCGCCGCAGCCGTTCGGCCATGCGCACGACTACCACCAGTTGCTGTTCGGCATGGATGGTGCGATCGAACTCGAGATCGACGGTCATGCCTATCGGGTCGATGGCGAACATGGACTCGTAGTGCCTGCGGGCGCGCACCATGTCTGCGCCGGACTGACCCGCAACCTTCAGGTCGTAGCGGACTTTCCTGCAAGCTCCGTGGCACTGCCAGCGCGGCTGATGGCACGGCCACGCACGTTCTCGATCGATACGGGTCTTGCCACGCGCGTACGCTCGCTGGCGACACGCCCCCAAAACGATGCCGTGCCCGCACAACACGCATGGCAACGCGCCGCCACCCTGGCCTGCGGCCTCGCATCGGCACTCGGCCTTGACGACGCGCACGACGATGCCGCGCGTTTTCCGGTGATGGCTATCGATGCGTTCATGCGCGCCAACCTCGCGTCGCCATTGCGCGTCGACCAGCTCGCGGCCCGTATCGGCTGGGGTCCGCGCCGCTTCCACACGCTGTTCTGCGAAGCATTCGGCGATACGCCCCACGGCTATCAGACGCGCCTGCGGCTCGACCAGGCCGTGCAATGGCTGATGTCCGGCACCATGCCGCTGGCAGAGATCGCATACGCGATTGGCTACCCCGACCAGACCACCTTCACACGCGCATTCACCCGCCGGTTCGGCAAGCCCCCGGGCACCTGGCGCGCCGCCGCGCTGGCCTGAGCGGCAGACTTCTCCCGCCGCGCGTATGATCGCGCGTACTCGAACCACAACAGGGAGACATCAATGAAAAGCATCGTGGCGATTGCAGTCCGACACTTCGCAGTGGCAGCCGCGCTGGCTTGCGGCATGGCATACGCGCAAACCCCGGCGCCCTCAATGCAGCCCCACGAAGGCGACTTCGAAGCGAGCGACTTCCGCTTCCAGAATGGACAAACGCTGCCGATCGTCAAGCTGCACTACGCCACGCTAGGCACGCCCACGCGCGGCGCTGACGGCAAGGTCAAGAACGCCGTGCTGCTGCTTCACGGCACCACCGGCACCGGCCGCGCATACCTGACGCCGCTGATGCAGAAGGAACTGTTCGCGGCGGGACAACCGCTCGACGCATCGCGCTACTACATCATCATGCCGGACGGCATCGGCCGTGGCGGATCGAGCAAACCCAGCGACGGCATGCGCGCCTCGTTCCCGCGCTACGGGTACAACGACGTGGTGGAGGGCCACTACCGGCTGCTGACCGAAGGGCTCAAGGTCGATCATCTGCGCCTGGTGCTCGGCACATCGATGGGCGGCATGCAGACGTGGCTATGGGGCGAGCGTCATCCGGACATGATGGATGCGCTGATGCCGATTGCCAGCCAACCCGTGGCGATGTCCGGCCGCAACTGGTTGTGGCGCCGCATGCTGATCGATGCCATCCGCAATGACCCGGACTGGAACGGCGGCAATTACACGCGGCAGCCAAAGCACTGGACCCATACGGTCCCGTTGTTCTCATTGATGACGCAGAGCGCGGCCACGCTGCAGAAAGCCGCGCCGACGCGCGACCAGGTCAACCAGTACATGGACCGGACCGTGGCCGAAACCCGCAGCGTGGATGCCAACGACTATCTCTACTGGTTCGAGTCGTCATGGGATTACAACCCCGAGCCCGAACTCGGCAAGATCCGCGCGCCGCTCTACGCGGTGAACTTTGCGGACGACATGATCAACGCCGTGGACCTGGGCACCATGCAACGCACAGTGCCCAAGGTGCCGAAGGGCAAGTTCGTGGAGCTGCCCGAGAGCGAGCACACATACGGGCACCAGACACTGCAGCACCCCGAGGTCTGGAAGAGCTATCTCGTAGAGCTTCTGCAGAACCTGCCACCGCAGAAGTAACGCCGCAATCGCCCCACCGTGCCTGCCGATTGATACCGCAGTGCAATGCCCGCTGCATGGCGATGGCGCGTCCCGCATGACCGCCATTGTTTGCGGCGGGGCCGCAATACGGGTATTTCGCTAGGCGTCCGCGCTAGATCGCGCCTGCCCTGCTGCCTATACTGACTTCGCACCGTGCACGCCGCCGAGCGTGAACGCGTGTGCCCGATATAACAGCGGGCAGGCACTGGCGTACCCCGGGAGGGCGCCGCAGATGGACAAGTGTTTTCAGCCTGCCCATGAACAGGAAAGTGGAGATGGGCATGCCCAGCGAACAGTTCCTTGCGATCCAGGAAACCCGCCGCTCGGGGCTCCAAGCATTACGCGCGGCGCTGCTCCAGGTTCACAAGGAAGTCATCGGATATGACCGTGGCCAGTATGAACGACTGCACGGTCCGATTCCCGCAGGCCAGTTCGTGCAGCTCGTGACCGAGGAATCATTCTTCCGCTGGCTCGATCCGCTATCGAGGCTGATCATCGAGATCGACGAAGAACTCGATGGCGACGAGCATCACGACGCTACATGCCGCGCTGTGGCAGGTGCAGCGCAGAAGCTGTTCAGCGAGCGCGGGGACGTGGATTTTCGCAAGCGTTACCAGGAAGCCCTACAGGACGAAGCGGCTGTCACCGTCGCGCATGGGCGGCTGATGTCCGTCATCGGGCAGTTGCGCCAGCTTCCATAACGCCCACCGTAACGCTCCTACCCCTTGCCGCCCTTGCCACCCTTGGCTGGCTTGCGCGTGTCTACTGCAATCGGATCACTGGCGGGAAACGTCTCACGCAGGGCCTCGTCCAGATCCTGGTCGTGACCTTCCTCTTTGCCCTTGTCCTTCCTGGTGGTGGAAGTAGCGGGTGTCTTTGCGGGATCGTGCTTGCTCATGTCATCAACTCCATTTGAAATGACGCTATCAGGATGAAGTGCAGCAATCTTGATGGCGTCTCCGAGTGAGACATCAGGTGCGGCGGCGTATGTGTGGTGTGTGGTATGCGTGTCGCCACGAATCCTGGTGGCCTGCGTTGATGGTAACTCTCAATGATGTCCCCCGCCACGGCCGCCACCGCCACCCCGGCCGCCTCCACGGCCTCCACCGGCCCATCCATGAAATCCGCCAGCCCCCTGGACGCCCGGGGTTCCCTGGAACCCGGCATAGCCGGGGCCGCCGTGATAGTAGCCGTGGTACCCGTAGCCGTGGTAATCATAGCCGCGGTATCCGTAGTAGCCGCGGTATCCATGCCCGTACCAGCCGTAGTGGCTGTAGTGGCTGTAGTGGCTGTAGTGGTAGTGGCAGCACCCGTACCAGAAGCTTCCAAAGAACACCCCGCCACCATAGACGGGCCAGTACGCGGGCCAGTACGGGTATCCACTGGCGTACCCGTACGGATATCCGTACCAGTAGGGGTACGAATAGTCATAGTCGTAGCCCGGATATCCCCCATAGACGGGGCCCAGATCTCCCAACGGGTAATTGATGTCGTAGCCAGGGGCGGTGTCGTACCCGGGGTAGGTTGCGCAGCCGGCCAGCATCAACGCGGCCCCTGCCGCTCCCGCCAGGCCCCATTTGTTGGCGCCCCTCATTTTTGTCTCCCGCAAGCCCGACTCACGTGAATGTCGACATCGGAATACACGATCCGATAGTCAATTAGACAAAAACTGCCTCAAGAAGTCCATTTTTCGGATTTCTCCGATTCTCGTTTCAGAATCGTCTCCTTACACTGGCCCTCGCCCGTGCAATGCGGGTGACCCAACCGAGTTCAGGGTTGACCCCTCCCCTGAAACTCTATCCTTCAGATGCCACATGGCCCCCGTCCCTGTGGCATCCTTTTTTTTCATCGCTCGTTCCATCGCTGGTTCGGTTCTATAGCCCCTTCTCCACCAGATCGAGCAGCCTCTGGCCAAGCAGAGCAGCCTGTTCCCTCGCATGGCCGCGCAGCGGACCGTCGATCAGCAGCACAGCCAGCCCGTGCACTGCCGACCACGCGATGTACTCCGCGCCCGGCCGCCGTTCGGGTGGCAAAAGCCCTGCATCGACCCAGCGATCCAGCGCCGCACCCAGCAACTGGAATGGATTCAGGCCGCTTTCGCCGGCCTTGGACGGATCGACATCGTCCTCGACCTCGTCGGGAACGGAGAATGCGGTGCGGAACAGACCGGTCTCGGTCATGGCGAAGCGAAGATAGCCGGTGCCTACGGCTCGCAAGCTGGCACGCGCCCGATCGGCCGGCGAGGCATCCGGTGGAATCGTCGCCAGTTCGGCCTCCATGGCGACCGCCAGGCTCGACAGTGCCGACGCGCGCACCGCTTGCAGCAGGTCCTGACGGCTGGCGAAATGCCGATATGCCGCATTGGGCACTACCCCGGCACGGCGCGTGGCTTCACGAAGGATGATGGCGTCCGGACCACCGTGGCGCGCAAGGTCGATACCGGCTTCGAGCAAGGCCCGGCGCAGATCGCCATGTCGATAGGTGGTCCGGGTTGGCGGCGTGGCTGCGGCGGTACGGTTCATGCTAATTCCCTTGTGGACAGCGTCCAGGGCGACTTGTAACAATAGTAGACAGTGTACACAAGGAGTGCCAGCGTGAGATCTGGCCTCGATACGTCAGGCCTTCAGAGAATCGGCGCAAACAGCTTGGCCACGTGCATGGCCACGCGAAGGATGGCGGGGGCGCCGAGAAAGTCGTCGCGGTCGATCTGGCGGGCTTCGGCAAAGTCCGCTTCAAGCATCTCCGCCACGCTCGCGGCAAACTCCGGGTGCGCCGTCATGACCATCATTTCGAAATTGAGCCGGAAAGACCGGTTGTCGAGGTTCGCGGTGCCCACCGCGGCTGCCTCATCGTCGACCAGAATCACCTTCTGATGCAGGAAGCCCGGCTGGTAGCGGTACATCTTCACGCCGGCGCAAATGGCCTGGTAGGCGTAGATCGTTGAGGCGCCGTAGACCACAAGATGATCGGGCCGGGCCGGTATCAGGATTCGCACATCCACGCCACGCAGCACCGCAAGCCGCAGCATCGCGAACACGGCTTCGTCGGGCACGAAGTATGGCGACGTAATCCAGACCCGCTTGCGCGCGGCCTGAATCGCTTCGACGAAGAACAGCGAGCAGGTTTCCTGCGCATCGGCCGGGCCCGACGGCACGATCTGACACACCATCTCGCCCACGTGCCCCGGTGGCGGCAGCAGCAGGTAGGGCACCTCGCGCGCGGCCCAGTACCAGTCCTCGGAGAAGGTCATCTGCAGTTCCAGCACGGCCGCACCGCGAATCTCGATGTGCGTGTCGCGCCAGGGGGCGAGCGGCGGGCGCTTGCCCAGGTATTCATTGCCGACGTTGTGGCCACCGACAAACGCGTGCGCGCCATCGACGATGACCAGCTTGCGATGGTTGCGGAAATTGAGCTGGAAGCGGTTGACGAAGCCGGGGTGCGTGGCGAACGATCGCACGTTGACGCCGGCGTCCTCGAGCACGCGCAGATAGCCACGGCTCAACGCGTGGCAGCCGATGCTGTCGTAAAGAAAGTAGACCCGGACCCCGGCCTGCGCGCGCTGGCACATGCGGCGCTGAAGCTCGCGTCCGAGTTCGTCGTCGTGAACGATAAAGAACTGCACCAGCACGACCTGCGTGGCGGCATCGATCGCGGCAAAGATCGCCTCGAACGTTGCGGTGCCATTGATCAACAGCCGTACATCGTTGTTGCCCAGGCACGGCATGCCGGTCAGGCGCGGCAATGCACGCATGCACTCCTGCTCGGGACTCATCACCAGGCAGGCACTGAGCGCCTGGAGTTCCTGCGAGCTCATGCTCTGCCGGATCTCGCGCAACCGGTGGTTGTTGAAGCGGCGCGCATTCACGTATCCGGCGAATCGGCTGCGCCCGAATATCAGATACGGAATCAGCGACAGGTACGGCATCATGACCAGCGATCCCGCCCAGGCAATCGCGCCGGGCGCGGTACGTACCGTGATGACCGCGTGCAGCGCGGCAAGCACGCCCACCACGTGGAACGTCACAACGATCGCGGCAATCACGCTAGGGGTCAACATAGGCAGCCAGGCCCGGACGGAATGGTCCTTATTCTGGCACAGCACGTCACTTCCAACATCCCCCGGCTCCGCGGTCTGCCTGTTTTCTGTGCAAGCCAGTGCGCGGCAGTCGCATCGCGCGTCCGCAGGCACCGATGACGCGGTTATCCACAGGAACAGTGGATAAGCCGGCGGGTTGCCCGGTATCCACCGGCATCGCCCGGCGCAATTATTCGTTTGATTCCGACATTGGCGCCATCCATTTAAAGGAACTCCGATTGTTCGCGCGAGATGCTCTGGCTACGCTCAGACATGGTTACCCGTTTTCAATCCGATTTGCTTTCTTGATAGTGCCGTATGAATGTCCAGACAAATATCGCCCTGCTTGCCGGCAGCGCATCGCCGCTTCACCCGTTGCAGGAGCTTCTCTCCGTCGCAGGTTATCAATGCAACATCTTCCGTTCCGGGCGCGACCTGATCCACGGTCTGAGCCATGACAGCCATGACATGCTGCTGATCGACCGCGAACTGCCCGATATCTCCGCCATCGATGTCATCCGCACGGTTCGCGCCGTGCGCAACCGGGACATGCCGATCGTGGTGTTCGCCAACGCATCCAACGATGACGACATGGTTGAAGCGCTTGACGCGGGCGCCGATGACTACGTGGTGCGCCCGCTCAGCGCGCGCGTACTGCTGGCGCGCATGGCCGCACTGCGCCGGCGCATGAACGGCACGCGTTTGCACACCACCATGCCGTTGCGTGCCGGCCCCTATGAACTGAACAATCCTGGCCGCTATGCGGTGCGCAACGGCGAGCGGATTTCGATGACGCCGAAGGAGTTCGACCTGGCCATGCTGATGTTCGCCAACGCTGGCCGCATCCTGGCAACCCGGCGCATCGAAAACACGATCTGGGGCCACGATCTGCCGCCCTACTCGCGTGCACTTGCCGGCCTGGTATCGCGCATGCGGCGTACGCTGAATCTCTGCCCCGAAAACGGCGTCACGGTCAGCGTCGTGTATGCGCAGGGCTATCGGCTCGACATCCTGGACCACGCGGCGCGCACCGAGTTATCCGCCGCGAGCCGGCATGCTGCCTCGGCTTCGGGCGGAGCCGGTCTGTACAAGTAATCTGCCTAGACGTCCAGCACACCCTGTGTGGCCAGTTCGGCAATGTCGATCAAGGCAACGCCGGACGCAGCGCGCTTGGCGCTGCGCTTGGCCACGGCCGCCGCGGCGCCAATATGCTGGCTGCCGAGCCGCAGCGTCGCCATCGCCCCGGCACTGACGCTCACCACACCCACGGCCATCGTCACCGGCGCGAAGAACACCGTCCTGCCGAACCTGTCCTCGCCCTGGATGCCACCGGCCGCGCGATCCGCCGGCGAGTACAGCATCAGCGCCGCATCATTGAAGCGCGCGATGGCAGCGCGAATGCGCGCCTCCCAGTCGTCTCCCTGATACAGCACCAGGAAGTCATCGCCGCCTACGTGGCCCAGGAAATCGCGCGCCGGATCGCAGGCCTGCGAGAGGATCGCCGCGGCTCCCTTGAGCATTTCGTCGCCCTTCCAGTAGCCGTAATGATCGTTGAATGACTTGAACTGGTTCAGGTCGACATAGCACGCATGGAACGGGCTGCCAGCGTCGATAAGCCGGTCCACGTGCTGGTTCAGCAAGATATTGCCGGGCAGGAACGTCAGCGGATTCGCATAGCGTGCCGCCTCCGTGCGCACCTCGGCGGTGGCGCGCAGCAGGTCGGCGCCAGTGCCAAGTCCAACGTAGCGCCCTTCGTCGGTAATCACGAATCCATCGGCCAATGCATGCGAACGCTCGCCCGCGAAAACCTGTGCAACATCCTCCAGGCTCACGCGCCTGTCGAAACAGACGGGCGCCGGATTGGCCAGCATGATGCAGGCCTTGCGGCCAAAGAGTTCGCGATGGAACGGTGTGGCATAGCGATCAATCAGATTCTGTCGATTGATCATCGCAACCGGCCGCTTGTGGTCATCGACCACCACGATGGCATGGAGTTCTGGCTGGCTGTGAAACCGCGCCAGCACTTCATCGTTGAGCGTGGAGGGGCCAACCGTCGGGGCCGGCCGCAGTAGCTGGCCCGCCGTCATGCCAGACCATCCCGAACGCAGGGTCTGCGGAAACACCGCAATCTGCCTGGACGCCAGCACGCCCCGCACCTCCGGCGATACGTGGCGCCCGGGCTGCGTGACAGGCCGGCCCAGGAAGTAGCCTTGCCCGGCCGTCACGCCGAGATCCCGCACCATGGCCAATTCCTCGGCGGTCTCGATGCCCTCGGCGATCATCCGCCCGCCGAACGCTCCCATCATGCGAAGCATCGCGCGCAGAATCTCCAGCCTGCGCGGGCACGTGCCGATTCCGCGCACCAGCGACTTGTCGATCTTGATGAACTGCGGTGACAGGTCGGCCAGCATGTCGAGGTTGGCATGGCCCGAACCGAAATCGTCGAGCGCATAGTGCACGCCCAACTCGCCCAGCAGCGCCATGGCGTGGCCGAAGCTCGCCGCGTCGCCGATCGCAGTCTGCTCCGTAATCTCGATGATGACCTGCGACGGCGCAATCGCCGCGGCGCCGCCACTCGCGCCGTCCGCGCCGAGCAACGCAGCCATGGCCTGACCGCGTCCGGTCAGCAAGTGACGCAGTGTCAGCGGGCTGAAGTTCAGGAATAGCTTGCCCGGCAGGTTCAGGGTCGACCAGGCATCGAGCGCGGTGCGGGCGGCGGCAACTTCCAGGTCCACGGTTGCCCCACCGGCCTGCGCAAGCCGGAACAGCGCGTCGGGCGCCGCGAAGGGGGATCCGGCCCGTCCGCGAATCAGCGCCTCGTAGCCCAGGATGTCTCCGCTGCCCAGCGTCACGATGGGCTGGAACACCGCATGCAGCGGTGGCAGGCGCACGGCATCGGGGGCCGTCGCCGACAGGGAGGCTACGGTCAACATGAAATGCGGAATAGGGGGGATTAGGCGGCTACGGCCTTCTTGCAGCAAAGCTTGAACGGGGGCAGGTAAATGAAGCGATCGTCATTTCATTGCGGAAATATGTCACTGGCATGACAGCATCACCCATTTGGGAATGTCACGTCTCTGTCACATTTTTAGCCGACGATCGCGCTGCGCCGCAGCAGAACCAGCGCCCCATGTCCGCATCGTGACAACCGAGAGGCCGGCCTGTTGCGATGCATCGGGTCATGGATTGGGGGCAAGGCCCCAAAAGGAGCGTTTCACGTGTTGCAAGCCATCAAGCTTGGGCTGCCAGTCATGCGCGGCAGATCCGTATGGCAAGGACTCGCGCATCTGCCGCTGGTCATACGGCTGTCCGCCGCCTTTGTGCTGATCTACGCGTTCGGCGCGATCGTCGGGCTCACCGGCATCGTCAATCTCATTCATCTCAAGCGAGATACCGACACGCTTTACCAGCGTGACATGCGCGGCGCCATCTCGGCCGAGCGAGCGCAAACGGCACTGGCAACGCTTGGGCGCGCCCAGCTTTCGCTGACGCTGGCCACCAGTTCGGCCGAACGCGATACCGCCGCGGCAGAGATCGCACAGGCGCTGCAACGGCTCGATGAAGCAGTCGATGGCGTGCGCCTGGCGGCGCCACAGCGGGCCCAGGCCCTTCAGAAAGAGCGCGCCACCGCAGGCGAGCTGATGAACAACTTCGTTGCGTTGATTAGCAAGCAGCCGCTCGATTCGCTGCAGTTCGACGCCTCCGTTTCCGTTGACGGACATTTCGTCGGGGAGCAACTGCAAAAGCTCGGCGCACTGATCGAGACCACACGCACAACGCTGGACCGCCAGGCAGCGGATACGGTTGCCGGTGTGGCTGCGGCCCAGATCACGGCGCAATCCGTCATGGCGATCCTGCTCGTGGCCAGTCTGCTGGCCGCCGCCGTGCTCGCATGGATCGCCGCGCGCAGCCTGACGCGCGAACTCGGCGGCGAACCGCGCGATGCCGCAGCCGTGACGAATCGCATTGCAAGCGGCGACCTGACCGCACGCATTGCAGTGCGCGCAAAAGACCAGCGCAGCCTGCTGTATTTCCTGGCCAGCATGCAGGATCAACTGGCCGGCGTGCTTGGGCGCATCCAGCAGTGCGCGCATGAGATTTCCGCCGCCAGTGAAGGCATCGACAGCGGCAACCGGGAGCTTGCCACGCGTACCGGCTTGCAGACCGAAGCCCTGCATGAAGCTGCCGGAACGGTGACACGCCTCACGGACCTGGTCCAGCAGGCGCACGCGCAGGCCATACAGTCGAGCGAAATGGCCACCCGCGCGCGTGAAGCGACCGGGGCCGGCATGGCATCGGTGCGCGACATGAGCGGCGCCATGGCCAACGTTCATGCACAGTCACGCAATATCTCGGAGATCGTCAGCGTGATCGAAGGGATCGCGTTCCAGACCAATATCCTGGCGCTCAACGCGGCAGTGGAAGCGGCGCGTGCAGGCGCTGCGGGCCGCGGCTTCGCGGTGGTGGCGCAGGAAGTCCGCGCGCTGGCCCAACGCAGCGCAACCGCTGCCCGCGAAATCGGTGGCATCGTCGGCGACGCCGCGAAGGAAATCTCCCGCGGAGCAGATCTGAGCGCGCGCGTTGTGGCTGCGATGGAAGGCATCGAAGCCGCCGTCAACCAAAGCCACACGCTTGCCGGCGAACTGCGCACGCTGGCTGATGAGCAAGCCTCCGGCATCCGCCATGTGGGAGACGCGCTGACCCGGCTTGAACAGACCAGTGCACAGAACGGCGCGCTCGTGCAGGCCGTGACCGGCCAGGCTGCGCTGCTCGACCAGCAAGCTGCCGCGCTTGAAGCCGACGTCGCCCGATTCCGCTTCTGAGCCTTGCTTCGCCGCTCCACCGCACCGCGCTGCTCCACCCGATGGAGCGGCGCAACTTCAACTTCGTCGCACGCTGCCGTAATTATTAAGGTTGTTCCTATTGCCGGCGCGCCGCTCCCCCGCTAGCTTGATACATGAGCCATGGTCGTTGCGTGGCCGGCCCATGAATGATCTAGCGAAAGGCGCGCATGCTACGAAAAGCCGTGCAGGACGACAGCTCGTTTCAGGAGGATTTTGACGCCGCCGGGCGCGACTGGGCGCCGCGCCTGAAGCCCTGCGGAAGCTGTCACGGGTGCGAGAAACCAGTTGGCCGCACTGACCTGTTTTGCAGCATCACGTGCCAATACGCGTTCGAGCATTTCGAAATGCAGTTACTGCGGAAGCGCTGATAAGCGCTGAACGACCGCACCGAATCGCCCGAACCGAATGTTTCATCTACACGAACATTTCCTTTCAAATTTCTGTCAACCGTTGCGTCAAACCGCCCGTTGAGGCGTGCATCAGGTTCGTATCGGCGAAGACATTGTCAAGACAATTTGGCCGAGCGCTGACCAGTGTGTCTGCACGAAACAACTGACATCAAGGGGTAACCGGCATTTACGAGTCGAGCGACCAAGTTACACAACTGTTGCACTTGAACGCACTTTGTGTAGCCCATCGCACCTCAAAGCCGGATACGCTTGATTCAACCCAACAGCGACTGACAACCACAGGAATCCCATGTCTGAACGCCTCATCATGCTGGACGTCCCCGGCGTCCTGTATTCGGACCGCTCCGCTGCCCGCCTGGGCGGTACGCCAAACACGGGAACCCTGCGCGATGTCAGGTACTTCGACCCCATCGCACTCGGCTATCTGCGCCGCCTGTTTGGAATTGCCGGTGCGCGCGTGGTGGTCTCGGACGCATGGCGCCGCGGCACGCCGGCCGCCATCTTCCAGCAACTGGATCTGCAGGTGGAAGGCATGACGCCACCTGTCTCCGGCGGCCATGGCGCGGAGATCGAAGCGTGGTTCGCACAGCATGCGGCACCGGGCGCCTGGGTCGTTATTTCGACGGCCGCCCCCGAATCGCTCAGCGAAGCACAGCGCGCCCACCTCGTACAGGTTGCCCCCGCAGAAGGCCTGACCGTCGACAACTTCCGCCGCGCGCTAGATATCCTTGGCGTGGCCTGCCCGTCCACCGTTACGCCGGACTCACGCGTTGAACCGGGCCTCAAGGCAAAGCTGCGGCATCTGCAGCGGCTTGCGCGCGAAGCACCGGAACGCTTCATGCCGGCACCCGCTGCCAAAGAGGCCCGCGAAAAGGCCATGGCCGTGGCGGTGGCAAGCCTGACCGGCAAGCAACTCGAATCCACTGCGATCCACGCCTGATCGCTGATCGCCTCAGACTGTGATGAAAAAAGGCCGCAAGCAATTGCGGCCTTTTTCATTGGCTGAGCGCCGCCGCAATTCTGCCTTGCAGAACTATGATTCCACGGTGCGGTTGACAGCTGCCCAGCTTCGATGGGACGATGCAACACATCGAATACCGGCGGCATCACGCCGGAAGCCTTCCCCGGAGACATCATGCGCAGTACCGCTGTACCCGCTGGCCGTTCTGGTCCGGAGTCCTCCCCCATTTCCGCAACACCCTTCCAGCCTGCCTTCCAACGCCTGCACCAGACCATGGCCCCGTGGGTGGCCGGTCATCCGGAACGCATTGCCGTCATGGATGCGCATCGCGCGCTGCGCTATGGGGAGCTTGATGCCGCCGTGCGCCAGACCGCGCAAACGCTGGCCAAGCTTGGCGTGCGCGGTGGCGATCGGGTGGTGCTGGTCACCGAGAACAGCGTTGGCTGCGCGGTGATCCTGCTGGCGCTGAGTTCGCTCGATGCATGGTCGGTACCGGTCAACGCACGGCTGTCGGCACGCGAGATCGCCAACATCGTCGAGCACGCAGATGCGCGCGTGACGCTCTACCTCGACAGCGATTTCCCCGAAGCGCGCGAGCACGGTCTGGCGCGTGGCGCGCAGTGGGCCGAATGGCCGCATGTGGGGCGCCTGCTGGTCGGTGCTGTCGATGACAGCGCCCAGGCGGAGCCCGTCGAGGCCGACGCTCGCGACCAGGTGGCCGCGCTGATCTACACCACGGGCACCACCGGCGCCTCGAAGGCGGTCATGCTCACGCATGCCAATCTGATGTTCATCGGTCATTCCAACCGCATGCAGGCGCGCGTGCAGCCGGGCGACCGCATCTATGGCGTGCTGCCGATCTCGCATGTGTACGGCCTTTCGGTGCTGCTTGTCGGGCCGATATCGAATGGCGCGACGGTCTACTACGAGCCGCGTTTCCGTCCGGACAAGCTTGTGCGCACGCTGGTTGACGAGGCCTTGACCGTTCTGCATGGCGTGCCGGCGATGTATGCCAAGGTGATCGAATGGAGCCGTGCGAACGGCGAGTCGCTGCGCACGCCTTCGCTGCGCATCGCCCAGTCCGGTGGGGCGCCGCTGACGGCATCGCTGAAGGCCGCATTCGAAGAGGCTTTCGGCATCGTGCTGAACAACGGCTACGGCATGACGGAGACCTCGCCTACCGTATGCCAGACCCGCGTTGAAAGCCCGCGCAGCGATTGTTCGGTCGGCCCCGCCGTGCCGGACGTGGAGATCCGCCTGGGCACGCCCCTGCCCGATGGCAGCGGCGAACTGCTGGTGCGCGGCCCGAACGTCATGAAGGGCTACTATCGACGCCCCGACCTGACCGCGCAGACCATCGACAGCGATGGCTGGCTGCACACGGGCGATCTCGCACGCATTGATCCCGATGGCGCTGTGTCGATCGTCGGCCGCTCGAAGGAAATCATCATCCACTCGGGATTCAATGTGTATCCCGAGGAAGTCGAACAATCGCTGAATGCTTTTTCATCCGTTCTGCAATCGGCCGTGGTGGGCCGCGCCGTGGAAGGCAACGAGGAAGTGATCGCGTTTGTCGAAGTGCGTGGCGGCATGACGCTCGACGAACCGGCGCTACGTACTTTCCTGCGTGACCGGCTTTCGCCGTACAAGATTCCGGCCGAGATCCGCGTCGTCGCGCAGCTACCTGCGGCGCCGTCGGGCAAGATTCTCAAGGCAAAGCTGCGCGAGCAGCTTGCAGCGAACAACGTGTGAGCATCGCGATGGAAGACATGATCGAATCGGCGGATGCCTCCGCCACCCCCAAGGACAGCAAGCGCAAGGAAGACCGCCATTTCGTGACCGCCCTCGCACGCGGCCTGGACGTGCTGGCGTGTTTTCGCGCATTCGACAGTGAACTTGGCAACGCCGAACTGGCGCAGCGCTGCGGCCTGCCCAAATCGACGATTTCGCGTCTGACCCACACGCTGACAGAGCTCGGCTATCTGCAGGCGCTGACGGACCCCGTGCGCTACCGGCTTGGCAGCTCCGCGCTGGCATTGGCGCCGGCGGCACAACAAGGCGCCGAAGTACTGGCCGTGGCCCGGCCCTATATGCAGGAGCTGGCCGATCTGTCGCAAGGCGTGGCATCGCTGATCGTGCGCGATCGCGGCCGCATGCTGATCTTCGAGAACTGCCAGTCCGAAACCTATCTGACGTTGCGCGTGGCCGTGGGCAGCCGCGTGTCCGGCCTCAATACGGCGGCCGGCCGCGCGTATCTGGCGGCCCTTCCGCCGACGGAGCAGCGCCAGGCGCTGACCGCGTTCCGCACCGACGACAAGATCACTGCCGCCCAGGCCGAGAGCGTTCTGGCGAACTGCCTTGACGAGCAACGCAAGCTTGGCTGCACCACGTCATTCGGCGAATGGCTGCCCGACATCAACTCGATTGCGCTGGCGTTCCGCCCCGGCCCGTCGCTGCCGCCGATGACGCTGAGCTGCAGCGGGCCCAATGCGCTTGTGCCGCCGACGCACCTGCTGGAAAAGGTACGTCCGCTGTTGCGCACAAGTATTGGCAGGATCGAATCGGCATTCGGCGTCACGCGGTGAAAGTTCGGGGCGCGATATCGCGGAATGCCGTACGATGCGAGTTCCCTGCCATCAACCGGATCCGGTTTCATGCCTCACCTCGTCATCGAACTCACCGAGAACACGCGCCTGACATGCTCGCAGGAGGAACTGCTCGACGAAGCGAATGCCGCGCTGCTGTCGAGCGGGCAGTTCCAGGAACCCGACATCAAGTCGCGCTGCGTGACGCTATCCACGTATCGCCAGGGGACCGAGAACGTGGATCGCGCATTCGTCCACGCAACGCTGCAGATCCTGGACGGCCGCGATCAGGCCATGCGCAAGGAACTCGGCCAGCTCGTGTGCAATGCGATCTCGGAAATGGTCCGCCCGGGCGCGGCCGGGCAGACAGTGCAGATATCGGTGAATGTCGTCGAGATGGAGCGTGCGACGTACGCCAAGCAGATTGTTGGCGGTTAGTCCCGGAAGCTAGCTCAGGAAACGGCTAGCTGTCGTGCATTTCGCTGGCCTGGTGCAGCTCGGATTCAGACAGGACTTCGATGCTGCGGTAGCCCAGGCGCAGGATGCCTTGCTGCACAAACCACTTCAGTTCACTGTTCAGCGTCTGGCGCGTGATGCCCAGCATCATGGCCAGCGTCTCCTGGGACACCGATACGCGCTGCCTGGCCTGGGGAGTCCCGGTGGCATCGCCATGCGCAAGCAGCAGCAAACGTTGCGCGATCCGGGCCCGCGTTGAACGCAGCGAGGTGGTGTACAGCCCCACATAGAGCATGCGAAAACGCCCGGTGACCAGTATCGCCACCGCCCGGGCGAATTCCGCATCGCCCATGAGTTCCTCAAAGGCTTCGCGCGGCAGGGCCAGCGCCTCCACATGGCCTCGGGCAGTGGCATTGTTCAGATAGGGCTGCATGACGATCAGCCCGGCCTCCCCCACCCAGTTGCCAACCTCCGCCACGGACATGATGTGCTCCTTGCCGTCTTCGCGCAGCGTGGACAGGTGCACCTCGCCGCGCACCAGCCCATACCAGGCGCGCGGCATCTCTCCCTGCCGAAACAGTTGTTCGCCGGGCCGCAGCTGAATCAGCGTTGAGCGGCTCACCATGAATTCGCGTAGCCTCGGCGGCAGGGCGGCAAACCATGGGTTCACCATAAGCGCACTGATCAGGGCGGCGTGGCCGTGGTTCATAGGGAAAACACGTAAATCGTTAAGAACGCGACAGTTGGAAGGTTCGACGGGACTATACCGTGCAAGTCTGCTTCAACAGGAGACAAGACGATGCAAGAACTCAACATCCCTTCACTGAAGGGCAAGGTCAGTCAGGAAGAGTGGCAATTGCGTGTGGAGTTGGCCGCGGCCTACCGGCTGGTTGCGCTGTACGGGTGGACGGATCTGGTCTTCACCCACATCAGCGCACGCATCCCGGGGCCCGAACATCACTTCCTGATCAATCCCTATGGCCTGATGTTCGACGAGATCACCGCCTCAGGTCTGGTGAAGGTGGACCAGCAGGGCAACAAGCTGCAGGACAGCCCCTTCCCCGTCAATCCGGCCGGGTTCACCATCCATAGCTGTATCCACGACGGCCGTCCTGACGTGGTCTGCGTGCTGCACACCCACACGCGCGCCGGCGTGGCGGTGAGCACCCAGAAATGCGGCGTGCTGCCGATCAGCCAGCAGAGCACATTCGTCATCCCGCAACTGGCCTACCACGACTATGAAGGCGTGGCCCTGCGCGACGACGAGAAGCCGCGCCTGCAACGGGATCTGGGCGACAAGACCTACCTGATGCTGCGCAACCACGGCCTGCTGACGGTCGGGCCCAACGTGGCCGAAGCATTCCTGGCCATGTACACGTTCGAAAACACTTGCCAGATCCAGATCAGCGCCCAGGCCGGCGGCGAACTCGTCGAGGTCAGGCCCGAGATCATGGAGACCATGCCGCAGGTCATCCAGATGGTTACCAAGGGCCAGGGTGCCGGCATCACCTGGCCGGCGCTGCTGCGCAAGCTGGACCGCCTCGACCCAAGCTACCGCGATTGATCCATCGCGGTAGCCTGTCAGGTCAGGTCACCGGCGCCGGGTTGAACAGCGCCAGCGAGTTGTGAAGCTGGTGATGCTCGGCCCAGGTTTTCTTGCGGCCGCTGGCCACGTCGATCATCAGGTGGAACAGCTCCCAGCCCACGTCCTCGATCGTCGCTTCGCCCGTGGCGATGCGACCCGCGTTCACGTCCATCAGGTCATGCCAGCGGCGCGCCAGGTCGCTGCGCGTGGCCACCTTGATCACGGGCACTTCGGCCAGGCCATACGGCGTGCCGCGGCCCGTGGTGAACACGTGCAGGTTCATGCCGGCGGCTAGCTGCAGCGTGCCGCAGATAAAGTCGCTGGCCGGCGTGGCAGCGTAAATCAACCCCTTCTGCCTGACCTTCTCGCCCGGCGACACCACGCCGGTGATCGGCGCGCTGCCCGACTTCACGATCGAACCCATGGCCTTTTCCACGATGTTCGATAGGCCGCCCTTCTTGTTGCCCGGCGTGGTATTGGCGCTGCGATCGACGCGGCCGCGATCGAGATAGCGGTCGTACCAGTCCATCTCGCGGATCATGGCCTCGGCCACTTCCGGCGTGGCGGCGCGCGCCGTGAGCTGGTCAATGCCATCGCGAACCTCGGTCACTTCCGAGAACATCACCGTGGCGCCCGCGCGCACCAGCAGATCCGTGGCGAAGCCGACGGCCGGATTGGCCGTCACGCCGGAAAACGCATCGCTACCGCCGCATTGCACGCCCACCACAAGCTCGGAAACCGGCACGGTTTCGCGCTTGCGCGCATTGAGCGTTGCCAGATGCGTCTCGGCCATCGCCATGATCGAATCGATCATCGACGCAAAGCCCACGTGCTTGTCGTCCTGCAGGCAGACCACGCCCACCTGCACCTCGCCCGCGCCAGTCTGGATCGGGATCGTCCCCGGCGGCATCAGGCGTTCGGGCTGCAGCTTCTCGCAGCCCAGGCTGACCATCATCGCGGTGCCGCCGAAGTTCGGGTTCAGCGCGATATTGCGCAGCGTACGGATCGGCACGATCGCATCGGGCGCATCGATCGCCACGCCACAGCCATACGTGTGCTCAAGCCCGATCACGTCGTCGACATTCGGGTAGCGCGGCAGCAGTTCGGCCTTGATCCGGCGCACCGCGTGCTCGACCACGCCCGAGACGCACTGCACGGTGGTGGTGATGGCCAGGATGTTGCGCGTGCCGACCGAGCCATCCGGATTGCGGAACCCTTCGAACGTGTAGCCTTCCAGCGGCGGCAGCGGTTCGGGCACGCGCGTGCCGATCGGCAGATCGGTCAGCCCCGGCGCGACCGGCATCTTGATCACGCGCTCGTTGACCCAGCTGCCGCGCGGCAGGTCCTGCAGCGCGTAGCCGATGGTCACGTTGTAGCGCGTGACGGCGTCACCCTGCTTCAGGTCCACCAGCGCTACCTTGTGGCCCTGCGGCACGCGTTCCACGAGCGTCAGCCCGCACGGAAACACGGTGCCGGCCGGCAGGCCGCCGTCGTTGGCGACAATCGCCACGTTGTCGTTGGCGTGAATGCGGATGTACAGCGGCGCAGTTGCGGCCGGTTGGGCCTGCGCGCTTTGGA
>NZ_ALOU01000023.1 GCF_000292345.1 Cupriavidus sp. BIS7
AGGAAATTAGACCACCACAAACAACGTGTCTGGTGGTTCAGGCGCCCGCCCTCTCCCCCGCCCCTCTCCCGCAAGGGAGAGGAGAACACCAGGAGCATTTCAAGCACTATCGGTTTCCCATTCGGCACGCGACATGCGATAGAGCACATGCCTGGCGAGGCGATCCCCCACCGGCAGCGCCGGATGATCGAAATCGTCGCTTGCCGCGTGATGCATGCCGAGCCGCTGCATCACGCGCTCCGACCGCTGGTTGATCGCAGCGGTAAAGGACACGATCTCGTCGAGTTGTCGTTCGCGGAAGCCTAAGTCCATGGCAGCCCGGGCTGCTTCCGTTGCATAGCCATGGCCCCAGTGTTCGCGCGCCAGGCGCCAGCCAACCTCCACGCAGGGCCCGAACGGTGGATGCCACGATGGAATCGCCAGTCCGGTAAAGCCGATGAACGCAGACGTATCGCGCAGTTCAACGGCCCACAGGCCAAAGCCGTGTTGCGCGTGGTGCTGGCGGATGCGGTCCAGTAGCGCATCGCTCTGGGCGTCTGTGAGCGGCGCCGGGAAAAACGCCATCACGTCCGGATCGGCATTAAGCGCGCGGAATGGCATCCGGTCTTCGTCGCGCCACAGGCGAAGGCGGAGCCGCGGTGTCGGATCGGGTGCCAACTTGATGATCTCCGGGAAACTCACTTTGCCTCGACCAGCGGATCGGGCACTTCACGGTCCGCCGCGCGCCGCAGGCATTCCAGCATCGTCACCACGGCCGAGCGCTTGAGTCCGTCGTCGCGCCAGTACATCGATACCGATCCGAACCCGGCCAGCCGCAGCGGCACGATGCGCAGCGCGCCCAACTCCTCCAGCCGCCGTGCCGTGCGGTGCGATGCCAGACCGATCATGTCGCTGTTGTTGAGCAGCGTGAGGTTCAGCACCGTGGAATTGCTCTCCACGCAATCGGGCGGCAGTGGATGGCCCGCGCTGGCCAGCGCCGCTTCCAGCGCATTGCGGATTGGCGTGCCGCGCGGCCAGACCACCCAGCGGTGCGCCTGCAGGTCCGGCCAGTCCACGCGCTCGCGCAGCATCAGCGGATGGCGCGGCCGCGCGACGAAGTGGATCGGCTCCATGTAGAGCGATTCGGTACGCACCTGGGCATCCTGCAGTTCGGGCGCCGAGCGGCCCACCACGATATCAAGCTCGCTGCGCGAAAGCTGGCTCATCAGCCGGTCCATCGTGGTTTCCACCAGCCGCACCTGCGCGCGCGGCAACCGTTGCAGCAGCCCCAGCACGGCCAGCGGCACCGTATCCGCAGCGGACGCCCCCGATGTGCCCACCACCACCAGGCCGCTGCCGCCATCGCGCATCGCCTGCAGGTCGTCCCTCGCCGAATCAAGCTGGGCCTCGATGCGGCGCGCATGCTCGATCAGCGATTCGCCGTAGGGTGTGGGCCGCAGCCCGCGCGCCTGCCGCTCGAACAAGGGCAGGCCGATATCGTCCTCTAGATCCTTGAGCCACTTGGAAAGGCCCGGCTGTGTCGTATTGAGCATCGCCGCCGACTGGCTCATGTTGCCGGTCTCGGCCAAGCTCAGCAGCATCTGCAGATTGCGCAGCCGGAGCCGCTGGGTCCAGTCCATCTCTGCCTACCTATATGTCTTTTGATATGAAACCTAGCAAAACTTCATTTCAAATCTTATAGGCTGCCGCGTATAACTCCAAGCAACAGCGCGATGCCCAGCCCGGTATCGCGACAAGAGACGGAGACAGCATGTCAGAGCACACCATCGACCCTGCACGCGCGGCCTACTACGAGCGCATCGGCCACAGCCACATGACCCCGCTGTGGGAATCGCTGCACGCGCTGGTGCCGCGTGAACCGCGTCCGCAGATCGTTCCGGCCATCTGGAAGTACGAGCAGGTCCGCCCGCTGGTGATGCAGGCCGGCGACGTGATCAGCGCGGAAGAGGCCGTGCGCCGCGTGCTGGTGCTGGAAAACCCCGGGCTGCCCGGCAAGTCGAGCATCACGTCCACGCTCTACGCGGGCCTGCAACTGATCCTGCCTGGCGAAGTCGCGCCGAGCCATCGCCATACGCAATCGGCGCTGCGCTTTATCGTCGAAGGCAAGGGTGCCTGGACTGCCGTGAATGGCGAGCGCACCACCATGCATCCCGGCGACTTCATCATCACGCCGTCCTGGACGTGGCATGACCACGGCAACCCGTCCGTCGAGGACGGCGGCGAACCGGTGGTATGGCTCGATGGCCTCGATATTCCGCTGGTGCAGCAGTTCGATGCCGGTTTTGCCGAGAACTACCCGGAATCGCAGCAGCCGGTGACGCGTCCCGAAGGCGACAGCCTTGCGCGCTTTGGCCACAACATGGTCCCCGTGCGGCACCGCGTCACGGACCCGACGTCGCCGATCTTCAGCTATCCGTACGAGCGCTCGCGCGACGCGCTGGACAAGCTCTATCGCAATGGCGAACTTGACGCCTGGGACGGCGTGAAGCTGCGCTACGTGAATCCGGTGACCGGCGGCTGGCCGATGCCGACCATGGCCACGTTCATGCAGTACCTGCCCGCCGGCTTCCAGGGCAAAACCTATCGCAGCACTGACGCCACGGTCTACAGCGTGGTGGAAGGCAGCGGCACGGTACGCATCGGCGACGCCCAGTTCCAGTTCGAGCCGCGCGATGTCTTCGTGGCGCCTTCGTGGGCACCCGTGCAGCTTGGCGCGATCGAGGACGCGGTGCTGTTCAGCTACTCCGATCGCCCGGTGCTTTCCGCGCTGAACCTGCTGCGCGAATCGCGCACCTGAATACCTGAATCTTTCCGAACCCGAGTACCACCGGCGCGGCCGCCTGCCACGCCGTGGCCCCGCTCAACCTTGCCGAATGGATCAAGCCACCATGTCATACGTTTTCATGCCCCCCGCCACCGTCGCCATTCCCGTCGCCGGTACCGATGATGTGTTCGCCGTGCGCCGCGTCTACTGCGTTGGCCGCAACTACGCCGCCCACGCCCGCGAAATGGGCTACGACCCCGATCGCGAGCCGCCGTTCTTCTTCTGCAAGCCCACAGACGCCGTGATTCCCGTGCGTGACGGCCAGACGCTGGAACTGCCGTATCCGGCGCAGACGCAGAACTACCACTACGAAGCCGAACTCGTGGCGGTGATCGGCAAGCCGGGCACCGATATTCCGGTGGAAAGCGCGCTGGAACACGTCTATGGCTATGCAGTGGGCCTGGACATGACGCGCCGTGACCTGCAGATGAAGATGCGCGAAATGGGCCGCCCGTGGGAAATCGGCAAGGCCTTCGATGCATCGGCCCCGATCGCCCCCATCCATCGCGCCAGCGATATCGGCCACCCGCAGCAGGCGGCCATCACGCTGACCGTAAACGGTGAAACGAAGCAAAGCAGCAACGTCACGCACCTGATCTGGTCGGTGGCGGAGACGGTCGCCTATCTGTCGCAGTTCTTCCGCCTGGAAGCGGGTGATGTGATCTACACGGGCACGCCCGAAGGCGTGGGCGCGGTCAAGGCCGGCGACCTGATGGTCACCGCCGTCGAAGGCCTGGGCGAACTGAAGGTGCGCGTCATCTGATCTTGCGGGGCCACCATGCAGCTCTATAGTTTCTTCAACAGTTCCACGTCGTACCGCGTGCGGATCGCGCTGGCCCTGAAGGGCCTGCCGTACGACTACCTGCCGGTCAATATCCGCACCGGGCAGCACCGCGAGGCGGAGTACGTGGACGGCATCAACCCGTCGGCCACCGTGCCCGCGCTGGTGGATGATGAGTTTCAACTGAGCCAGTCGCTGGCGATCATGGACTACCTGGACGCGCGCTATCCGGAACCACGCCTGATCCCGCAGGCGGCGGAGCCGCGCGCGCGCGTGCTTGAACTGGTCAACCTGATCGCCTGCGATATCCACCCGGTGAACAACCTGCGCGTGCTGCGTTACCTGCAGGACGAACTCAAGGTCACGCCCGCGCAGAAGGACGCCTGGTACCGCCATTGGGTGGACGATGGCATGGCCGGCGTGGAACGGCTGCTGGCGCGCTACGGGCACGGCAAGTGGTGCTTTGGCGATACCCCGACGCTGGCGGACGTGACGCTGGTGCCGCAGATCGCCAACGCGCTGCGCACCGGCTGCGACCTGTCGCGGCACACGCGCGCCATGGCCGTCTACGAACACGCCATCGCGCACCCGGCGTTCGCCGCCGCGGCTCCCGCGCGCCAACCCGACTACACCGCCTGACGCGAACGACCGAAGGGCCAGGAGACAGACATGAACACCACTCCACGAAGCGACCGCAAGGTTCTCATCATTGGCGGCGGCATCGGCGGCCTGGCCGCGGCGCTGGCGCTGGCGCGCAAGGGCATCCGCATCGAGCTGCTGGAACAGGCCGAGAAGATCGGCGAGATTGGCGCCGGCATCCAGCTGGCGGCCAACGCCTTCGCCGCGCTTGACGCGCTGGGCGTGGGCGAAGCCGCGCGCGGCCGTGCGGTCTTTACCGACTACATCCAGCTTCGCGACGCGATCGACTGCAGCAATATCGCCCGCGTCGATGTGGGGCAGGCCTATCGCGAGCGCTTCGGCAATCCGTACGCGGTGATCCATCGCGCGGACATCCACCTGTCGATCCTGGAAGCCGTGCAGGACCACCCGTTGATCGAATTCCGTACCGCCACGCGCGTGGAGAAGCTTGAGCAGGACGACCAGGGCGTGACCGTGATCGACCAGCATGGCGAACGCCACCGCGCCGATGCCGTGATTGGCTGCGACGGCGTCAAGTCCGCGATCCGCGCCGCGCTGATCGGCGACGAACCGCGCGTGACCGGCCATGTGGTCTATCGCGCCGTGGTGGACGTCGAGAACATGCCCAAGGATCTGCAGGTCAACGCGCCCGTGGTGTGGGCGGGCCCGCACTGCCACCTTGTGCACTACCCGCTGCGTGGCGGCCAGCAGTACAACCTCGTCGTGACGTTCCACAGCCGCGAGAAAGAGGTGTGGGGCGTGCGCGATGGCAGCAAGGAGGAGGTGCTGTCCTACTTCGAAGGCATCCACCCGATGCCGCACCAGATGCTCGACCGCCCCGATTCGTGGAAGCGCTGGGCCACGGCCGATCGCGATCCCGTGGAGCACTGGAGCTTTGGCCGCGCAACGCTGCTCGGCGATGCCGCGCATCCGATGACCCAGTACATCGCACAGGGCGCCTGCCAGGCACTCGAAGACGCCGTGGCACTGGGCGCCGCCGTGGAAGCCGCCGACGGAGATTTCGAAGCCGCGTTCAAGCTCTACGAGCAGGCGCGCATTCCGCGCACCGCACGCGTGCTGTACGGCGCGCGCGACATGGGCCGCGTCTATCACGCCAAGGGCGTGGACCGCTTCGTGCGCAACACGCTGTGGGTTGGCCGCACGCAGGAACAGTTCTACGACGCACTGCAATGGCTGCACGGATGGCGCGCCGAGCGCGCGCTGAGCCCCACGCCATGGCTTTGATGTAGTTCCCGGCGTCCACGGGACGCCTCTCCCTGTTTTCACAACACAAGCGGCCGTTCGAGCCGCCTTGACCCCGCTTTGCCGGAGGAGACACACATGTCCGCCAATCACACGCTGAACGTGACCACGTTCATCGATCGCCAGCCGCTGTCGCCATTCCAGGTGACCATCGTCGTGCTGTGCTTCCTGATCGTCGCGATCGACGGCTTCGATACGGCTGCCATCGGTTTTATCGCCCCGGCGATCCGCGCCGAATGGCAACTCACGCCCGCACACCTGGCGCCGTTGTTCGGTGCCGGACTCGGCGGGCTGATGGCCGGCGCATTCCTGTTTGGCCCGCTGGCCGACCGCTTTGGTCGCAAGAGCATCCTGGTGTTCTCGGTGCTGTTCTTCGGCTTGGCCAGTCTGGCCTCGGCATGGTCCCCGGGATTGTGGGAACTGATCGCGCTGCGCTTCCTCACCGGCCTTGGCCTGGGTGGCGCAATGCCGAACACGATCACGCTGACATCGGAGTTCTGCCCTGACAAGCGCCGATCGTTCCTGGTCACCACGATGTTTTGCGGCTTCACGCTGGGCTCCGCATTCGGCGGCCTGGCTTCCGCCGGGCTGATCGATGCGTTCGGCTGGCGCTCGGTGCTGATCGTCGGCGGCATCATGCCGCTGGTGCTGACCGCGTTGCTGGTATGGCTGCTGCCCGAATCGGTGCGATTCCTGGTGATGAAGGGCAAGGACGAGGCGCGCGTGCGCGAGACGCTGCAACGCATCGCCCCGAACGAGGATCTGCAGTACGCATCCTTCGTCGTTGCGGAGAAGCAAGGCAGCCATGGTTCGCCGGTCGGCCATCTATTCAAGCCGGAACTGCTGCGCGGCACGCTGCTGCTGTGGCTGACGTTCTTCATGAGCCTGCTGGTGATCTACCTGCTGTCGAGCTGGCTGCCAACGTTGCTGCGAGGCACGGGGATGTCGCTGCGCACCGCCGCACTGGTGACCACGATGTTCCAGGTGGGCGGCACCGTTGGCGCCATCGTGCTGGGCTGGGTCATGGACCGCGCCAATCCACATTACGTGCTGGCCGCCAGCTACACGCTGGCTGGTGTGTTCGTCGCGGCCATCGGCAGCCTGGCCGATGCGCCCGTCGCAGCCAGCTTCGCGGTCTTCCTTGCTGGCTTCTGCGTGTCGGGTTCGCAGGTCGGCGCCAATGCGCTGTCCGCCGGCTACTACCCGACCGACTGCCGCGCCACCGGTGTGAGCTGGGCAAACGGGGTTGGCCGCCTGGGTTCCGTGGTCGGCTCCGTCGGCGGCGCCACGATGCTCTCGATGGGTCTCACCATGCCGGCGCTATTCGTGCTGGTGGGCGTACCGGCGGTCGTCGCCGGCGTGACGATGCTGTCGCTCGGCATCGTGCGGCGCGGCAACGCTACCCGCAAGCTCGCTGCGGGCTGATCGGCGCAAAGCACATGTTCTGACATGGATTGCCCGCTCTCCATCAGCTTCGGCGGAGAGCGGGCGTGCTTCAGAAGACGTGCTTCACGCCAGCCATCACGCCAAACTGCGAGCCCCCCGGCTGCGGATTGCCGCCCGATGCACCGCTGCTCACCGATAGCGCAAGCTGGCCATCGTTATTGATATAGCCGGCCGTGGCATAGACGGAAGTCCGCTTCGAGAAAGCGTACATGCCGCGCACCGCATACAGCATCGCCTTGTTGTCGCTGTGCCTGAACTTCAGGTAGTTGATCTGGCCGGCCAGCGTGAAGGCGGGCGTGATGTCGTAGGCAGCGCCCGCGTAATAGAGTTCGCTGCGCGCCGTGGGGCTGCCCTCGTTGTTGCGGCTGAGCACGCCCAGGCCGATCTTCGCGCGCTCCAGCAGCACGTACCCGTTCACCGACAGGCGGTCATCCTTCAGCGCGCTGCTGGTCAGCCCTGCAAACGCACCGGGGCCGCCGCGCAGCGAGTCGTATGCCACCGCCGCGCCCCACGATTTGGTTGCGTACTGGATCATCGCGGACCACTCGCGGCATTGGCTCGGATTTCCGGGCGTTTCGCCCGCGCAGTTCGTGCCGACCGGGCTTGGTCCCGCGTTGACCGTATCGCGTCCGAAGCTGTAGGTGGCGCCCACCGTCAGCCCGCCAAACGTGCCCTTGTACGAGACCGCATTGTCGGCGCGCGCATTCGGGATGTAGCTATCGAGCGAACCCGTGCCGTACACCTGCGGCCCGAGGATGTCAGGGTCCAGCATCGCCCAGAACAGCATGGTGTACTGACGGCCCAGCGCGACCTGGCCCCAGTTGCCGGACAAGCCCACCAGTGCCTGCCTGCCAAACAGCCGGCCGCCTTGGCCTGCGGCGCCGGAGTCCGGCGCGAAACCGGATTCCAGCACGAAGACGCTCTTCAGCCCGCCGCCAAGATCCTCGCTGCCGCGCAGGCCCCAGCGCGATGGCACGGTGCCCGTGACGTTGGGAACGCGCACCACGCTGTTCTTGTCCGCGCCAATGTTATTGACGTACTCGATGCCGGTATCCACCACGCCGTACAGCGTTACCGATTGCGCGAGGGCGATGACTGGCGATGCCGCCATCATGGCCACCGCAAGCAGCCTGCCTCCGGCATGCTGGTAAGTCCTGAACTTCATTGTTGTGCTCCTCCCATTCCCTGTTGTTGTAGTGATCAGTCTTTTGCCGAGGGCCGTTGCAGCAGCATCAGCGCGGCAACGGCCGAGATGACGGTGATCGGGATGCTGGCGCCGATGATCGTGCTGGCGTTCTTGCCCATCGCCAGCAGTTGCCCTGCCAGCACCGGCCCGGCAATCGATCCGAGCCGCCCGACCGCGACCGCCGCGCCGACCCCGGTGCCGCGTACAACCATCGGGTAATAGGCAGCGGCCAGCGCATAGAGCACCGATTGCGCGCCAATCACGAACAGGCCCGCCAGGAATGCGCCAACCGCCATCCATGTCATGCCGGACGCTGCCGCCAGCGTGGCCAGCGCGACAATGATCCCCGCGTACATGCCCGACACCACCGCACGCGGACGGCCACGGTCCATCAACATGCCGATGCACAGCGCGCCCGCGCCGCCGCCGATGTTGAACACGATCTGCACCCAGCCCGCCTGCGCGCGGCTCAACCCGTTCGACACCATCAGCGACGGCAGCCAGTTCAGCAGGAAATAGAGCACGATCAGCGTGAAGAAGTAGCTGATCCAGATGCAGCACGTGGCGGCGGCCCGGCGCTCGCCGAACAGCGCCCACGCGACAGGGGGCGGCTTGACGGACGCACCGGCAGACGGGTCGAAGCGGCGCGACTCCTGCAGCATCATCAGCATCGGTACCACTACCAGCGGGCCAAAGCCGCCCACGTAGAAGATGTGCCGCCAACCAGCATCGTCCGGAAACAGGATGCCGATCACGGCTGCGATTGCGCCGCCGAACGGAATGCCGCAATACATGATGCTGACAGCCGTGTTGCGCAGCCGGGCCGGCACCGATTCCGAGCAGATCGCGATCAGGTTCGGCATCGCCCCACCAAGGCCAATGCCAGTGGCCACCCGGATTGCCACGAGGCTCCAAAAGTCCCATGCCTGTGCCGTGGCGATCGAGAAGATGCCGAACAGCGTCGTGGCCATGATCAGCACGCGCTTGCGTCCGATGCGGTCGGCCAGGCGTCCGCCGAGCATGGCGCCCGGCAACAGGCCGAACGTGCCCGCGCTGAACGCCAGGCCCATCTGGCTGACCGACAATCCAAACTCGCGCGCCATGCGTGGTGCCGCCACGCCGATCGATTGCAGATCGAGTCCTTCCAGCAGCGCCACGACAAAACACAGGCCGAGCGTCAGCGCCGCGCCCGAAGCCGCTTCGGCGCGTACCGCAGTTGAGGTTTGCATGATGGTTCCTTGATGAGCGCGCCGTCAGCTACGGCGCATGTCACGAGGTTTTGAGATGCTGCTTCCCGTCATCGAGACGAGCGCTATCGCGGTGGCCAGCACGGCGCCACCGGCAAGGTTGTGCTGCATGGTTGTCTCCCCTTCGTCGGTTTGTTGGCTTTTTGGTTTGTTGTTATGTCGTGGCCAGTGGCCTGGCAGCGATTGCTGCGTCGCAGGTATCGCTGTACAACGCTTCCACCAGCGCGGTGCGATGCGTGAGCACGGCGCGCTGGTTGAGGGTGCCCTTGTCGGTCAGTTCGCCGCGATCGAGCGATGCGGGTTCGTCCAGCAGCAGCAAACGGCCGATTCTGCTGGCGCTGCCTGTCGCGGCGGCGTTCAGGGTCTCCAACATCCGGCGAAATTCGGCCTGCACGGCGGGCGATGCCAGCACTTCACCATCGGCGGTATGAGCGGGCAACGCGGCGAGTCGCCGGCAATCTTCCATCCTCGGGAACACGAGCAGCCCGATCTCGTCGCGATCCATGCCCGCAATCGCCACGTCCTGCACGTAGGGCGCACCGGCGGCGAGCACGCGGGCGCGCAACGGGCCCACGCTGACGAACGTGCCGGAACTCAGCTTGAAGTCTTCCGCAATGCGCCCGTCGAACACCAGACCCAGTTCGGGGCGCTCGGGATCATAGAACTTCAGCGCATCGCCGCTGCAGTAGTACCCTTCCTCATCGAATACAGGCTGCGATGGCGTCTCTTCCATGCGCCAGTAACCGTGCATGACGTGCGGACCACGGAAGCGCGCCTCCAGCTTGCCGTTGACGGGCACCAGCTTCAGTTCGCAGCCTGGCGCCGGCATGCCGACGTAGCCGGCGCGCATGATCGGCCCCGTCGTGAACAGGCAGCATGGCGAGGTCTCGGTCATGCCCAACCCGGCCATGATGCGGATGCGCTCGCCGCAGTGGCGCTCGGTAACGCGTTCAAGCCGGTCCCACACCTGTTGGGACAGCCCCGCACCGCCGAAGAAATAGATGCGCACGCGCGAGAAGAACGCCTCGCGCAGGCTTTCGTCGTTCTCCAGCGCCAGACCAAGCTCCTCCCAGCCCTTCGGCACGTTGAAGTAGGCAGTCGGGGAAATCTCGCGCAGATTGCGCAGCGTCTCGTCGAACTTGCCCGGCGCGGGCTTGCCGTCGTCGATATGGAGCGTGCCGCCGTTGTACAGGACGATGCCGAAGTTGTGGCTGCTGCCGAATGTGTGATTCCACGGCAGCCAGTCCACCAGCACCGGCGGCTCCAGCGTGAAATCGGGAATGGTCTGGCGCAGCATCTGCTGGTTGCTGCACAGCATGCGGTGCGTGGTCGGCACGGCCTTGGGCTGGCGCGTGGAGCCCGACGTGAACAGGATCTTGGCCAGCGTGTCGGGCCGCACCGCTGCCTGCGCGGCATCGGCCGTTGTGACAGGCGTGCGCACCAGGGCATCGAACGCGGTGGCGGCACGCCCGGGCAGTTGGCCATCGCGCGTGACGACCTCGGTCTCGGCTGGCACAACGGCACCGATGGCAGCGGCAAATGCCGCACCGTTGGCCGCGTAGACCAGTCCCGGCGACAGCACCTGCATGACGTGACGCAGCTTGCCGAAGTCGCTCGACACCAGCGAATAGGGCGGCGACACCGAGCAGAACGGAATGCCCGCCCACATCGCACCAAGCGCAAGCTGCAGATGTTCGAGATCGTTACCCGAAAGGATTGCCACGGGCCGTTCGGCAGACAGCCCGCGATCGAGCAGCGCCTGCCCGATAGCCCGGGCGCGCGCCAGCATCTCGCCATAGCTGATTTCGATCCACTGACCATCCGGCCCGCGCTGCGCCACCAGCACGCGCTGCGGGTGCCGTTCCGCGCCGGCGGCCAGGCAGTCCGTCATGCGCTCCGGGTACTGCGCGAGCGGCTCCGTATTGCGGATACGCCAGACATCGCCATCTTTCAGGCACGTTGCGTTGGCGCTGCTGACCGCCACGGCGCGATACCGTACGGGCTGGCCCTGCGGGCTCGGGGCTGGTGCGTTCACACCTTGTCTCCTGTCGTGTTGCCCGCGCCTTCGGTCGGGCGCGGTGCCTGTGTGTCGGATCGGGTCAGATCGGGTAGTGGCGCGGGGCGTTCTGCACCGTGATCCAGCGCAGTTCGGTGAACTCCGCCACCGACGCCTTGCTGCCAAAGCGTCCGTAGCCACTGCTCTTGACGCCGCCGAACGGCATCTGAGCCTCGTCGTGCACCGTGGGGCCGTTGATATGGCAGATGCCAGATTCAATGCGCTGTGCGATGCGCAACGCGCGGGACACATCACGGCTGAACACAGCGGACGACAAGCCATATTCGCTGTCGTTTGCCATGGCCACCGCTTCGTCGTCATTGCGGACGCGCGCAATCGTCACCACCGGGCCGAACGACTCCTCGGCATAAAGCCGCATTCCGGGGCGAATGCCATCGACAATCACCGGTTGCAGGATTGCACCATCGGCGTGGAAACCGACGGGCAGCGCGGCGCCCTGCCCCCGTGCATCCTCCACGAGTGCGGCGATTCGCTTGACCGCATCCACGCTGACCATCGCGCCAAGCACGCTGCCGGGATCTGTCGGGTCCCCGGCGCGCAGCGTGCGAGCCTTGGCCACCAGCTTCGCGACAAACGCATCGGCAACGGATTCCAGCACGATCGCGCGTTCCGTGGACATGCAGATCTGGCCCTGGTTGAAGAACGCGCCGAAGGCCACTGCGTCCACGGCGGCATCGAGGTCCGCATCGTCCAGCACAAGAACCGGCGCCTTGCCACCGAGTTCGAGCAGGGCCGGCTTGAGGTGTCGCGCGGCATGCTGGGCGATGATGCGGCCCACATGCGTGGACCCTGTGAAGTTCACGCGGCGGACAGCCGGCTGCGCGATCAGGTGCTCCACCACGGCGGCGGCATCCTCAGGCGCATTCGTCACCACGTTGACCACGCCGTCACCAAGCCCTGCCTCCTGCAGCACGGTACCAATCAGGCGATGCACGCCGGGACATGCTTCCGATGCCTTGAGCACCACCGTATTGCCGCATGCCAGCGGCATGGCCAGTGCGCGTGTGGCAAGAATCACCGGCGCATTCCAGGGCGCGATGCCCAGAACCACGCCGCACGGCTGGCGTACTGCCATCGCCAGGCTGCCGGGAACGTTGCTCGGAATGATGCTGCCGTCGATCTGCGTGGTCATTGCCGCAGCTTCGCGCAGCATGTTGGCAGCAAGCATGACGTTGAAGCCATACCAGTTGGCCATGCCGCCGGTTTCCGCCGCACCAATGCGGATAAACGCCTGCGTCTGCGCGTCCATCAGGTCGGCAGCCCGCAGTAGCCGCTGGCGGCGTTCGCCCGGCGACAACGCGGCCCACTGGGGAAACGCGTCGCTGGCCGCCTGCACCGCACGTTCGGCATCGGCAAGGCTTGCGGCCGGCGCACGCGAGGCCACTTCGCCGGTCACGGGATTGCGCCGCTCGAATGTCCTGCCGCCGTCCGCCGCACAATCGCGCCCGCCAATCAGCATGGTGACGTCATGCATGTCTGTTGTCTCCTCGAATATTCCCGGTGCGCAGCGTTCAGGCGCGCTTGTAGGTTTGCAGGCCTGGCTTGATCGACTTGTCGTCAAGGAACTGCTTCAGGCCCTGTTCGCGGCCGTGTTCGGGGTCGCGCAGTTGTGCCTGGTCGAGCTTGGCATAGAGGTAGTCCTCGTTCTGTTCCCAGGTCAGTTCGCGGCAGCGCTTGAAGCCGTGCTTGGCGGCGCGCAGCACAACGGGATTCTTCTCCAGCAGCTTGCGGGCCAGCGCCGTCGTGCGCTCGCGCAGCTTGTCACGCGGCACGGATTCATTGACCAGCCCCATCTCGGCAGCTTCCGCGCCGGTGAACGTATCGCCGGTCATGATGTAGTGCAGCGCCTTGCGATGACCCACGGTATCGGCCATGGCCTTGCTGACGAGGTTGCCCGGCGGGATGCCCCAGTTGATCTCGGAGAGACCGAACACGGCGTCCTCCGCGGCGAGGGCCAGATCGCAGGCCACCAGCGGCGAAAACGCACCGCCAAAGCACCAGCCGTTCACCATCGCAATGGTCGGCTTGGCGTACATGCGCAGCAGCTTCCACTGCCATTGGCATGCGTCGCGGCGGATCTTTTCCTGAAGGATCTCCGGGCCCGCATCCACCTCGCGGAAATACTCCTTCAGGTCCATGCCTGCCGTCCACGCGTCGCCAGCGCCGGTCAGCACCAGCACCTTTGCGTCGCCATCCAGTTCCAGCGTCTCCAGCACCTGCACCATCTCGGCATTCAGCGTGGGGCTCATGGCATTGCGCTTTTCCGGACGATTGAACGTCACCCAGGCGATCCCTTCCTCAACATCCACTTTGACGGTCTTCCAGCGTCCTTCGTAACTAGTCATCTCGGTTGTTCCTTGTTCAAGCAGCGCCAGCGGTGCGCCAACGTGGTGTCAATATAGTATCAGGTAACCTGATACTGCAAGTAGATTATCATCGTTGCGCGTAAACCCCTAAAACGGCGCTCGGCACGCGAGCGACTCGCATTTCCATGGCAATCCAGAGAAAACAGAAAACCGTCAGGGCCGCCGCGCCGGACCACGCCACCGAATCGGAGACGCATACCTCGCCGCCCATCCGCATTCCCTACCTGATTGGCCGGACCGATCGCGTGGTCAAGCGCCGCCTGACCGAAGCGCTGGCGCCGCATGGCATCACGCTGCCGTTGTTCACGGCCATGTCGGTGCTGCAGGCCAGGGGGAGCTTGTCCAACGCACAACTGGCCGAGCGATCGTTCATCTCGCCGCAGTCCGCCAATGAGATCGTCAAGATGATGGAGACCAAGGGCTGGGTCGTTCGCGAACCCGACCCAACGCATGGGCGCATCGTCAAGCTGAGCCTGACCGCCAACGCCGAGGCACTGCTGGCGCGCTGCGATGAAACGGTAAAGCGGCTCGAAGCCGAGATGCTGGAAGGGATCGCGCCCGAGCACGTGGCGCTGCTGCAGCACCTGCTCACGCAGTGCGCGAAGAATCTGCGCTAGCCAAGCGCTTGATGCGCGATAAATACGCGCAGGTGACGGGCAAGCTGCCCGGTTCCATCGATGCACTATCCTGAATGTCCCTCCCCTCGGACTTGCAGGAGTTCCTTATGGCTTACATCGATGGATACCTGGTGCCTGTTCCGACAGCCAATCGCGAAACGTACCGCCAGGTTGCGCAGAAGGCATCGGCCGTGTTCAAGGAATACGGCGCGCTGAAGGTGGTGGAATGCTGGGGTGACGACGTGCCGGAAGGCAAGGTCACGTCGTTCACGATGGCCGTGAAACGCAAGGAAGACGAGACCGTGGTGTTCTCGTGGATCTGGTGGCCGTCACGCGAAGTACGTGATGTTGGCATGAAGGCGGCCATGGCGGACCCGCGCCTCAAGGAAGGCATGGACCCGATGCCATTCGACGGCCAGCGGTTGATCTATGGCGGATTCGACGTGATCGTGGACGCTTGAACTGCTACTAGAATTCCACCATCGCGAAATCTTCCTTTCCGACATCGCACTCGGGGCAGCGCCAGTCGGCAGGGATATCTTCCCAGCGCGTGCCGGGTGCAATGCCGTCCTCGGGCAGCCCGGCCGCTTCATCGTAGACCCAGCCGCAGATGATGCAGACCCATTGTTTGAACTCGGCGTCTGCCCCTGCGGCAGCCTTCCTTGCGGCCATGGCGGCCTTGGCTGCCTCACTTCCCGCTTGCCCGCGTGGGTCTTCGAGACTGAACACCAGCGGCGCGGCGGTACCCGCAGCGGGCTGGGCCAGATGATCCTGCAGGCGCTGCAACAGCGACTGCGCCTCTTCGATCGTCAGGTCCACCCAGTACGGATCGCCAGCGGCGTCATTCAGGCGTTGCGGAGAGAACTGGAGTTCGACGGAAGTGCCTTTCTTGTACATATGGGGGGGCCGTGTGGGGCTGATGCGATCACAAACAGCCCTGCACGTGGTGGTGGCCCCCCCAGACTTCAAGACCGATCTATAACGATCGGTGCGATCAGCGCACTCAGGACTTTGCCGTCCATGAAGTGCTGCCGCCGCCGGCCACCGAGTACAGCGCCCCCGGCGCATTGCGCGTCTTCTGGAAATCTTCCAGTGACTGCCCGCGCATCGCCGCGTAGATGTGCAGGTTCGACACGCCACAGACCGCGCCGAGCTTTTCCAGCAGGAAGAAGATCACGCCATAGCGGATCATGCCGCGCCAGTCGCGCCGCGTGATCATGTCGCGCTCCTCCGGGGTCAGGTCCGCTTCGTCGTAGGTTGCCACCGGATCAGCGCGGAAGCGCTCGCGGAATGCGGGGTCCACAAGCTGGTGCAGATAGCGGTTGATCCGGTACGCGCGCACGCTGGTTTCCAGCGTGAACGGATAGGTACCCTCCAGCTGCTCGATGCCGCGCAGTTGATGGCCGATGTGTTCAAGCTGGCGTTCCGCACGGGCCTCGCGCAGTGTGGCGTCATCGGCCGCATCGTTCTCGTAGACCGCCACGGCAATGCCCGTCATCGACGGCAGGTAGTAGTCGCGATGCAGGCAGCGGATTCGGCTCGACATCGCGCCACGCATCACCATCCACATCACCACTTCGGCACTCTCGAAGCCGCCACGCTTTGCGTACTCGGCGTGGGTGATGTCGAGCAGCGCCTCGGGGTCCGATTCGAAGAGGTCGAGGAACTGGTGATCCCACGCCGTATTGTTGAAGCCCGCACGCTCGCCGTGCACCTGGTGCGACAGCCCGCCAGTGGCGACGATGGCCACCTTGAGGTCTTCCGGATAGCTTTCCACCGCGCGGCGGATGGCCTGGCCGAGCTTGAAGCAGCGTCTTGCCGATGGCGCCGGGAACTGCAGCACACCCACCTGCAGCGGCAGGATCTTCACAGGCCATTCGCCATCGTGCGGCAGCATGACCGACATTGGCGAAAAGCAGCCGTGGTCGAGCGCCTTGTCCTGGAAGAACGACATGTCGAACTCGTCGGCCACCAGCGACGCACCCACGTGCCGCGCCAGTTCCACATGACCGCGCGCCGGCGGCAGGTTGCGCGGGCCACCGCCTTCATCGGCGGCGTGATACTTGTCGCCGATGCCAAGCGCGAACGCCGAGTAGTGATCGAAGAAGAACGACGTGACGTGGTCGTTGTACACCACCAGCAGCACGTCCGGCTTCTTCTGTGCCAGCCATTCGCTCACCGGCGCATAGGCCGCAAAGATTGGCGCCCATGCGGGGTCCTGCTGTTTTCCCGCGTCGAGCGCGAATCCGATGGTTGGCGTGTGGGATGAGGCGATTGCGCCGATGATGGTGGCCATGTCAGTACGTCAGGCAGTTACGGCGCGAGGCTGCGCCTTGGTCGAAACAATGGAGATGGCAGCCATGGTCGCGGGAATGGCCAGGATGGCGATCACCGCGCTGAAGCTCCAGCCCATGGACAGCAGCACGCCGCCCAGCATCGAGCCGGTGATGCTGCCGAAGCGGCCGATGCCAAGCATCCAGCTTACGCCAGTGGCGCGCACCGGAGTGGGGTAGCACTGCGGCGCAAACGCGTTCAGCCCGGTCTGCGCGCCGCTCATGCAGAAACCAGCCAACAGCACGTAGAGCGCGAACATCGACGACGTTACGCTCCCCGAAGCCAGCATCAGGATGAATACCGCACCAAACACATAGGAAACGCCAATCACGCGATGCGGTGCGAAGCGATCCATGCAGTAGCCCACCACCAGCGCGCCGACGGTGCCGCCAAGCTGGAACAGGGCGGTCAGGTTGGCGGCACGGTCTATCGGCAGGCCGGCATCCTTGATCAGCGTGGGCAGCCAGCCGCTCAGCAGATAGATCACGAGCAGGCCCATGAAGTAAGTGACCCACAGCGCCAGCGTCATGCCGCGATAGCCCGAAGACAGCAGCGTGCGCACGGGCTGTTTGCCCGATACCGGCGGTTCACTGATGGTGAACACGGTGTCATCGGCCACCGCGCTGCCGCACACGCGGCGCAACGTGCGAGCGATGCGAGCCGGCGAAATGTTCCGCACCACCATGAACCGCGCGGACTCGGGAATCAGCAGCATGTAGAACGGCAGGCAGATCAGCGGAATCGCGCCGCCTGCGATCAGCACCGCGCGCCATCCATGGTGCGGCAGGATTGCCGCGGCACCAAAGCCAACCAGCGCGGAGCCAAGGTTGAAGCCCGTGAACATCGTCGCCAGCAGCATGCTGCGCGAGCGTTCCGGCACGTATTCCGACAGCAACGTCGTCGTGCTCGGCATCGCGGCACCAAGCCCAAGGCCAGTCAGGAACCGCAGCAGCGACAGGGTTGCCGTGCTACCCGCAAAGGCGCTCAGCAGGTTGAACACGCCAAACAGCGCGATCGACCCGATCAGCAGCTTCTTGCGTCCAAAGCGATCGGACATCGGCCCGACCAGCAGCGCGCCAATGGCCAGGCCAATCGGCGCCGCGCTCATCACCATGCCGAAGCTGGCCTTCGAGATGCCCCACTCGCGGGTGATGTCCGGGGCCAGGAACCCCATGATGGCCACATCCATCCCGTCCGTCGCGACGATCAGGAAGCACAGCACCAACAGCAGCCACTGGTAGCCGGACATCCTGCGTTCGTTGATATGTGCCCGGATATCGAGCCGTTGCGTTGTCATGTTGCCGTCTCCTGGCGTGATCCGCCGTGCGGGAGTCAGCGGATTCTAGTTATCGAGATTGCTAGGAACCGCACTGGGGCGGCCTGCCGCACATCCCCATGCACGGCAACGGCAGTCTACGTTCAGCAAGGAAATGCAGTATTGCATTGTGGCGCGGGCTGCGTTGCCATCTACTTATCGGCAATCAGTTCCATGGACTGGCTGGCCTGCCGCAGGGCGGCAATCAGTGCGTCCGCACCGGGCGACAGCCGCGCACCGATGCGCGTGGTGATGCCAATGCTGCGTGCCGTATCGGGCAGCGGCAGGTTCAGCTCGCGAAGCCAGCCGGCCGCGATCTCGTGCCGAAGTTGGTGGGCGGAGAGTGCCGTGACCATGTCGCCTTGCAGCAGCAGGCCGCGCACCAGCGCCAGGTCACCCGTTTCCACCAGCGGTTGCGGCAGGGGCAGGCCGCGTGAGGCGAACACGTTGTCCAGGGCCTGCCGTGAAGGCGATGCCGCGCGTGACAGCACCCAGGGGTACGGTTCGAGATCCGCCAATGTGACACGCTTCCGTGCGGCGAGCGGATGGGCCGCACGCGCGATCAGCGAGATGTGATCCTTGAACAGGATTTCGGTGGCCAGCCCCTGCGAAGCGTGCGGGCGCACCGCGCCGAGGATGAAATCGATCCGCCCGCTCAGCAGGCCGGCGGTCAATTCCTCATAGGGGCTTTCAAGCGACCGAAAACGCAGGCGCGGATGCCGGCCATGCACGTCCGCAATCGCCATCGGCAGCAGCAACGTGCGGCCCAGCGGCAGTGCGCCAACCGTCACGGCGCCCTCCAGCACACCTTGCAGTGCAGCGATATCGGCACGAATGTGGCGCAGATCTGCCAGTGCGCGTTCGAAGCGCACCACCCAGCGGCTACCCACGTCGGTGGGAACCATGCCGCGCGCCGTGCGCGCAAAGATCGGTTGCCCCAGCGCGTCTTCCAGCCGGGCAACGGCCTGGCTGACCGCCGGTTGCGATACGCCGATCGAAGCGGCCACGCTGGGCATGTGATGCACTTCGGCCAGCATCGCGGCCACTTCCAGCCGGCGTTCGTTGTGCAGCGCTTCCAGGCTTGCTACAGCTGCGCCGGGACGCGTCCGCATGCGTACCGCCTCTTCGCGCACCTCGCGCAGCGCCGCCTCGATATGCCGCGCGCGCTCAAGTACAACCTCGCCCGCACGCGTCAGCAGCATGCCCCTGCCTTTGCGCTCGAACAGCGCCACGCCAAGCGTCTGCTCCAGCGCGGCGATCGAACGGGCAATCGCCGATGAAGCGCGATGCAGCGATTCGGACGACCGGCGCACGCCTCCAGCGGCGGCAACCCCGGCGAATACGTGAAGGTGATGCAGGCTGATGGTCTCCATGACGACGGTCCGGCCGGACGTTGTTTTTCCGTGGGCGATAAGCAGATTAGAACAACTGTCCTGCGACATGGCAACCAAGGGCTTCTACGGTGCGCCGATACTTCGGGCACTCGATGGACCCTGCTTTCAGCCCCATGACACCCTGCCCCGGCTCCGATCTTCGCGCGGTACCTTGCACGCTGATGCGGGGTGGCACCTCGCGCGGGCCGTTCTTTCTTGCGAGCGATCTGCCCGGCGACATCGCCGCGCGCGATCGCGTACTGCTAGCCGCGATGGGCAGCCCAGACCCTCGCCAGATCGACGGTCTTGGCGGCGCGCACCCGCTGACCAGCAAAGCCGGCATCGTGTCCCGCGGCGCGCCCGGTCATGCAGACCTGGAATTCACCTTCGCCCAGCTCCAGCCGAACGCGGACACCGTGGACACCACGCCGAACTGCGGCAACATGCTGGCGGCAGTGCTGCCGTTCGCGATAGAACGCGGGCTGATCGCTCCGCAAGATGAAGTCACGCGAGCACGTGTGCTGACGCGCAACACGGGCATGCTTTGCGACATCACGATGCAGACGCCCGGACGCGTACCGCGGTTCTCAGGCGACGCGCGCATCGACGGCGTTCCCGGTACGGCGGCGCCAATCGTGATCGACTTTCTTGACACCGCTGGGTCGGTCTGCGAGGCAATGCTGCCGACCGGCAACCCGATCGACGTACTGACGATCGACGACCCGGTTGGCAGCGGATCACTGTCGATCGCCGCCACGCTGATCGACAACGGCATGCCGATGGTGCTGATGCGCGCCGAGGATCTTCACCGTACCGGCTACGAAAGCGTGGCCACGCTCAATGGCGATCATGAGCTCAGGCAGCGCATCGAAGCGCTGCGCCTGGCCGCCGGAAAGCTGATGGGGCTCGGCGATGTCTCCACCAGGAGCTATCCGAAGATGTGCCTGCTCGCCCCGCCGCGCGAGGGCGGCAGCATTGCCACGCGTTGTTTTATTCCACGTGTCTGCCACGATGCAATCGGCGTACTGGCCGCCATCACCGTCGGCACCGCCTGCGTGCTGCCGGGCACGGTGGCGACCGGTGTTGCCGTCATCGGCATTGGTCCGCTCTACCCCATCAGCGTGGAACACCCAACAGGCAAGTTCACCGTGGAACTGGAAACAGATCCCGCAAGCCCGGGATCGATCGTACGCAGCGCGCTGATCCGCACCGCGCGTCCCATCATGCGCGGCGAGGTACTCGTTCCCGCCAGCGCATGGCCTCTTCCTGACGAACACTCATGATCATCGATTGTCACGGGCATTTCACCACTGCCCCCAAGGCGCTGGAAGACTGGCGCCAGCGCCAGATCGCCAGCCTGTCTGCTTCGCAACTTGCACCCTCCGTCAGCGAACTGCACATAGGCGATGACGAACTGCGGGATGCGATCGCCGGCAACCAGCTTCGTCTGATGCGCGAACGCGGCATGGATCTGACGATCTTCTCGCCGCGTGCGTCGTTCATGGCGCACCACATCGGCAATTTCGAAACCAGCGCGACGTGGGCCGCCATCTGCAATACGCTCTGCCATCGCGTGAGCGAGCTGTTCCCCGATCACTTTGTCGGTGCCGCGATGCTGCCGCAGTCGCCGGGCGTAGATACGAAGTCATGCATCGCAGAGCTTGAACGGTGCGTGCTCGAGTATGGCTTTGTCGGCGTAAACCTCAATCCGGACCCTTCTGGCGGCCATTGGAATTCGCCGCCGCTGTCCGCCCCGTACTGGTACCCGATCTACGAAAAGCTGGTCGAGCACGACGTGCCGGCCATGATCCACGTCAGCACAAGCTGCAACGCGTGCTTTCACACCACGGGCGCCCATTATCTGAACGCCGACACCACGGCGTTCATGCAGGTGCTGACCAGCGATCTGTTCCAGCGCTTTCCAACGCTGAAGTTCGTCATTCCGCATGGTGGCGGCGCGGTGCCCTATCACTGGGGACGTTTCCGGGGACTGGCGCAGGAACTGAAGCTGCCGCCGCTCGGCCAGCACCTGCTCAACAACGTCTTCTTCGATACCTGCGTCTATCACCAGCCCGGCATTGACCTGCTGACGCACGTGATCCCGACGAAGAACGTGCTGTTCGCGTCCGAGATGATCGGCGCGGTGCGCGGCATCGACCCCGAGACCGGCCATCACTACGACGACACGCGGCGCTACATCGATCAGGCAGCGCTGTCTGACGAAGAGCGCCACCAGATCTACGAAGGCAATGCGCGCCGCGTCTACACGCGGCTGGACGCCCGGCTCAGGGCTCGCGGCCTGTAGCGCTGCCCCCTGAGCAACAAGAGCAAAAAAGAATATCAACGGAGGAGAAGAGAAGATGAAGCTGCGCCACCTGGCGCTGGCGGCCGCACTTGGCCTGCCCGCCATCGCCGCCAATGCCCAGTCCGTGACCCTGTATGGCGTCATCGACACCGGCATCGAATACGTCAACCACATCGGCACCACCAGCACTTCCGTGGTCAAGATGCCCAACCTCAGCGGCACCGTCCCCTCGCGCTGGGGCCTGCGCGGCACCGAGGACCTCGGCGGCGGCATGAAGGCCAACTTCGTGCTCGAATCCGGCTTCGCCCCCGACAGCGGCGTCTCCAACCAGGGCGGCCGGCTGTTTGGCCGACAGGCATGGGTCGGCCTCTCCGGCAACTGGGGGCAGGTCAGCCTGGGCCGGCAGTACACCATGCTGTTCTGGGCCACCCTCGACACCGACATCCTCGGCCCCAACGCCTACGGCTCCAGTTCGCTCGACAACTACCTGCCCAACGCGCGCGCCGACAACGCCATCGCCTACAAGGGCAAATTCGGCGGCGTCACCGTCGGCGCCACCTACAGCTTCGGCCGCGACACCGTCAACGCCGGCCCCAGCCCCTCCGGCACCAACTGCGCCGGCGAGACTCCAGGAAATCCGAGCCAATGCCGCGAATGGTCGGCGATGCTCGGCTATGAGACCAACTGGTGGGGCGTCCTGGGCGCGTACGATTCCCTGCGCGGCGGACCCGGTGCGTTTGCGGGCCTGACCTCCAGCTCGCTCAAGGATGACCGTGCCTCGCTTGGCGGCTACATGCTGGTTGACCGCGCCAAGATCGGCGCCGGATGGATCGGCCGGCGCAACGGCGCGCTCGCCAACCCGCGCAGCGACATGTTCTATGCCGGCGTGGCCTACGACATCGTGCCCGCCGTCACGCTATCGGCCGAGGCGTTCTACCTGAAGTACCACAATAGCGCCGACAAGGCCTGGCTCGGCGCGCTGCGTGCCAGCTATGCGTTCTCCAAACGCACCTCGGTCTACACCACGCTTGGCTATATCGACAACGGCGGCAAGCTCGCGCTGTCCGTGGACAGCGCTTCCACCGGCACCACGCCTGCTCCCGGTGCCACACAACTCGGCGCCATGCTGGGGATGAAGCACGTGTTCTGACAACGCTTCAGGTCCTTCCATTTCAAAGTGGGCTCCACCTGCCCGCTCTTCGCCAGTGCTGACGAAGAGCGGGCTTTTTTCATCCGGTTCCAGCGCGCTCCTCTCGCGGCAGCGCGCCTTGTAGCGCCCAACGCGCGGAACGGAGAACGCCTTCTCGAAGTCAATCCAATCCACGGTCGGCTTGTTCCAATGGTGTTGTTCAGATATCACCATTGGACCCGTCGCGGCGCTTGAAATCTATGAGACGACGGAGCATAATCGCGTCACTGCCCTAATCTGTCCACTCCCGGATGTACATGCCGGTGATGACTCTAGGTCGATCAATGGCCCGCCTCGCGCGGGCCATTTCATTTTCCGGCACTGCTCTATCGGTAGCTGACCGTCACCTCGTTGCTGCGTCCTTGCAGCGTGGGAGAGAGTCCGCCGCGGCCCGGCACGCGGAACGCGAACACGAAGCCCTTGGTGGCATCGTCGCCGATGAAGGCATCGGTCTTGCCCTCGGCGCCGGGTAGCAGCACGCACCGCTCGGCGTTGCACAGGTACGCCTGCAGATCGACAGGCGGTGTGGAGGTAAAGCTGTAGCGCCAGCGAACCGAAGTGATGGCCCCAGTTGCCTGCGGCATCGTGCCGGCGGGCAGCACGGGCGCGGACAGCACGCGTAGGCCACGATTGGCAATCGACGGACCCGAGGCGGATGCCGTCCACGCGTAGCGTGAACCGTTGATTTCATACGTGGCCAGCATGTACGGCTGCGCGCCAGCCCAGGCAGGGGCCAACAGGCACAGCGCAGCAGCGGCCAGTCGGCGTGGCATCACAGCAGGCCGCGCAACTGGTTGCGCAGGCGCGTGATGGCCTGGCTGCGGATCTGGCATACGCGCGATTCGGTCACCTCCAGCACGGCACCGATCTCGCGCAGGTTCAGTTCCTGGTCGTAGCAAAGCGACAGCACCAGCTTCTCGCGCTCCGGAAGCTTGTCGATGGCACGGATCAGCGCGTCGCGCATACCTGACTCCATCAGCACCGTCAGCGGGTTAGCATCCTCGGTCACCCCAATGTGGCGATCGAGGAAGTCCTCTTCGCCCGAGCGTTCGAAGTCTTCGTAGTGCAGCAATTGGCAGCCGTAGACTTCGTTGAGCAGTTCCTGGTACTCGTCCAGCGGCATCTCGAGTTCCTTGGCCACCTCGGAGTCAATCGGCGTACGCCCCAGTTTCTGTTCCAGCTGACGCTGGGTGCGCTCGATCTTGCGCGTGAACTGACGCAGGCTGCGCGACTGCCAGTCGTTGGCGCGAACCTCGTCGAGCATGGCGCCCCGGATGCGCTGGCTCGCATAGGTCTCGAAGCGCGCGCCATGGTTGTCTTCATAGCGCTTGGCGGCATCCAGCAGGCCGATCATGCCGGCCTGGATCAGGTCGTCGATCTGTACACTGGCCGGCAGTTTTGCGGCCAGTTGCAATGCGATCCGTCGCACCAGCGGGGCGTGCGACTTGACCACACCTGCCTGTTCGAGCTTTCCCTGAATCGTGTACATGGTGGAACTCTCGGTAAGTACTTTCTATCGATGCCAGCGCCGGCATTTCGCTTCGGCTGACTGGCTGGCTCAGTGTCCGGTCTTGTCGACTTCTTGTTCTGGCGTCATGCGGGCACGGCCACGGCCGTACCCTGGGGCGTTGTTTCCTGCCGCAACGGCCACGCGCCGATGCCGCTGGCTATGTGCCGCAACGCGGTGGTTGCCGATGCTGCGGGGTACGCTTCCACCACGCATCGGCCGAGTTGCAGCGCGCGCGCCACCAACGGGTCCATCGGCAGGTAGCCTGCAAGGCCCGCTTCCACGCCCAGGTACTGACTGGCGGTACGGGCCAGATTGCGTGCCAGCGCCGTGACCGTCGCCTCCGCGGCCGCCATGTTGATGACCAGATGAAACCGGCGGCATGCATATTCGTGGTGCAACCGTTTGATACGTGCGTAGGCTGCCGTGATCGAGGTTGCCTCGGGCCGCATGACGATCACCACGTTATGGGCGATGGCCGCGAGCGGCGACAGCGCACCGGTTACATCGGTTCGTGCATCAATCACTAACGAACGCATATCCGGCAACAGCGCGGACAGCATGCGGTCATCGACCGTCGTGCCTGGAAACGGATTTCCCGCCTGCAGCACCGCCAGACCACTGGCGGCCCTGCCGCCGAGCGCGGAGGCCACCGGCACATGCCCGGCCAGCGCATCGGACAGCGATGCCGCGGGCGTCGCGCCGGACAGCCGCATGGCGCGGGCGCCGTACCGGTCTTCGTCGACCAGCAGGACGCGCTCGCCCTGTAGCGCAAGTGCATTGGCCAGGCCCAGCGCCACCGTGGTGGCACCGGCGCCGGTTTCCGCAGCCACGACCGCGATTCGCCGTGTCACGCGTGGCGCCAGCATGCGGCGCAGGCTTTCCGCCTGATCGGAGCCCATGAGGTTCAAGGCTTACTCCCCTGCGGCTGCAAGTTGGGGCATGGCGGTCATCGCCTGCATCGCCGCTTCGGGCGTGCTGTCGACAGCCGGTGCAAGCGCTGTGCCGCGGCCCGGATAGTTTTCAAGCACATCAAGCAACGCCAGCAGTCGACCCATGCCTTCGTTGAGCACCGTGCCGGGCACAGGCGCGTTGACGCGAGCCGATGCGCGACCGGCCAGGCGCGACAGGAATGCCGGCGCGGTGGCAGTAGGCGTGTGTTGCAGGCGCAGCGTGGTCAGGCCAAGCTGCACCGAGACCATGCTGGCGCCCTGGTTTTCGGCCGCGTCGCCTTCCTGCGCGAAGTGCTCGATGGCATGGCGCAGCGTGCGGAACTGCTCTTCGGCGGCGATCGTCCACTGCATCCAGCGCGCCACGTGCGCGGCGTCTTCGGCCAGGGCCACGTCGCACAGCACGTATTCCACGGCCAGCGTGTCGCCGGTTTCGCAATCGACCATACGGGAAACGACCAGGCATGCCTCGGTACCCGCCTCTGCCGCATTGGCGCGGCCGCGTGCCGCCGTGCGGACCTGACCCTCCGGAATGCGCACGATGCACTGACCGAGCCAGTGCACTGCGCCACGGTCACGCCAGGTGGTGTCGCCAACCGCGTGGAAAGTCAGTGTGTCGGCGATGGTGTCCAGCTTGTTGGCCAGGCCGTCGGCGATGACGCGCGTTGTCTTGCGCGTGCCGGCCACCCAGCGTTCGCCGAGCTGATGCCAGCGCGCAAGCGTGTTTCCGGACGGCAGCGATGTATTGAGGTTGACCACGATGCGCGCGGCAGCCAGCGTGGAGCGCACGGTTTCCGCTTCGGCGTCGGCCTCGGCTTCGCTCATCGACTGGCGCGTGCGGCCGACCGGCACGACGGTGCTGGCCAGCGGCATGCCATCGCGATCGGCCAGCCACAGCGTTTGCTGCATCAGTTGCGGCGCGCGGCGCCCCTGCACGGGCCTCGCAACATTCTGCGCGATGGCCAGCACGTAACGATCGCAGGCACGGCTTGCGTCGCGGCACATCGTCAGACGCACCTGCTGGGCCATCTGGCGCAGGGCCACGCCGCCGGCGCTGCGCTGCTGCCAGAGCTGGCGCGCAATATCGAAACCGTACGTTGCGCCATTCAGTTCTTCCACGCACACGCCCACGGCGTTGGCGCTATCGGTCAGCGAGCGCAGCATGTCGTCCGCGCCAGTTCTTTCGGCCTGGCGCTGTGCCGCTGGCTCGGCACTGCCGGCCTGACGGCGGGCCACGTCGGCGTCGTTGAACAGCGAGCCGCGGCGCGGCGTCATGAACGCGCGCTCCACCAGCGTATCCGCCTGCGCTAGTTCAAGGTGCTCGGGCACTCGTTGGCCCGTGGACGCGTAGAACACCGGGAGGCGGTGGCGGATCACCACGTCCAGCACGGAGCCAAGATGCGTCGCCTCGTCCAGCTTGCTGATGATGCAGCCATCGATACCGCCAGCCCCGCCTGCCACGTCGTGGCGGTAGGCGTGGACGACTTCATTTAGGGTGTCGCCATGGGCGGCACCGTTGAGCAGCAGCACGCGCTGCATCGGCGCCTGCACGCCAGCCAGCATCGCGATCTGGTCCGACAGGCTGCGGTCGCGCTGGCTCATGCCGACAGTGTCGATGATGACCAGATGTTTGTCTTTCATGGCCGACAGCGCGAAGCGCAGGTCGGCGGCATCCTTCACCGCATGCACGGGCACGCCGAGGATATCGCCATAGATGCGCAGTTGCTCATGCGCGCCAATCCGGAAGCGGTCGGTCGTCAGCAGTGCCAGCCGATCGGCGCCATGCCGGAGTACAAAGCGCGCAGCCAGCTTGGCGGTGGTGGTGGTCTTGCCCACGCCGGTGGGGCCGATCAGTGCCAGCACGCCGCCCTGGGCGAACAACGCGTCCTCGTTGGCCAGCACCGGGACCTTCTTTGCAATTTCCTGGCGAATCCACGACATTGCCGCCGGGCGATCGGTGCCGACCGGTAGACGGGACAGCAGCGTGCGCGACAACTGGCCAGAGAAGCCCGCGTTGACGAGCCATTCGAACAGCGACTCACGCAGCGGATCGCCAGCGGCAACGCCGGGCGTGCCGGGGATGCCTGCCGCACCGTTCGACAGCCCTGCGAACTGACGCTCGAGCATGGTGCGCATCGAAGCGAGTTCGCCGCGCAGGTCCACCAGCCCACTGTCCTCCGGCTTGTCGGACCGTCCATCCACGGCGATGGGGGCAAACGCCGCCGGCGCGGTCGCGATGACCTGTGACGGCGGTGGCTCGGGCGGCACGAACATTGGCGCACTGGCGTTCACAGCGCCAAGATCGGTGTCGCGCATTGCCACGATCTCGACGCCGCCGCCGTCGATGGTGCGGTTGGACAGCACCACGGCGTCCGGGCCCATGGCCTCGCGCACCTTGCGCATCGCTTCACGGCCGTTGGCCGCCACAAACTTTGCCACGCTCATGTTCAGTCCTTACGCCGCGCCGCCGATCATGGCGGTGATGCGGATATTGCGGTTGTCCGGTACCTCGGCATGCGACAGCACCTTCAGCTGCGGCAGAGTGCGGCGCAGGAATCGCGCCATCAGCGGCCGCAGCGGTGCCGGCACCAGCAGTACCGCATCCAGGCCCAGTTGCTCCTGGCGAACCACGGCACCTTGCGCCTGCTGCAGCACCGCGTCGGCCAGCCCCGGCTCGATGCCGCCGCCGTTGGCCAGCGCCTGCGTCAGCACGCGCTCCAGGCCGGCATCGAGACTGATGACCTGCAGGTCGGCATTGTTCGGGAACAGTTGCTGTGTAATCGCACGGCCCAGCGCCACACGCACGAGCGTGGTCAGTTCGGCCGGGTCGCTGACCTTTGGCGCCTGCTCGGCCACGACATCGAGGATCGTGCGCATATCGCGGATCGCCACGCCTTCGTCCAGCAGGTTCTGCAGCAGCTTCTGCAGGCCGGTCAGCGAAATCGTCTTCGGCACCAGGTCCTCGGTGAGCTTCGGCGCTTCCTTGCCGATGCGATCGAGCAGCGCCTGCACTTCCTGGCGGCCCAGCAGTTCGGACGCGTGCATCTGGATCAGGTGATTCAGGTGGGTGGCCACCACCGTGCTGGCATCGACCACCGTGTATCCGTACGCCTGAGCCTGTTCCTTGAGGCTGGCGTCGATCCAGACGGCCGGCAGGCCGAAGGCCGGATCGCGCGTGGCGGCGCCGGGCAGTGTGCCGGTGACCTGGCCAGGGTTGATCGCCATCCATTGACCCGGGTTGGCTTCGCCGCTGCCGACCTCTACGCCCTTGAGCGTGATGCGGTACGCGGTGGGCTTCAGTTCGAGGTTGTCGCGGATATGGACCACCGGCACCAGGAAGCCGATGTCCTGTGCGATCTTCTTGCGGATGCTCTTGATGCGGCCGAGCAGTTCGCCGTTCTGGGCGCGATCCACCAGCGAGATCAGGCGGTAGCCCACTTCCATGCCGAGCGGGTCGACCATCGTGACGTCTTCCCACGTGGCTTCCGCAGTTTCGGCCTGAACGGCCGGCGTGCGCTCCTCGCGTGCCTTGGTCTCGACGGCCTTGACATCGCGGCGCATGACGTAGCGGCCAAACCAGGCCAGCGCACCGGCCAGCAGCAGGAACGCGAAGTGGGGCATGCCCGGGATGATGCCCATCATGCCGATAATGGCGGCCGTGATGAACATCACACGCGGGTTGGAGAACAGCTGGCCCGTCAGCTGCTGGCCAACGTCCTGCTCGTTCGACACGCGCGAGACGATCACACCGGCCGCAGTCGAGATCACGAGCGCCGGAATCTGCGCCACAAGACCATCGCCAATCGTCAGCAGCGTGTAGTTGTGGACGGCGGTGCCAAAGTCGAGGTCGTGCTGCACCATGCCCACCACCATGCCCGCGGCGACGTTGATGAACATGATCAGCAGACCGGCAATGGCGTCGCCACGCACGAACTTCGAGGCACCATCCATCGCACCATAGAAGTCCGATTCCTGTGCCACTTCGGCGCGGCGCTTGCGCGCGCCCTCTTCATTGATCAGGCCGGCGTTGAGGTCCGCGTCGATCGCCATCTGCTTGCCGGGCATCGCGTCCAGCATGAAGCGCGCACCCACCTCGGCGATACGGCCGGCACCCTTGGTGATCACCATGAAGTTGATGACCACGAGGATCGCGAACACGACGATACCAACCGCGAAGTTGCCGCCCACCAGGAAGTGGCCGAACGCCTCAATCACCTTGCCGGCGGCGTCCGGGCCGGTGTGGCCTTCGAGCAGCACCACGCGCGTGGACGCGACGTTCAGCGACAGGCGCAGCAGCGTGGAGAACAGCAGCACGGACGGAAACGCCGCAAAATCGAGCGCGCGCTGGGTGTACATGCCGACCAGCAGCACCATGATCGACAGCGCGATATTGAACGTGAACAGCAGATCCAGCACGAACGCGGGCAGCGGCAGGATCATCATGCCGAGGATCATGATGATCAGCAGCGGCCCTGCGAGCGCCTTCATCTGCGCGCCAGAGCGCAGGCCCGGCATGTTGAAGAGGTTGGTCAGTGCGTTCATGCGCGGTTTTCAGGTACGGCAAGTTCGTCCGGCACCAGCAGCTCCCTGGGCCCATCGGGCTGCGGACCGTAGCTGTAGTGCCAGTTCTTCAGTTGATAGACCCAGGCCAGGATCTCGGCCACGGCGGTGTAGAGGCCAGCCGGGATCTCATGGCCCAGTTCGACGTGACGGTGCAGCGCGCGCGCCAGCGGCGGCGCGGAAAGCACCGGCACACGGTGTTCAGCAGCCAGTTCGCGAATGCGGGCGGCTACTTCCTCGGCACCCTTGGCCACCACGCGCGGCGCGCTCATGCGGCCTTCCTCATAGCGCAGTGCCACGGCGTAGTGCGTGGGGTTGGTCACCACCACATCGGCCTTTGGTACTTCGGCCATCATCCGGCGGCGTGCAATGGCCCGCTGCTGCTGGCGGATGCGGGCCTTGATATGCGGATCGCCGTCGGTTTCCTTCTGTTCCTGCTTGACCTCTTCCTTGGTCATGCGCAGCTTCTTGTAGAACGAGTAGAGCTGCCATGGCACGTCCAGCGCCGCGACCAGCAGCAGCGATCCCGCCACCACGCCGCTCACGTAGAGCACCAGGTCCATCATGTGCAACAACGCTTCCTGGACCGGCGCATTCATCAGTGCAACCGCTTCGGGCAACTTGCGCCAGACCATCCAGGCACCCACGCCGCCCACCAGCAGCGACTTGGCGATGGCCTTGGCCAATTCCACCAGCGACTGCGCCGAGAACATCCTGCCGAGCCCTGCCGCCGGCGACATGCGCTTGAAATCCGGCATGAACGACTTGGTGGAGAACATCCAGCCGCCCAGCGCCAGCGGAGCCACCAGCGCCGCTACGCCGAACATCAGCAGAAGCGGCAGGAATGCGAGCAGGCTGTCCCAGATGGCGATGCCGAACTGGGACAACATGCGGTTCGTGTCGAAGGCCGTAGCCGGTTCAAACGCCAGGCTGGTCTGCATCACGGCATCGAGCTTGCGGCCGAGCGTGCCGCCCATAAGCCACAGGCCAAACACGCCAGTCATCAGCATTACAAACGTGCCGAGCTCGCGCGAGCGCACCACCTGCCCCTCCTCGCGCGCCTTCTCAAGGCGCCGGGGTGAGGCGGGTTCGGTTTTCTCGAGATCGCTTTCCTCGGACATGGACGCTCCAACGCGAAGCGCGCGGACGGCACTTCGTCACCGAGGATTATCAAATCCGGGGCCGGGAAGCATTGGGAGGAAAAAGCGGGGAAACAGGTGCCTGTTTCAGGAATGAGGAGAGCGGCGCTAATAACGGCCCCGCACACAACTTTCTTTAGGGGAGGATGACCAATTCGGGGCGATCAGCCGCGATCAGGCCGGTATCAGGCGTCATGACGTCACGTTTCTGGCTTGACATCGCCTGCAGGCGAACTGCGGCTGTCCGGCCCCGGATGGCGGTTCCACGTGGTTCCAAGGCGATTCCGCGACGATTCCGGCGCTATTCCGTCGCGGGTTCGGGCCGGCTGCGGTTGGCCGCGCCCGGCTCCAGCGGGCGCTCACTCCACCAGCGCCAGGTGGGAGGCGGCCGGCACCTGGTCGGGGTACCGCTCCCGGAGCCAGGCGATTCCCTCACCGGGGGTGGCCGAATAGTCCAGGATGGAGCGAAAGAACTCCAGCCTGGCACGCGCGCCGCTCAGGATGCTTCCCCATGTTGCCAGACCGATGCGCAGGTTCGGCTCCTCATGGAAGCAGCCAAACGCACCGGTTGGATGCCTCAGCGTGCGCGCAGCATCAGGTGTCATTTCGTTGGACACGGCCAGGAACGTCCAATGCGTGTGCGTGGTGTCGAATCGGTCGTCCGAGGCAACCGCCATGGCGTAGCCTTCTATCTGTGCCTTTGCGCGGAGGTCGATCTTTTCGGAGGGCCGCTTCAGCTCCACGACGAGGAACTCCCGCCTGAGCCTGGCGTAGGCCGGCACCTCGCGGCCCAGCACAAGGTCCACCACGCCTTCGGAACCGTCGTCCCGCAAGACCGCCTTGAGCTTGCCTCCCTTGCCGGACGCGAGCCTGCCCAGATGCTTGCGCAGTACCGTGTTCAGATTCTCGTTGCTGCCGGTCAACGTGAACTCCTCGCCGAATATCCATGGCTCGCAGGCGAGAATCCGATGGAGTTCAGCACGTTCCTTGACGCTTTGCTTCGATGGGATCTGGAACAGCAGCTCCTGCAGGCCCGCCAGGAACCTGAGCCTGTCCGTGACCATCCTGCTGGCCTCGATGATCGACGACAGCGATGTGAGCGGCAGCAGGCCGGAGAGGACTGACGCCTTGTCGGCGGGAACGCCAAGCACCTCGACAAGAATGCGCTTCAGCGAATCGGGGCTGTCCTCAAGCGTTGCCCTGAGCATGCGAAGAATGAAGCGCCTGTCCTTGGCATTCCCTTGCCGGAGCGTGTCCAGATGCTCGTGGACACCAAGCGCGCAGAGATCGAACACCTTGCGCTGCCGGATCTCCGTGGCATCTCCGGCCGGGCCGGCGAACGGATACACGCCCTCCGATTTCCAGCGCCGGACCACGGCCGGCTCGACATCGGTAATGTGGTGCCCCGTGTTCTGGTCCATATCCTCTCCGTGCAGTTCGGGCCCGATGCCTTCGCGCCGAAGGCGTCGGGCCGATTGACAATGGAGAGCAGGCTAACACCCGAACGCGTGCGATGGACCCTTCGGACACACACTGACACGTCGTTTCAGAATCGTCTCATCCGGACGATCAGTCCAGCCGCTCGGGGTCGACGGGGATGCCCAGTTGGCCGGCCATCTCCTCGACGAGCGCCTGCAAGCGCGCCACCTTGACCTCCAGCGCGCGATGGCTGATACGAAGTGCCTCCAGCTCCGACGGCGAGACCTCGATGTCCGCGCCTGCGCGCGGGCTTGCCGTTTCGGCCAGGCTGACTTCGCCGCACAGCAGATGCATCCAGCGGTGCTCGCGCTCGCCGGGGGCGCGGGGCAGCTTCACGACCAGCGACGGAACGCGTTCGACCAGTTCGTCAAGGAAGGCCTCGACCGACGAGATATCGGCGAACGCATGCAGCCGCGCCGTGTTCAGACGCAACTCCGCGGCGGTCTGTGCCCCACGCAGCAGCAACGTGGACAGCAGCGCCGCCGACTGGCTTGGCACGCTCAGTACCCTGGCCAGGTTCTGCTCGAAACGGGGCACCCGGCTGCTGCTGCCTTCGAACACCAGACTCAGCGACTTGAGTCCGTCGATGGCCGTCAGGATCTCGTCTTCGCTCACGCTCATCACGGGCGAACGTGCGGTCTTCTGGTTGCAGCCGGCGGCCAGCGCGTTGAGCGAAAGCGGGTAGGTGTCGGGAACGGTGAACTGCTTCTCCAGCAGCACCGCCACCACGCGGCCTTCCAGCGGCGTCAATGCGCGCATCGGCGGGCGGGACGGGGTGCCGGATGCGGCGGGAGTATCGGAGGTGTCAGGGGTATCGGTCATCACGGACAACGGCGGGGATCGGCAAGGCAACCATTGAAACGCAAGCGCTTGGCGGACGCAACTTCGCGACGCAACTTCGCGACGCAA
>NZ_ALOU01000024.1 GCF_000292345.1 Cupriavidus sp. BIS7
GGGCAGGGGGAGAGGGCCAGGGCTCACGCGCCCCGCCAACGCAAAAAAATATGCCCGCGCCGGGGTACGACGCGGGCATGAAGGCCGTGGATGCGGAGTCCGCGGCCCCCAGATCGTAGGCAATTTTTGCATTGGCGATTGCCAACAATTGTGTCTGCCGAAGGTTGCGTCGGTGCAGGTTGCGTCAGTGCAGGCGGCTGCGCAGCGGCAGCCAGATCGAGAACGTTGCGCCCTGGCCCGCCTCGCTTTTCACCATCACTCGTCCGCCGTGGCGCTCGGCCACGGTCTTCACGAATACCAGACCCAGTCCGCTGCCTGACGGCGCATCGGCGCCATGCGCGTGCACACGGCTGAACGGCCGGAACAGCCGCGCCTGCGCTTCCTGCGGGATTCCCGGCCCCTGGTCGGCCACCTCGATGGCCATATAGGGGCCGAGCCGCCGCAGCCGCACCGTCACGGTGGTGTCGGGAGGGCTGAACTTGATCGCATTGCTGACCAGATTGGCGATAGCGCGCACCAGCAAGGCCGGCGCCGCGCGCAGGGTCATGCCTTCGGCATCGACATCCAGCCGCAACTCGACGCCGGCCGCCTTGCCCAGCGCCCACAGTTCGTCAGTGGCGTCGAGCACAAGCTGCGTCAGATCGACCTCGGCAAACTCCAGACTCTGTGACTCAGCCTGTGCAAGCCGGATGAAATCATCGGCCAGCGCCAGCGTGCGATTTGCGTGCTCGCCGATGCGCCCAAGCAGTTCGGCTTGCGGCAACGCGCGTTGCGGCCGCGCCTGCAGGTCGATCAGCGCCAGGATAGACGCCTGTGGCGAACGCATGTCGTGCGAAAGGAAGTGCAGCGCCTGCTCGCGCTGGCGTTCGGCGCGGCGGATCGCGGTGATGTCGATCAGGCTGACGATCACGCCGGCCGGGCGCCCTGCTTCACCGTGAAGCGGCGCGCCGTGGAGCAGGTAGCGCCGATCGTCCTCGGTGGCCAGTTCCACGCCGTGGGAATCGGCCGATGACATGACGGGCGCATCGACTTCTAGCGCGCCGCACAGCGCATCCCAGTAGGCCAGCCCGGGGCCCGGCACCGCGAACATGGCCTCGATGATGTCCGGAAGCCCGGGGCGAGCAAGGCCGCCATAAAAATCCCCGCCCGGCATGTCCCTGAGGTCGTTGGCGTAGTGAACGCCGTCGATGCCCTGCAGCACCGTCGGCACCAGCGCCACCGCGCGGCGGTTGGCCACCAGAATGCCGCCATCGAGATTGCAGATTACGGTTGCCTCGGGCAGGCTTTCGAGCCCGTCCGACAGGAAGCGCCGCATGTCGCGCAGGCGTGCGGTCATGGCGTAGACGGCCTGCATGCGGCCATCGAGCGAATGGTCGATACGCGCGGCGGGCGCCGGCAGAAGCCCTGGCTCATAGGTCAGGCGCGCGAGTTCCTCGGAAAGAAATCGCAGCGCGGCCTCCTGGCGTCGCCAGCTCCAGAGCGGATAGATCATCAGGCAGCCAATTACCGCTCCCGATGGCGCGAACCACAGGTGCATACCCCCCGGCAGCCAGAGGCTGCAGCCAATCAGCGCGGCCACCAGCAGCACGGTGGCGATCAGCGCATCGCGCGGCGACAGCATCAACGCGGCCAGCGCGGCCAGCAACACCGGCAGCGCTGTCGCCAGCCAGCCAACCAGCGGCGGTACCGTGACGATGCCGGTGCCATCGAGCAGTGCCTGCAGCGAATTGGCAAGGATTTCCACGCCACTCATGCCGCGCCCGTCGCGCGATACCGGCGTGGGGAACACATCGCCAAGCCCCGTGGCCACCGCGCCGATCAGCACCGACTTGCCATGGAAGAAACTGGGGCCGATCTGGCCCGACAGGACATCGAGCACAGAAACTCGTGCGAATGAGCCCGGCGGGCCCACATACGGGATGCGCAGCCGGTCCTGGCTGATCCAGCCGGCGCTGTCGATTTGCGTGGCGCGTTCATGGCGAAACTGTTCCGGCGTGACTGGCGATGGTTGCCCGGCCCCGGCCATTGCCGCAGCGAAGTGCCAGATTGGCGGGCCGTCGCCATCGCCTTCGCGCAGGTAAACCTGCCGCGCCACGCCATCGGTATCCACTGCCATGTTGATATGGCCAACGCCTGCCAGCAGGCCGTCCATCGGGCCGCGCAGCACGGGTCCGCCAGAGCCCGCTTCCGCCACGGCGGGCACGATCACGTTGCCGGTCCGCGCCACGGCGTGAGCAAGGTCCGCATCGTCGGACGGATAGCGAATATCGCGCTCGGAAAGAATCACGTCGATGCCGATCACGCGTGGCTGGTCGGCCTGGATATGATCGACCAGCGCAGCCAGCACCGAACGCCGCCACGGCCAGCGGCCCAGCACGCCAATGCTCTCGTCGTCGATGGCGACGATCACGATATCGTTGCGTGCCGCGTGAGCCTGGCCCGAGATGGCCAGATCGAATACCGCCAGATCCGCGCGCTCGAACCATGCGAGCCGCGACGCGGCCAGCGCGATGACCAGCACGACAGCGGTGATCAGCGCCCATTCCACCTGCGTGCGGCGACGGAAACCAGTGGCGATGAGGTTGGCGCCGGCGGTTGCCTCGGTGCTGCCACTACTCATTTGAAGCCGTGGCTTCGAACCGGTAGCCATGCGAGTAGACCGAGGTCAGCCGCACACCGTGATCCGGACGCAGCGCCAGCTTGATGCGCAGGCGCGACATATGCGTGTCCAGCGTGCGCGACCCAGCCTCCATCGCCCGGCCCCAGACGGCCTGCTCGATCACGTCACGCGACAGCAGCCTGCCGATATTGCGGAACAGGAACAGCGCAAGGTCGAACTCGCGCGGCGAAAGGTCGGCGATCTGCCCGGCCAGCGCGATAACGCGGCGGCGCGCGTCCACCATATAGTCGCCCTGGCGGATCAGGTCGTCGTCGCGCACGGTCTCCGGGTAGGCGCGACGCAGCAGCGCGCGTACGCGCGCGATGAACTCACCCGGCCGGACCGGCTTTGCAAGATAGTCGTCGGCGCCAACGGCCAGGCCGGCGACGATATCGGATTCGTCGATGCGACTGGTCAGGAACAGGATGGGCGGCAAGTGCCCGGAATGCTGTCGAACCCAGCTGACCAGCTCATAGCCGCTGACATCGGGCAGTTGCCAGTCCATGATGACCAGGTCGAACGCCTGGTCGCGCAGCGCGCGCAAGAATGCGGAACCGGTCGCAAAGCTCGTGCATGTAAAGCCCGCCTCTTCGAGCAACTGACGAATCTGCTCGGCCTGGCTGGCATCGTCCTCCACTGAGGCAATTCTCATTCTTCCCTCTGATGACTACGGCCTGTGTCGGGCACGGCGGCGCCATGTTACCGAACGGTACCATGGCCCGTCGAGGCCACGTTAGAGGGGGAACAGCGCATGGAGTGTTGCAACTCCGCCGCATTACACATAGTTCATTGCGGGCGTAGCGGTTTCGTGGCGTGGCGGGTAACCAGAAGCCCCGGGGACACGGAAGACACCTGCCATGCGCCGCCCCGGCACCTCACTGCAACATATAGGTTTCGTACTCGAGGCGGTCCAGCTTGCGGTCGAGCAGGTACAGCGACAGCGCCACCACGATCAGCAGCGACACGGCGAAGCCATAGCCATACCAGGCCGGCCCGAGCGACAGCGTCAGCCGGGTCAGCACGAAGTTCAGCACCACGAAAGTTCCGGTCAGCAGCAGCACTTCGCGGCGCCGGTCCAGGTAGAAATAGATGTTCAGTACGCCCAGCAGCACCACCTGCAGGCTGGCGCCGATCACGTCCACATACAGCAGCGGCAGGTACAGCTCCGAGATGCCCAGCAGCCGCAGCACCCATCCGCCCACCACGAACAGCAGCAGCGAGGCAATCGCCTGCACCTTGACGATCTCGTACAGGCCCAGGCGGATGGTCTGCACCATCGTGTTGCGCATGTCCTCGATATGTTCGAGCGAACTGCCGCCGCGCACGGCGTTGTAGAACGCGTCGTAGTACTCAACGAAGTCCGTCTCGATCCGCACCAGGAACACCGCCATGCCCGGGATGATCGCCAGGTAGGCCAGGAACACCGGGATGTCGTAGATGATCGATGCATGCAGCGGCCCGATGACCTGCTGGCCCGTGGACGGTGAATACCAGAACATGAACTTGTCCAGCCAGATGCCAAGGTTGTAGAACAAGCCGATGGCCACCAGACTCGGATACGCGTAGCGCTTCTCGAACACCTCGAACGACATGAAACGGTGGCTCGTGTAGTTCCGGTAGATCAGCGTGATCATGCCGACCAGCAGGCACAGCTGCCCACCCACGAACCCGCCCAGCAGCCCTTCCAGCCCGTTCCGGCGGAGCACCAGCGCGGCAAGCACGGTGATCGTGTAGCCGATCAGGAACGTCCAGACGATGGCCTTGTACTGCTTCATGCCGGACAGGAAGATCGCCGCAATCCAGATATTGCTCATGATCACGAAGCCCGCAACCATCAGCAGCCGGTACAACACCGACTGCTCGTGGAACGCCAGGAACGCGCACGCCAGCCCGATTGCGCCGGCCAGCACCGTGGCAAGCAGCGCCACCGCGTGATAGTTCGACAGCACCAGGTCGCTGCGGCGCTCGAACAGCCGGTCCGATGTGAAGCGCGTAAACGAGAGCTGCATCGGCCCGGTCAGTATCAGGCTGCCCGCGATCAGGTTGGTCACCGAGACCTGGAACTGCGTGACCAGCATGTCCGGGATCACAAAGCCGACGGACAGCATGCCGATCAGCAGGATGCCAACGATCGACAGCACCCACGGGCCCGAGCTGATGACGCCCGCATAGGCGTAGGCGCCGATCAGCCCCGAAAGGCTGTCCCGCCGCAGCATCTTGCGTAGTTCGAATCCGATGCCGGCCATGTCAGCGTCCTCCCCCGTGCATTGGACATTTCGCCGGGCTTTGCGCCGGGCTGGCCTCGCCACGATCGCGGCGCGCGTTGTCCGGCATCGCCATCAGCGACGTATAGAGCGTTCGGTAACTGCCCACCATCTGTTCCTGCGTGTAATAGCGCTCCACGCGCGCGATGCCCGTCGCCTGCGCGGCCCGCCAGTATTCTGGTTCCCGCAGCAACTTCAGCGCGGCGCCGGCCAGCGCGGCCGGATCGGCGATGCGCACCACGTCGCCAGCGGCCCCCAGCGCCGCATCCTCGCCCGGCAGCCCGAACACCAGTTCGCCGCAGGAGCCCACGTCGGTCGTCACGCACGGCACGCCAGCCGCGAAGCCTTCGAGCACCACCAGCGGCAGGGCCTCGGAAATCGAACTGAGCACAAGCACACCCACCTTCGGCAGCAGGTCGTCGATCTTCTGAAAGCCAAGGAACTTCACCTTCTCACCCAGGCCGAGGCTTTCCGCCAGGCTGCGGCATTCACGCGCATAGTCCGGGTCTTCGTCCTCGGGCCCGGCAATCCAGCCTTCGGCGTCCGGGTACTCGCGCACCACGGTCAGCATCGCGCGGATGAACGTCTTGATGTCCTTGATCGGCACCACGCGGCCAATCAGGCACAGCACCGGCGGCACGCCCGGCGCACGTTTTTCGCGCAGGGCCGACAGGCGCGGCAGGTTGATCCCGTTCGGAATATTGCGCGTGCGTTCGGCGGCCGCGCCGTCCAGCACCTGGCGGCGGCGGTTGCCTTCGTACAGCGCCGTGATCTCGTCGCCGGCCTCATAACAGACCCGGCCCAGCGTTTCGAAGAAGCGCACCCAGAGTTCGCGGAAGTAGCTGATCTGGGAGATATCGCGTTCGAAGATATTGCGGTTGTCGCGGATCCACTGGCTCTGGAACAGGTCGATCTTGCGTTCCTTCGTATAGATGCCGTGTTCCGAGACCAGCAGCGGACGCCCGTTGCGATGCCGCAGCATCGCGCCAAGGAAACCCGCATAGCCCGTGGAAACCGTGTGGTAGACCTTGGCCGGGATCAGCCCGTCCGCAATCCGCACGAGTTGCCACAGCGGCTTGTGCATGATGCGGATGGTCCAGAAATAGTCGGTGAACGACGGGTCCGTGCAGAACTGCCGGTACTGGCTGGTGATGGTGTCCCACGCGCGCTTGCTGTACAGGAATGCATCCTCTGACAGCGCCCCGCCCGCGCGCAGCGCCGGCATCAGTTCGCGGATCAGTTCGCCAGCCTGCTCTTCCTTGCCCGGCTGGCGCAGCAGCGCGTGCAGTTCGTCCGAACGGTCGAAGGCCCGCGCGTCGCCCGCTGTGCCATGCACCAGCGGCGGCGGCGGAAAGTCGTAGAGAAAATGCGTTTCCAGATGGACCACGTTCTCCGGCAGCTTGTAGGCCATCTCGCCATAGTCCTGGCGGCGGCTGCCGATGAAAACGATGCCGAACCGGATTTCGGGGAACGCGCGGATCATCTGGTTGACCCAGCTCGACACGCCACCGCTTACGTACGGGAACGTGCCTTCCAGAAGCAGCATGACGTCCGCGGACGTTCCCTTGACCAGAATCTCGCTCATGATTGCCAATACCGCAGCAGGGGCCGCACCAGCGGGAGCGGCGAAGGACTGTCGAAAGTCGCCATCAGGCGGCGCACGGTGGCGTAGTCGCGTTCAAGGTAGGCCGCCTCTGCCAGTAGCGGCAGCACGCGTTCGCGTGCAAACCCCAGCGCTTCGGCCCGGGCCAGGAATTCGCGCGCCTCGCCCGGCGCGTTGCGCGTCAGCGCAAGCCGCCCGCGCATGTACCAGAGCGCGGCGTTGCTGTCATCGATCGCAAGCGCCGCGCTTGCGTAGCGCTCCACCTGGCTGGCGGTGTAACGGTACACGTCGCCTTGCACCAGGTTCTGGTAGATCAGTTCCCAGTACAGATCCGCCAGGCGCTTGTTGATTTCGCCGCGCGCCTGCGGCGTGTCGGCGGTCTCCAGCCGTGGCAGCTCGGCCAGGATCTGCTGCGTAAGCTGCTTTTCCGCGCCGTCGAGCATGCCGTAGGCCAGCAGCCGGATATCGTCGGCGCTATCGGCAAGCAGTTCGCGCAGCACCGGGCTAGCCGTGCGCGTCGGCATCGACTGCATGGCCACCAGCGCGGTCATGCGTTCGGGCAGTGGCGCCCGCGTATTGCCAAGCTGCGCACGCAGTCTGGCGCCGCCGCCGTGGGTCACGCGCTGGATCAGATGCGTCACGAATTCGGGCAACGCGACCGAGGCGATGCCATCGCTGTCGCGCCGGCGCGGGAACAGCTTCGAGAACAGCAGGCTGCCCGTGCAAACCAGCACGCCGCCCAGCGGCACAAAGAAGCAGAACGCGGCCAGGTAGCCATAGCTCCATGCAAACGGCGTGCGAAAGCGGCGCGGCAGCAGGCGCCACAAGGCCAGCCCCAGCAGCGCGGCAGCCCCACCCTGCAGCGTAAGGAACGCCACGAGCAACGGCAGCCCCGTGCCGCCGCGGAACAGCAGCGCGAGTGCGGATATCTGGAGGGCGGTGCCTCCGAGCGTGAGCTTGCCCATGGGTCAGCCCGTCCGTGCGCCGGTAGGCGCCGTGCGCGCGCCGGGGGCATCGCCAACCCTGGCGGTCGTGGTGGATGCCGCATCATCAAGCTGGCAGCGGTGCAGCAGGCGCATGAGCGCTTCCTCGCTGCCGGCGGCAGGCACCGACAGCGTGTAGACGCCGATATGCGCACTGGCGAAATCCGTGCCGAACTGCGCGCGAAGCATGTCTTCGATACGTACCAGGTAGGCGGAAACCGCCTGGCTGTCCGACAGCGGCATCAGCGTCAGCATTGCGCGGTGATGCGCGTTGCGGGCAGGCCAGGCCACGTCCAGCGCACGGCGGCTGCGCACCACCTGTTCGAACAGCGCGTCACGCGCCTCGTCGAGGTCGAACACCAGCGCCACCACGGAACTTTCGATGCCGGTTTCGTGCCGCAGCCGCGACAGCCGCGCGTAGTCGAGCGCGAAGGCATAGGGGATCGCCGGGGCGAGCTGCTGTATGCCATGTGTGGCATGGGCATGCTCGACCCCATCGGCGTAGTAGCCCATCAGCACCATCAATAGCTGCAGGTTCTCATAGGTCAGCGACAGGAACGGCATGCGCTCCACCACCAGCACGCCGATCAGGCGATCCGATGCAGCCAGCACCGGCGCAACGGCCACATAGCGCGTCTGCGCCTCCTGCTGCAGGCCGCTGGAACGCAGATGCGCAAGCTCGCGGGTATCAAGGCAGTGCCGCACGAGCGGATCGTCCACGTCGATATCGAACGCGGGGCCAATGCTTGCCACCGATTGCGGCAGCAGCCGGCCGCCATCGCAGGCGTAAAGCGCCGCACCTTCAATCTGGCAGGCCTGCGCCACCACCTGCAGCATCGGCTGCGCACCGGCCAGCAGACCGCCCTGACCGTCCTGCCCACCGCGCATCTCACCCTGCAGCGCCACCGCGCGCAGTTGCGAAAGCGTATCGCGCAGCGTGGTTGGCCGCGCCAGCAGGTCGTTTTCCAGCCGCGCATGCGAAATGCGCAGCAGGTAGTGGTTCTTGGTCAGCGCGGACAGCCGCTCGTCAAGATAGCGGTTCACGGCCCGCGCACGCGCCAGGCGCGTGTTCCACACATCGCCGAACTGCCCCGCCACCAGCACCAGCAGCAGCCCGCCCAGGAAGAACGTGCGCGGGAAGGCGTTGGTATGCACGCCAAACGCATCGAAGAAAAACCATCCGCCCAGCAGCATCAGCACCGCGCCCACGCCCACCAGCGTGCCGTAGCGCAGCGCCAGGATCACCGGCAGCAGCCATGCCCACGGAAAGCCCATGCCCAGCAACAGCGGGTTCTGCGGCAGGATCAGCCAGGTGACGCCCATCGCCACCGCCATGATCCCGACCATCTCGATGACGGCTGCCGCGCCGCTTCCCGCCGGCGCCAGCCAGCGCGCATAGCGCCCGCCAAGGCCGATGCCCTGCCCCTGGCGCCTTTGTTCCACGGTTCTGGCCACGTCTGTCACCCGTCCTTGCGCGCTCAACCTTGCATCAGCGGCGCCAGCAGGCGACGCAGCAGCTTCTGGGCCACGCCCGACAGCGACTCGCGGCTCCAGCCGGCATTGCTGCCCGTGGCGGACCACACAACCTGGCCGCTGGCCACATCGATCAGCTGCAGCGAGATGCCCACGGCCGGTTCGCCATCGACACCCACCTTGTAGCGCCATTCCTGCACGGCGCCGGTCAGCGCATAGCGCGCACGCTCGCTGCGCGCCCATTCAAGCGCCTTGCCCACCGATTCGCGCTCGGCCGGTTCAAACAGCGTCTCGGGGTTCAGGGATGCCGGATAGCGCTTCAGGTTCTCCATGCCGCCAGTCTTCAGCAGCGCCTCGGCAATCGCCTCGGCGCGCAGGCCTGCCTGCGGCGTCTCCGTGTAGTTGACGATCGGCAGCATGGCCACCGTTTCGCCGGGCGCCATATGCGGCGCGCGGCCCACGTCGGTCACCGCGCAGCCGGCCAGCCACAGCGCCATGCCAAGCGCGCCACACCACGCCCCTGCGCGCCCAATCGCGCGTCCCATGCGAGTCATCATCCCGTTCATGTTTCGATCCCCCTCGTTACTCTCAAGAATTTGATCATCAATAGAGCCAGCGATAACGCAGACCCACTTCCGTCAGTGGCGTTCCGCCATTGCGGGACGCGGTCTCGTGCAGCACGTACATCGACATGTGATCGTTGCCGAACACCGAGCCCGCCATGCCCGCCTGCCCACGGAAGTTGTGGCCCGCGCGCGAGTCATACAGTGCACCGGCCTCCAGGAACGGCCGCCACTTGCGCGTGTAGTCGTCGACCAGGTCGGTGCCGAAACTGAACAACAGGCCGGCCTGCGTAAAGCTCTGCGGCATATAGAACGCCGGCGTGGCCTCGTCGCTGCCGGCCGGCAGCAGCCGCTGCATCGTCGGCGTCAGCGTGCCGCCGTTGGTGCTGTAGATCGCGCGCGTGCCGACCAGGCGCACCGTGTAGTCAGGATACTGCGTGCGAATCCGATAACCGGCCTCGACGTCGTAGACCATGCCATGGCCCAGCGCGCTGCGATCCTGGCCGTAGAACTTGTCATATTCGAGGCGGCCGCGAATGAACTCGCGCAGGCCAAGCCGCCACGTGGCGCCAAGCTCCGCGACGTCCTTCATGCCGCCCACGCGCAGTTGCGACGATTCATCGGCCGGCTGGTTATAGCCCAGCAGCCCCGTGTACGAAATCCGGCCCTCCTGATTCCATTCGCCGGCCAGACGCGCGGTGGTGAAGCTCTGCAGCCCATCGCGCCGCCCCACCCCCAGCAGCCAACGCTTCTGCGTATCGCGGTAGGTCAGCGCCAGTTCGGCGCGGCGGTCGCTGGCCGGCACGTTGTCAAGCTGCGTCCGGTCGGTGGTGCGCTGGTCGCGGAACACGCCGCGCAGGTTCAGCGCATAGCCATCCCACAGCCGTGCGCCGCCGGCCAGGCTGTACTCGTAGTACTCCAGCGGCTTCTGGTGCTGGAAGGTCACGCGCGGTTCCAGCGCCTGCGCGTTGAACAGCAGCGCATCCTGCAGCGTTTCCTGCAGCGTGTCGTCGGTGCGCGCCAGATCCTGCGTCTCGAACGCCTGGGTCTGCGCGGCCGACAGACGGTCCAACTGCCGGTTCGCCTCGATCTGGCTCGCCACGGGCACACGGCCTGCCTGGCGCTCCATGATGCGATCAAGCTTGTTCAAGTCGTTGTTGTCGAGCGCGATCGAGACCTCGGCATAGTCAGGCCGCTGCATCCGGTGCGCGTACTGCCGGGCCAGCCAGGCACGCGCAAGTTCGTTCGATTCGGACGACATCGCCCAGGCCAGCGCCACCTCGCGGGCGGCTGCGGACAACTGCTCCTGGCGGCGGCGCTCACGCTCGGCCAGCGCGGCCGGCGGGGACACCTCCAGCGCCGGCAGACCCGGCACGTCGCCAAGCTGCGACGGCGATTTCGGATCTCCGGGTGCAGTGCGGCGCGCGGCCACCGTTGCACGATCACGCCGCAGCATCTCGATCACCAGCGCGCGCGATACATCGCCGGAAGCGAAGATCTGCCCGAGCGCCACTTCCTGACGGCGCAGGTCTGCACGCGCGGGACCACCCTGCGCGTCCTCTTCCTCGTCGTCCGTGTCCGGGGCATCGCCTTCAGGGGCCGTCGCCCATTTACTGCCGCCGGCCGCCCACGCGTGATGGAGGTCGACCCACGCCTGCCTGCGGATGCGCCATGCCGTCGCCGTCTGGCCGATAGCCTCGTAGGCATCGGCGGTTGTGCCAAGCCAGAGCGGGTCGGCGCTTTTGCCGTGCTGCATCTTGTTGAGGTAGTGCAGCGCGGTACGGCCATCCTGGAAACGCATGGCACCCGCCGCGTACGCGCCCCAAAGGCCAGGGTCGTCTTCGGCATCGGGCTTCAGGCGCAGCATCACGGCGCGTACTTCGGTGTCGGTGCCCATATCGACGAGCGCCCACAGCAGCGCGCCATACGTCTCGCTGTCCGCGTCGGCCTGCCCGACGGCCCGGCGCAGGTCGGCCAGCGCGCGGTCGCGGTCTCCGGTCAGGCGCCAGTACTCGGCACGGCGCATCAGGAATGCGGCCGACGATTCGGCTTCGTGCTTCTGCTCGGGCGTCAGGTCCGCAAGCAGGCGCTCGATGCGCATGTAGGCATGCGCCCGCGTGTAGTAGTACACCGCGAGCTCGAGCTGTTCGCGCTTGCCGCCCTTGCGCCAGCCGGCTTCGGCGATACGGCCCGCGTCGATCGGCGAGCGGTCGTAGTAACGGATCAGGTTGGAGAAGTCCGCTTCCTCGACATCGCGGACTTCGGCAAGGCAATCGTTGCGCGCCGCGCCGGGCGGCATCCGCATGCAGTGATCGTCATGGGTCTTCGCCACCGCGATCATCATCTGGCGATAGCCGTCCTTGAGCAGATCGTCGCGCTGCGTCAGGCGCGCCAGTTCGGTGTACGTGCGCCAGTACAGCAAGTCCTCCGGGCCGGCCTTGCTGCGCGCGGGCAGCATCGCGTCCATCGCCTCGTTCAGGCGGCCCCGCACGAACAGCAGGTTGGCGCGCTTGAGCGCGTACATCGGGTGCGCTCCAAAACGCTTCTCCAGTTGGCCGTAGAGTTCGAATGCGCGGTCGTCCTTGCCCGCGCGTTCGGCCAGTTCGGCGTTGCGTTCCATCACCTGACGCGCGTTGGGGCCGTTTGCCAGGCCATCGAGAAACGCCATGCCGGCCTCGGGCTCGCCGAGCCGCTCATAGGCGGCAACCACCTCATCGATCGTCTTCAGGTCTCCGCCCTTGGCACGGTGCCGCAACGCAGCCAGATAAGCGCGGTCATCGTTGAGCCCAGGCGCCAGGCGCATCACGTTGTTCCAGGCGCGTTCGTCGTTGGTGGCCTGTGCGTACTGGAGCCAGCTCTGCAACGCAACCATCGGCTGGCGATTCCATTCCGCCACCTGCGCAAGGCGCTCACGCCAGAGCGGCTCGTTGGGCAGCTTCTGCACGGCAGTCTGCGCCACGCGCTGCGCCTGATCGAGCTTGCCCGCGGCCAGGAATACCCGATAGGCCAGGTCGTAGTCATCGGCATTGAACGCCTTGCCGGCAGCCGCGGCGGTAGCCACTTCGGCCTTGGCGGCCTCCTGCGCTTCGGCCTGCGTGACGTTGCGCGCATCGCGCTTCGCCTCGGCGGCCGAAGCGGCTGATGATGCTGAGGCGGCTGGGGCGTCCACCGCCACGCGTTGCATGCCGAATGCCCCGATCCGCTCGCGCTCGGCCAGCCCGCGTGGGCCATCAAGGTAGACGTAACCACGTGCGAGCCACGGCTCGGTGTCTGATACACGGCGCACATGCTGTTGCAACTGGGCCTGCGCAAGCTGCGTGGCGCCCATCGGCTTGTTGGCCGACAGCTTGAGCAGCCGCTCGACATACTTCGCCGCGATATCGGGCTTGTTGGCCGCCAGCGCAAGCCGTGTCAGATAGCGCAGTACGTCCGGGTCGTCAAGCAGCTTGCCGCCGTGGCGTTCGGCTTCGGCCAGCGCTTCGTCGAGCAGGTTGCCGGCTTGCAGCGTCTGCAGTGCCTGCAGGAACAGCGTGCGCTGCTCGTACAGGTTCTTCGAGCGCGCCTGTGCCTCGAACAGCGCGCGTGCCGAATCGCGATAGTTGCCGCCTTCCAGCGCGATGCCGGCGAGCTGGCGGTTATAGAAATCGGCATTTGCCGGATCACGCGTGCCCAGCTCGCGGAAGAGCTTGCTGGCCGCATCGACATTGCCGACCTGTCGCGATTGCGTGGCCAAGGCCTGCAACTCGGCCACGGTCCAGCGGCGCAATGTTGCCGGTGCGGTGGCCTGCTTGAGCAGGTCATTCATCAGCGCCAGCCGCTGCGCGCGCTCGGCGGATTCCGGTTGCGCCGCATAGGCGCGCTGCTGCGTGATCTCGATGCGCGTGCGCAGGATCTGGCCAGACAGGTCCTTGCCCTGCACCGCCATCATGCGTTGGAGCATCTTCTCCGCATCGTCCAGACGGCCGCTGCGCGCGTACTGTTCGGCCAGCACGCTCATGAAGCTCGTATCGTCCGGCGCCACGCGCGACCATGCTTCCAGATAGGCCACGGTCAGGCCATCGACGGTGCGCCCTTGTCCAAGCAGACGCTCGCGCAGCGTTTCGCGCGGGAACATCAGCGCAAGGCCCACCCCCACCATCGCGGTGAACGTCAGAACCAGCGCCGGCGGCAACAGCCGCTCGCGCTCAGGCGCCGCAGCGGACTTCGACTTGTTGCTGGACATGGATCGGATCATTTACCGCGGGGGTATCGAATCGCAGCGTATTGCGCTCGCGCAGGCCGTTGGCCGGCTTGCCGTCAATGGTCACGCTGCACTGGCCGGCGTTGGCAAGCCGGAAGAACGGCTTGTAATAGCCGGAGAACGCAAAGCGGGTGACATTGCCGTCGCGGCGCCAGTCGCGCACCAGGCCGTTGGCCTCGGGCAATTCCGGCACGGCCTGCCCGGCCGCGGGCGCAAATGCAAAGCGCGCGTTGCCGCCGTCCAGGTGCACATAGACACCGCCGCCAGGCGCCGGCGACGAGCCGGTCACGCCGGTGGCCGATGCAACGTCTGGCACGCCCGCGCCGGTCCAGCGCAGGTTGCGCAGGTTGCCGTCGCCGCGCACGCGCCACGCACCGGCGGCCGGCGCGCCATCGGCACCATCGCCAAGCTCGCGCGCCACGGCCATGCCCTGCCAGTCCAGCACCTTGAGCACATAGTCGGTGGAATGTATCGGCAGCAGGTTCTGCGTCAGCACGTAGTCATACACCTTGTGCAGCGCCTTCAGCGATGCCACCTTGGTGCCCGAATAGCTGTGGTAGTAGATGTTCACCGCCTTGAAGCGGTACGGCTTGTCGGTCAGCTCGTAGGTCTCGATCACGCGCTCGAAGCCGTAGTACGGGCCGTGCCACAGGTTCGTGTAGACGTTTTCATTCTGGTTGGTGGCGAAAACCTGGAACGTGTGATCGGCCTTGTGGATGCCCAGCGGCGCGATGGCGGTCCAGGTGGGGTTGCTGCGCGTGATCAGCGTATCGCCACCGTTCATGTTCAGCACGCCCGCGGCATCGGTCAGCTTGAGCGCCTCGGGCGGGGCCTGGCAGTCGCCCGGCCACAGCAGCATCTTCACTGGCTTGTTCGGCGACAGGACCTTGTTGATGTAGTCGATGGAGCCGCCGATCTCGCGGTTCAGGTCCATCTTGTAGCCCGGGATCGCCAGGTGGTAGTCCTCGTCGCCTTCGGTGACCCTCGCGTCATTCTCATGGCCCGGCACCGTACGGCCCCATTCGAACGGGTGCGAATAGGTGTGGCTGGCCACCTCGACATATGGCTGCGCGAAGATCTTGCGCGCGATCGGCTCCAGTTCCGGCGACAGCTTCGGATACATGCCGGACTTGCCAACCTCGCCCTCGATCACGGACATCGTCATCGGCAGCCGGTACTTGTCGAAGATTTCCTTGAGCAGGACCTCGCCCGCGAAACCGCCACCGGGAATCTCGGCCTTCGAGGCAAACCCGTCGCCATCGATATGGATCGTCAGCAGACGGCGCCCGCTTTCTGTAGTGGTGTCGGGCACCGGCATCAATGGAACACGCAACGCCTCGCGCAGGAAATCGAGCGGTTGCACGACCCATCGGTCCTGGCCCTTGGGCGTGTTCTGGCGCACCGCGTAGGGGGCCGTCACGTAGCCGCCCCACGGCGTGATAGCCGCGGCGTCATAGGTCAGCGTGCCCGTACGCAGGCGCAGCAGCGAGCGGGTATTCGCCGCGCCGTCGCGCACCTGCACCGGCACCGCCTCGGTACGATCCGGGGACACGGGCTGCTCGAAGCCCATCATCTTGTCCTGCGAGACGATCTGCACCGGGCCCGCAGCACGCCCCTTGATCACTTTCAGGTCCAGCATGCGCGCCAGCGATCCGCCAACCTGCGTGCCGAACCCGTTCATGAATACCACCGGTATGCCCTGGCGGATCTGTTTCTCCACCCACGAATAGAAGCGCCCGGGGTTCTGCGTGATGTTGTCGTTGGTCCAGACCACCACGCCCGCATAGCGGTCCGGCGTGATTTCCGGCAGCGGATCACGCGTCTCGGCAAAATCGACGCGATAGCCGAGGTAGTTCAGCGGCATCGAGACGAAGCGCACACCCTCGCTGTTGTCGATCGCCACGCCCGGCTCGCTTTCCTGCACCACCAGCACGCGGCGCGGCAGGACCTCGAACGCTCCAACGCCGACGGTCTGCAGCCCGGAGTCAGTGACATAAGGCGTGATGCCCAGCGCGCGGATGCGGCGCGCGGTGTCGCGCTTGCATTTGCCGTCCGTCGGCGGGCAATAGTCGATCGAGATCACGGGCAGCTTGTACTCGTCCCGGACGATGCGTGCCTGGTTCAGCAGCCAGTCACGATCCTGCTGGCTGACTTCGGTGTAGACGCCCCTGGCCTGGTTCCAGCCACGGAACAGCGACTCGAACGCCACGCCGTAGACCAGCGAATGGACCTGCGGCAGGATTTCGAAGCCGCGGTTGAACAGCAGCTTTGCTTCCGGGTAACGCGCCTTGATGGCCTGGATCACGCGCACCATGCCAGCTTCCTGTCGCGCGCGGGCGGCATCGGTCTTGGCTACGAGCTGGTAGGAGTCGAGCGTATCGAGGAAAAAGCCGCGATAGCCGCGCTCCCACAGCGGCGCGATGACCTTGTCGACATAGAACGCGGGCCAGCCGTCGGCGGCCTGGTCGACCACGCGCGCACTCCACGCGTCATTGCTGCCGGCAAGCCACGCCTTCGGAATGTCCTTGAAGTACGCACGGCTCGGCAAGACCTCGCCAAGGCTGACATAGGCGAACCAGGCCGTATTGGGCGTGTTCGCGCGGCGCGGGTCGAATCCGCTGTCGGGCTCCACCACGGCCACGTCAAAGGCTTGCAGCATATCCACGGGCGGCCGCGCGCCATAATGAAATGCCACGCTCGGGCCCACAGGGGCCGCCGGCACCGGTTGTGCGGGTTGTGCGAGCACTGCCGCAGCCGGTGTCAGCGTGCCCAGCGCAAGGCCGGCCACGGATGCCATCACGGCCAGCACGGCCATTGCATTGCGCCATGCGCCGGTGCCCGAACGCCACCCTGGCGCCCTGCCTGCATCCCCAAAAAATCCCCGTATCAATCGCTGCAATCGCTTCACTGGCTGAAAGTCCGATGCTGTTGTCTGTTCTGGCGCACATTTCTGTGCGACACACCTGGCCGCATCGCTGGCGGCGCAACCTCCGCATTATGCCGATGCCGGCACGCTAATTTAGGAAAAGTCCGAATTCACGAGCAGGGGGGGATGCTAGGCCATCCGTTTGAAACAGATTGTCAAAAATTGTGGCCGCGCCGCCACGTCACGAGCAGGAAACAGACGTGTGCCAACCTGCCCGATCTGGCATTTTGACGAGTCTGACAACCGGATAGTTTGCGGAAGGCGGCGGTCGGCCGGTGCGCCGGCGAATATGCAGGCCGGTGACAGGTCCGCACGGCTTGTGGATACCGCCCAATCGCGCTACGACTGGATTTGCATCTGAGATTCCCCGTTCAGGCCCGCAGCGCAATGCGCCATTGTTTTCTGTCAGGCAGCACACGATTTGCGGGCGCCGTCAGGTTCTGTTTGCGGCGCGTATTGTGGTGGCCACGCCTCGCAATGGCCATAGTCCATTAGGCGTAAGTCACGGTTGAAGCCACATTTCGGAGAGGTGTGGTACTTTCGCTTCCGTCGCGCATTCTGGTAACGATTCCCGGTACTCCGGATACCCAAATCCCTGACATATCGGCGGCCAAACCATTCTGACATCAGACAAATCCCCAATTGATGTAGAAAAATTTAATATCTGCTGTTTGTATGCCGAAACACCGTTAGGGGCATAGTCCGATTGACAGCCAGAAAAAAACCGGCAGAATGGCTGCTCGCATGTGCGCCGGCCTGTAGCGTTTTGCTCCGGTTCGTTGTGAGCGACATGCTTGGTCGGGCAATCACGCCCATCTGAAATTCAAGGTTGGATAGATATATATGGAAACCGGTACCGTTAAGTGGTTCAACGACGCCAAGGGCTTCGGCTTCATCACGCCGGACGCAGGCGGCAATGACCTGTTCGCACACTTCTCCGCGATTGAAGGCAATGGCTTCAAGTCGCTGAAGGAAGGTCAGAAGGTTCGCTACGTGAAGGCCATGGGCCAGAAGGGCGAACAGGCCACGAAGATCCAGGCCATCTGATCTGGGTCGCCGGGCAATTTATCTTGCCTGGGAAGCCCCGCTCCGGCGGGGCTTTCTGCTTTATGCAGCCTGATAATGTATTGCATAGCTGACGTTCCGCCTTCGCGCCGGGTTATGCGGACAGCAAGCCATGTTGCCGCAATGCTCGTTGCGACAATATGCGCGGCGAAAATCGTCCATGGACAGACGCTGCGCAACTTTGGCAACGATCCGTTCCAGCAGGTTTCCCATGCCATTCCCAATTGCCCGGAACCAGCGGGTCCGCGCATTTCCGAAGCGGATTGGAAACGGGAGGCGCATCACCGCATCGAGGAAGGCAACCATTGCTATATGGAAGGCCGATGCCGGCTGGCCAATGCTTATCAGTACGACAAGGACATTGCCGAGGCCCTGCAGCGGCGGCTCGAAACGCTGCGGCATACCATGCCTGCCTGGCAGCAAAGCTCGCTCTGGATCATGGTGCGGGGACGCTGGCTGACCGTGCAGGGTTGCGTCGCAGCCGATTTTGATCGCAAGGGGTTCCTTGGCGCATTGCGCGAAGTCCCCGACGTCGACCGCGTCATCGATCAGACCACGGCCACACCCGCACGTGGCGTACCCTACATCCAGTATGGCGATGCCGTCACAAATACGTCGTCGCGGTGAAGTTGCTATAATCGCCCGACTTCGAAACCCCCGAATTTACGCCGTTCCCGGGGCGCCAGACATTGGCAGCCCCGCTGGAATGCAATTGACAAAGCGTGCCGAGGAAACCCGTGTCCGGTACTGAAATCGCAACGCCTGGCGGGCCGATCGCCGGACCTGCCGTGTCATCCGGAAGTTCGTTCCACGCGGCCATGCGCATCCTGCCTGCTTCCCAGCGGCAGGCCATGTTCGAGATCTACGCGTTTTGCCGCGCCGTGGACGACATCGCCGATGGCGACACCCAGCACGCCGACCGGCTCGCCGCGCTGGAACAATGGCGCGCGGACATCGCCGCCTGCTACGCCGGCCATGCGCCGGCGGCCCTGGCTTCGCTCGACGAGCAGATCAAGGCCTTCAATCTCCAGCAGCAGGATTTTTCCGACGTCATCGACGGCATGATCATGGACGTCGTGGCGACGATCGTCGCGCCTGATGCTGCCACGCTGGACACCTATTGCGACCGCGTGGCCAGCGCCGTCGGCCGCCTGGCCGTGCGCGTGTTCGGTCTGGAGGAAGCACCCGGCATCGCGTTGGCCCATCACCTGGGCCGCGCGTTGCAGTTGACCAACATCCTGCGCGACCTTGACGAGGATGCCGGGATCGGGCGCCTCTACCTGCCCGCCGAAGCGCTGGCTGCCGCCGGCATCCCGATCGGCACACCGCACGACGTCATACATCACCGCGCCATCGGCGATGTCTGCAGCAGCATCGCCCGCGATGCACAGGCGCACTATGATGCGTCCGCCGCCATCATGGCGCGTTGCCCGGCACGCGTGGTGCGTTCGCCGCGCATCATGTCCGACGTCTATCACGGCATCCTGACCCGCCTGCTGGCCCGTGGCTGGCAGCCACCGCGCGCACGTGTGCGCGTGCCCAAGGCCAAGCTGGTCTGGATCCTGCTCCGGCATGCCATTGCCTGATATGTCATTAGCGACACGCGCGGCAGCTTCCGCGCGCCCCGAATAAAGAAGTGCCCCCAGATTTGATGAACCAGGCCGCAACAATTACCCGCCCCCAGGACGAAACGCTGGCCACCAGCGCGCATTGTCCTGTCCAGCCGGCCCTGCCCGATCCGCTTGACGCCGGCATCGCGCATGCCGTCGAGACCCTGCTTGCCCAACAGCAGCCCGATGGCCACTGGGTCTATGAACTCGAAGCCGATGCCACGATTCCGGCCGAGTACATCCTGATGGTCCATTACCTCGGTGAAACGCCGGACCTGGTGCTGGAAGGCAAGATCGCCAACTACCTGCGCCGCATCCAGAACGCCGATGGCGGCTGGCCGCTGTTTCACGCCGGCGCTTCCGACGTCAGCGCCAGCGTCAAGGGCTACTTCGCGCTGAAGATGGCCGGCGACGATCCTGAAGCCGAACACATGTGCCGCGCGCGCAGCGCCATCCACGCGATGGGCGGCGCCGAGGCCAGCAACGTTTTCACGCGCACGCTGCTCGCGCTGTACGGCGTCATGCCGTGGCAGGCGGTGCCGATGATGCCGGTGGAAATCATGCTGCTGCCCGAGTGGTTCCCGTTCCACCTTTCGAAGGTGTCGTACTGGGCGCGCACGGTCATCGTGCCGCTGCTGGTGCTCAACAGCCTGCGCCCGCAGGCCCGGAATCCGCACAACATCGGCATCGACGAACTGTTCGTGCGCCCGTGCCAGGCCGCGCGCCTGCCGCGCCGGGCACCGCACCAGAGTCCGCTGTGGGTGGGCGTATTCCGCGCGCTCGACGCCGTGGTGCGCGTGGCCGAGCCGCTGTTCCCGCGCGGCATGCGTCAGCGCGCCATCGAGCGCGCACGCGAATTCACGATTGAACGCCTGAACGGCGAAGACGGCCTTGGCGCCATCTTCCCGGCGATGGTCAACTCGGTGCTGATGTTCGACGTGCTCGGCGTGCCCGAAAGCGACCCGAACCGTGCCATCGCGCGCCGCTCGATCGACAAGCTGCTCGTCGTCCGCGATGACGAAGCGTATTGCCAGCCATGCCTGTCGCCGGTCTGGGATACCTCGCTGGCTGCCCACGCGCTGCTGGAAGTCGGCGAACCACGCACCATCGCCGCGGCCGGGCGTGGCCTGGACTGGCTGCTGCCGCTGCAGGAACTGGAACTGCGCGGCGACTGGACCGTGCGCCGGCCCAATGTGCGCCCGGGCGGCTGGGCGTTCCAGTATGCCAATCCGCATTACCCGGACGTCGATGACACCGCCGTGGTGGCCGCGGCCATGGACCGCGCCGACAAGGGTGACCAGTCGGACCGCTACACCGAGGCCGTGAACCGTGCATGCGAGTGGGTCGTCGGCATGCAAAGCGGCAACGGCGGCTGGGGGGCTTTCGAACCCGAGAATACGCACCTCTACCTGAACAACATCCCGTTTGCCGACCACGGCGCGCTGCTTGATCCGCCCACGGCCGATGTGTCGGCGCGCTGCCTGGCCATGCTGTGCCAGCTCGGCCAGATGCCGGCCAGCAGCGAGCCAGCGGCACGCGCGCTGCGCTATCTGCTGGACGAACAGGAAGCCGACGGCAGCTGGTTTGGCCGTTGGGGCACCAACTATATCTATGGCACGTGGAGCGCGCTGTGCGGCCTGAACGCCGCCGGCATCGGCGCCGATGCGCCGGAGATGAAGCGCGCCGCTCAATGGCTCTTGTCGATCCAGAACGAGGACGGCGGCTGGGGCGAATCGGGCGACAGCTACAAGCTTGAATACCGTGGTTATGAGCGGGCGCCGAGCAACGCGTCGCAAACGGCCTGGGCCATGCTCGGCATCATGGCCGCCGGCGCAGGCGATCACCCCGCACTGGTACGCGGCGTGGAGTACCTGCTGCGCACCCAGGCCTGCCATGGCTTGTGGGATGAGCCCTATTTCACGGCGGTGGGCTTCCCGCGCGTGTTCTATCTGCGCTACCACGGCTATTCGCGCTTCTTCCCGCTCTGGGCGCTCGCGCGCTTCCGCAACCTGCTGCGCGAGGGCAACCACGCGGTGACCTGGGGGCTGTGAGCGCCATGACGGTCCTGGTGGTCAGCGGGATGGATTTCGAAGCACGCATCGCGGCGGGCCATGGCGTGGAAACACTCTACGGCCATCGCGATGCCGCGCTGGCGCGCGTGATGGACGCTCGCCTGGCACAAGGCTGCGCAGGCGTGATCAGCTTCGGCGTGGCTGGCGGACTCGATCCCACGCTGCCGCCCGGCACGGTGATCGTTGCCACCGCCGTGCGCGCGGGCGATGCATCCTACTCCACCGACCCGTACTGGACTGCCGCGCTGCGGCGCGCGCTGCCGCAGGCCGCCACCGGCCTGCTGGCCGGCTCCGATACCCCCGTTATCACCGTGCCGGAAAAAGCCGCGCTGCATGAATCCCACGGCGCACTGGCCGTGGACATGGAATCGCATATCGCCGCGCGTGCCGCCCATGCGCATGGCATTCCATTCGCCGCGCTGCGCGTGGTGATCGACCCCGCCGACCGCCCCGTGCCGCCATTGGCCGTGGCAGGCATGGCGGCCGATGGCAGCACCGACGTCGGCGCCATCGTCTTCGGCCTGCTCAAGGCCCCGTATCAGCTAGGCAGCCTGCTGCGGCTGGGCCGCGATGCGTCGGCGGCCAAAGCCGCGCTCGCTTCGGCCCGAAAGGCCGTCGGCACCGGCTTTGCCTTGCTGGCGCTCGCGGCGGCCTGAGCCGCTTTCCGGTCTTTTCCCGTGACATGGCTCCCGGCGAGCCTGGTGGCGGCCGCCTAGTTGCGTAGCGATGGCATTGCACCTGCCGCAGGCCTTTTGTCCGCGAAAATTCGAGATGGAAGCACGAAGCCACGCAGCGCGAGCAGTTCGAGCGGACCATGCCCAAGCTCCGTTCGCATCTGATAGCTGACCGGGTAGACCATGTCCGAGGGCACCGGGGCTTTCGCGGTACGAGTGGTCAGGCTGTCCGGGTCGGAAGCGGCGGCCTGGCCCTCGGACTCAGTGGCCCCTGGCCCACTGGTGTCGGGCCTGGCCTGCCAGGTCAACTGGAAGGTGGCACTGTCGATCGGCTCGACGTGCGCGCGCTCCAGCATCCTTACCAGCCCCCAGCGTCCGCCGAACTCGTAGTTCTTGTTCGTGCCCGCACGTTCGGCCTGCCATTGCAGCCGCGTGCCGGGCTCCTGCAGATTGTTCACTGGCCAGCGCATCGACTGCCAGACCTCGCGCTGATTGTAGTAGTGCAGCTTCTGGTCATCCACGATCAGCACAGTGTCGGTCAGTCCCGGCGTTGGCACCGGCTTGAGCTCGAAGCGATACTGCGCCTCGCCTTGCGCCAGCATGCGCGTGGCAAGGCGCTGCAGCGCGTTGATCCCCTTGAGGAAAGCCGGGTCGAATGGCAATGCCCGCCCGCCATGCGCGGCCGGCACCCACTGATCACCCTGCAGTTCAAGGACCCCGGCCAGTTGCGTGCCCAGGAATGCATGGATCACGCCGCTCTGCGGGCGCAGGAAGCGCGCCAGCTCCGGCAGCGACGCGTCGTTGGCCGTGTCGGCAAACGGGTAGCGTCCGGCGAACGAACGTCCCCACGCCATTGCGATGTTCTGCCGCCAGGCGTCGTTCAGGCTGGCCTGCGCTGGTTGCAACACGGTCTGCGTGGCCTGCGCGATCGGACGTACGAACAGCGTCTCGCCCATGCCAGCCCATTCCGTGCCGAGACTGGCCGCAATCAGCAGCGCATAGGCCTCCGTATCCGCCAACTCCGAGCCCTTGCCCTGGAACCAGGCCTGTGCCATCTGCCGCGCCTGCACATCGCCATCGCCACTGTTGCTGACCTGCTGCAACCGCAGGCGCAGCGCCGTGGCGCGGTCCAGGAAGCGTTGCAGGCTCAGTTCACCCTGACCGCCCGTCGCCCCCTGCCCGACATGGCCGGCCAGCCTCAGGACCGGGCCGAAGGCGGCGCCGAGCGGGCCGGCGGGGTCGGGACGGATGGCTTCGGGCGCATCATCCTTCTTGCCAAAAATTCCCTGCGCCTTGGCCACCAGCGCATCCGACAGCGAGTCCTGGCGAGCGCCCGCTCCACCGTGGTACGCAAGCGACTTCATCAGTGCGATCACCGGCGACTGGCGCGCATCGGCCATCAGCTTGAGCTGGTCGATCGCCGTCGGCAACGTGGGCGCCGCCTCCCATTGCATCGCATTCATGAAGCCCTGCCAGCGCTCCGCATAGTCGGCGAAGTACTGCTGCGTCAGCGCAGCGCGCAGCGTGTCACCGGAATCGTCCGAATGCGCGATCGGCACTGCGCCCTCGCCGCCGCTTAGCACCCAGTCGGCAGCAACTGCTCGACGTTTGGCCGCCTCGTCGATGGCCTCCGCCACATAGCCCTCGTAGGCCTGGCGCGTGTAGACGCCCGGCACGCTTGCCGTAGACCGCAGCAGCCCGCGTGTGTCCGTACCGGAGGTCATCGCGGCAAGGGTCAGATCCGGGTACTTGCTGCCAACACCGTCGATGATCGTCCGGTACACGGTGTCCTGCGCATTGCGTTCACCGATGACGGCCAGCAGCGTCAGGCGTGCGCCGGCCACCAGTTCGGCACGGGTTGTGATCTTCCAACCTGGATGTGCCTTCAGATGTTGCGCGTAGAACGTGAACAGGCGCTCGGCAAGATCCTGCTTCTCGCCGGGTGTGATGCGCGCCTCGGTCGACCAGTGCCGGACCAGCGCGGGACCCAGGAAATCCGGCTCGGCGCGCCCGGGATCGGCCAGCATCAGGTAGGCCTTGAGGCTGTCATGCCCGCCCATCGCCCAGCGGCTGGTCTGCGCATCGAGCGCCGTGACCGGCAACTGCGCCAGGTCGATCAGCGATGCCTCCATATCCTGCTGCACCGGGGCGATCAGCAACGCCCGGGCACCCTGCTCATACGGCTGCCACAGCGCAGCCAGGACTTCCTTGTCGCGGTTCAACCCGAAACGGTTCAGCCACGGCGCATGCTGTTGCGCGCGGTACGCGTAGCGTTCGATCTGGTGCTGCAGCGCCAGTAACGCGCGCAACCGGGTGGCGGGATTGGGGGCGGAATGGAGGCTCCGGATGGCGTGGCTTGCCTGCTGGATGTCGCGGCTGTTCAGTAAGCCAGAGACGAGCATGCCGGCAGTCCATAACACCACTGCGCAGAGCACGAGACTGGTTCCGATCGTGATTGGATGCCAGTTGGTGCGACGGCCGGGGTGGCGCTCGGCAGTGGCGCCGAGGTGTTGCCAGAGGGCAAGGTTGGCGTTGGTGTTGGATTCCGAGTTCTTCTCGCCGGAGCCTGCTGGCGTGCAAGAGGCAAACACAATACCTCGCACTGGATGCCCCTGCCGCAGCAGTCCTGCCGTTGAATGCGCCAGCTCCGCGCGACGGCTGTCGAGGTATCTGGAAAGCTCCCCCATCTGGCGCTTGCCATCGTCATCGAACGGAGGCACGACGTACCGCTGCGCAAGATCGCTACGCAAGGCGTTCAGGGCGGCCTCAATCGCAGCCTCGTCGGCATCGCGGGAGAACTCGCAGCCCACCACCGGCAGCTGACTTGCCGAAGCCGGTTTCCCGGGCGCCATATCGAGCAGGAAAACTGGCGCCGACCAACGTAGAACCTCCGCAATCCGCGCCAGATCAATGCCGATGGCATGCGTACCCCGATTCGCTTTTGTCTGGGCGGCCTCCCCATCCGATACAAGCACGACAGCGTCCACCGGGCGACGGCGGCGCAGTTTGTACACTTGCTTGAGCCAGGCGGCGTCGGGCAGACCTTCCGCCCCGGCTTCACGCCAAAGCAGTACTGCTTCAGCGGTCTGCAGCCAACCCATCGTTACCAGATCGGGCGAGACACGGCTGACATCCGCTTCTTGCCCAACGAGCAACAGCCAGGGCTGCCGATAGCGCCAACCAAGACCATACTTTCGCCGCAGGTCCATTCGAAGTGTACCGAGCGGCAGCGTCCTGGTTTTCCGTTGATCGGTGCCGGTCAGCACGCTTGCCTGGGTACTCGAGGCAATCTCCGGGCCTTGAAGCCGCAGCCGCTTCGTCAGCAGACCCAGGGCCTCCCACCAACTGCCAAGCCGGTCTAGTGAACCTACGAATGCCAGGGCGATGGCGCCGACCGCAACCACGGATACCCAGAATACCCGCTGCTCGGCAGTCTTGATGCCTGCGTGTTTCCCAAAAAGCAGGATGATTGCGGCCGCGATGAGCGCGAGAACCAGTATCGAAACAAGATCGAGTCGGACCTTCTTCATGAATCGGGATATCCCTGCTTGCCCAGTAGCTTTGCCTACCGGAGTGACTGACACGTGGTTGATGAATTCGGCCGCCCGAACTCAAACGTCCATGAACGACGAATGCTGCGACGGAATCAATAGAGGGCTTGGCTTGCAGCGGCAAACGCACAGATCGTCGCTCAACGCGGCTTGCCGGCCATCCGGCCCCAACATCGACAGGCGAGGCCCGACACAGACGATCTGCCCCATCGTCTTGCAGGCGGGACACCATACGGGGTCGTTCTCGTAGGCCTGCGCGCGGTCACCGATCCTATCGTTCGGATTGCCACCCTCGACAACCCCACCGGAAGTCGTCGAATCACCTTTCAGAATGTCGTAGCGTCTTGGCATGGTTGTTTGTCATGTTTGGGTTGAGTGGAGGTGGTCGCACGGTTCCCGATTCAAGTCACGGGAGTAGAAGCGACGACGGCTGCATCGATCTGGTCGCCGTCATCGATCAAAACAAGATGGGTATCAGCACCCTCGGAGAGCGACTGCGCGGCACACGCCAGCGCGAGCCATGGCGCAGCCACGCCGGCGTAGCCGACGCTGTCATCGAGATCTGCCACTCTTGGATTCAGATCAAGCTGGCGGGCGGGTTCTCGCCATTCACCGGACTGAGGGTTGTCGCCGCCAGTTCGCCAGGCCCGGGACACCTGGCCACCGGACACCGCCCCCCACTGCAATGCATGCTTCAATGCATCGCCAGACTTGTCTTTCGATCCGCTGACCGGCCGGTGAACCCTGATGCGTGCATCGGCGCCATGTTTCGTCACAAATGCATCGGGAACCAGCAAGATGGCGACCCCGGCCTCCGACGTGCCTGGCGGCGGCGATTCTGTCTGGATACGATGCATCTGGATGGCGACGACAAGCCGTGCGTGATGGCCATCTCCTTTGATCATTCGGTCCAGCCAGCCGTCAATGCTGCCAAGCCCCTGTGGAGCTTCCTCAGCGGAAATGTGCATTGCACGGCGAACATGACGCTTCCAGCAATCGGTCCAGACTGATTTCAAAAAATCGTGCTCTAGCGCGCTGGATACCCGTAGAAGTACCTCGACTTCCTCGGACCGGGGCAAACCACGAAGCGTGGCGAAGAGCTTCGCCAACAGGTCATCGAACATCCATCGAACAAGAGCGGTCTGCCGCTCGGCGTCGTCCTGCTTCTGGGCCGACTCCTGTATTTGCGAAGTATCGATCCAGCGCGCACGCAATGAATCGCCAAGCGGAGTATTGGTGCTGACGAGCTTCACCTCGTCGTTGGCGATGCGCGCGCTCGCATTCAGATCCTCATCCGCGGAAAACCGGAATGCGGCGTCGAGCACGTACATTGGCCGGGAAGCCGCTGCGAAAACCCGCTCCCTATAGTCAGTGGCAACATCCGCGCGCATTTGCGCATCGAGCCGCCTCCCTTCGTACACACTCAGGCGACGCAGCACGATCCATGCGGGAATGCCGACCGGGAACACTGTCATGGCAACCCAGAACTTCCATGACTCGATAGTCCCCTCTGCCGGCCAGAGCAGAACAATGGTAATAGCGATGGCAGCCGCGAGAACGACAAACACAGCGGCCCAAAGACGCCAGGATGGCGCGCTGACTGCTTCAACCTTGTCGTCAGGGAGTAGTGAAAAATCCACGGCCATGTCAGCTCTCCGCTATACGATGCGCCTGCAGAGCATCCAGACGCTGTGGAAACGACGGGAACACTTCCTCCCTGAGCCAGCGCAGGGCAAGACCTACGTTCCCTGTGTGGGCTCGATACCCAACAAGGAAACCGCCCAGCGCCACAGGCGCGGCGCCAAGCGTCAGCAGCAGTCGACGACGGGAATGGTTAGCACTCATACGGCCCCCGGACGCAGACGGATCGACTCGACCAATGCATCCCACAACTCCAGCGCCTCGTCGTCGCTGGTGAAGGACTCCTGGTTGGTCTTGTAGGCGCTATCAATGACGATGATCTCGGCATTCAACTGCGGTTCGGCCAGCGAGTACGCTTTGCCGGGTGCCTCCCACTTGAACGCGTAGAGCCGCTTGCCGTTCTCAGTGCCCGCCACAAGGATTTCATCGGCAACGATGGGGCCCACCGGGCGTGCCCGGTTGCGCAGCTGGTGCATGCCCACAAACGAGCCCAGCAGGCTCGTCAGCAACCCGCCGGCGCGCTCGCGCAGCCCGGGCTCGGCAGCGCTTAGCGCATAGGCCGAGACTTCGATCCACGCGTCCGGCTTGCCCGCGAGCCGGATCGACAGGGACCAGCTTTCGGGATTGAATAGCGTCCGCGCCAGCATCACGTTGCGCGCCACGAACCCCGGGCCTTCCGGAATCGTGCCGTCATCGACGGCGCGCCAGGATTGACTCAGCTTTTCACAAGTCGACAACGCGGTATCCCGGAGATCGTCGGTGACTTCTCCCGCGTACACAAGCGTCTGGGTGCCGAGTCGGAAGTATGTATCGAAACGGTAAACAATCGTGCCACCCGGTCGATTCCAGGACACTAGCGTCACACTCCGGTTCGCATGCGGTACCCGCTGGACGAACAGGCTGCCGTACTTGTTGTGCTTGGCAGCCCTCAATTCCTGTTCGCGCTCGGCCACCATATCGTCGTAGTCCTCGTCCGTGACAACGTCGTCACGGAACTCGATCGGCACGCCGTTGTACTTCCACTGCGGAATCAGCTTGGCCGTCTCCGGTACATCGACCAGGTGGCGGCCGATGGCGATGGTTTTCCAGCCTTGTTTCATGCGTCGGCTCCCGTCTCTGCAAAGCGACGCGCCTGCAGAACATCGAGACGCTGCGGAATCGACGGAAACACTTCGTCGCTGAGCCAGCGCAGGGCAAGACCTATGTTCCCTGTGTGATCTCGATACCCAACAAGGAAACCGCCCAGCGCCACAGGCGCGGCGCCAAGCGTCAGCAGCAGGCGACGACGGGAATGGTTCGCGCTCATACGGCCCCCGGACGCAGACGGATCGACTCGACCAGTGCATCCCACAACTCCAGCGCTTCCTCGTCGCTGGTGAAGGACTCCTGGTTGGTCTTGTAGGCGCTATCGATGACGTTGATCTCGGCATTCAGTTGCGGCTCGGCCAGCGAGTACGCTTTGCCGGGCGCCTCCCACTTGAAGGCATAGAGCCGCTTGCCGTTCTCGTTGCCTGCCACGAGGATTTCATCGGCAACGATGGGGCCGACCGGGCGTGCCCGGTTGCGTAGCTGATGCATGCCCACAAACGAACCCAGCAGGCTCGTCAGCAGGCCGCCGGCGCGCTCGCGCAGTCCGGGCTCGACAGCGCTCAGGGCGTAAGCCGATATTTCAATCCAGGCGTCCGGCTTGCCCGCGAGCCGGATCGCCAGGGACCAGTTTTCGGGATTGAATAGCGTCCGCGCCAGCATCACGTTGCGCGCCACGAACCCAGGGCCTTCCGGAAGCGTGCCGTCATCGACGGCGCGCCAGGATTGGCTCAGTTTTTCCCGCGTGGACAGTGCGGGGGTTCGACGATCGTCTGTCACCTCACCGGTGTACACGACGGTTTGGGTGCCGATCCGGAAGTACGTGTCATAGCGGTACACATACGTGTCGCTCGGCTCTGGCCATGAAATTAGTGTCACCCCTCTGTTCGCATGCGGTACCCGCTGGACGAACAGACTGTCATATCGCTCGTGCTTCGCAGCGTGCAACGCCTGTTCGCGCTCGGCCACCATGTCGTCGTAGTCCTCCTCCGTAACAACGTCGTCACGAAACTCGATTGGCACGTCGTTGTACTTCCATTGCGGAATCAGCTTGGCCGTCTCTGGCATATCCACCAGGTGGCGGCCGATGGCGATGGTTTTCCAGCCTTGTTTCATGCGTCGGCTCCCGTCTCTGCAGTGCGACGCGCCTGCAGAGCATCGAGACGTTGCAGAATCGACGGGAACACTTCCTCGCTGAGCCAGCGCAGGGCGATGCCGGCTCTCTCTGCACGGACCCGATACCCAATAAAGAAACCGCCCAACGCCACAGGCGCGGCGCCAAGCGTCAGCAGCAGGCGACGACGGGAATGGTTCGCGCTCATACGGCCCCCGGACGCAGACGAATCGACTCGACCAGTGCGTCCCACAACTCCAGCGCTTCCTCGTCGCTGGTGAAGGACTCCTGGTTGGTCTTGTAGGCGCTATCGATAACGCTGATCTCGGCATTCAGTTGCGGCTCGGCCAACGAGTACGCTTTGCCGGGCGCCTCCCACTTGAAGGCATAGAGCCGCTTGCCGTTCTCATTGCCCGCCACGAGGATTTCATCGGCAACGATGGGGCCGATCGGGCGTGCCCGGTTGCGCAGTTGGTGCATGCCCACGAACGAGCCCAGCAAGCTCGTCAGCAATCCGCCAGCGCGCTCGCGCAGTCCGGGCTCGACAGCGCTTAGCGCATAGGCAGAGATTTCGATCCACGCATCCGGCTTGCCCGCGAGCCGGATCGCCAGGGACCAGCTTTCCCGGTTATAGAGCTTGTCGACCAGTATGGCTTTGTTGGCAACGAAGCCCAGGCCCTGCGGAATAGACTCATCATCAATCGGCCGCCACTCCTTACTCAGGTCTTCTCGGGTAGCCAATGCGGTGTCGCGCCGATCAGACGTCACCTCACCGGTGTACACCATGGTCTGGGTGCCAATTCGAAAGTACGTGTCATAGCGATGCATGAGAGTGCCACCCGGGCGATTCCACGACACCAGCGTCACCCCCCGGTTCGCATGTGGTACCCGCTTCACGAACAGGCTGCCGTACCTGTTGTGCTTGGCAGCCCTCAATTCCTGTTCGCGCTCGTCCACCATGTCGTCGTAGTCCTCGTCTGTGAGGATGTCGTCACGGAACTCGATCGGCACGCCGTTGTACTTCCATTGCGGAATCAGCTTGGCCGTCTCCGGCACATCCACCAGGTGGCGGCCGATGGCGATGGTTTTCCAGCCTTGTTTCATGCGGACTCCTCTTGATCCAGGTATGGGTACCAGTCGGCGTTCTGGGCAATCTTGACGATGGCGTAAAGCGTGGCGTAGAGCGCCCGCTTGTCGTTGTAGCTGCCCTGGTGGTCGTAGCCGAACTTCTCGTTGTGCTTGCCGGGGTTGTCATGGCCATGTGCGAACGACATCGCCACGCCGGGCTTGCCTGCGGGGGCGGCGCCGGACTCGACAGGCACGGTGCCGTCGCCGGGCGAATCCGGGTTAGCGATGTTCAGCCAGACGCCGTCTGTGGTACGCAACTCGCCATTGCCTTCATCGAGAAGGATGCTCATCTCGTCCGGGTTGCGGCCCGCCACGCAGCGGCCTTCCCAGGCGACTTCACCCCACGAGAATCGGTCGCCTGAAGCCATCAGGCCGGTGCCAAGCAGCCCGCCGATATCGCGGCTTTTGTCCCGCGTGCCCTGCGCGCCGTAGTGGACATAGGTGGGAGCCTTGTAGCGGCCTTGGATGGCTTCGTGGAATTCCTTAACGGCCGCGATACGTTCGTCGAACTCCTCTCGATTTGATTTGTCGTCAGTTCGCTTTTCCGTTGGCGCTTCAGACTTCGCCGCTGGCTTCGTACCCAAAGTCAGCATCCCCTCATTGCGCTTAGGCACCAGCCCATACCACGCCGACGACTGGTAGATCTCCTTGTACGGATCGCCTTGCTGCGGCAGCGCCAGGATCGGGGGATGCAGCCGGCCCTGGTTGTTGGGCCGCACCTCCCGCACGAACAGCCACGGCTTGCCGCCGTTGTAGTCCGCCGTCGGCAACAGCTCCAGCGACCCCGGGGACTGCGCCGAGATGCCCGTCACCTCCGCGGCATTGCGCCCCAACACCACCTGTTCGGCTCCCTCGAAGCCGGCCCGCATGCGCTTGTAGGCTGCGGGCGCGCCTGTGGCCGGCTGCACGCCGTGCGTCACGCCGAGCACCTTCTCGCACCCGTGAAGCTCGGTCAGCGCGCGGCTGACCAGCCCGCCCATCGAGTGCGTGACCACGATCACCTTCCTGGCGACGACCCGATCCGGCAACGGACGCAACATGCAACGCTCCTCATTGCCTTTCCCGTCCGGGGTGCCGGTCACCCTGACGATCCGCCCGTCGTTGTAGTACGGCAGGATCGTCTTCTCGATCAGCGTCTTGATCTGCTCGCCCGAGTCGCGGTTGCTCTGGAGCCAGTTGTAGCCGCCGGCCCATATGTCGAATTGGTACCGCGCCGCGTGAATGATCTCCTCGCGCGTCAGTGCCTCGCCGGTCTGGCTGCCCCACTCGGTGGGAGCGTCCTTCCCCGCTTCGGCCGCCCATTCCTTGATGTCAATCGCGCAGCGCTCGAAGTCGTACCGCGACAGATTGTTCAGGTGGTGCTGCAGATTGGCCATCAGCGGGTGATAGCTCGAACGCATCAGCGCACCCCAACCGCGTGCGGCCAGCACGTTTTCGGGCAACTTGCTCTTGCCGCCATCGATGGGGCCGCTCGGGTCGATCTCGACCCGATCCGGGGCGAGCGTGGTTGCCCTCGCATTCGCCGACGTGAAGGCATAGGCGATCAGTTGCAGAATGCCATCGGCAATTCCCCGAACATCCAGATTCGGAGGGCGCCATGCCGACTTTTTGCTCTTTGCGTTACGGAGGTTCGTGCCCATGATTCCTGGCAGGAACAGCACCGGAATGACGCACGGCTTGTCCAGTACGATCTGCTGGATGTTCTCACCCACAGGATGCATCGTGATGATGCTGTAGTTCTCCCCGTCATCATTGACGAAACTCGGAGCCACTACGATTCTCGGTTTGCTCATATTGCAGATTTGAAAGAATTTCAGACAGATCTCTTGACCTGAATCGCTTCGGCAAACTCGCTCTTCTGGAGAGGGGCTTCTCCATCGCGACTAGTTTTGGCTCGTAGCTTTGTGCCGTCACGATTCAACCTAATAGCACTTCCCTGCAGCGGGTCTCCCGTCGACGGGTTGCGTAGCGCAGGTTTGGCCTCGAAGCTGGTGCTCTTCCACGTGTTCATCGACTGCGCCAGCGAACTCGGCCCCTGCCTGCCAAACGCCGCCGCCTTGCTGTTCCGATCCCCGCGCGTGCCGTCCTCGATCCCCGTCGATGTCATGCGCAGATAGGACCCGCCGCACTTGAGCAGCAGTTCCTTTTGGGCTTCGATCAC
>NZ_ALOU01000025.1 GCF_000292345.1 Cupriavidus sp. BIS7
GCGGGAGAGGGGTTGGGGGAGAGGGCACGGCGGTTCAATTTGCGGCAGATGGCAAGCAGAACCTCACTACCCTCTCCCCCGGCCCCTCTCCCATTTCATGGGAGAGGGGAGCGAACAATCTGCGAACGCCACCGATCACATCTGCAGGCACAGATACTTGATTTCGAGGTATTCGTCGATGCCATGGCGCGAGCCTTCGCGGCCAACGCCAGACTGCTTGATACCGCCGAACGGCGCAACCTCATTCGAGATCAGGCCCGTGTTCAGCCCCACCATGCCGTACTCCAGCGCTTCCGCGGTGCGCCAGGCACGTGCGATGTCACGCGTATAGAGATAGGCGGCCAGGCCATACTCGGTGGCATTGGCGGCGGCAACGGCCTCGTCATCGTGCCTGAAGCGGAACAGCGGCGCTACCGGCCCGAAGATTTCCTCGCGCGCCATGCGCATCTCGGCTGTGGCGTCGGCGATTACGGTCGGCGTGTAGTACGTGCCGCCAAGCGGATGCCTGCCGCCACCGGTCAGCACGCGCCCGCCCTTGGACGTCGCATCGTCGACCAGCGAACTGACCTTCTCGATCGCCGCATCCTCGATCAGCGGGCCGACCACCACGCCGGCCTCCAGGCCGTTGCCCACGCGAAGCTGGCCGGTGCGTTCGGCAAACTTCGCGGCGAACGCGTCGTAGATGCCATCCTGGATGTAGAAACGGTTCGCGCAGACGCAGGTCTGGCCGCCGTTGCGATATTTGGCGACGATGGCGCCTTCCACCGCGGCATCGACATCGGCATCGTCGAACACGATGAACGGCGCATTGCCGCCAAGCTCCAGCGACAGCCGCTTCACGGTCGGCGCCGACTGCGCCATCAGAATGCGGCCAACCTCGGTCGACCCCGTGAACGAGAGCTTGCGCACGATCGGGCTGGAAGTCAGCACGCCGCCAATCGTCTTTGCATCGCCCGTGATGACCTGCAGCACGCCCGGGGGAATGCCGGCCCGATGCGCGAGTTCGGCCAGCGCGAAGGCCGACAGCGGGGTCAGTTCGGCGGGCTTGATCACGATCGAGCAACCCGCTGCCAGGGCCGGGGCCACCTTGCGCGTGATCATCGCGGCGGGGAAGTTCCACGGGGTGATGGCGGCGCACACGCCAACTGGCTGGCGCAGCGTCACCAGGCGCTTGTCGGCGGCAGGCGTGGCCAGCACTTCACCGTCCACGCGCTTGGCTTCCTCCGCAAACCATTCGATGAAGCTTGCGGCATAGGTGATCTCGCCCTTGGCTTCCGCCACCGGCTTGCCTTGCTCGCGCGTCATCAGGTAGGCCAGGTCGTCCGTGTTGGCCAGCATCAGGTCAAACCAGCGGCGCAGGATATTGGCGCGCTCCTTGCCGGTTTTGGCTGCCCAGCCTTTCTGGGCCTTCTCTGCGGCGGCAATGGCGCGCTCCGTTTCCGCGGCGCCGAGATCGGCAACTTTGGCGATGATTTCGCCGGTGGCCGGGTCAGCAACATCGAATGTTGCGCCAGAATCGGCGCCGATCCATTGGCCATCGACATAGGCCTGCTGCCTGAAGAGCGAAGCGTCCTTGAGTTGCATGGCGAAATCCTCCGGTTGATTTCCTTGAGATAATGTCGTTCAATAGATTGAACGTTATTCGGTATGCTGAACGGTGACGGTATCTTACGCCCATGACGGGGAGACTGCCAGTGGGCCAGAACCGTTCCGATACAATCGCGCCCATGCCAAAAACAGCCTATGCCAGAGCCGCTTCCGATGCACCAGATGCTCCCGACGCCGCACCGGTGATCAAGTCCACCTCGCCGGCCGTCGTGCGCGCGGTCCAGGTGCTGGACGCCATTGCGACAGCGGCGGAACCGCTGAGCCTGGCCGACCTGACCCGGCTGATCGGGGCGCCCAAGAGTTCGCTGCACGGCATGTGCGACACGCTCGTCCAGTTGCAACTGCTGAAGCGCCTGCCCGGTGGGGCAATGGCGCTTGGGCCGCATGTGATGAGTTGGGCCAACGCGTTCCTGTCGCAGACACAGATTGCCGAGGAATTCCGAACGCTGTGGGACCAGAGCGATGCGTTCCATGACGCTACGGTCACGCTGTCGATGCTCGATGGCGCGGAGGTCGTCTACCTGGCCTGCCAGAATGGCGATCTCCCGCTCGGCGTGACGTTTCGCATCGGCATGCGGCTGCCCGCACCTTATACGGCCACGGGCAAGGCCATGCTCAGTACCGTGCCGACCGCCGAAGTCCGGCACCTGTTCTCCACGGGCATGCCGGCGCCGCTTACGCGCGCGAGCGTGCCCACGGCGCAAGCGCTGATCGATGAACTCGATCAGGTACGAAGCCTTGGGTATTCGATCGACAACGGGCAGATGCGTGACGGGATGACGTGCTTCGGCGCGCCCGTGTTCGACGCCACGCGCGCACGCGCGGTGGGGGCGATTGCAGTGAGCTACCTGACCAGCGAGATCGATGCGCCCACCGGCGAACGCATCGGCACGCAGGTGCGCGCGCTGGCCGATGAACTTTCATCGCGGCTTGGCGCAGGCCGCACGCGCCAAACGCAGGGTTGAGATCCTCAGGACCTCCATCGTCGCGCTTTCATTTCGTTTGCGCCCAGTCAAAGGCCTACTATCGTCGTATCGCTAGCATCCGGAAACTCCTTTTCCGGATCCGATGCGATGACTCAAGCTCCGGCGGCGCACGCGCGCCGTCCTCAACTGGTGGCGCCGGCCGGCTCGCTGGCAGCGTTGCGCACGGCACTGCAGCACGGCGCCGATGCGGTCTACCTCGGTCTGCGCGATGCCACCAACGCGCGTAATTTCGGCGGTCTGAACTTCAGCGAGGACGATATCCGTACCGGCGTCGCGGAGGCCCACGCACGTGGCGCCGAAGTGCTGTTCGCCATCAATACGTTCGCGCAGATGGGTCACGTCGATCAGTGGCGACGGGCCGTCGATGCGGCCGCCGCACTGGGCGCCGATGCGGTCATCATGGCCGACCCCGGCCTGATCGCCTATGCCGCGCAACGCCACCCGTCGCTGCGCATCCACCTGTCCGTGCAGGGCTCTGCCACCCACGCCGACGCCATCGAACTGATGCGCGAGCAGTTCGGCATTCGCCGCGTGGTGCTGCCGCGCGTGCTCACGGTGACGCAGATCGCGAAGCTCGCCCGCCAGACCGATATCGAACTGGAAGTATTCGGGTTTGGCAGTCTCTGTGTGATGGCGGAAGGCCGCTGCCTGCTGTCATCCTACGCCACCGGTGATTCGCCGAACAACAAGGGCGTCTGCTCGCCAGCCCATGCGGTGCGCTGGGACGAACACGATGGCACGATGCACGCGCGGCTCTCCGGCATCCTGATCGACAGCTACGGCCCCGGCGAGCCGGCTGGCTATCCAACGCTCTGCAAGGGCCGCTTCACGGTTGAAGGCGAGCGCGGCTACGTGCTCGAGGAACCAACCAGCCTCAACGCCATTTCGCTGCTTCCCACGCTGATCGATATCGGCATAGCGGCCATCAAGATCGAAGGCCGCCAGCGCAGTCCGCGCTACGTGGCCGATGTGGTCGGCGTGCTCCGCGCGGCCATCGACGACGCGTGCCGAGACCCGAAACGCTTTGCGCCGCGCCAGGAATGGCAGGCCGCACTGGGGCGGCATGCCGAAGGTGATCAAGTCACGCAAGGCGCCTACGAGCGCCCCTGGCGGTAGGAAACCGTTTCAGAACGATTCTGGCGTCGTTGCGCGGCCTGGCCGTACCACTTGTACTGTCTGCGGCCGCGCGTCTAGCCAGAACCGCTTCGCTTCGTTCTGAATCGGTTTCCAAGAGTCGCTGAAATCCATAAGCCGGAACCTCACATGGCAATGTCCACACACCAAACTCCTTCGTTCCGCATTTCCCTTGGTCCCTTGCTCTACTACTGGCCGCGAGCGACCGTGATGCAGTTCTATGCGACGGTTGCGGACAGTGCCGTCGATCGCGTTTACCTTGGCGAGGCAGTCTGCACGCGCCGCCACGAAATGCGGCACGCCGACTGGCTCGATATTGCGCAGATGCTGCGTGAAGCGGGCAAGCAGGTTGTGCTGTCCACGCCGGTGCTGGTCGAGTCCGACAGCGACATCGCGGTCATGCGCCGCGTCTGCACGCAGGAGGATTACCTCGTTGAAGCCAACGACCTTGGCGCCGTGCGCTGCATGACAAGGCGTCCATTCGTGGCAGGCCCCCATCTGAACGTCTATCAGGCCGATACACTGGCGTGGCTGGCCTCGCTCGGCGCAACGGGATGCACCGTGCCAATCGAGATGGATGGCCAGACCATGGCATCGCTCTCCATGGCCCGCCCCGCGGGGCTGGAGCTTGAAGCGATGGTCTGGGGGCGCATGCCGCTTGCGTTCTCGGCACGCTGTTTTACCGCGCGCCACCACCGCCTGCGCAAGGATGCCTGCGAGTTCCGCTGCCTCGATTACCCGGACGGGCTGGTTGCCGCCACGGGCGAGGGCCAGGCGTTCTTCACGCTGAACGGTATCCAGACACAATCGGCTACCTGCCTTGACCTGTGCGCCGAAGTCCCGCAGATGGCGGCGGCCGGCATCGACCTGATGCGCATCAGCCCGCATGCGTCCGGCACGTTCGAAGCGGTCGCGCATCTCGATGCGATTCGTAACGGCCTGCGCGCGGCGGCACCGAGCCCGGTCATGCCTGCCGATGCAACGCCGAGCAATGGCTACTGGTCTGGCAAGCCCGGCATTCAGTGGATGAATCAAGAGGAGGCCGGGGCATGACGATCCTGACTGGACTGATCTCGCGCGTGCATCGGCGGCTGCCCGCGCCGGCGCGCGCCGTACCATTCGTGCTGACGCTGGAGGCGATGCGCCGCTCTGGCTGGCTGCAGCCGCCCGAGGCGCTGAACGGGCATACGTTCAGCCTGACGGTCGAAGATATTGGCCTGGAGGTGCGGTTCCGGTGTGCAAATGGCCGCTTCGTGCCGGGCCCATTCCATGGCGCCGCAACCGACCTGACGCTGCGTGCCAAGGTGGCTGATTACCTAAAGCTGATCAGCGGCGATGCCGATACCGATACGCTGTTCTTCCAGCGGCGCCTTTCCATAAGCGGCGACACCGCGCTCGGTCTGGAGGTCAAGTACTGGCTCGATGCCGCGCCGCGGCCGGCCTGGGTTGGATCATTTGCGGCACGGCTTTCCGTGCTGTTTCCCGCCACCGGCACCTCGTGATCGAAGTGCCGCTGCAGTGGCGCGGCAGCACGGCGATGTTCAGGCAACCGCCATGCTGCCGTAGCGCGTGCCGCGCTGCTTGAAGCAGTGGCTGGCACGGAGCACGGCGTGGGGCATCGCGGCAAGCCCGCCGATCGCATCGAACCGTGCCAGGGTCATGTCGAGTTCATGCATGCTGCGCGCATGAACCATCGCAAACAGGTTGTATTGCCAGTTGGGCAGCCGCCGTGGACGCCGGTAGCACAGGGTGACATGCGGCAGGGTGGCGATGCGCATGCCGATGGCATCGACGCGGGCATCTGGCACGTTCCAGACACACATCGCGTTGTATTTGTACCCGAAGTGGTGATGGCGCAGGATGACGCCGAAACGGCGAATCACGCCGTTTCCGCGCCACAGGGCCAGGCGGCTCAGGGTTTCGCTTAAAGATAGCCCGCAACGTCTGGCCAGGGCGTGATAGGGCTGCGGTGTCAGCGGCAGGCCTGCCTCCAGGGCAGCTACCAGGCGCCAGTCGCAGTCTTCCATCTCGGGCCGCGTTGCGAATGCTGGTGGCGCGCGCCTTGCGAGCGGCTTTTTTGCGCGACGGCCTTTTCCCAGCGGGAAGCCAAGGTCGATGTGATATTCGCGCTCTAGCGGCAGGTCGATCGGCCTCTGCCCAATATCGAACGCGATGCTGTCGAGCACGGCATCGAGCTGCTCGCGGTTGCGCGCGCCGGCGACAAACCAGAGGTTGTAGTGGTGGCCGATGCGGGCATAGTTGTGGCTGACCGCCGGGTCGGCGCTCAGTCGATCCGCAACGCGTTCCATGCGGGCGGCCGGAATGGCCAGCGCGGCCAGTGTGCTGGCACCAATCGAGTTGGGCGCGAAGACCGCGCCGATACGGCTGATGCGTCCACTGCCGAGATCACGCGCAAGCAGGCTCAGGACTGTGCGCTCGGACAGGCCGAGTGGGGATGCGGCACGCTGATAGGGACGGGCGTCGAGCGGAAAGTCGTGCTGGATCCGGTCGTAGAGTTCGGTTTCATCAAACATGGCGGGCGATCGAAGCAATGCACGGAGACAATCGCGGGTGCCATGAAGTTGGCCTTCGTGTTGGCCGTGGCCAGAGGGTCCGTGGAAGGACCGATGACGCCCGCATCATCGGGCATCATCGTGAAGAACCTCCGGACCCTCGTTGACCGGTATCAAGCGAGATGTAGATGCCTGGCCTCAGGACGCGTCGGCCGCCAGACCGATGCCGGGCGCCTTGCCTACATCGGGCGCATTGCGTTCCATGTGTACGGCCAGCAGGGCAATACCCAGTGCAGCCAAAGGCGCGAGTGCAGCTACCCACGGCAGCGCGGCAAGCCCGGGGCCATGCGCCACAACCACGCCGCCAAGCCATGCGCCGATGCCATTGCCAAGGTTGAATGCGGCGATATTGAAGCTCGAAGCCAGGTTCTGTCCGGCGCCATGGGCGTGGCGCAGCACGCGCAACTGCAGCGGCGACACGGTCGAGAATGCCGCGATGCCCAGGATGCCGACGAACGCCGCCACTGCCACACGGCTGTGCAGCGAAAACGTCATCGTTGCAAGCACCACGGTCAGCATCGCCAGCGCGCCCAGCAGCGCGCCGGTGGGCCGGCGATCCGCCATGCGCCCGCCCAGCAGGTTGCCGATGATCATGCCGCCGCCGAACAGCAGCAGGATCGGCGATACGGCGGCTTCGCCGTAGCCGGTGACCTTGGTCAGCAGCGGTTGCACATACGTGATGACCGCGAAGATGCCGATTGCCTGCAGTACCGTCATCAGCAGGCCCAGCAGTACCTGCGGGCGGACGATCGTCTTCAGCTCGTCGACCAGACGCACCTGCGTGCTGTCGTCGCGGCTGCTTTGCACCAGCAGTGCGATCACCGCCAGCGAGATGATCCCGATCACCGTCATCGCCCAGAACGTCGCGCGCCAGCCAAACTGCAGACCCAGCCAGGCGCCGGCTGGCATGCCAAGCAGCGTGGCCAGTGTCAGGCCCGAGAACATGACGGAGATGGCCGATGCGCGGCGGTTGGCCGGCACCAGGCCCGTCGCCACCACGGCGCCAACGCCGAAGAACGTGCCATGCGTGAGCGAGGTGATCACGCGCGCAATCATCAGCGTGGTGTAGTCGGGCGCAAGCGCGCACGCGGCGTTGCCGACTGTGTAGATCAGCATCAGCGCCATCAGCACGGCCTTGCGCGGCATGCGGCGCGTGAGCAGTGTCAGCACCGGCGCACCGGCGAACACGCCAAGCGCGTAGCCCGATACGAGCATGCCGGCGGCGGCGATCGTGATGCCCAGGTCGGCCGAGACCTGCAACAGCAGGCCCATGATCACGAATTCGGCGCAGCCGATGCCGAACGATCCGGCGGTCAATGCATACAGTGCAACGGGCATTCGCTCGCGCGAGCCGGATGCGGCGGGGTGGGAAGCCTGGGGCGCGGCCATGTGGATTCTCCTGCGAGTCCTTCCAAGAAGGCTGCAGTCTGGGTCTTCTCCATCTTGTGAAAAACGGGCAATATCAATAATCAGTTTCAATGAAATATTGATAATCATGGATCGCATAGGCGACATTGCGCTGTTCCTGCGGGTTCTGGATCTCGGTTCGATCAGCGCCGCCGCCCGCAGCCTGGATCTCTCGGTGGCGGTTGCCAGCCAGCGGCTGCAGCGGCTGGAGCGCGATCTTGGTGTGCGGCTGCTGCACCGCACCACGCGCCGCCTGCATGCCACACCGGAGGGCGCGGTATTGGCCGAGCAGGGCCGTGCGCTGGTGGAGGATCTTGAAGCGCTGTCGGGGTCGTTGCGCCAGGCCGGTGCGGGCATTGCGGGCACGCTGCGCGTGACCACGTCGGCAACGTTCGGGCGGCTGTACATATCGCCGCTGCTGCCGGAATTCCTGCGTACCTACCCGAACCTGAACGTCAGCATGCATCTGACCGACCATGTCCTCGATCTGGTCAGCAGCGGTTTCGACCTGGCCATTCGCATCGGCACGCTGGAGGACTCGACACTGGTGGCGCGCAAGCTGGCCGACAACCAGCGGCTGCTGTGCGCCTCGCCCGATTACCTGCGTGAACACGGCTGGCCGCGTACGCCGCAGGATCTTGCCAATCATCAGTGCCTGATCCTGGTTGGGAGCCAGGGGCGTGCCGATGTCTGGCGGCTCGGCGACGGCGCAGGGGGCGAAGTTGCCGTGCGGGTGCGCGGCCGCGTGGAAGCCAATACTGGAGAACTGCTGGCCGACGCCGCATTGGCCGGTCTTGGCATCGCCATGCACTCGGTGTGGCATGTCTGCGACGACCTGCGCGCCGGTCGTCTGGTACAGGTACTGCCCGACTATCCGCTCGCCACCAACGGCATCTACGCCGTTATGCCGCAACGTCGTCTGGCGCCGCCACGCGTGCGTGCCTTTGTCGATTTCCTGGCCGAGCGCTGGCGTGACAATCCGCCCGGCGGGGCCGATGGCGGCCCGGCCTTGGGGCGCGCCCATTCATGACGTACATTGATTAGTTCACGCATCGGGACCGGAGGAAGATCGGTCTGCTGAAATTTTGAGCAGTCCAGTGCGATGCCGCACATACAGGGCCCGCGCGAGTCGTCGGGTCAGGATATCCACAGAATCTGTGGATATCCTCAAAGTGTTACAGCGCACGCCGGGGAAGATGCTGCCCGGCTATGCTTTGGCGTCATTCTCGGTCAACTTTCGGCTTTGTGCTTGCTATGCGCTCGATCCGGTTTGCTGCCATGTCTTGCGTCCTTTCCGCTGCCGTACTGGGCGGTTGCATGACGCAGTATCGCGTGCCTCCCGACGCTCCGTACGCCAGTGTGCGCGTGATGACCAGCACCGACGACCGGACGACGTTCAACGTGCTGGACCCGTCCAGCTGCCCCAAGGCGCCCTGGCCACTGGTGCTGGCGGGCACGGGCAAACAGCTTGCGGCGATGGGGCGTGACAGGGGATTGGAAATGGCCGGCAGTTCGCCCGAGCCGCCGTCGCGAACGCGCGAACGCAAGGTGGCAGTGGGCAAGCGGCTTTATGTTGCCGTGACCTCGACGGCAGCGCCGCCGGCAGAGGAGGTTCGCTGCGCGGCAGGGGTGTCATTCATCCCGCAGGCGGGCGCGCAGTACGAGATCCGGTATTCAAGAGATGAAAAGGCCGAGCATTGCTCGGCCCGTGTGCTGCGGCTGCAGCCGGCGGAAGACGGCAGCGCAACGGTGGCGCTGGAGCCGACACAGCAGGGTTTCCGCGCGCTGCGCAGCGAATATCTGTGCGAGGCGCGCTGATTGGCGTGCCTTGCGCCGCGTGCCGGGCGCCAGCCGCGTGATTACGCCTGTTCGATCAGGAAGCGCTCAGGACGCTTGCCGAGCCAGGCCGGTGCGCGGCCGCGACCCGACCAGGTCTTGCCGGTCTTCGGATCGAGATACTTCGGCGGCAGCGACGACGTCTTGCGTGCCGCAGCGGTACCGGTGCCGGTGCCGCTACCGGCCGGACGCCCGCGACGGCGCTTCGGTGCAATATCTTCGACAGTCAGATCGTAATCCGCCATGAGTTGGCGAATCTGTTCGATCACGCCAGCCACTTCATTGGCACGGACTTCATTGAGCTTGGCTTCCAGAGCTTCTTTTTCAGCCAGCAATTGCTTGTAGGTCGGCATTTTTTGGATCCCCGTTTCAGATTGCATGCGGCATGTTACAGACTTCGTAACGCCACCGCACTATAGAAAATAGTACAAATAAATATCCGGAAAAGCACGATTCAAACACAAGCTGCAAAAATACCGTGTTGGATGTGCTGCAATTCAGTGCATAGCTCGCGCAAGGCAGCCCGATATCGTGAAGGAATTCTTCCGGCTGGCGCTGAGCCGCATGCTAACCAAAACGCGGCAGATTGACCACCCGGATTATTGTGAATTCGTATCGCCGCTAGCCCGATAAGCGGATTTCGATGGTTGCACCGATCGGATTTCGATTGGGGGACGATTTACATGATGTCTTCGCCGCCAGTGACTGTCGGCGCCGATATTCTTGTCAGGTTTTCGGCGCGACTGGAATCTGGCTGCGCCAGGGCATGCGCAATCGGGGAGGGAAAACGAAAAAAAAAGCCTCCGGGGGAAAGTACCCGGAGGCTCGGAAATCCACCGGTGATCCCAGGTGGAGGAGACATCTTTATCGGTGATTGGCCGCTCTGTCAGATCGCCCAGCCACCTGCATAGAAAGTGACCAGTGCCACGGCAATGGCCACTGTGCCGATATTCAGCTTGCGCCATTCGCCCGAGACGATGCGGCCGACCACCAGCGTGCTGAAGCCAAGCATGATGCCGGTGACGATATTGCAGGTCAGCACGATAAATACTGCGCAGACCAGGCCCGAAAGCGCATCGACCAGATCGTCCATATGCAGGCGCGAAACGCTCGACAGCATCAGCAGGCCCACGTACATCAGCGCCGGAGCTGTGGCGTAGGACGGCACCAGGCCGGCCAGCGGCGAGAAGAACATCACGGCCAGGAACAGCAGGCCAACGGTGACTGCGGCCAGGCCCGTGCGTGCGCCCGCGGCCACGCCCACCGTCGATTCGATATAGGCCGCAGCGGGGGCGCCGCCAAAGAAGGCCGAAAAGATCGAGCTGACCGAGTCGGCGGTAAGCGCGCGGCCGCCGTTGTGGATGCGGCCCGTGGTGTCGAGCTGGTTGGCCTGACCGGCCACGGCGCGGATCGTGCCGGTGGCGTCGAAAACGGCGGTCATCACCAGCGCCAGCACACTAGGCAGCACGGCGGCGGACAGCGCGCCGCGAATGTCCATCGCACCGATCAGCGACGTGTGGCCCGGCGCCGACAGCGACGGCAGCGCAAACACGCCAGTGAACTTGACGGACGGGTCCAGCACCAGGCCAAGCGCGGAGATCGCCACGATCACCAGCAGGATGCCGCCCGGCACGCGACGGCGCTCAAGGCCGAAAATCGCGGCCAGGCCCAGGACCGACATGATCACCGGAAGCGACGTGAAATGCCCCAGTGCCACAGGCAGGCCCGGGCCGGGATTCTTGACCACGAGTCCAACGTCATTCGATGCGATCAGCAGCAGGAACAGACCGATGCCGATGCCGGCGCCGTGCGCCACGCCCGCAGGCAGGTTGCGCAGGATCCAGCTACGCACGCCGGTGACCGAGATCGCCGTGAACACCACGCCCATCAGGAATACCGCGCCCAGCGCAACCGCGGGCGACAGATGCTGGCCCAGCACCAGGCCGAAGGCCATGAACGCGGTCAGCGAGATGGCGCAGCCAATGGCGATTGGCAGCTTGGCCCACAGGCCCATCAGCACGGAGCCGAATGCCGTGGTCAGGCATACGGCGACGAAGACCGCGCTGGTATCGAATCCGGCTTTGCCGAGCATGCCGGGAACGACGAATACGGCGTAGACCATCGCCATGAAGGTGGTGATGCCGGCGACGATCTCGCGGCGCTGCGTGCTGCCGCGCGCGCTGATCTGGAAATACTGGTCGATCTTGCCTTCCGCGCTGGGGCGAGCGGCATCCGCGTCCGTGACGGACGGATAGGGCTGTTCGATCATGATTGACTGTCTCCTTGCAGGGGCACCGCGCACGTCCGCGTACGGATCGGGCGTCGGCCTCGTCTCACGTGGTTCCGGTTGCGAGGGCAGAGTTCCCGTCGGCATCGGTTGGTCCATGGGCATGGACCAGGGGTGCGGGTTGCTCTTTCCTCGGTGTCCGGCCATCGGGCCGGGGCCGGTCGGCCACCTCTGACGGGCGGGATCCGGCGAGGCTCAAAGGTAGGCCAGCGCAACGCCCGCTTCATCATCGGTGGGACATGCGGAACATGCCGGGTGCCGAATAATCCGGGGTTTCCGGTGCTTTCCACGGCTCAGGGATTTCCCTCGGTGGCGCACAAGGCAGCAAGCCGGGCGCGGTATCCGTCACAACCGCCGTCACAACCACCAATTCGGCCCACCGGCAGGCTAAAGGTTGAAGTGGCCGTGGCCGATAGTCCTTCGGCAACACCCGTAATCACCTACCCCAGCGGAGCATGAGCATGACCAGCGCGATGAGAGACATCGACGAGCGCACCAACCTGACCAACAACAACCAGTTCGAGTTGCTGTTGTTCCGACTGGGAGAAGCGACACACAGCGGGCAGTCCGAACTGTTCGGCATCAACGTGTTCAAGGTCCGCGAGATCCTGGTGATGCCGCAGATCACGACCGTGGTGGGTGCCGAGCCGTCGATCCTGGGCATGGCCGATATTCGCGGCCAGGTGATCCCGGTCATCGACCTGCCGCGCCTGCTGGAGTGCAAGCCGAAATCCGGCCTGAACATCATGCTCGTGACCGAGTATGCGCGTTCGACACAGGGTTTCGCCGTCGAGGCGGTCGAGGAAATCGTCCGCATGGACTGGAGCCAGGTAGTTTCCGCCGAAACCAGCGTGAAGGGCGGGCTGGTAACCAGCATCGCCAGGCTTGACGCAGGTGGCGAGAATCCGCGCCTCGTGCAGGTGCTCGATGTCGAGCAGATCCTGCGCGACGTGCTGCCCACGCGCCAGCCCGATGTCGATCCGGCCACCGTTGGCCCGGCACTGAACATCCGTCCGGGCAGCAAGGTACTGTGCGCCGACGACTCCGCACTGGCGCGCGGCCTGATCGAGAACGGCCTCAAGGCGATGGGCGTGCAGGTGGTGATGACCAAGACGGGTCAGGAAGCCTGGGACATGCTGGGCCAGATCGCCGACTTGTCCGCCAGCAAGGGGCAAAACATCCGCGACGAGGTCGCGCTGGTGCTGACCGACCTGGAAATGCCGGAGATGGACGGCTTTACGCTGACGCGCAAGATCAAGGCCGATGCGCGGCTGAAATCGCTGCCCGTGGTGATTCACTCCTCGCTGTCCGGCGAGGCCAGCGAGGAACACGTGCGCAAGGTCGGCGCGGACGCCTATGTGTCGAAGTTCCTGGCCAAGGACCTGGCCGAAACGATTCGCGGGGTACTGGCGCGGCATCCTTGATGGGTGCGACGATGCGCGTGATTGCCTTTTGACGCGCTGGCCCTCTCCCCCGACCCCTCTCCCGCGTGCGGGAGAGGGGAGACCACCAAGGGCATGTCGAATTCTGTCGGTTGGCTCCCCTCTCCCGCTCTGCGGGAGAGGGGCAGGGGGAGAGGGTTCAGCGCATCAACAACCACGGCGCGCCTACAGCACCAGCACAATCTTCCCGCCCTTCACCGCGCGCGAGCAGCAGGCCATCATCCGATTGTTCGCCTCGCGCTCGGTGCGCGTCAGCACCACGTCGCGGTGATCGATCTCGCCGGCCAGCACGCGCACTTCGCACGATCCGCACAGGCCTTCCTCGCAATCGCTTTGTACGTCGATGTTCGCGCTGCGTAGTGTGGCCAGCAGCGTTTGATTGGCAGGTACTTCGAGCGTCAGCCCCGAGTCTTTCAACTCGACCGTGAACGGCTGCTCCCTGGCGGGGTCAAGGGTGCCCAGCGTCGAACTGAAGTGTTCAACCCGTAGTGCATCCTCGGGCCACGCGGCACACAAATTCTCCAGCGCTTCGATCATGCGTGCCGGGCCGCAGGCATAGACCTGCGTGTCCGCGTCGGGCGTGCCGAGCAATTGCGCGAAGTCGGCGCGCTGGCCTTCGTCGCGCGCGTAGACGTGCAGGCGGTCGCCATGCAGCGCGCGCAGTTCGTCGACCATCGCCATGGCAGGCCGCGCGCGCCCGCAATAGTGGAACGTGTAGTCGATACCGAGTTCGCGCGCACGCCGCGCCATGGCGCTGACAGGCGTCACGCCAATGCCCCCGGCAACAAAGATCGCGCGCCGGCAACCTTCGTCCAGCCGGAAGTGGTTGCGCGGGCCACGTACCTTGAGCTTGTCGCCGGCGTGCAGGCTTGAGTGCATCCAGGCGGAGCCTCCACGGCTTTCAGGCTCGCGCAGTACTGCAATCTCGAACGCGCCCGTATCGGCGGGGTCGCCGCACAGCGAATACTGGCGCGAGATGCCCGTGTTGCCGCATTCGACGTCGATATGCGAGCCCGGCGACCAGCGTGGCAGCGGCCGGCTGTCTGGCGACACCAGCCGGATCTTCACCACATTGTCTGCGGCGTGCTCGACGCGCTCGACCACAAGCGTGCGGCCTGTGGTCCCGCCGGTCGGCTCACCAATGCGCACGGCGTCGCGCGGGGCCAGCACGGACGGATCGGTGCGCTCCGGGTTCCGTGTCGGGTCCCATTCGACCCACAGGTGCTCCGGTCCACGGAACGAGGTATTCGGCACGTAGGTGAAGCGCTGTTTGGCCAGGCGCATGTGGGGCAGGCGGCGGGTCAGTTCCTCCAGGAAGATCTGCATCTCCATGCGCGCGAGGTTCTTGCCCATGCACTGGTGCGAGCCGTAGCCGAACGTGAGCTGGTCGCTGGCGTTGTCGCGATGAATGTCGAACAGGTCGGCATCGGCAAAATGGCGTTCGTCATGGTTGGCGGACGACGTGACGATCAGCAGCTTGCTGCCCGCCGGCAGCGCAATGCCGCCAACCTCGGCGTCACGCGTGACAATGCGCCGCCATGCCGCCACCGAGCCGTTGTGGCGCAGGCATTCCTCCACCGCATTAGGGATCAGCGCAGGGTCTTCGCAGATTTCGCGCCAGACGTCGGGGTGTTGCAGCAGCAGCTTGATCGCATTGGCCGATGCGTTGGCCGTGGTCTCGTGCGCCGCCACGATGCCGGCCATCATCATCGAGTGCAGATAGGAATCGGTGACCACCTCGGGCAGCTCACGCTGCTTGCGCAGCCCGTACTGCATCCAGCCGGGGCCGGACGGGTCCTCGCGCATCTTGTCCAGGATGCGGCCGGCCAGTTGCCAGAAATTGCCAACGGCATGGGCCACGGCCACCTGCTCCTCGGGCTTCGGCCGGCCCCACGTATTGACCGTATGGGCGATCGAATACTGGCGCAGCATGTCCATGTCTTCCTCGGGCACGCCGAGGAAATGCAGCGCCACGGTCAACGGCACTTCCCAGAGCATCTGGTCGACCAGATCCGCGCGGCCGTCGTCGATAAAGCGGTCGACATACTCGCGTGCAAGCTTGCGCACCATCGGCTCGTGGTGAGCCAGTTCAGCAGGCGTGAACGGCTCCATCAGCGCGCGGCGGCGCGGCATGTGCGCGGGCTCGTCTTCATTGACGAGCGTGCGGTTCATCGCGTAGCCGTATGACGCCAGCACGGCGTTGGCTTCGTCGCCCGTCGGCGTGATCTTCTCCAGCGCGATGGATGGGCTGAAGGTGATGTTGTCGCGGAAAATCGCCTTGATGTCGTCGTAGCGCGTCACCACCCAGTAGCCAAGCTTCGGGCTGAAGAACACCGGCTCCTGCTCGCGCGACCAGCGCACATACTCGGGCGGGTCCTGCTGGTAGCCGTCTTCAAACGGATCGAACGCGGCGGCCTGATGGCTGACCGGGCAACCGTCGGGCGCGCGCAGCGCGCTATGGTCGATGGGGCAGCCGCCGCTGCGGGCCGGCGCGTTCGTCTGCGACATGGCTTAGTCCAGGGAGATCTTCAGGTCGTGAATCAGCTTGGTCCAGCGCGTGGTTTCATTGCGCAGCAGGTCCGTGTATTGCGCGGGCGAGTTGCCCACCGGCTCCACGCCGAACTCGACAAGCTTCTTGTTGATGCCCGGGTCCTTGATCGCGGCCACCACCTGCTTGTTCAGCGTGGCAATCACGTCGGGCGGTGTGGCCGCGGGTACCACCATTCCAACCAGTGCGGCGGCTTCTACGTTCTTGAAACCAAGCTCGGCGAATGTCGGCACGTCAGGCAACTGCGGCAGCCGCGTGGCGTTGGCCACTGCCAGCGGGCGTACCTTGCCGCCCTTGATAAAGCCTGCGCCGGCCGCGTAGTCGACCATCATCGCCGGGATCTGGCCGGCGGCCACATCGGAGAGTGCCGGCCCCGCGCCCCGGTAAGGCGCGTGCGTCATGGTCAGGTGCGCTTCCACCTTGAGCAACTCCATCGCCAGATGATGGGGGCTGCCTGCACCGGCCGAGCCATAGTTGATGCCGCCCGGCGTGGCCTTGACCTGGGCGATGAATTCCTGCGCCGTCTTTGCCGTGCTGCCCGGACCCACTACGAGGATCATCGGGAACCGACCGATCAGCGTGACGGGCGCGAGGTCGCGGGTCGGGTTATAGGACAGCGTCTTGTACAGGACGGGGTTGAACACCAGCGTGCCGTTGTCGGCGGAGAGCACTGTGTAGCCATCGGCCTGCGAGCGCGCGGTCTCGGTCGCACCGATCGCCGTGTTGCCGCCAGGCTTGTTGTCCACGACCACTGGCTGGCCGATTTTTTCCGACAGCCCCTTGCCGATCGTGCGCGCCAGGAAGTCCGAGCCGCCACCGGCGGCGTACGGCACGATCCAGCGAATGGGCTTGGTCGGATAGGTGTCGGCGGCGTGCGCGGCGGCGGTGAAGGTCATGCACGTCACGGACGCAACGGTCGCGACGGTCGAAACAAGCAGCGCTGCAGGCTGAAAGCGGGGCATCGGGTTGTCTCCTCGGTGTTTGGCCGGATGGTATTTGGCCTGTTTTGCGTAAATCATATACGCATTGCGTAATCGTTGAATTGAGGGTTAACCTCAGCCGCCATGTCTACGACACCCGACAAATCCGCCCCCGCCGCGGTTCCAGCCCCAGCCCCGCGCCCGCGCGAGCGCCGCCAGCGCGTGCAGGCCGCCGAAACCGGCATGGCCGTGCTCAAGGGGCTGGCGCGCCTGGGCGGCCGCGCCAGCCTGACCGCCATCGCCGCGCAGATCGACGAAAGCCCGGCCAAGGTCCACCGCTATCTGGTGAGCCTGATGGAGGAGGGGTTTGTGGCGCAGGAGGCGGGCACGCAGCAGTACCACCTTGGCTTCGAGGCGCTGCAGATCGGGCTGGCGGCGATGCGGCAGGCCGACCCGCTGCGTCTGTCGGAGGCCTCGCTGATCCGCCTGCGCGAGCGGCTGGAAGTGACATGCTTCGTCGCCGTGATGGGCAACAAGGGGCCGACCATCGTGCGCATCGAGGAACCGGGACTGCCGGTCACGGTGAACGTGCGTGTCGGATCGGTGATGCCGCTGCTGTGGTCGGCCACCGGGCGCGTGTTCCTGGGCATGCTCGACGAATCGAGCGTGCAGGCGCTGGCGCTTGCGGAACTGGATGCGCTGACGCCGGACCAGCGCGCGCTGCTCGATGCGGACGATCCGCTTGGGCAATTGCGCGAACCCGTGCGCGCGCAGGGCTGCGCGGCGGTACGCGATACCAATCTGAAGGGGATCAGCGCCGTGGCGGCGCCGGTGCGCGACTACACGGGGCGTGTCTGCGCGGTGCTGACGGCGCTGGGCGCGACCGGTGGCTTCGATGCTTCGATAGACGGGCCGGTCGGCCGCGCGGTGCGCGAGGAAGCCGCGGCGATCAGTGCATCGCTGGGCTACCCCGCATGACCATGCTTACTCGGGGCGCTTCGGGATATTGATGGCGCGCTGCACGGCGGGGCGGGCCATGAAGGCGTCCAGAACGCGCGTGACTTCCGGGAAGTCCTGGATGCCAACCAGATCGCCCGCTTCATAGAAGCCCAGCAGATTGCGGACCCACGGGAACGTGACCATGTCGGCGATCGTGTAGTCGTCGCCCATGATCCAGCGGCGGCCGCGCAGGCGATCGTTCAGTACGCTGATCAGGCGGCGGGATTCGGCCACATAGCGGTCACGCGGGCGCTTGTCCTCGAAGTCCTTGCCGGCAAAGCGGTTGAAGAAGCCAACCTGGCCGAACATCGGGCCGATGCCGCCCATCTGGAACATGACCCACTGGATCGTCTCGTACCGCAGGGCCGGATCGGCCGACATGAACTTGCCGGTCTTCTCGGCCAGGTAGATCAGGATCGCGCCCGATTCCCACAGCGCCAGCGGCTTGCCGCCCGGACCGTTCGGGTCGATGATCGCCGGGATCTTGTTGTTCGGGTTCAGCGACAGGAATTCCGGCGTCAACTGGTCGTTCTTGTCGAAGCGGACCAGGTGCGGTTCATACGGCAGGCCGGTTTCCTCGAGCATCAGCGATACCTTGATGCCGTTGGGGGTATTCAGCGAGTAAAGCTGCAGGATGTCCGGATGCTGCGCCGGCCATTTGCGGGTAATGGGAAAGGCGGACAAGTCTGCCATGTGATCCTCGTGATGATGAAGGCGAGACGAGGATGGTAAACGCTTCGCGCGGAGGCTGCAGAAGCGTGGTTCCCGGGGCTCCCCCCCGGGAACCCGGCCTTAGTCCGCTGACACGGGGACCAGCGGCCGTGCCGGGCGCACTTCCTCTTCGGCAACTGGCAGCGCCGGGAACTTCATGTCGGCGTAGCTCACGAAGCGCGACTTGCGCGCCACGCGGTAGCCAAGCCAGACCAGCAGGAAGATCGGGATGCCGACATACGTGGCGGCCACGCCTACCCAATCGACCTTGCCGTCCGCGAATGCCTGGTAGTTCTGGCCCAGCGTGACGATCAGGCACAGCGCGAACGCAAAGATCGGGCCGTATGGGAAGAACGGCGAGCGATAAGGCAGCCGGTCAAGGTCGAGCCCCTGCGCCACGAAGCCCTTGCGGAAACGATAGTGGCTGACCGCAATGCCAAGCCAGGCGATAAAGCCGGTCATGCCGGACAGGTTCAGCAGCCAGAGGTAGACCGACTTGCTTTCGAACAGCGAGGTCAGGAAGCACAGCGCGCCAACCGCCGTGGTGGCCAGCAGCGCGACCAGCGGCACGCCGTTGCGCGTGAGCTGCGCGAAGATGCGCGGCGCGCGGCCCTCGGTGGCCAGGTTGTAGAGCATGCGCGTGGACGCGTACATGCCCGAGTTGCCTGCGGACAGCACGGCGGTCAGGATCACCGCGTTCATCACGCCGGCGGCAAAGGCCAGCCCGGCATGGCGAAACACGAGCGTGAACGGGCTAACGCCCACCGTCTGCACATCGCTCTTGAGCAGGCTCGGATCGGTGTACGGAATCAGGATGCCGATGATCAGGATTGCCAGCACGTAGAACAGCAGGATGCGCCAGAACACCTGCCGCACCGCGCGCGGAATGGTCTTTGCCGGGTCTGCTGATTCGCCAGCGGCCACGCCGATCAGTTCGGTGCCCTGGAACGAGAAGCCGGCGATCATCGCCACGCCGATCATCGCGGGTAGCCCGCCGACGAAGGGCGCATCGCCAGCAGTCAGGTTGGCCAGCCCATCGACATGCGCAACGTCGCCGCGCAGGATGCCGAAAATCATCAGCGTGCCGATGCCGATGAACGCGATTACCGTGACCACCTTGACCAGCGCGCACCAGTACTCGGCTTCGCCGAAACCGCGCACTGAGATTGCATTGAGCGCGAACATCAGGCCCAGGAACAGCGCGCTCCACAGCACGCCTGGCGTATCGGGGAACCAGTACTGCATCACAAGCTGCGCGGCGGCAAGCTCCACCGCAATCGTCACGGCCCAGTTGTACCAGTAGTTCCATCCAAGCGCGAAGCCGAAGCCTTCGTCCACGTACATCGCGCCATACGTGGCGAACGAACCGGACACCGGCATGTAGGCCGCAAGCTCGCCAAGGCTGGTCATCAGGAAGTAGACCATCGCCCCGATCAGGACATATGCGGCAAGCGCACCGCCCGGGCCTGCCTGCGCGATGGTGGCGCCCGAGGCGACGAAAAGCCCGGTGCCGATCGATCCGCCAATGGCGATCATGGTCAGATGGCGTGCCCGCAGCGTGCGGCGCAGACCGGGCGCGGGGGCGCTGGGTGTTGAATTCGTATTGGACATAGGCTGCCGGCCGTTGAGGTGGGCGGCATCATAAGAGAAAACGCGGGGCGGGAAAAGAACAAGGCCCTCGAACCGTGGTTTCGTCGCGGATCAGCATTGCCAGACAGGCTGATTGCACATCGGAATCAGAAGCGTGGTTGTCATCGATCAACCCTTGACCGATGGCCGATGAATGCAACCGCCATGACCTGTGCAAGACTCTGCGTTCCGGTTTCAAGGGCAAGGCGCGGCCGCTGATCGCGACGCCAATTCTTGCCAGCCGGGCCACAAGAAAACACAACAGCAGCACCTTCAGGGAACACAGAACGGTCATGACTCAGCGATGCCTCGGCACCGAAGGGGTGCCCGCGCGTGTGCACAGCGCGCAGCAGTTCTCCGGCAGTTCTCCAGACAACATCCAGTTCATAGCATTTCCACGAAATAGGGCTGACCGCTCATGAGCGAACGCCCGCCGCTTGCGCTGGTCCCCGAGAACGGTGAGACCAGCGGTGACGCGCGTCTCAACGCCGTCGATACCGGTATCGAGTGCCTGTGCCTGATCGCGCGACTGCATTCGCTGCCGGTCGAGGCTGCGCAGATCAGTCATGAGTTTCGAGCGGGAGCGACGCTGACCACGCAGGAGATGCTGCTGGCCGCCAGAAAGCTCGGGCTATCGGCAAAGGCGAGCCGCCTTCGCGCCGATCGGCTTGGCAAGGCTTCGCTTCCCGCGGTTGCCGTGGGCAAGGACGGCACCTTCGTGGTACTTGCCAAGCTGGAAAATGGCCAATGCCTGATTCATGACCCACGCGCCCAGCGCGCCGAGGTACGTTCGTTCGACGAGTTCGAGGCTTGGTGGAACGGCGAACTGATTCAGTTCGCGTCGCGTGAATCGATGGCGGGCGAGCTTGCCAGGTTCGATTTCACGTGGTTTATCCCGGCCATCGTCAAGTATCGCCGCCTGCTAGGCGAAGTGGTGGTGGTGTCGGCGGTTCTGCAGATATTCGCGCTGATCACCCCGCTGTTCTTCCAGGTGGTGATGGACAAGGTGCTTGTGCATCGCGGCTTCACCACGCTCGATGTGATCGCTGTCGGCCTGCTGGTGGTCATCCTGTTCGAGGTCGTGCTGACGGGTTTGCGCACGGGCCTGTTTGCCCATACCACCAGCCGTATCGATGTGGAGCTGGGCGCCAGGCTGTTTCGCCATCTGCTGGCCTTGCCGCTCTCCTACTTCCAGTCACGCCGGGTTGGCGACTCCGTGGCACGGGTACGGGAACTGGAGACGATCCGCAATTTCCTGACGGGCAACAGCATCACCGTGGTGCTGGACCTGGTGTTCTCGGTGATATTCCTCGCGGTGATGTTCCATTACAGCGGCTGGCTGACGCTGATCGTGGTGATTTCGCTGCCGTGCTACGTGCTGCTTTCCGCGCTCTGGACGCCGCTGCTGCGCGCCAGGTTGCACGAGAAGTTCAACCGCGGCGCCGAGAACCAGGCGTTCCTCGTGGAAACGATCGGCGGTATTGACACGATCAAGGCGATGGCGGTGGAGCCCCAGTGGACGCGCAAGTGGGACAACCAGCTTGCCGCCTATGTGTCGTCGGGCTTTCGCACTACCACGGTGGGCACGCTGGCCAATTCCGGCGTGACGCTGGTCAGCAAGCTGGTCACGGTAGCCACGATGTACTTCGGTGCCAAGCTGGTGATCGAAGGCAGTCTGACCGTGGGCCAGTTGATCGCATTCAACATGCTCGCCGGACAGGTGGCGCAACCGGTCATGCGCCTGGCCCAGCTATGGACCGATTTCCAGCAGACCGGGATCTCCGTGCAGCGCCTGGGCGACATCCTGAACACCCGTACGGAAGGCACCGGCGCGAAAACCACGTTGCCGCCGGTGCGCGGCCAGATCACGCTGGACGCGGTGGTGTTCCGCTATCGGCCCAACATGCCGGAGGTCTTGCGCCGCGTCTCGCTGCAGGTGGAGGCGGGCGAGGTGATCGGCATCGTGGGACGCTCCGGCTCGGGCAAGAGCACGCTGACCAAGCTGATCCAGCGCCTGTACCTGGCCGAGCAGGGACGCATTTTCGTGGATGGCATTGACCTGGCCATGGTCGATGCGACGTCACTGCGCCGGCAAATCGGCGTGGTGCTGCAGGACAACACACTGTTCGCGCGTTCGATTCGCGACAACATCGCACTGACCGATCCGGGCGCGCCGCTGGACGCCGTGATGCGCGCCGCCAGACTTGCTGGCGCGCACGATTTCATCGCCGAACTGCCGGAGGGATACGACACGCTGGTGGGCGAGCACGGCGCCACGCTTTCAGGCGGGCAGCGCCAGCGCATTGCAATAGCGCGTGCGCTGATGGTCAATCCGCGCATCCTGATCTTCGACGAAGCCACCAGCGCGCTCGACTACGAGTCCGAACGCGTTATCCAGGACAACATGAAGGCCATCTGCCGCGGCCGCACGGTGCTGATCATCGCGCATCGGTTGTCCGCCGTCAGGGAGGCCAACCGGATCATCGTCATGGACCGGGGCGAGATCGTCGAGGTCGGCTCGCACGACGAACTGATCGCGAAGGCCGATGGCCACTACGCGCGACTTCACGCGTTGCAGGCCCGATGATGAAGCACGCTACCCTGTACTTCCGATCGATCGGGGACCTGCTGGCGCGATACGGCCGGGCGTTTGCCCACGCGTGGCGGGAGCGCAGGCAGCACGATGCCGGCACCTACCGGCGAGGCGAGGCGGACTTCCTGCCCGCCGCGCTATCGCTGGTGGAGACGCCCCCATCTGCCGCACCGAGAGTGGTCCTCTGGCTGCTGATGGCCTTCGCCACCATCGCGTTGGCGTGGGCCATCTTCGGCAAGATGGACATCGTGGCCTCGGCGCAGGGAAAGATCGTGCCGAACGACCGCACGAAACTGATCCAACCGCTTGAGACCTCCAAAGTCACGGCGATCCACGTGACCGACGGCCAGGCCGTCAAGACCGGCGACGTGCTGATTGAACTCGATCCCACCGCCGCACAGGCCGACCAGCAGCGTCTAAAGGTGGAGCGGGTAGCGGCCACACTCCAGATGGCCCGCTCGCGCGCCATGATCACCGCCATCGAGCAGGGGCGCCTACCGTCGCTGGCCCGCCCTGAGAACACGCCCGAGGCCGATTTCCTCGATGCCACACGGCTGCTGGACGGGCACTACGCCGAATACGCCTCCCGCCGCATCCGCATCGAAGCCGACCTGCAACGACGAACCGCCGAGCGCCAGTCCACGCTGGAACTGGTCCGCAAGCTCGAACGCACCGTGCCGCTGGCCCAGCAGCGCGCAAACGACTTCAAGACGCTCGTCGAGAAGAACTTTGTCTCGAAACACGGCTACTACGAGCGCGAACAGGTCCGCATCGAGCAGGAGGCCGACCTGGCCGCGCAGCGCAGCCGCCTGAACGAGATCGACGCGGCCATCACCGAAGCACGCAGCCAGCTTGCCGCCCTCTCTGCCGAAACGCGGCGCGCGCAACTCGACAGCCTCAATGACGCACAACAGAAGCTCGCAGCACTCGAGCAGGAGCTGCGCAAGGCGGACATGCGCACGACGCTGACCCGGCTTGTGGCGCCAGTCGACGGAACGGTCCAGCAACTCGCCGTGCACACGGTGGGCGGCGTGGTGACAGAGGCCCAGCCGCTGATGATCGTGGTGCCCAAGGACAACCCGGTCGAAATCGAAGCTTTTCTGGAAAACAAGGACATTGGTTTTGTCACTACGGGCCAAACAGCGACGGTGAAGGTGGAGACGTTTCTTTATACGAAATACGGAACGGTCGACGGCACGGTTACGGCGGTGTCGGGGGATGCCATTAACGACGAGAAACGGGGGTTGATTTATGCGACGCGCGTACGGCTGGAGAAATCCGTGATGAATATCGACGGACGGGAGGTGAGGTTATCGCCGGGGATGGCAGTGACGGTGGAGGTTAAAACCGGGAAACGGCGGGTGATTGAGTATTTTTTGTCGCCGTTGATGGTGTATGGGGCGGAGAGTTTGAGAGAACGATAACCGCAATTATGGAGAAGGGGTGCCAGCGAAATTTGTGGCGAGTGGATTATGAGATTCGAGATTTTCTTGTTTTAAGAGGGGGCGATTATTCATGAGTGCGAGTCGAGTGTGGGGTGTCGTGATTGCAAGTGTTGCTGCGTTCGTATTCCCGCTTGTGGTCGCGTGGCCGCTTGTATTGCATCCAACGCCAATGGATTTGTTGTCGGTAAGGTTTCCTCTGTGAAATCGTTGAGTGAGGAATGATACAAAAATATTCGAGATATGGAGAAATACTTAAGCATCGCAAATGTATTGCTTCTGCTTCTTGCTTGTTCTCTGGGTCTCCTGGTTGGAACCAGCGAGTTCGTTCAAGGATGTCTTCATGGAAAGGCAGAAATTATGTCGTTTTTTGTGGTTGTTCTTGCCGGTTTCCGTTTCATTGTGGAGGTCAAGGCCATGCGGATGATTCCATTGGAATATCGAAAAGTATGGATCACAGGTAATCCATTTGTTAGGGAAGTTATTTGTAGGCTCTTTTTCGTCTTCTTTGGGGGGTGGTGGATTCTTGGGAGATTCAAGTTGGGGGCGTTGCTGAGTCACGTCGTTCTGGCTGTGGTGGTCTCATTTTTGGTCGGCAGTTTCTTTGAAGCTATCAGGCTTCTAAGAGGAGGTAAATAATGGGTTCCGGAAAGTATGTCGGGATGGGGTATCTGGCTTGCCGAAAAAACTAAGGATCATAGATACATAGGATGTATGTCGGGCGGCGACAAAATCAACTCGACGCGGTCCTCGATATTGTCGTTCATTCTGAAATGGTCTGAGCTATGACGAGAATCGATGAAAATATTGGCGTAAAAGAATATTTCGTGGCGAGCAGTAAAACATTAGATGGCTTGGTGTGTTTTGTGCTGTCTTCTTTGAGTCTGCTAATGGCCGTCGGCTTGTTGCTCGGATATGAGTTTTTACCACTTCGGGTTGCTAATGGCGATGGCAAGAAAATTGTCCTGCTAATGTCATCTCCAATATTATTGTTTTTGATATTGGTGCGGTTACGGCAGCTTCCATTTTCCGATGGTGGATTTTCCGTTGTGATCCGGGCAGTGCTTTGTGCTGCATTTTTTTGGTTTATCAACTTCTACAATGGTGATCTATGAGTATTCTGCAAATGGCTTTGTAATTTCCATAAGGTTTCTGATAAGCGTGGTGACGGAGGCCCTGCCGCTGATGATCGTGGTCCCCAGGGACAACCCGGTCGAAATCGAGGCCTTTTTGGAAAACAAGGACATTGGTTTTGTCACTACGGGCCAAACAGCGACGGTGAAGGTGGAGACGTTTCTTTATACGAAATACGGAACGGTCGACGGCACGGTTACGGCGGTGTCGGGGGACGCCATCAACGATGAGAAACGGGGTTTGATTTACGCGACGCGCGTGCGGCTGGAGAAATCCGTGATGAATATCGACGGACGGGAGGTGAGGTTATCGCCGGGGATGGCAGTGACGGTGGAGGTTAAAACCGGAAAGCGGCGGGTGATCGAGTATTTCCTGTCGCCGTTGATGGTGCATGGGTCGGAGAGTTTGAGGGAGAGGTAGGAGATTGGTCATGAACAAGAACACGAATCCGGTCATGAAGGCGGAGCGGAATGCCCGCTATCAGCAGCCTGGCGATGTAATCGCCATCGACATCGCCGACAAGGCGCTCGTAAGACACGCGCTCACCGTCGGGATCGTTACAGGCGTACTGGCCCTGGTGCTACCTGAGTGGCCGTGGATGTCCCACACCTGGTGGGTGGAGTTCGCTGTCGGACTGTTCCCGGCTGCCGGCAAGGTCGCAGCGATCTCTGTGCTGCCGGCGGTGACTAAGGTGGTGCTGACAACTGGAATGCTGCTTGCAATTGTCGGGGCGCTGCACTTCCTGATATGCGTCGACGCGTTCTTCCCACGGGCAAGAAAGGGAATGCGTAACGTCAACGGCAGGCGGTTCCAGATCGCATGGCGAGGGACGATGGGAGCGATGTTCTTAGGCCTGCTCTTGCTACTGCTCCTCTACTTACCTCTTTTCCGAGACAGTCCCCTTTCATTTGCCGACAGTCACTCGAGAGGCCAGATGTTCGTGGCAAGCATGACGAATTCCCGTGTCGGGCTCTCTATGGCCGCAGGGACGATTGCCTTCGCGTGCCTAGTGCTCTGGTATGGAATCTTCTATGCCGCCTCTCTCGTTGTGGCTGTTCTCGTAGTCCCTCAGCGATTAAACCCTTCTCACGGAGATCAATGAAATGAATACGTCAATGAGCTATGAGGAATTTCGTAGGGGCGTTGTCAGTTACGTGCGACGTGATCGGTTGCGAGGAATCTCGTCGGAGATCGAGATGATGGATGGAATCAAAGCAGGAATGCAGCAAGCGATTGAGTAATCCCTGTCGCCATTGTTGATGCAAGCCTAGGAGGATTTTTGGGAAAGGTAAGTCACCAATCATGCACAAGAATTTGAGTATAACAATACACAATGAAAGTGTCACCAGTGCGCAATCTCTTAGCGATGTGGCCGCGATCAAAGTCGCTGACAAATTGCTCTTGAGGCACGGGCTAGCCATTGGGGTTCTCACCAGCGTAGTGGCTCTGGCGCTACCCGAGTGGCCGTGGATGTCCCACACCTGGTGGGTCGAGTTTGCTGTCGGATTGATCCCCGCTGCAGGCAAGGTTTCATCGATCTCTGTGTTGCCTGCTGTGACACAGGTGGTTATGACAACGGGAATGCTGCTGGCGATCGCTGGAGCACTGAATTTTCTGATACGCGTAGACGCATTCTTCCCTCGGGTGAGAAAAGCGATGCGCAACGTGAACGGCAGGCGCTTCCAGATCGCATGGAGAGGGACGGTTGGCGTGATTTTCTGTGGTCTTTACTTGCTGTTTTTCCTCTATTTCCCACTGGGAGACCAGCCCATCTCGATGGCAGAAAGTCACACAAGAGGTCAAATGTTTGTGGCAGCCATGACAAATTCTCGTACCGGATTCTCGGTAGCAGCCGGCACCATGACTGTTGCCTGTCTCTACTTTTGGTACATGTTCTTCTATATAAATTCTCTCATCGCAGTCGTCTTCATATTCCCTCAGCGAGTCAACTTGTCTTACGGAGATTAATAAAATGAGTACGTCAATGAGCTATGAGGAATTTCGTAAGGGCGTTGTCAGTTATGGGGGCGAAGACCGGTGGCGAAGATTTGCGTTATGGCTGGTGGTGATCGCCGAGATCATGAACAGGGGCACGGTGAGAGATTGAGCATTCCTTGTCGCACTTGATAGTGCAGAGAACAAAGGGTTCGAGGGAAGGGTGAGTCATAGAACATGGATAAAAACTTGAGCAAAGCAATGCAATACGGCTGTGGTGTGGGCCTGCAATCTGCGGGCGATGCTGTTGCCATCAATGTCGCAGACAAGGCACTTGTCAAACATGCGTTCATCGTTGGGATCGTCACCGGCGTACTGACGTTGGTGCTACCTGAGTGGCCGTGGATGTCCCGAACTTGGTGGGTGGAGTTCGCTGTCGGAATATTCCCTGCCGCCGGCAAGGTTGCTGCGATCTCCGTGCTTCCTGCGGTGACACAGGTGGTCCTAACAACCGGAATGTTGCTTGCATTCGTCGGGGCGCTGAATTTCCTTATACGTGTAGATGCATTCTTTCCACGGACGAGAAGGGCAATGCGCAACGTGAAGGAAAGACGCTTCCAGATTGCGTGGCGAGGGACGATGGGCGTTATCGTCGCCAGTCTCCTCCTGCTTTTGATTCTTGACTTCCCTCTACAGAATCATCCGATCTCACTGGCCGACAGTCACTCGAGAGGGCAGATGTTCGTGGCAAGTATGACGAACTCACGTTTCGGCCTCTCGATGGCCGCAGGCACGATTGCTTTCGCAAGCCTAGTTCTCTGGCACGGTGTCTTCTATCTCGCTTCTCTCATCGTGGTCGTTTTTGCGTTCCCTCACCGGATGAACCTTTCTCACGGAGATCAATGAAATGAGTACGTCAATGAGCTATGAAGAATTTCGTAAGGGCGTTGTCACTTACGGAGGCGCGGTCGCCAGTGCATGGTCCGAGGGTGCCAAGAAGTATGCGGAGCGGGTGACCAAGCTCGCCAAGGAAACCGGAGAGGCCGCACTGAGCGCGCAGCAGCACTATGACGCCTTCGCGAGATCCCAGGGCGAGGCATTTCGCGAGGCCGCCGCGCGCGCGAACACATGGGCGGAGGCAGCCGAGAAGGCAGGAAACCGCGGGATTGGCAACATCATGCGCAAGTACGCAGTGCTTTCAGATGCGAAGGCATCGCAGATCCTGGACGGCATGATCGATAGCCGGAAGTGGCTCGAAGGCGAGCTTAGTGCGGCCCGAGCCGCCAGCGCTGAGGCGACGCAAACGTTTGCTCGTGTGGGCGGAACGCTCGGAAAGCTGGCCGGCCCGGCTGTCGATGCGGCGCAACTTATGGCAGGCGCGATTGAGTACGCACGCACCGGCAATTCATCCACATTTGAGTCTGCGTGCATGAGCATCGCGCTCGGCTGGGCGGCGGCCGGCGCCATGGGCTGGCTAATGGCCGGAGTTGGCGTCGTCGTTGGCATGCCCGTAGCGTTTCCCGCAATTGCGATTGGGATTGCGGCCGGCGCGGGCTCCTATTTCGGAGGTGCGTTGTGGCCAGAAACAAAAGAGTACTGGCTCGACAGCGAATTCCTCCGCGGCCTTACCAACAACATAGGCGACGTCATCACTGGTATCGCCGACACCTTCAAGCGCGCTGAAACTACCCGCAGCCCGATCATTCTCGACCTGGACGGCGACGGCGTCGAAACGATCGGCACCGGCTCCGGCGTCTACTTCGACCACGACAACAACGGCTTTGCAGAGAACTCGGGATGGGTGGGCAAGGATGACGGCATCTTGGTATGGGACCGTAATGGTAATGGCCAGATCGACGACGGCACGGAGCTGTTCGGCAATAACAGCACGTTGTCAAACGGCCAGAAGGCTACCAACGGCTTCCACGCATTGTCCGAACTGGATAGGAACAAGGATGGCAAGGTCGATGCATCGGATGCCGATTTTGCCAATCTGCGCGTTTGGCGCGACACCAACAGCGATGGCGTGGTGCAGCAGGGCGAACTGCTGTCGCTAACGGAAGCGGGAGTCAAGAGCCTGGACGTTGCGTACACCGAACCGGGAAAGCTCAATGCAAATGGCGATGGGCCTGCTGGCGTGATCGATGGCAATGGCAACCAACATCGACAGGTTGGCAGCTTCGAGCGAACGGACGGCACCCGGCACACGATGACCGATGTCTGGTTCAAGGTGGATGGCGCCAAGACAATTGAGCGCGAGCTGGTCGCCGTTGACGAGTCCGTCGCAGCTCTGCCGAATCTTCAGGCCGCAGGTAATGTACGTAGCCTGCACCAGGCCATGATGCGCGACAGCGGCGGGCATCTGAAGAATCTGGTTGCGCAGTTTGCCGCAGCCGAGAACAGCGCGGCCCGGCAATCGTTAATGAACGAACTACTCTTTCGCTGGGCTGGCGTGCACGATGTGGATCCCACCAGTCGTGCTGCAAGCCAGATCTATGGCAACGTCATAGGCGATGCCCGCAAGCTGGCGACGCTCGAGGCGTTTCTTGGCGATTCCTATCTGGGTACGTGGTGCTGGGGGACGCGCGATCCGAACCCTCACGGCAGCGCCGCGCCGCTTCTGCTGGAAGCGTACGACAAGCTTGCCGACTACATGTATGGGCAGTTGATGCTGCAGACGCATTTCCGCCCGATTATTGAAGGGATACGGGTCGAGGTCAGTGACTCTGGCGTTTCGCTGAATGTATCCGGCGCAGTAAAGCTTCTACGGGAAGCATTTGCGACCAAGGGCGACGCAGGTGCACTCTACATGGCGGAATTCTCTGAGGCACTGAAGACTGCTGGAGCATTTGGATCACAAACTTTGCAGCTATTCCGCAATTCGAGTTGGGAGGGGGAATCCATCTTCGATCAGCATCTGTCGATGCTTGGTTCTGCGGCAATATTCGGGGGTGCCAGTTTCGATCGGCTTATAGGGACGGCAAAGGCCGAGTATTTGTTTGGGCTGGCTGGCAACGACTGGATGTGCGGATTCGGCGGCAACGACGTGCTCGATGGCGGAGACGGAGACGACCGGCTGGACGGTGGCAGTGGCGACGACGTGCTGCTGGGCGGAGCGGGCAACGACTATCTGGACGGTGGCCGTGGCGATGACGCGCTCAATGGCGGTGCAGGCGATGATGTTCTGGCCGGTTGCTATGGCAATGACACGCTGCTGGGCGGCGAGGGTGATGACGAACTGTACGGCGAAGCCGGCAACGATTCGCTCGATGGTGGCACTGGCGACGACTACCTCGACGGCGGCACCGGCAACGACACCTACCACTTCTCCCGCGGCGACGGCGCAGACGTCATCCACGACTACGACACCACCGCCGCCAACACCGACATCCTCGCCTTCGGTTCAGGCATCACGGCAGACCAGCTTTGGTTCCGGCGCGTCGACGCCGGTCTCGAAGTCAGCGTGATTGGTTCATCCGACAAGACCACGATCCAGAACTGGTACTCGGGTTCGGCCTACCGGATCGAGCAGTTCAAGACAGCCGATGGAAAGGTGTTGCTCGATACGCAGGTTGAAAACCTGATCAGTGCGATGGCCTCGTTCAACCCGCCCTCTGCCGGGCAGAGCACACTGCCCCAAAATTACCACGATGCATTGCAAGGGGTGATCGCCGCTAACTGGAAGTAGGGCGGCTTCCGATCACGGTCGCTCAAAAGACGAAGGCCACCCGAAGGTGGCCTTGCAACTTCAAAGGCGTACGTCAGCCGTATCAGCCGAATCAGGCCTTCAGCACCTGCCCGATTGCATTGGCGACAACACCAACGTTGCGATCGTTCAGGCCGGCCACGCACATGCGGCCCGAGCGCAGCACGTACACGCCGTGCTCGTTCTTGAGGCGGTCTACCTGGTCTGCAGACAGGCCCGTGTACGTGAACATGCCGCGCTGGGTGATGTAGCGCGACAGCTTTTCGCCGGTCACGTGCTCGCGCAGCTGGTCGTGAATCGACTGGCGCATGCGGGCGATGCGGTGGCTCATTGCTGCCAGTTCCTGCTCCCAGCTTGCGCGCAGTGCGGGCGTGGTCAGCACGCGGGCCACCACGCGAGCGCCGTGGGTCGGCGGGTTGCTGTAGTTGGCGCGCACGGCGCCAGTCAGCTGGCCCAGCACGCGGCTGGCTTCGTCGGCGCTCTGGCAGACCACCGAAAGGCCGCCGCAACGCTCGCCGTACAGCGAGAAATTCTTCGAGAACGAATTGGCCACCAGGCACGGCACGTTCTGGCGGGCCAGTTCACGCACGGCGAAGGCGTCGTCGTCGAGGTTGGAACCGAAGCCCTGGTAGGCCATGTCGACGAACGGCAGCAGCTTGCGTGCCTTGAGTACGCCGATCACCTGGCGCCACTGGTCTTCGTTCAGGTCCACGCCGGTCGGGTTGTGGCAGCACGCGTGCAGCAGCACGATGCCACCCTGCGGGATTGCTTCGATCGCCGACAGCATCGCGTCGAACTTCAGGCCGCCGGTGGCTGCGTCGTAGTACGGGTAGGTGTTGACCTTGAAGCCGGCGCGCTCGAATACCACGCGGTGGTTCTCCCAGCTCGGATCGCTGATCCACATTTCCGCTTTCGGGAAATAGCGCTTCAGGAAATCGGCACCCACGCGCAGCGCGCCCGAGCCGCCCAGCGTCTGCAGCGTGGCAATGCGGCCTTCCGCGCGTGCGGCGCAGTCTTCGCCGAACACCAGCGCCTGCACGGCCTGGCGGTAGGCGGCGATACCGGCCATCGGCAGGTACGGGCGCGGGCCCATGTCCGACAGCAGCGCGGCCTCGGCTTCGGCCACGGCCTGCATGACGGGCAGGCGGCCTTCGTCGTCAAAGTAGATGCCGATGCTCAGGTTGACCTTGTTGGTACGGGGGTCCTGTTGAAAGTCCTCGTTGAGCGAGAGGATCGGGTCACCCGGGAAGGCTTCGATGTGTTCGAACATGGGATGCGTCTGGCTTTTTTGGTTCAGGGGGCGGCGGCCCATGCTACGCACAGGCCGCACAGACGGACTACTGGACTACTGAAATTACTGGATCTGGGCGTTGGCGGCGGGCATGGCCGAGCCGGCGTTTTTCTGCCGGAGGCGATAGCTTACGCCAAGTACGGCCATCCAGACCGGAATCAGGTAGACCGAGATGCGCAGACCCGGCGTCAGGAACATCACCACCAGGATGCCAGCCAGGAAGGCCAGCGTCAGGTAGTTGGTCAGCGGGTAGCCCAGGCTCTGGAAGCGCGTGGTCTTGCCGGCGGCCTGCTTGGCACGGCGGAACATCAGGTGAATGATGCTGATCATCGCCCAGTTGATGATCAGGGCCGATACCACCAGACCCATCAGCAGTTCAAAGGCCTGGCCCGGCATGAAGTAGTTGATCACCACGCAGATGCCGGTGGCGATGGCCGAGACGGCCAGCGCGGTCAGCGGAATGCCGCGGCGATTCACGCGCAGCAGCGAACGCGGTGCGTTACCTTGTTGCGCCAGGCCCAGCAGCATGCGGCTGTTGCAGTAGACGCCGCTGTTGTACACGGACAGCGCGGCGGTCAGCACCACGACGTTCAGCACGGTTGCCACCAGGTCGCTGTTCATCGCGTGGAAGATCAGCACGAACGGGCTGCCGCCGGTGACGACCTTTTCCCACGGGTACAGCGACAGCAGCACGGCCAGCGCGCCCACGTAGAAAATCAGGATACGGTAGATGACCTGGTTGGTCGCCTTCGGGATGCTCTTCTCGGGGTTGTCTGCTTCCGCCGCGGTGATGCCCACCAGTTCAAGGCCGCCGAACGAGAACATGATCACGGCCATCGCCATCACCAGGCCGCTGAAGCCATTCGGGAAGAAACCGCCGTGCTGCCACAGGTTGGCAACACTGGCTTCCGGGCCGGCGTGGCCAGATGCCAGCAGGTAGGCGCCAAAGACGATCATGCCGACGATGGCCACGACCTTGACGATCGAGAACCAGAATTCCATCTCGCCGAACGACTTCACGCTGGCAAGGTTGATCGCGTTGATGATCAGGAAGAACGCCAGCGCGGAGACCCAGGTCGGGATGCCAGGCCACCAGTACTGGACATAGATGCCCACGGCGGACAATTCGGCCATGCTGACCAGGATGTAGAGCACCCAGTAGTTCCAGCCGGACATGAAGCCGGCAAAGTGACCGCAGTACTTGTTGGCGAAGTGGCTGAACGAGCCGGCGACGGGCTCGTCCACGACCATTTCGCCAAGCTGGCGCATGATGAAGAACGCCACGATACCGGCCAGCGCGTAGCCGAGCAGCACCGAGGGGCCGGCCAGCTTGATGGTCTGGGCGATACCCAGGAACAGGCCGGTGCCGATGGCGCCGCCCAGCGCGATGAGCTGGATGTGACGATTCTTCAGGCCGCGTTTTAGCGTGCCCTGATTGTCGGGAGCGTGCATGAGTTGTTTCCTCTACCCATTCTTGTGGAATGTCAGGCGCGTCTCTCTGGAGGTGGACGCTTGTAGATAAAGCGCACCGGCGCGGGTTGCGCCGGGCGCAGGGTATGCGCCGCCATCCGGGGGGATGCCGGCACAAATCTGGATAAACGAGGATAGGGGGGCGATTGCCCCCGGAGGATCAGACCTTCAGCGTGCCGCGTTCGATCTGGTCGCGCTCGAGCGATTCGAAGAGCGCCTTGAAGTTGCCTTCGCCGAAGCCATCATCGCCGGAGCGCTGGATGTATTCGAAGAACACCGGACCCAGCACAGTCTTCGAGAAGATCTGCAGCAGCAGGCGCGGCTTGCCGCCTTCGGTCGTGCCATCCAGCAGGATGCCGCGGGCCTTGAGCTGGTCCACAGGTTGGCCGTGGCCCGGCAGACGCTTGTCCAGCGCCTGGTAGTAGTAGTCGTTCGGCGCGGTCATCAGCTCGACGCCAGCCAGTTGCAGGCTGTCGATGACCTCGAGCAGGTTGTCGACGGAGAAGGCGATGTGCTGGATGCCTTCGCCGTTGAACGCCATCAGGAATTCCTCGATCTGGCCGGCGCCCTTCGACGATTCCTCGTTCAGCGGAATGCGGATCTTGCCGTCCGGCGCGGTCATCGCCTTCGAGGTCAGGCCCGTGTACTCGCCCTGGATGTCGAAGTAGCGGATTTCGCGGAAGTTGAACAGGCGCTCATAGAAGCTGGCCCAGTAGGCCATGCGGCCACGGTAGACGTTGTGCGTCAGGTGGTCGATCAGCTTGAGGCCGTGGCCCTTCGGATGGCGGTCCACGCCTTCGATGAATTCGAAGTCGATGTCATAGATCGACTTGCCGTCCTCGAAGCGGTCAATCAGGTACAGCGGCGCGCCGCCAATGCCCTTGATCGCGGGCAGGCGCAGTTCCATCGGGCCGGTGGCAATCTCCACCGGCTGGGCGCCCAGCATCAGCGCGCGGTTGTAGGCCTTGTGCGAGTCCTTGACGCGGAACGCCATGCCGCAGGCGCTGGGGCCATGCTCGGCGGCGAAGAAGGCGGCGGGGCTGTGCGGCTCGTTGTTGACGATGAAATTGATGTCGCCCTGGCGGAACAGCACCACGTCCTTCGAACGGTGACGCGCCACCAGCGTGAAGCCCATCTTCTCGAACAGCGGTTCCAGGACGTTGGGCGTGGGCGAGGCGAATTCAACGAACTCGAAGCCCATCAGTTGCATCGGGTTTTCAAACAGGTCAGCCATGGTCTGTACTCGGGGGGCGAATGCGGGGTGGAAATAATATTGCGGCAGGGAAGCGGTATGGGGGCACTCTGGGGGCACTTCGAGGCGCTTCCTGTGCTGCTCGACATGCGAAAAGTTTATATGTCGCCCAGCTAAATAGGATTTCCTTAGGGGCGCAGGAAAACCCTCGGATATGAGATAAGATTTCGCCAAACTGCCAGTCTAGGAAATCAAAATGCAACATCCGGAACTTGACCGCACGGATCGCCGCTTGCTCGGTGTGCTGCAGGAAAATGGCCGCGCGTCCAATCTGGACCTTGCCGAGGCGATCAATCTGTCTCCGGCGCAAACCTTGCGCCGTCATCGGCGCCTGGAGGAAGGGGGCATCATCAAGCGCTACGAGGCGCGCCTGGACAGTTCGGCGCTGGGCTTCGGCGTCACAGCGTTCATCCATGTGACGATGGAGCGCGGGCATATCCGCGACCTGTCCAAGTTCAAGGGACTTGTGGCGGAACTGGCGCAGATCCAGGAGTGCTTCTCCGTGACCGGCGATATCGACTACGTGCTGAAAGTGGTGGCCAAGGATCTGAAGTCTTTGTCCGACTTCCTGCTGGACACGCTGATGCGGATCCCCGGCGTAAGCGGCGTGAAGTCGAGCGTGTGCCTTGACGAGATCAAGTGCACAAGCGCCATGCCCTTGGATCTATAGCGGCCGCCGGGTGTCAGCGGCCCGGGTGCTTATTGCGCAATGCGCCGCATGGCAGCGGCAATGTCCTTTGTGTCGTCCGGGCGCACCAGCCGCGCCACTTCCTTACCATCGCGCAGGAACACCAGCGTCGGCCAGAGCTTGACGCGAAACGAGCGGCCAAGCGGGCGGCCGCTGCCGTCCTCTACCTTGATGTGATGGATGGCCGGGTAACCGCTGAAGGCGTCCTCGATCAGCGGCTGGGCCCGCATGCAGTAGCCGCACCATGGCGCCCCAAACTCAAGCAGCGTGGCACCCGGCAGGGCGTCGATCTCGGCGCGGGCCGGCTCGGTGGCGACAAAGCTCTTGCTCATGCTCATTGCGGTGGGGCTCCTTGATGCGTTCTGGCGTGCGTCCCGCGCGTGCGGGCGGCGTGGCCATCATTCTGCCAGCGGCCACGGATTCGTGTGCGGCATCCTTTTCCTGCTGGGCGACTCGCCGGTCTTGGTGCGGATCTGATCTAAGTCAACTGTGCCTCTGATTAGGCTATCTACTATTGATGCATTCTCAATGCATCTTTTGTGGATGCCGCACCCAACCGAAAGGAATCACATGTCACAGCACGTTTCCACCGCTTCCAGCCACCAACTTGACCTCCGCTCGATAGCGCCGCGCGACCGTCATCCGCTGATCTTTTCGACGTTTGCAAAGCTCGACGTCGGTCAGGCGCTGGAACTGGTCAACGACCACGATCCGCGGCCGCTCCAATCGCAGTTCCAGATCGAACGACCCGGCCAGTTCTCCTGGAACTACCTGGAGCAAGGGCCGGCCACATGGCGTGTGGCGATCACGAAGACGGCGTCCGCCGCCAAGGCCGGACAGTGCTGCGGAGGCTGTGGCGGCGCCTGAACGGGGTTTTCGGGAGTTGTGATCGGCGACGAAGCCGGACGGGAAACTACACTGGAAAGCTACCCGACCCGGAGCGGCGCCGATGGGCCATCTCAAGATCGCAACGTTCAATATCAACGGCGTCCGCGCACGGCTGGAGTCCTTGCTGGCGTGGCTAGAACGCGAAAGCCCTGATGTGGTGTGCCTGCAGGAGCTGAAATCCGTCGATGACGCATTTCCGGTCGACGAGATCCATGCTGCCGGCTACGGCGCGGTCTGGCTGGGCCAGAAGTCGTGGAACGGCGTGGCGATTCTTGCCAGGGGGGTAGACCCGGTCGAAGTGAGGAGAGCCCTGCCCGGTGACGACGATGACACGCAGAGCCGGTATATAGAAGCCGCGGTTGGTGGTGTGCTGGTGGCCTGCCTGTACCTGCCCAACGGCAACCCCCAACCGGGCCCCAAGTTCGATTACAAGCTTGCGTGGTTCGAGCGCTTGATCCGGCACGCCGCCGGGCTCTACAAGAGCGGCCACCCGGTGGTGCTGGCCGGTGACTTCAACGTGGTGCCGACGGACGAGGACATCTACAACCCGCGCTCATGGCTCAAGGACGCGCTGCTGCAGCCTGAAAGCCGCGATTGCTACCGCCGCCTGCTCGCGCAAGGCTGGACCGACGCACTGCGCACGCGCTATCCCGATACACGCATCTACACGTTCTGGGATTACTTTCGCCAGCACTGGGAGAAAGACTCCGGGCTGCGCATCGATCATCTGCTGCTGAGCCGGGAACTGGCGCCGCGCATGCGCGATGCAGGCGTGGACAAGTGGGTGCGGGGAGAGCCGCACGCCAGCGATCATGCGCCGGCGTGGGTGAAGATCGATGTCGGCGAAGCGAAAGCGGCAAGCGCCGGTGCGGCAGGCAAAACAACGCCCGCCGCGAGAGCAGGTCGGCGGGCGTCGGGCACGTGAACGTGCCAAAAGCAGGAATTACGCGGCGACGGCTTCGTGCTGGTCAATGGCGCAGATCGAGCCGCCCACGGCGCCAATCAGCATGTTCGCCGCTGCTTCAAGCCGGTCATTCGACCCGGACATCCGGGCAGTAATCAGCCCATTCTGAATCGCGCCATACAACACCTTGGCCAGCAACTGCGGCGGCACCGGATAGCGCTCACCGCGCTCGGCCTCTGCACGCTCTAGCAAGCCGGCGATGAAATTCTCGTTGGCCTGGAAGTGTTCTTGCAGCAGCGTGCGGACCGATTCCGGCAGCACCATCACTTCAGCGGCCAGCATGCCGATCAGGCAGATCTGACCCAGGTCGATCCCGTTGCTCAGTGGCAGTACATACCGCTGCGCCTGTTCCACCAGCGGGAGGCTCGTGTCGATTGCCGCGAGCCGCGCCTTCGAGGTCTTGCGATACTCGCGCACAACCTCAAGCACCAGGTCATCCTTCGAAGGGAAGTAGTAGTGGATGCTAGACGTCTTCACACCGACCAGTTCCGCCAAGTCGCGGTAGCTGAAACCGTTATAACCTCGGCGCCGCATCAGCACGGAAGCGTGTTCAAGCAGTTGTTCGCGTACGGATACCGTTTTCATGGCGACTGTCTCCGGTTTTTGGTTTGCCGGAGACCCTCCAGTATTTCGCCGTCCCTCAGATGGACAGCGACTTTGCAACCAGCGAGACAAGGGCGCCGCTGCCGAGGCAGAGCACAACCCATCCGCCCAGGATCAGGGCACTGTCACGCAAATTCATGATGAAACTCCGTTTCGGTTTCTGGCTGCCAGCCAGGCTTCGCGGCCGGGCTGGCTAGCCGGGACTCAGGCGTTGGCGCCGTCGGTGTACGGGTCGAACTTGCCGGCCTTGGCACCGTCCGTGTACGGGTCAGCCTGGCGGGCGGGGCTGGCCGACACGCCAGTGCGATCCAGGCCGGCGACCATGCGGGCGCCGTCGGTGTACGGGTCATACTTGCCGGTCTTGGCACCGTCGAGGTACGGGTCGAACTTGCGCGACGGTTCGCTCGACACACCAGTGCGATCCAGGCCGGCGATCGTGCGGGCGCCATCGGTGTACGGGTCATACTTGCCAACCTTGGCGCCGTCCGTGTACGGATCAGCCTTGCCGACGCGGGCGCCATCGGTGAACGCATCGACCTTGCCTACACGTGCGCCGTCGGTGAAGGCGCTGCGCTGGTCGTTGACGCGGAAGCTGTAGCCGTAGACTTCGCCGGCCTTCTGGGTGGCGGGGGCGGCCTGGGCGGCGCCGGTCACGAAAGCGGCGGCGAGGGCGGCGGCGGTGAGGATGGTCTTGGCGTTCATGATGCTCTCCTTGCGAAGTGCCGGGCGATCTCTTGGTTTGAGGTGGATCGCGGGGCCAAAGTGTGTGCTGCGAATGTCGGGGTCTTTGTTTGGGCCTTGCTGCTATCTACTGCTAGATAGATACTCAGGGCTAAAAAAAAGACCGCCTCCCGGTACTGACTAACTACTTGGTGTTGCGTGGATCGGCGGGTTGCTGCGGGTTTGTTTGCTGCATCGCGTCGTCCATGACGTGGATATTATCTACTACTAGATAGATAAGCAAGGGAAATTTGGAGAAATTGCGATGTCGGGAGTCGAGGGGTTGCTCTAAGGCCGCCAAGGCCATCCGCTAACCCTATGAATATCAAAGAAAAACGGCGTTGACTCCTTGGCGGATTCAACGCCGTCTTGCTGGGCTGGGTGCTGCTGCTTACCGCTTGCCGATCGTAAAAGCGATCTCGCCGACACCTTCGACACCACCCGTGACAACGTCGCCCGGGTTCAGTGCACCGACGCCGGCAGGCGTGCCAGTGAAGATCACGTCACCAGGCTGCAATGCCACGGCTTCGGAGATATAGGCAATCACGTCGGCGACGGGCCAAATCAGTTCGGACAGGTCACCCTGCTGGCGTACCTCGCCATTGACCTTGAGCCAGATTGCGCCCGTCGACGGATGGCCGACGCTCGACACCGGATGCAGCGGCCCGCACGGGCCCGAAGCGTCGAACGCCTTCGACCAGTCCCATGGGCGGCTCATCTTCTTGGCGACGTCCTGGAGATCGCGGCGCGTCATGTCCACGCCCACGCCGTAGCCCCACACCAGATCCAGCGCCTGTGCCGGGCTGACGTTGGTGCCGCCCTTGCCGATGGCGACAACCAGCTCGATTTCATGGTGAAGGTTCTCCGTCAGCGACGGGTACGGCACGGTACCTTCGGCTGCCACCACGGCATCGGCAGGCTTGGTGAAGAAGAACGGCGGTTCGCGATCGGGGTCCTTGCCCATCTCGCGCGCGTGCGCGGCGTAGTTGCGGCCGACGCAGAACACGCGGCGGATCGGGAAGCGGGCCTGGCTGCCTGCCACGGCGACGCTGGCCTGCGGGGTGGGCTGGATGACGAAGTCGGTCATGTCTCTTATGTCTCTTTCTGTCCGGGGAAATCGGTGGATGGATGGCTCGCCGCCACGTTACTTCGCGAATACCTGGCTCAAGTCGCCGAATGCCTTGAACTCCAGCGCGTTGCCCGATGGGTCCAGGAAGAACATCGTTGCCTGCTCGCCAACCTCGCCCTTGAAACGCACATGCGGCTCGATCACGAACTTCGTGCCGGCGGCGCGCAGCTTGTCGGCCAGCGCTTTCCATTCGCCCATCGGCAGGATCGCCCCGAAGTGCCGCACGGGCACATCGTCCCCGTCGACGGCGCTGGTTGAGCGATGGCCGCATTCGTCCGGCGAGAGGTGCGCCACTACCTGATGGCCGTAGAAGTTGAAATCGACCCAGGCATCGGAGCTGCGGCCTTCCGGGCAGCCCAGCAGATCGCCGTAGAACTGGCGTGCGGCGGCAAGATCGTGAACGGGGAAGGCTAGATGGAACAGCGGAATGGCATTCATGGCGGGGGCTCTGCGTGGGGTGGCTCTCAGTGGTGTCGTTGATTGTAATCAGCAGAACTCGTAATATGAAACGAATCATTTTTTGACTGAGCATCGAAAATTTCGATGCTTGAAGCCCGCCTTGCTCCGATATTTCAAAACCTTTCTGATCGCCGCAGAGACTGGCTCGTTTTCTGCCGCTGGGGCACGCCTTGGCCTGACGCAGTCTGCTGTCAGCACGCAGATCCGGCGGCTGGAGGACGACCTTGGCTGCACATTGTTCGACCGCTCGGGTAAATCCGTGACGTTGAGCGAAGAGGGCCGGCAGATGCTGGCCGATGCCTCCCGACTCGTTTCGATCTATGAATCGATGAAGGGCACGCGCTCGCAGCGCGATATCGCGCCACTGGACCTGGGTGCCGTGTCGACCGTGCAGGCGAGTCTGTTGCCGCGCGCTATGCAGCGTTTCCGCACGGCGTATCCCGATACACACGTCAATATCGTGCCCGGCATGTCGACGCAGCTCCTGACACAGGTGGATGCGCGCGAACTCGACATCGCGGTGCTGGTCAAGCCGAGGCTGGGCATTCCGCCCGAACTGAAGTGGGTGCCGCTGCTCAAGGAGCGTTTTGTGGCGGTGGCGCCGCGCGGGTCGCCCGGCGACCTGAAGACCTTGCTGGCCACCGTGCCGTTCATTCGCTATAACCGCCACTCCACCGGCGGCCAGTTGGTGGACCGCTACCTCAAGCGCCACCGGCTATGGGTGCAGGAGGGCATGGAGCTGGACGAACCGGCCGTGATCCTGCAGATGGTTGGCGAGGGGCTCGGTTGCGCGATCATTCCGGCGGATTTGGTGCCACTGAGGCAGACACCAAATATCGAGGAAGTGCCGATGCCGGGCGCGCCGCTGTATCGCGAGATTGGCGTGCTGGTGCGGCAGTCGGCGTTGAAACGCGCCACCGTCGCGGCGCTGATAGACGCGTTCGTGGCCGGGTGCCACGAACGCTAGGCCATGATCCTCAGGCGTTGACCGTCTGTGGCGCGGCGCCGCCTGCCTGTGGCGCAGGGCGCCGTACCATCAGTGCCAGCAGTCCTGCCACAAGGCAGGCGCCACCGGCCACATAGAGCGCCGGTGCATAGGTCAGCCATGCCGTGCGCGACAACCCGGCGCCGAACGCCGCCGTGGCTGCGCCGATCTGATGTGCGGCGAACACCCAGCCGAAGACCATCGCAGCGCGCTCGCGACCGAATACACTGCCTGCCAGCTTGATCGTCGGCGGGACCGTGGCCACCCAGTCGAGCCCATAGAACATCGCGAACACGGACAGGCCGTAGAGCGTGAATTCCGAGTGGGGCAGCCAGAACAGCGACAGGCCACGCAGCGCGTAGTACCAGAACAGCAGCTTGCGGTTGTCATAGCGGTCCGACAGCCAGCCCGACAGAATCGTGCCAACGAAGTCGAATGCGCCCATCATCGCCAGGGCCGATGCCGCCGGCACCGCCGACATGCCGAAGTCCGCGCACAGTGCGATGAAGTGCGTCTGGATCAGGCCGTTGGTCGATAGCCCGCAGATGAAAAACGTGCCGGCGAGGATCCAGAACGTCTGCGTACGCGCGGCATCGCGCAGGACCATGAACGGGCCGCGCAGTGACAGGGGCATTGCGGGAGCCGCGGCGGCAGGCGCTGTGCCAGGCAGTTCACCGAACGGTGCAAGGCCTATGTCCGCAGGGCGATTGCGCATGAGTGCGAATACCAGCACCGCCAGCGCCGCGCAAGATGCCAGCACCGGAAGCACGGCAAAGCGCCAGCCCATGTGTTCGATCAGCCAGGCGGCTACGGGCAGGAATGCAAGCTGACCAGTTGCGGAACTGGCCGTGAGCATGCCGATGACAAGCCCGCGCCGCGCCGTGAACCACCGGCTGGCGACGAGTGCCGCCAGCACCATCGCGGTCATGCCCGAGCCGATGCCGAGCATCAGTCCCCAGGCAACGAACAATTGCCAGAGCTGCGTAGCCATCGTGGCCATGGCCATCGAGCCGGCAATCAGCGCCAGTGCCACGCAGACCACGTTGCGGATGCCGAAGCGTTCCATCAACAGTGCCGAGAATGGCGCCATCAGGCCGAACAGCGCAAAGCGGAACGCGAGGATCGATGAGACCTGATCGGTGCTCCATCCCATTTCGCTGGTCAACGGCTTCAGGAACGCGCCTGGCAGGCCGAGCGCGGCGGCTGTAGTGAGCATCACGCAGAACGTGATGGCGGCGACGATCCACGCATAGTGGATGCCTCGGCGGTCGAGCCGGCTCGATAGGGTTTGCGCAAACATGGGTCTCCCCGGGGGCGTTGTGAGAATGTGGTGCCTGGATTCAGGCCGTAATGGGTTTGGCGGAGGCAAGCAGCCTCGTGCGCACCGCGTCGAGAAGCTCGTCGGATAGCGCGTCGCCGCGAGTCGCGCGTGCCATCGTCATGGCGCCGACGAGCATGGCGACCTCCGCCAACGCGGCGCCGCGCGCTGCGTCGCCACCGTTTTCATCGTCGTCACCGTTGTCATCGTCAGGTGCCGTGGACTCCCAGAGGCCGAGCAACGTCTTGAGCCCCTGCAGGTATGCGGCGTGAACCGGCTTGCCGCTGGCTTCGCGAGCCACGTCGCCGGTAAGGGCCGGGGCGGCACAGCCATCACCCGCGGCATCCCGGTGGGCCGTGGTCAGGTATTGATCGACGAGGCTCTGGCGAGCCGCTTGCCGGTCCCCGTGAGCCTGATCGATCCGATGCTGCCAGCGTCCCGCCGATTCTTCGAAGGCCAGTGCGCAGGCCCTGGCAACCAGTTCGTCCTTGGAAGCAAAGTGACCATAGAAGCCGCCATGCGTGAGCCCCGCGTCGGCCATCACCTGGGCGACCGATATGCCATGCAGGCCATGTTCGCGAACCAGTCGTGCCGATACCGCCTCAATGGCTGCCTTGTGTTGCTCGGCTACCGCCCTTGATGCACGCGCCATTTGACGCCTCCTTCCAGATTCCGAAATTGCTGCTTGACGGCAGTTTAGATGATGACCATACTTTATTCAATAGATGTCGATCATCATCAAACGGCGAGTTGACCGTGAGGTGGCATCAAGTTGCCGACGACGTCTGTGGAAACCCGCACATCTGACTCAACTGACTCAACTGACTCACTGAAGGAGTTCTTTCATGTTCAAGCTGTTTGATATGTCTGGCCGCGTGGCGGTCGTCACGGGGTCTACCAAGGGAATGGGTCTGGAAATGGCGCGCGCGCTCGGGCAGGCCGGCGCACGGGTGGTCGTTTCCGGCCGCGATGCCGCGGTCAGCGAAAAGGTTGCTGCCGAACTGCTTAAGGAAGGCATTGATGCCACCGGTATCGCCTGCGACATCAGCGACACCGCCAGCGTGCGCGCCTTCGCCGATAGCGTGCTGAAGGCAGTTGGCCGCGTGGACGCGCTGATCCTGAACGCCGCGGGCAGTGGCGTGGCAGGCCCGATCCTGGAGCAGGGGCCTGAGCAGTTCGACGAAGTGATGGCCGGCAACGTGCGCGGCAACCTCGTGCTGGTCAACGCGCTGGCGCCGCAGATGATCGGGCGCAGCGACGGCTCGATCATTTTCATGTCGAGCATCGCCGCACGACGCGGCTCGGCGTTGCTGCCGCTGTACAGCATCTCGAAGGGTGCGGTCGATCTTGCCATGCGCAGCCTGGCCCACACACTGGGGCCGCACAACATCAACGTGAACAGCATCAATCCAGGACCGGTCCGCACCGATTTCTCGCGCGATGCGCTGTGGGGCAACCCCGAGCGCGAAAAGGCGCTGTCGGCGGCAATTCCCATGCGCCGCATTGCCGAAGCCCGCGACGTGGCGGGCCTGGCCGTGCTGCTGGCATCGCCCGCAGGCCGCTATATCACGGGGCAGACAATCGGTCTCGATGGCGGCGCGACTGCCTGACGGTACCTTCGCCCGACTTGCGACGCCCGGCACCGGCGCCCGGTGCCAGGGCGGCACTGCTTCCACGCCGGGCGTAGTGTCGCACGTGCTTCACTGCGTGCTGATGCGTCTCAGGTTGCCCGATGCGGGTGTCATCACAGCGGCGGGGGCGGGCGCCGGCATTGGCGGTGCGGGTTCCGTCCGAACCGCGCGAGGCTGGCGCGCCGGTGCGATGCCTTCGGCGGCGTTGAACGCTTGCCCGTTGTCGTAGCCGGTGGCCACGGCCTCCAGGTATCCGGGTGCGAACTTTTGTTCGGGCGTGACCTGTGTGGTGGGTGGCGACACTGGCTGCGCATGCGCCGCCGTGTGGAAGCAGAGCACAAGCACGCGCAACAACAGAATCCAGCTACGCAATCGATAACGGATGGCGGGCACGTGGCCCGGGCGCGGCGGCGCAATGACGCCCGGCCGCAACTGGGGCGGGATCTTCATGACAGTTCTCCGGGGGGAGCGAATGGCTCCGTTGGATGGGATGAGCAGCGGCGCCGCGCTCGATCCTGCTTTGCAGAGAACGTGCCAGTGGCAAATGAGTGGGAAAAGCGGAGGGGAAAGCAGCTACATGCGCAGTTCACGCGTCTGGGCGGGCACTTTTCGCGAGTGATGCGGTGGCCGGCAGCAAACGGTCGCAGGCCCGTGGTTGGGCGCCGCCCAACAGTCTGTCAGGCTCGGTCTGTCAGGCCTGCGCCAGTGCCACCGCGCCGGACAGTCGTTCCGTGACTGCGCGCCGAACCCCGGCGGGCGCGTCCTTGAGAAGCCTCGGCCAGTCGGCCTTGGCTTGGCGCACGGTTTCCTTCGCGATCGCCAGCAGCCGGGCACGTCTGAGCAGGCCGGCGGATCGCACCATGGCGTCGAGATCGTCCAGCGTGAAAGTGCGCAGGGCCTTGTCGATGGCGCGATTGATGCCGTAGTCGGTCACGGGCACGTCGTCAAAGAATGCCGTTACGCACACGGGATCGTAGAGGGGCGAGAGGATTGGCCTCTTGCCGTCCGGATAGCAGACCGCCCAATTCTTTAGGTGTGCATCGGTATTGCCCATCAGCAGGAACGCGACAAAGCGCTTGACGAATTCCTGCGTGTCCGGCGCCGGTCGTGCGGAAAGCCGGTCCAGAACACGCAGTACGTTGCCGTAGTCATGTGCCAGCGAGCGGCCGTACTTGTTTCGCGGGGCGTAGCCAAGGATCTGGGCGAACTCCTCCATATGCACGCGATGGCCTCCTGGCGCCCGGTCGAACCGCTTGACGGCCAGGATGCGATCGAAAGGCACCTGCTCGGGGAGTTCCGCCTCCTCGCGCGAAATGATCGATGCTTCGGCGCATTCCAGGCCCAGCGCGCGGCATAGTGCATAGCCCGTGAACTCGTTCTCGACAAGATCCGGGTGGCGCGCGGAGGGCAGCTTGAGGATGAAGTCGCCGGCCTCGCCGTGGCGCTTGACGACATAGCGCCTGCCTTGCTGGATCGCGGAGAATTTGGTCACCGCGCCCGGAATGGCTGCGGCGTCTTCCACCGGCTCCTCGACGAATCCGGGTTCGAGCACGTCCAGCCCTAGCGCCGTGTGCCAGTTGCGCACGATTTCCGGCACGCCTTCGGCTGGTGGCACGGGTTCCACTTCAACGGCTCCAGGCAGGTCGTGCCCGGCTGCCGCCAGCAGTTCGAATTCATCATCCGTGGTGCATCCACGCTCCCTGGCCAGCCGCTCGCGATTGTGACCTTCGGGCAGCAGGTTCTGGAAAAACACCGGCCAGTGGCCGTCCGAACGGGCTACGCGTGCGTCACGCAGCGCAGTGAGGATGGCCCGCGTGGCGGCTTCGGTCTCGCCGACGTAGCCAAGTGACAGCGTGGGACGGTTGGCGTCCTCAACGTAGTCGTGATCGAACGAGACCCGGAGAATGTCACCGTACTGGGAGAGATAGCCGATGCCACGGCGCCCGGTCGGCGTATGGAGGAACAGGCGCAGATAGCGAATCGACGTGGTCATTTCGCAATCAAGGTGTCTACGATCGACGGCGGTGCGTCGCCACCGGGTGGCTGGGCCAGATAGCGGCCACCGGAGCGGACGAAGTTCTCGAGGTCTGGCCGTAGCACGGTTGGCACCAGCATGACGTCCATGCCGAGTGCGCGGGCCATCTCGATAACCGTGGACAACTTCGGGTCGATCTCCCGGCTTTCGGTGCGCTGGACAGTCATCCTGGAAAGCCCCGCCCTGGACGCCAGTTGCTGCTGGCTGACGCCCGCCGCGCGGCGCGCGGACTCCAGCTCGGTCTGTAAGTCGATGCTCATTGGGCTACTCATTTTGCATGAAATGCATGTTCAGAGTAGCAGTCAGTCGCCCATCCTTCAAGCTGAAATGAGTAGTTCACTGATCATTTTATGAAAAATGATCAGTTTATGTAGCGGGCGTAGGGCTGGGTCGTGGGGATGGCTCTAGAGCTGACCTTGAGGGCTGACGATGGCCGGCTGCTGCTTGTCCCGGGGTGAACTACTCGAACTGGTGGAACTGGTGGAACTGTATGAAAAGTACTTTGCCTTGGCGCCTTTGGCCCAGTAGGCGACCACGAGCCCCTTGCCGTCACGTGCGTAGAGCATTTCGATGCTGCCGTTCGTGGCAGCCCATTCCGCGTAGCCGTTTTCGGCACTGGCATCGGTCTTGCGCTTCGATTCGTAACGGGCATCGAGCTTCCTGACCACATCGTCCATCGCGGACCGGTCGAAATTCAGGGTGACGAGCGCCACGGTGTCCTGGTTGTCACAGTTGACGGTTGCCTTGGTCAGGCCCGGCAGTTTGAACCGGTCCAGATTTCGAAGCTCGATCGTGTCGCCACCGGCCCACGGCGATGTGCCTGTTCTGACGCGATTGGGACCCGGGGTCATACGCGCACATTTGGTCTTGCCGAGTTCGACGCCGAGTGGCGCGGCAACGTTGGGGGTTTCGGCGTGGGCGGCCAGGCTGGCAAGGAGCGCAGCGCAGAGTAAGGGAAACGTCTTCATCAAGGTGGCTGTGAATTCACGGATGGTCAGCCACGATTTTACGGCCGAAGGAAGGCCTGCCTTGAGAATGAGGCGTCAGATGACGTGATGGAGTGGGGCAGCAGGGGTTTGGTATTGGGTCCGGGCTATGTCGGATGGCTATGGCCATGGTGGTCGCCGTGCGCATGGTTCGACGCTGGCATCGGGATGTCAGCGCTGCAACTGGGCGCTGACTCGTCGTGCGTATGCGGCTCCAGCGCGCCGGGCACACGCCGGCTCGACAGGCCATCCGCACGCAGCCACGCGAGCGTCGCTTCCGCTGCCCGGTCAATCAGCTCGCCGCAACGCGTGTAGTCGTAGGGAGAGATGTCGAGCGGACAGAGCGGCGGCACCACAGCAATCTGGGCCTGCTCCGACCAGCGCTCGAGATCATGCACAAGCTGCCGCGCCACCAGCAGCGACAGCGCATTGAACGCGTGCTCGACCGCGCCGCGCGGCGGCCGGCGCTCGGCGCACGCAAAGCCGGCTGGCAGCACAATGATGCGCGTCGCACCAAGCCGGATCGCGGTGGAAACAGGCGTGTTGTTGGCCACCCCGCCATCGATCAGCTTGCGTCCATCGACTTCCACCGGAGGAAAGACACCCGGAATGGCCGCGCTGGCCAGCACGGCCTTGACGATGTTGCCGGAAGACAGCACGACCTCGTCGCCCGTGTTCATGTCCGTGGCCACCACGTAAAGCGGCACGGCCGAATCTTCGAGCCTTGCCTCACCGAAGTTGCGGTTAAGCAGCCGTTGCAGTCCGAAGGACTCCACCAGGTGCCCACGGTTGCCCGCGATCATGCCAAACATGCTGCGCCACGACCACGGCAGCACCTCCGCCCGCGTGATGCTGCGCCACAGGGTTTCCAGTTTTGTCGTGCCTTCCACATGCGGATGGCACGCAAAGTAGGCGCCGTTGATCGCCCCGGCCGATGCGCCGATCACCAGATCGGGGGCGACTCCCCAGTTCACCAGTTCCCGCAACATGCCGACCTCGATGGCGCCCAAACTGCCGCCGCCGGCGAATACGAATGCAGTCTTTTCCATGGATATCAACATGAAGGGCCAGGTCGCCCGTCAGCTTTTATGTGATGGTCGTCGGGACAGAATAGGCCACTTCGGGCCGGGCAAAAAGGGGGGGCAATGTTGATGGTGCCCCGCTTCATGCAACCAGTTCGGTAAGTTGCTGCCTGAATTCAGGTGCTAAGCGGCTGGCGCTCCTGGCCAGATTGACCTGCATTGTCGTATTGGCGATCTCGACGAGGGTTGGGTCAAGGTCGTAGTTGCCGCGCTCGGCCAGCCACGCCAGCACATCCGCCAGATGCCAGACGGACGCGGCACCGTCGTGTACGGGTACCGGGAACGACTTCGCATGTGAAACCATGAGCTTGCGCATGTTCTGCCGTGTCACGCCAATGGCATCCGCGACATCGGTCAGGCCAACGAAATCCGGTGTGGCTTCGATCAATCGCGCATCGGCGGCGATCCTTCGAACATCCGCCAGCGCGCTGAGAATGGCATCGCGCGCAGATGGGGCCTCGCGCGTGAACATCAGGGCAAGGCGGCCCGGCAAGCCAACGCCTGCAAGCGCGTCATCACAGCCGCCGGCGCCCAATCGTTCCGCTATCTCGTCAAGATTGTCGTCTGGCGGCGATAGCTGGTATTTCAGCGTGAAGGTGTATTCCATGTTGTCCTCTCAATGGGAGACTCCAGGGGGCGCTTTGTGACCTTGATGGATCGAGCAGTGGTCAACCACACGGCGCAAATGGCGCGCATGGTTGGATGGGTTGCGTGGCGTGCTCCAGATGCACACGATGCAGAACTCGCCACAACGGCAAGTGGAACTGTTGTATGGGCAATAAAGCTTGCCCCATGCATGGGCCCCACCTTGTTCGCATCGCCAGAATTCGCTTTCCGCGTATCGGAGTGCGGCTTCCACTTCTTTCTTCGGGTGTTGGCTTCGATCCATTCAGGGCTCCAACGATAGGTTGCTTTGAATAAGTTGTCAACTGACAACTTATGTTTGCACCTTCGCATCTGCGAAAGTGTGATCGAAGGCTAACGACTATGTTGGTGCGTGTCTGAAATTGCCTTTAAATTGGTACCATTACGCGCGAAAATGTTAAAACTGTTCTGCAATTAACCGCCAAGAGTTTTCTCCGTCGACACTTTTGAATGCCGGCAGACAGGGGCCCAATCCGAAATGCGGAAATATGGATATCGCGCCGATTGCCAATGAGGACACCGTGAACGGTACGCACCGAGCACCATGTTGCGGGCGTTGATGGAGGCGCAAAAAAAGAAAGCCGCTTCATTCCGAAGCGGCTTCCAGGAGGGTCAGGAGGGTCAGGAGGGTTCAGGAAGGTCAGGCGGGCTCAGCCACGCTCACGCCGCCAGCGCTTCGTTGGCGGCCTTGACTGTGCGTTGCTGCGGCTGCATCGTGCCGTGCTCGCGATAGTTGACGTGCCACGCGAAGGCTTCCTCGAGCAGGTGGGGCGTTTGCCCCCCGCGCAGGCAGGCACGGCGGAAATAGTCGAGCAGTCCATCGCGATAGGCGGGATCGGCGCAGTTCTGAATGACCTGCAGCGCGCGTTCGCGCGGTGCCAGGCCGCGCAGATCGGCCAGCCCGTGTTCGGTGACGAGGATGTCGACGTCGTGCTCGCTATTGTCCACGTGCGACACCATCGGAACGATGCTCGAAATCTTGCCGTCCTTGGCCACCGACTTGGTCACGAATACGGACAGGTAGGCATTGCGCGCAAAATCGCCCGAACCGCCAATGCCGTTCATCATGTGCGTGCCGCCGACGTGCGTGGAGTTGACGTTGCCGTAGATGTCGCACTCAAGCGCGGTATTGATCGTGATGAGGCCCAGGCGGCGCAGCACTTCGGGGTGATTGCTGATTTCCTGCGGGCGCAGGATCAGGCGCGACTTGTAGCGCTCGATGTCGTCGAGGACGCGGCGATATACCGGCGCCGACAGCGTCATCGAGGACGCCGAGGCAAAGCGCAGCTTGCCGGCATCGATCAGTGAAATCGTGCTGTCCTGCAGCACCTCCGAGTACATCGTCAGGTCATGGAACGGCGAGTCGGCCAGGCCGTGCAGCACCGCGTTTGCAATGGTGCCGATGCCGGCCTGCAGCGGCTGCAGCGAGTGGGATAGCCGTCCGGCGCGCACCTCCCGATCGAGCAGGCCGATCAGGTGCCCGGCGATCTGGCGCGTTTCGCCATCGGGCGGCAGCGCGTTGGACGGGCTGTCGTCGCGCTGGGTGATCACGATGGCCGCGATACGTGACGGGTCGACGGGAATGTAGGGCAGGCCGATTCGCTGCTCGACGGAAATCAGCGGAATCGGCTGACGATACGGCCGCTGTACCGGGAATGCGATGTCATGCAGGCCTTCCAGCCCGGCTGGCATGTTCAGGTTCAGTTCGACGATCACCTTCTTGGCCATCATCGCGAAGCTGGCCGAGTTGCCGACGGAGGTGGTAGGTACGATGCCGCCCGTCTCCGTAATGGCGGCGGCTTCGATCACGGCGATGTCCACCGGTGCAAGCTGGCCGCTGCGCAATTGTTCGACGGTCTCGCCCAGATGCTGGTCGATGAACATGACTTCGCCGTCGTTGATCTTGCGGCGCAGCGTGGCGTCGGACTGGAAAGGCAGGCGGCGCGCAAGCACATTGCTTTCGGCCAGGATCTTGTCGGTGTCGTTGCCGAGGGACGCCCCCGTGATCAGCGTGATACGCAGCGGGTCACTTGCCGCGCGGCGTGCCAGTGCCACCGGCACGGCCTTGCAATCGCCGGCGCGCGTGAATCCGCTCATGCCGACCGTCATGCCATCCTGAATCAGCGTTGCGGCCTGATCGGCCGACATGATCCTGTCCTGGAGGGCGGCCAGGCGAATGCGATCGCGGTACATCTCGTCTCCTTGCTAGCTGGGGGGCTGTCTGGTCTCCGCCGCAGCGCCGCAGACCTTGCGGGTGCCGGCGGGGTGCGCGTTTTCATGGGCGCGCAGCACAGTGTAGCGACCGCTTAATATTCTCACCATGATTTAAATCACTGGATCCAAGTCGCTTTTTTCATCGTTATCCGGGGCAGTGCCGGCCCGCCAATACGGCGATGCCGGGCGGCCCCTACCGCCACGTTTGCCTAAAATCTTCATGTGTATTTCGAGCAAGGGCCGATTACTATCGATCCTTGCGCGGCCGGCGGCGTCCGGCCATCTGACGATTGCAAGGGGGATGCATGGAGATCACGCAGGCGACTTCGGAAATCGATGCAAGTCCCGAGACTTCGGGGGGAGACGTCGGCCACGAGCCGGTCTCCGGGCTGGAGGCGCCATACTCGCTGCTGGAGTCTCGCAGCCACCAGATGTTTCCCACGCTGACCGCGGCCGAGATCGACCGGATCCGACGCTTTGGCGAACTGAGGTCATGGCGCGCCGGGGAGATGCTTTTTGTCACGGGCGATGTGGGCCGCGGCATGTACGTTGTCCTGTCTGGCCGCGCACGCATCATCCAGCGCGATGGGCTGGGCAACAGAAGCACGATCACCGAAGAGGGCCCCGGGCAGTTCCTGGCGGAAGTTGGCCAACTGACTGGCAAGCCGGCATTGGTGGATGCACTGGCCATAGAAGACACCGTTGCGCTGGTAATTGCCCCGGACCGGTTGCGCGCACTGCTGGTGGCCGAAGCGGATCTTGGCGAGCGCATCATGCGTGCGCTGATCCTGCGCCGGGTTGGCCTGATCGAGCGGGGCAGCGGCCCGGTACTGGTCGGCAAGGGCACGCAACCGCTGTTGCTGGCGCTGCAGGCTTTCCTGCGTCGCAATGGTCATCCGCACAGGGTGATCGACATCGATACGGATCACGATTCCACCTGTCTTCTCGACCTCAGCAACGCCCCGCAGAGTGATTTTCCAATGGTGATCTGCCCCGACGGCAGCGTGCTGCGCGCGCCCGATGAGGGGCAGCTTGCCAGTTGCCTTGGGCTGGTGCCGGAATTCGATCCCGACCATGTCTATGACGTGATCGTGGTCGGCGCCGGTCCGGCGGGGCTGGCAACGGCCGTGTATGCGGCTTCAGAGGGGTTGTCGGTGGCGGTTGTCGACTGCCGCTCCCCCGGTGGTCAGGCCGGCGCCAGTGCCCGCATCGAAAACTACCTGGGCTTTCCCACCGGCATTTCCGGCCAGGCCCTTGCAGGCCGGGCACTCGTGCAGGCGCTCAAGTTCGGCGCGCACCTGGCGATTCCGCTCGAAGCCAAGGCGCTTCATTGCGGCGATCAGCCGATCCGCATCGAACTGACAGACGGCCGCCTCATTCCTACGCGCACCGTGGTGATTGCCAGCGGCGCGCAGTACCGTCGTGCCGATATCGAATCACTCCCTCGCTTTGAAGGCCGCGGCGTCTACTACTGGGCGTCGCCGGTTGAAGCCAAGCTTTGCAAGGATGAGTACGCGATGCTGGTCGGTGGCGGCAATTCGGCGGGGCAGGCAGCGGTGTACCTGGCATCGCACGCGAAGGAGGTGCATATCCTCGTGCGAGGCGAAGGGCTGGAGGCGACGATGTCTCGCTACCTGATCGACCGTATCAAGGGTCTGCCGAACGTATATCTGCACACGCACGCGCAGATCACTGCGATGGAGGGCGAGGAATGGCTGTCGACGGTGCGCTACAAGGAGCGTTCCCAGGGCCCCGAATGCATCGCGATGCCGGTGCGCCATGTATTTCTGTTCATCGGCGCCGCGCCGAACACCGAGTGGCTGCGCGCGTGCCATGTCGAAACCGATGACAAGGGGTTCGTCCTCACCGGTTTCGATGCCCATCACTCGTGTACCGAGCGCGCGGACTTCACGCTGGAAACGAGCGTGCCAGGCGTATTTGCGATCGGCGACGTGCGTTCGGGTTCCACCAAGCGCGTAGCCGCCGCCGTGGGCGAGGGGGCCGGGGTCGTCGCGCAGATCCATCGCTACCTTGCAAGCCTGGAGCCTGTTCGGGCGGCAGCGCATTCCTGAATGGCAGGTATCACGGGGATCACCTCCGAAAAGGCGGCGGCCGCGCGCACTACGCTCCGCTGACCGCGCAGGGCCGCGCGGGACCGATGTCCCAGGCCTTTCGGCCCGCAAGCCGACGTCCCGCCCAGAACCGGGACTTGCGCCTCATGCCGTGAACACCGGCGCTGTCAACAATGCTTGCCAGCGCCGGTTGTGGCAAAGGCGATCCCACACCCGCGTGTCTCATCCATTTCCGGTCGCCTGTACGAGGCCATGCCGTGCCGGCAATGCCGCCCGGTCCTCGATTGGAGCTGGAGTATCGAGATGCGTATGAATCCCGCCAAGACCCTGTTCGCAACATCCGCACTGGCCGCTGGCCTGTGCGCCAACCCGGCACACGCCGGCGCGTTCAGCGAAGTTTTCATGTTGTCGAATTCGCCGACGCACGCAGGCGTGTCCGCGTGCAAACGGGGCGGCTTCGATCCGTACACCGACGGCACACGAGTAGTCGGGCCGCGTGACCCTTATACCGATGGAGGCAACCACAACGGGCCGCGTGACCCCTACACGGATGGCGCGCGCAATGTCAGCGGCCATAGCGACTGTGCATCGCACAGTGCCTGAGCCAACCACTCACGCGCGTTGCAGCGCGCATTGACCCGGGAGCATGAAGAGAACGCCCGGCCACGGCCGGGCTTTGCATACTGGCTGCGAGGCACCGCGCATGGTGTACCTCTTGCGGCGCGCGCAACGTGCGCCACGTCTGGCCTTCCGCACTTCGCGGGGCGGGGTGGCAATCCTGTTGCCCGCGCGCCGGACATCGTTGTCTAAGATAGGTGAGTCGCCCGGCCCGACCGGACGCGGTGAGCCTGTGTCCCGGCATGCCGCTTCGCTCGCATCCTGCGCCGCGTGTGACCCCGCCATGCCGATGCTCAAGCAACAGATTCGCCTATGCACGACTCCGGATCGCGTACGCCTGGCGTATGCGATCACCGGAAGCGGCCCGCCACTGGTCAAGGCCGCGAACTGGATGAGCCATCTCGAATTCGATGTGGGCAGCCCGGTCTGGAGCCACATGTTGTGTGCGCTCTCAGAACAGCACACGTTGATTCGCTATGACGAGCGCGGATGCGGCCTGTCCGATCGCCATGTCGACGACCTGTCGTTCGAGGCATGGCTGCGCGACCTGGAAACCATCGTCGATGCAATGGGCGTCGATCATTTTCCACTGCTTGGCATCTCGCAGGGGGCCTCGATCGCCGTGGCCTATGCCGTGGCGCACCCCGGACGCGTCAGCCACCTGATCCTGTATGGCGGCTACGCGCGTGGACGGATGAAGCGCGATCCCGGTCCCGAGATGCGCGAAGAGGCCGAGCTGATGATCCGCCTTGCGGAGATCGGCTGGGGCCAGGAGAACCCCGCATTCCGCGAATTCTTCACCATGCAGTTCATGCCGGGCGGCACGGCGGAACAGCACCGCTGGTTCAACGAGCTTGAGCGGGTGTCGACTTCGCCCGTCAATGCCGCGCGCTTCATGCGTATCTTCAACGATATCGACGTCGTCGATCTGCTGCCGCAGGTGTCCTGTCCCACACTGGTGATGCACGCGGTGGGCGATGCGCGCGTGCCGTTCGACGAAGGGCGGCTGATCGCCAGCATGATTCCCAACGCGCGGTTCGTGCCGCTGGACACTGGAAATCACCTGCTGCTGGAAACGGAGCCGGCGTGGCATCGCTGGATCGAGGAGGTGCGTGCTTTTCTGCCAGCGCCGGAGTCAGGTAGTGACCCTGCGTTTGGCACGCTTACGCGGCGCGAGCGCGACATCGTGGTGCTGATCGCACAGGGGCGCGACAACGCACAGATTGCCGCTCACCTCGGACTTTGCGAGAAGACCGTGCGTAACCACATCACCAGCATCTTCTCCAAGCTGGAAGTGGAGAACCGCTCGCAGGCCATCGTGCTGGCGCGGGAATCGGGCTTTGACCGGGTGCGGGTCTGACGTTTCCAGGAGGCGCCATCGAAACGATTCCGGCGCGCCTGGCCAGAACCGCTTCGCTTCAGTTTGATGACGCCTCGAAGGCCCGTCCGTCAGCGGCCCAGCACCCAGCCGGCCAGCTCGCGCAGGTCGGCATCGCTGACGCTGGCGAACGACGGCATCGGCACGGGGCCCCATTTGCCGCTGCCGCCGTTGCGGATGCTCTGCATTACGGCGCCAATGGCATTCGGCTGGCCCGCGTACTTGGCCGCAACATCGTGAAAGGCGGGGCCAACCACCTTCTTGTCGACCGCATGGCAGGCAAGGCAGTTGTTGGCGGCCAGCAGGCTGCTGGCGTCATGCGCCTTGGCCGGGGCCGGTGCAGCCTGTGCCGCTGTTGCCGCCGGCTTGGCCGCAGCGGTGGCGGTGGCCGCAGCCGCAGCCGCTGCCGTCGTTGCCGAGCGTTCCGCCCCGTACGTCTTGACCATGTAATCGGCGATTACGGGGATGTCTTCGTCGCGAAGCGGCGCGCCATAGGCGGCCTTCATCTTCTTGACCGTGGCATCCCAGTAGGCGCGGCCCAGCGAATGCGGCTGGCTGGATGCGTACTGCGCGGAATGGCAGGTCATGCAGTTCTGCTGCACCAGCTGGTAGCCGGGCAGGTCGCTGGGCTGATAGCTGGCCGTCTCCTGCGGAAGCTGGATTTCCAGTGCGTGCGCTGCCGGAATGGCAGCCAGTGTCAGCGCCAGCGATGCTGCAATGTGTTGCGCGGAGAAGCGCGCCGAGAAGCGTTTGCGGTTGGTCTTGTGCATGGCGGGTTCCTCAGACGGCTTTCACACGCGTGGTTTCCACCACGTTGCGCATATAGCCAGGGGGGTTCCACAGCGCAGTCATCGGCTGGCTTTGGCCGATGCGGTTGACCGCACGCACACGCAGGTCATAGTTGCCCTTGCGCGACGGACGGAGCACGGCGCGCCATTCACGGAACGAGTACTTGCCAAGATCCTTGCCCAGCGTGGCTTCCGTCCATGTGTGGCCGCCATCGGCAGAGAAGGCGACCTCCGCAATCCCGTAACCGCCGTCGAAGGCAATGCCCCGCACCACGGTCTCGCGGCCCGCCGGCACGGATGCACCCTCGGTCAGGCTGGTGATGAACGACCGCACGTTGAAGCGGCCGATCGGGCGCGTGTGTGCCGGGGCCGTGCCGGGTTCCACGTTCGCGCCGGCGTTATCGGGGATGCGATAGGCGCTCTGCATCCAGAATCCGTCGAACTGCTTGTCCAGGACCTGGATGGACGACAGGTGTTTCACCCAGTAGGTACCGTAATGGCCGGGCACGACCAGACGCAGCGGGTAGCCGTTGAGCATCGGCAGGTCCTCGCCGTTCATCGACCAGGCCACCATGACCTCGCCGTCGAGTGCGTGGTCGATATCGAGCGCCTTGACGAAGTCAGGGCTGTTGTCGAGCGGCGGGCGGTCCAGGCCGTCGAAGCTGACCTGCACGGCGCCCGGCTGCACGCCGGCCTTTTCAAGCAGCGCCTTCAGCGGTACGCCAGTCCAGCGCGCGTTGCCCATGGCGCCATTGGCAAGCTGACCGCCGTTGACGCGAGGATCGAGGAAGCCACGGCTGTTGCCCGAGCACTGGTTGACGGCCACCAGTTCCACGGGCGTTGCCAGCGTCTTGATCTCGGCCAGCGACAGTTCCAGCGGTGTCTTCACCTTGCCGCCCACGCGCAGGCGATAGGTTTGCGGATCGACCGAGGTCGGGATGCCGCTCCAGTGATAGCGCACGAAGAAGGCGTCGTTCGGCGTCAGGATCCCCTCGTTGAACACGCTGAAAGGGGTTTCAAGCTGAGGCGGCCGGCTGGTCAGCAGGATCAGCGGGCGTTTTTGCGGGAAAGCGACAAGTTCGCGCCCACCATTCTCAAAGGGGAGTTGAACCTTGTCGCCGTTTGCGGCGAGCGCGTTCAGCGCCGTGGTGCCGACGACTGCATTGGCCGTCAGCAAGCCGGCCTGCTTGAGAAACCGGCGTCGCCGGGCTTGATTCTCCATGCCTTGTCTCCGTCTTTCTTATAGATGGGGGCCCGTGGCAAGGGGTTGCGCACGGGCGTGAGGACGGGGACAAAGCCTATTTGCGCTTGCAGTACCTGTAAAACAGATTAAATCGATAACAACAAACGAAATTCCTGCTAAGAAGGCCGCGCCGCGTCAGTGTATGCCGGCGCGGCTTCCTGGAGTGGATTGCCGGTAGCCGGTTACTGCATCTTATTCAGATTGCCGACGCGCACCAACATCTCTGTGAACATTTGCATGTCGAGGTTCAGGTCCGACACTTCCTTGTACTCCTTCGCGTTGTGGGCGGTGTACTTCTTGCCCGGCATGGCAGGGCCGAAGTTGATCGCGTTCGGCATCATCTTGGCCGTGGTGCTGCCCGCCGTCGGCACCGGCTTGGCCTCCAGCCCCGTGGTGTCGCCGTAGATATTCAGCAGCGTTGCCAGCCACGCACCCTTCGGATCGCGCGCCATCCAGTCACCCTGTTCATGCTGGATCTCCAGAGCGGTGTGCGTGGAGCCCGCCCATGCCTGGATGCGTTCGGCGATCTTCGTGCGCAGCGCGTCGGGCGTCGATCCACGCGGCATACGTACGTTGGCCGTCACTTCGAGCTTGCCATTGCGCTCGCGGATCAGCGTTGGCGAGATCGTCAGCGGACCCATGAAGTCATCGCGATAGGCCACGCCAAGCTTGTCGCCGAGGTAGTCGGTGCCGTAGAGATCGGTCAGGTAGCGGATGGCGTGCGCGTACTGGTTGTCGGCGAAGGCCACGCCCGACGACTGCAGGAACATCGCCAGTCGCGGCACGGGGTTCACGCCTTCCTCGGGGCGCGAGCCGTGGGCCGACGAACCGGTCACCTTCACGTCGACACCATCGCCATTACGCGTGACGTCGATCGAGAACTTGCCCTGCGCCTCGTGCTGGGCGATGAAGCCGGCACGGGCGCGTTCGAGCGCCGAGGCGATATTCGCCAGATCGCCACCGCTGATGCGCGCCGTGGCCGTCTGCGGAATCGCATTGGCCGATGCAGCGCCGCTCATGGCCACGATGGCTGCCTGCTTGCCGTCCACGGCCTGGTCCGGGAAGCGCACGGTCAGCGCACCCGAGCCTTTCTCGGCAACCACCGCCGGATACTTGCTGTCGAGCACGATGTTGTAGTCGGGCAGGGCGGTCTTTTCGCGGTAGTACTTCATGCCGTCGCCGCCGGTTTCCTCGGTGGTTTCGATCATCAGCCGGATCGAACGCGCCAGCGGCACGCCGGAGTCGCGCACGGTCTTCATCGCGTAGAGCGCGGCGGCGATAGATCCCTTGTCGTCGATCGTGCCGCGGCCATAGAGATAGTCACCCACGCGCGTGACCTTGAACGGATCGAGCTTCGTGCCATCGTCGAGCACCCATTCGTCGGCCACCACGGGCACCACGTCAGCATGCGTGAGGATGCCGAACGTGTCCTTGCCCGTGCCCGGCAGCGTCACTTCGAACACGCGGTTATCGACGTTGCGATAGGTCAGGCCGAAGTCCCTGGCCATGCGCTCGACGAGCTTGCCGAACTCGATGATTGCGGGGTTCTCGTGCTGCGGCACCTTTTCATCGCGCACGGTGCGCAGCGCCACCATCTCGCTAATGCTGTCGAGCACGGCCTGCTGGTTATGCACGCGGTTGTAGACGCCAAGCAGGCGCCCGATGTTGACAAGGTCGTCGCCCTTGAGCGGGCGCTTGGCGCGGTAGGCGCGCACGGCGGGGGCCAGTTTCGGATCGGCCTTGACGGCGCTGTCCAGGAACGCGTTGAAGCTGGCGGGCGGCTTGGCGGTGCCGGCGGACACGAGCTGATCAAGCTCGGGTTTGGCGATGGTCGCAGCAGCCGCCACGGGTGTGAGCGGGCAGGCGAGCAGGGCTGCAGCCAGCAGGGTTGCCACTGGCAGACGTACAGGCAGGCGGGTCATTGGGTTTGTCCCTTCGGTTGTCTTTATTGGGTGCCCGAATGATAGCGGTGGCCGTTGCCACAAGAAAGCGCTTGTGAATCACCCTCGATAGAGGAAATCAATCGCATTTCAACGATTGATAATAGTAAATATCAATCGCTCGGGTTGAAACGATGAATTGTACAAATCACATCACGATCTTCAGAATCCATTCCGTCGCTGCAACACGCGGCGCGAACCTAACCCCTGAGGAGTCATCCCGATGCTGCAATCCCGTGAAGGCCAACGCGTTCCCAACGTCACGTTCCGTGTGCGTGAAAACAATGAGTGGAAGGACGTGACCACGGCCGAACTGTTCGATGGCAAGACCGTGGCAGTGTTCTCGTTGCCGGGCGCCTTCACCCCGACCTGCTCGTCTACCCACCTGCCGCGCTACAACGAACTGGCGCCGGTGTTTGCCAAGCATGGCGTGGACGCAATCCTTTGCGTGTCCGTGAACGACACGTTCGTCATGAACGAATGGGCCAAGGACCAGGAGTCCGAGAACATCGTCATGATCCCGGACGGCAACGGCGAGTTCACCGACGGCATGGGCATGCTGGTCGACAAGGCCGACCTCGGCTTCGGCAAGCGTAGCTGGCGCTATTCGATGCTGGTCAAGAATGGCGTGGTGGACAAGATGTTCATCGAGCCGCAGGAGCCGGGCGACCCGTTCAAGGTGTCGGACGCCGACACGATGCTGAACTACATCGCCCCGACCGCAAAGACGCCTGACCAGGTCGTGGTGTTCTCGAAGGTCGGCTGCTCGCACTGCGCCAAGGCCAAGCAACTGCTGTCGGACAACGGCTACGAGTACATCGACGTACCGCTGGACCACAAGATCCGCGGCAAGGTGCTGGGCGCCCTGTCCGGCAGCATGACCGCTCCGCAGGTGTTCATCAACGGCGGCCTGATCGGCGGCGCTGAAGCGCTCGAGCAGTACCTGGCTCGCTGATCCTCCCCGCCCGGGCCCGGTTCCCCCGACCGGTGTCCTGGGCACCTATTCCCCGCAGCTCCTCCGCAGTCGCCGGATCCGATGGTGCCGCATGTTTCGCGGTGTCATCCCGTACGCCGATTGACGGCAATTCCCAGATGCTTGAACAGGAAACGCAGATGAAGACGATTCAGACCGTTCAGACCGACGTAGCAATCATCGGCGCGGGCACCGCCGGATTGGCGGCCTACCGCGCAGCCATCGCCGCGGGCAAGCGCGCAGTGATCATCGAGGGCGGTGCCTATGGCACGACCTGCGCCCGCGTGGGCTGCATGCCGTCGAAGCTGCTGATCGCCGCGGCCGAGGCTGCGCATGAAGCGCGCCACACGGCGGATTTCGGCGTGCACGTGGACGGCAAGATCAGGATCGACGGCCGTGAAGTCATGCAGCGCGTGCGCAGCGAGCGCGACCGCTTCGTCGGCTTTGTGGTCCGTGGCGTGGAGAGCATCCCCGAGGCCGATCGCCTGCGCGGCTTCGCGCAGTTCATCGACAACACCATCCTGCAGGTCGACAACCACACCGTGGTGCGAGCCAGCCGCGTGGTGATCGCCACGGGTTCGCGCCCGGCGGTTCCGCCCGCGTTCGCGGTGTTCGGGGACCGCCTGATCGTCAACGACGACGTATTCTCGTGGGACGACCTGCCGCAGAGCGTGGCCGTGTTCGGCCCGGGCGTGATCGGCCTTGAACTGGGCCAGGCGCTGTCGCGCCTTGGTGTGCGCGTGCGCGTGTTCGGTGTTGGCGGCGGCGTAGGGCCGCTTTCGGACCCCGAGATCCGCGCTTATGCCGCCCGCGCCTTCAATCAGGAGTTCCCGCTGCTGCCTGACGCCCGCGTGCTCGAGATGCGCCGCGATGGCGACGAAGCCGTCATCACGTTTGAAGCGGAGGACGGCAAGCCCGTGACCGAGCGCTTTGCCTACGTGCTGGCCGCAACGGGTCGCCGGCCGAATGTCGACAACCTGGCGATCGAGAACACGGCGCTCGCACTGGATCCGCGTGGCGTCCCGGTGTTCGATCCGGTCACGCTTCAGTGCGGCGACGCCCCGGTCTTTGTCGCCGGCGATGCCAACAACGTGCTGCCGCTGCTGCATGAAGCTGCCGACGAGGGCAAGATTGCCGGCGAGAACGCGGCACACTGGCCGGACGTGCGCCCGCTGGCGCGCCGCGCGCCAATCGGTGTCGTGTTCTCCGATCCGCAGATCGCGATGGTCGGCAAGCGCTTTGCCGACCTGACGCCGGGCAGCTTCGTGACAGGCGAGGTCAGCTTCGAAGACCAGGGCCGCAGCCGCGTGATGCTGAAGAACCGGGGCCTGATGCACGTCTACGCCGATCGTGCGACGGGACGGTTCCTTGGCGCCGAGTGGCTTGGCCCGCGTGCCGAGAACATTGCCCACCTGCTGGCTTGGTCATATCAGCAGGGCCTGACGATCGCCGAGATGCTGGCAATGCCGTTCTACCACCCGGTGGTGGAAGAGGGTCTGCGCACGGCGCTGCGCGATGCGGAGGCCAAGCTCGCACAACTGAAGGAAGCGGCCTGAGCGGAGCGGATTTGATGTGCCGCTTCCGTCCCCCGTGTTGTGCAGGTGGGACGGCTGAATGCTGCACATGTCACGGAGTAACCTGCTGAAACACAGCGAATACACGTAAACCCGGATGCCACGGTAAGATGCGTCCCATGAGAAGCCGGCCGGACTCCAATCCGGCCGGAATGCATTGGGAAGCACGCCTGTGAACGCAGTGAACAACAACCAGCGGCGCACCGAGATCGACCTGATTCGCGGCATCGCGCTGCTCTTTATCGTGGTCGACCATGTCAACGGCAGCGTGCTGGCCGACTACACGATCCGTAATTTCACGCTCTTCGACGCCGCCGAGGTCTTCGTCTTCCTGGCGGGCTATTCGGCGGGCGCCGCCTATCTGGCGATGGAGGCCCGGCAGGGCGCCAGCGCCGCCAGCAAGCGCCTGCACCGCCGTAGCTGGGAGATCTACAAGGCCTTTGTGCTGACCGGCGTGCTGATGCTGTTCTTCGGCTTCCTGCTGGCGATGTGCAAGGTGCCCGCGCCGGCCGTGCGTGCCACGGAGGCGCCAGCCTTCATGGCGCAGCCCATCGAGACGCTGTTCCAGGTGCTGAGCCTTGCGCGCCAGCCGTTTGTCTCTGATGTCCTGCCGATGTATGCCGTGTTCATTGGCCTGGCGCCGCTGGCAATTCGCTGGGCGCGAAACTATCCGATGGCCTTTGTCTGCGGCAGCGTGGCGCTGTGGCTCATGGCGCCCGCCTTGCTGCCGATGCTGCCCAGCAGCGAGCCGCGAGGCTGGAGCTTCAATCCGTTCGCGTGGCAGCTGATGTTCGGCATGGGCCTGTTGGCACGGTTGCGGCCGGACTTCGTGCTGCCGCAGCAGAACATCGCACGCCACGCCTGCACGGTCGGCGCGGTGGTGGTGACGCTGGGATGCATGGCGCTTGCGTATCTGTGGATGCGTCCGCACGTGTATGAAGCCTGGCTGCCCGCATGGTTGCCGTCGATGGTGTTTCCGCTGCCGAAGCAGAGCCTGGCCTTCCTGCGCGTGATCAGCTTCCTGGGGCTGGCGTGGCTGGTCTATCTGGCGGCGCGCGCGGGGTGGGTCGAGCGCATGGCCCGCTTCATGGGGCCGGTGGTGCAGATCGGCCGGCACAGCCTGTTCTGCTTCGTGCTTGGCGCCGTGGTGTCGGTGACGATCGAAGGCTTCACCTACGGTATCGCCGGGGGCCGCCCCACGCGCCCAGTGGCGCTTAGCGGCGACCTCGTGGCCGTGGCGATGCTGCTGGTGGTGGGCGGCTGGTATGGCCGCAGGAAGGAAGCGCGCAAGGTGGCGGCGAAATCCAGGATGGTTGCGGCATAGCGACAGCCTTCGCTATGCGCTCCCCTCTCCCATGAAATGGGAGAGGGGCTGGGGGAGAGGGCCTGGCCTCTCAAGTTGAGACCGCGCATTTTGAAGCGCTGCGCCCTCTCCCCCAACCCCTCTCCCGCGTTGCGGGAGAGGGGAGCAAGAACATCGGTATCCAAATCGGTATCTAGCCCAGATCCCCACCGCCCACCGGCACCACCGTCCCCGTCATATACGACGCCTCATCCGAGGCCAGGAACAGGATCACACCGACCTGTTCCTCGATCGTCCCGTAGCGATGCATCAGGCTCGACGCCATGGTCTGGTCGACGATCGCCTGATACCACGTCGATTCCTGTTCCGACTGCTGCTGCGTATTGCGTGGAATCCTGCGCGGCGGCGCCTCGGTGCCGCCGGTAGCCACGGCGTTGACGCGGATGCCGTCCGCCGCGTGCTCGAATGCCAGGCTCGCGGTCAGCGCATTGACGCCGCCCTTGGCTGCCGCATAGGGCACGCGATGAATGCTGCGCGTGGCGATCGACGACACATTGACGATGACCCCCGCGCGTTGTTCGATCATGCCGGGCAGAACCGCGCGGCAGCCCCACAGCGTGGGGAACAGCGAGCGGCGGATCTCGGCCTCGATTTCGACCTCGGCGTAATGCTCGTAGGGCTTGGCCCAGATCGTGCCACCGACGTTATTGACCAGGATGTCGACCCGGCCAAACGCGGCGATGGCGGCGGCCACCATGGCCTGCGCCCCGGCGAAGGTTTCAAGATCGGCGTTGATCGAGATGGCCGTGCCGCCCCCGGCCACGATTTCAGCGGCGACTTCCTCAACCAGCGTGGCACGATCCACCAGCACCACGTTCGCGCCTTCGGCTGCAGCCGTCACAGCCACCCCACGCCCGATACCCTGCGCCGCGCCGGTGACGATCATCGTCCGGCCGGCAAACCGTTGAGTCTTGCGCATCATGCCTCCGCGCTGGCAGAAAACTTTTCGTAGTAGAAGTTGGCCGGCGTGATGCCTGACGCCTGCAGCCAGTCGCGTACGGCCTCCACCATGGCCACTGGGCCGCACAGATAGATATCGACATCGCCGCCGTTGATCCATTCGGGGTCGACATGCGAGGTGACGTAGCCCTTGCGGTCATGCCCGCTGCCGGCGTCCGCCACGCAGGTGCGGTAGTTGAAGCCTTCGATGCCTGCGGCGGCGGCATCGAGCTTGTCGGTGGCTACGAGGTCTATGTCGTTGGTCACGCCATAGACCATGCGCACCGGATGCGCGTTGCTGCTGGCAGCCAGCACATCGAGCATCGAAAGGAACGGCGCGATGCCGGTGCCGCCGGCCAGGAACAGCACCGGCCGTGTGACGGGGCGCAGGTAGAAGCTGCCAAACGGGCCGGAAAACGCCATGCGCTGGCCGCTCTGCGCTTCGCCAGACAGGAAGCTGCTCATACGCCCCTGCGGCACATTGCGAACGACGAAGGCGGCCTGCGATGCGCCCGGAGCCGAACTGAACGAGTAGGCGCGCGTCAGGCCGCTGCCTGGAATTTCCACGTTGACGTACTGGCCGGGCAGGAAGCTCAGCGCGGCGGGGTCGTCGAGATCGATCGAAAAGCCGATGGTCGAGTCGGACAGCGGCGCCACGGCGGCGATCGCGCCTTCGAATCGCGTCACACCAGTCTTGCAGGCCGTGGACGATGCGGGCACGCGGATCACGCAGTCCGAGCGCGGCCGCGTCTGGCAGGCCAGCACGTATCCCTTGGCCGCTTCCTCGGCGGTCAGCGCGTCCTCGATATAGCTCGACTCGGGCAGGTCATAGTGGCCCGACTCGCACAGCCCGCGGCAGGTGCCGCACGCGCCGTCGCGGCAGTCGAGCGGAATGTTGATCTGCTGGCGATAGGCGGCGTCGGACAGCGTCTCGTTGTCACCGCATGTGATGAAGCGCGTCACGCCATCTTCGAATTGCAGGGCGATCGTATGTTCCATGGCCTTGTCCCTCCGTGGTGCTGCCTGGTACGGCGAGCGAATCAGATGTGATAGATGTCGATGACCTGATGGATGTAGTCGTTCTTGAGCACGACGTACTTGTTCAGGATGCGCGGTGTGCCGGCCGAGAAGTCGATCACGTAGCGCGACATGCCGAAGTAGCTGAAGTTGGTCTGGTAGCGGTGCGCCAGCGTGTGCCAGTTGAAGCGCACGGTGGCCGTGGCGCCGTCGACCGATTCGATCTCGATATTGCTGAGGTTGTGGCTAGTGCGCGTATCGGGAATCGTCGCGCTGGACCGCTCGGTCTTGATGCGGAAAATGCGGTCCTCCAGTCCCTGGCGGTTCGGGTAGAAGATCAGCGAGATCTCGCGCTCCGGATCGGTGACGAGCTTGCCGTCGTCGTCCCAGCACGGCATCCAGAAGCGCGCCTCGGGGTGATAGCAGGTCAGCCATTCGTCCCATTGCTCGTCGTCGAGCAGGCGGGACTCGCGGTAGAGGAAGGCCGACACGCCGGCCAGATCGATGGCGCTCATGCCGCGTCTCCTTGTTCGACGGCCCGCTTCATGGTTTCGAGCCAGTAGCGGTGCTGCACCGTATAGAGTCCTTCGTCCTCGGTGCGCAGGCCGCTCATCACGGGATTCAGGCCGATGCGCTGCGCGGCTTCGTCGGGACCGTCGATCCAGTGGGTGGCGCCCCGGCACATGTCGTTCCACGCGAGTGCCGGGCCGGAGTAGCCCTGCTGGCACGCGCGGAATTCCTCGAGATCATCTGGCGTGGCCATGCCGCTGACGTTGAAGAAGTCTTCGTACTGGCGGATGCGGCGTGCGCGGGCCTCGTCGGATTCGCCCTTCGGCGCGATGCAGTAGATCGTGACTTCGGTCTTGTCCACCGACAGCGGGCGCAGCAGGCGGATCTGCGAGCCGAACTGGTCCATCAGGTACACGTTGGGGTACAGGCACAGGTTGCGCGAGTTCTGGATCATCCAGTCGGCGCGTTCCTCGCCGCAGCGCTCGGCAAACTCGCCGCGTCGCGCGAAGTTCGGGCGGTCTTCGGGGTTGGCCCAGCGCGTCCACAGCAGCATGTGGCCGTGATCGAACGCGTAGAAGCCACCACCTTGCTGGCCCCACTTGCCCGCGTCCATCGCACGGATCTTGTCCTCGCGTTCGTTCGCCTGCTTGCGGTGGCTGGTGGTGGCCGCGTAGTTCCAGTGGACGGCGGACACGTGGTAGCCGTCGGCGCCGTTCTCGGCCTGCAGCTTCCAGTTGCCGGCGAACGTGTAGGTCGACGAGCCGCGCAGCACTTCCAGGCCATCGGCCGACTGGTCGACGATCATGTCGATGATGCGCGCGGCATCGCCAAGAAACTGCTCGATCGGCAGCACGTCGGCGTTGAGGCTGCCGAACAGGAAGCCGCGATAGTTGGCAAAGCGCGCGAGCTTCTTCAGGTCGTGGGAGCCTTCCTTGTTGAAGCACTCGGGGTAGCCGGCCTGCTCCGGGTCCTTGACCTTGAGCAGCTTGCCGCTGTTGTTGAACGTCCAGCCATGGAACGGGCAGGTGTAGGTGGCCTTGTTGCCGCGCTTGTGGCGGCACAGCATCGCGCCGCGATGGCTGCAGGCGTTGATGAACGCGTTCAGTTCGCCCTGGCGGTTGCGTGCGATGACGATCGGCTGGCGGCCGATATGCGTCGTGTAGTAGTCGTTGTTGTTCGGGATCTGGCTTTCGTGTGCCAGGTAGATCCAGTTGCCCTCGAAGATGTGCTGCATTTCGAGTTCGAACAGCGTTTCGTCGGTGAACGCGCTGCGGTTCAGGCGGTAGTCGCCGGTGGTCTTGTCCTCGACCAGGAATTGGTCCAGGTCTTTCAGCGGCTGCCGAGCCTGGGGACGAGCGGGGCCCGCCCCGGTATCCAGATGGATCGGGATCATCGTTGTCTCCTGCCAGTGGGGGTGGGGCGGGGCGCTTGAAGGCGGCGCCCCCGGGGGGCATTGCGTAGTGTTGTCAGGCGGCGGCGCGCAGGCGTTCCACTTCGGCGGCCGGTGCGTCGGTGGCCTCGCGCAGCAGGCGGAAGTCGAAGTCGATCGATGCGAACGGCTTGCTCACGCCGTGGTGGTCGAGTTGTGCGGCATCGCCGATGCGCTTGACCGCCGGCACCAGCCCGTCACGGCTTGCGAACGCGAAGTCATCCCACAGGTATTCGTCACCGTCGATATTGATCTGCGTGGTCAGCTTGCGATGGCCCGCGGCCGACACGAAGAAGTGGATATGCGCGGGACGGCGGCCATGACGCGCCAGCAGGTCCAGCAGACGCTGCGTGGTGCCCTCGGGCGGGCAGCCGTAGCCGTTCGGCACGATGCTGCGGAACTGGTAGCGGCCGTTTGCGTCGGTGACGATCGTGCGGCGCAGGTTGAAGTGGGACTGGCTCTTGTCGAAGAACGAGTAGTTGCCCAGCAGGTTCGCGTGCCAGACCTCGACCTTCGCGCCGGGCAGCGGCTTGCCGTCGGTGTCGTAGACGGTGCCCTGCATGAACAGCACTTCGCCGTTGCCGTCTTCGGTGCCGTCGTCCAGCCGCGCGAAGCCGGTGGATTCCGGCGCGCCCGCCACATAAAGCGGGCCTTCGATCGTGCGCGGCGTGCCGCCGGTCAGGCCGGCGCGGGCTTCCGCCTCGTCGGCGCGGATGTCGAGGAAGCGCTCCAGGCCCAGGCCGGCAGCCAGCAGGCCCAGTTCGTGGGTGGCACCGGCCTCGGCGAAGTACTCGATGCCCTTCCAGACTTCGCTCGCGCTCAGATCCAGGTCCTCGATCGCCTTGAACAGGTCGGCGGTCAGCCGCGTCACAACCTGCTGCACACGCGGGTCAGCGGTGCCTTGGGTGGCGGTGTCTACCAGGAACTGCTTCACCAGCGCGTCGATTTCAGTGTGCGTCATGTCTCGCTCCGAATTGTCTCTTCCATGGGTTCGATCGGTCGGTCGGTCAATGCTCTGTGGGTATTAACCCGTATCGAACGATTGCCGTGCGACTTGGAGAGGAGCATAGTTCAGGGGTATTTGGGCAGTCCAAGACTGATTTAGTATCCGGACGATACCTGTGAGGTATAGCGGTGGAATTGAGACATTTGAGGTACTTCGTGGCCGTGGCCGAGGAGCGAAACTTCACGCGTGCGGCCGAGCGGCTGCATATCGCACAGCCGCCGCTGTCGCGCCAGATCCAGCAACTCGAGGAATCGCTCGGTGTGATGCTGTTCGAGCGCAACTCGCGCCCGCTCAAGCTGACCGATACGGGGCGCTTCTTCTACACCCATGCGTTGCAGCTACTGGCCCAGACCACCGAACTGGAGGCGATGACACGCCGCGTGGGCAAGATCGAGCGCGCGATGTCGATCGGTTTCGTCGGCTCCACGCTCTACGGCATGCTGCCGCGCATCATTCGCCGCTTCCGGACCGAGCATGCCGACATCGAACTGACGCTGCACGAGATGTCGACGATGGACCAGATCAAGGCGCTCAAGGAAGGGCGGATCGACGTTGGCTTCGGCCGGATTCGCCATGAGGACCCGGCCGTACGCCGCGTGGTGCTGCGCGAGGAGCGCATGATCGTGGCGCTGCCGGTCGGGCATCCACTGTCGATCGGCAGGAAGATGCTGGCCCTGCAGGACCTGCTGGAGGACACGCTGATCATCTTCCCGAAGGCGCCGCGCCCGAGCTTTGCCGACCAGGTGCTGGCGGCCTTTCACGACCGCGCATTGCGCCCGGGGCGCATCCACGAGGTGCGCGAACTGCAGATCGCTCTGGGGCTGGTGGCGATGGGCGAGGGCATTGCAGTGGTGCCGAGCAGCGTCTACGGACTCAAACGCGACGACGTGACCTACGTGGAGCTGGATGATCCCAAGCTGGTGTCGCCGATCATCATGAGCATGCGCACGCTTGATGAATCCGAGGATCTGCGCGCGATGCTCGACATGATCTACCGGCTCTACGAGGAAATCGGCATGGAGTACATGCCGCCCGCCCAGGAATGATTACGCCTGCTGCCTGACCCACGCGATGGCGCGCGCAAGGTACGGCGAAGTGTCGCCAGCGCGATAGCTCATGATCACGGGCGAGACGAATCCCGGCGCATTGACCGGCACATAGCGCACATCGTCGCGATGCAGGCGCTGCACCGACGACGGCACGAGCGTGATGCCGAGCCCCGCGGCAACCAGCCCCAGCGCGGTCTGCAGTTCGTTGGCCTCCTGTACCACGCGCGGCTGCAGGCCCTGGGCGCGAAACAGCGACAGTACGTGGTCCGCGTAGCTCGGGCGTGGCCGTGCCGGGTAGAGAATCAGCGGCTGCCGCGCCAGCGCCTCGGCATCGAACGGTGCAGTGGGGCTCGGGGCCGTTACCGGCATCGCGGCAACCAGCGTTTCGGCCATCACCACCTGCTGGACGACGGCCGGATCGTTGAACGTAAGGCGGCCAAAGGCCAGGTCGATCCGGCCCGACTTGAGCGCCTCCAGTTGCTGAACCGTGATCATTTCGGTCAGGCCGACTTCCACCTGGCTGTTGTCGCCGCGCAGTTCGCGAATCAGCTCGGGCAGCACGCCGTACAGCACCGACGGCACGAACCCGATGCCAAACCAGCGTTTCTCGTTGCGGCCGATACGTCGCGTGCTTTCCAGCGTTTCCTCAAGCCGCTGCGTCAGTTGCAGCGATTGCTCCAGCAGGAAGCGGCCTGCTTCTGTCAGCTTCAGGCCACGGCCGACGCGGTCGAACAGCGCTACGCCTACGTCTTCCTCAAACTGCCGGATCTGGCGCGACAGCGGCGGCTGGGCCATATGAAGCTTTTCCGCCGCCCGCGTCACATTGAGCTCCTGGGCGACGGTCTGGAAATAGCGGAGGTGGCGGAGTTCCATGCTGGGTCGTCTCGAGGCATACCGAAAAGGTATGGATTCAGACATCATCGGTCTTGGACGCCAGGCAAGTCAAGGTACATACTCGGTCCACAAGACGTGTTTGCATGGAAAAGGTATGACTACAACGATTTCTTCGATCGAGGCCATTCTGGTCGATCTGCCGACGATCCGGGCCCACCAATTGGCCATGGCCACGATGCAGCAGCAAACGCTGGTGATCGTGCGGCTGCGCTGCAGCGACGGCATTGAAGGCATTGGCGAGGCCACCACGATCGGCGGCCTATCCTACGGCGACGAAAGCCCTGAAGGCATCAAGCTGACGATTGATACGTATCTGGCGCCGGCGCTGGTTGGCCAGGACGCCACCAACGTCCATGCCGCGATGGCGCGGCTGAACAAGGTGGCGCGCGGCAACCGCTTCGCGAAATCCGCGCTGGAATCGGCGATGCTCGACGCGCAGGGCAAGCGCCTGGACGTGCCGCTGGCCACGCTGCTTGGCGGCGCGGTGCGCGAGACGCTGCCGGTGCTCTGGACGCTGGCCAGCGGCGACACCGCACGCGATATCGAGGAGGCCGAGCGCTTCCTGGAAGAGCGCCGCCACAACACGTTCAAGCTCAAGATCGGCCGCCGCAGTGTGCGTGAAGACGTGGCCCACGTCTCGGCCATCAAGCGCGCGCTCGGTGACCGCGCCCGCGTGACGGTCGACGTTAACCAGGCCTGGAACGAGGCCGATGCGGCCACCGGCATCGCCATGCTCGAAGCGGCTGGCATCGACCTGATCGAACAGCCCACGCCGCGCGAGCAACGCACGGCGCTGGCCCGCCTGGCCGCACGCTTCGTGGTGCCGATCATGGCCGACGAAGCGGTGACCGGCCCCGAAGACGCGATGGAACTGGCGCGCCTTGGCGCGGCCGACGTGTTCGCGCTGAAGATCGCCAAATCGGGCGGCATCTTCGGCATGCTGCGCACGGCTGCCGTGGGCGATGCGGCCGGTATCGCGCTCTATGGCGGCACGATGCTGGAAGGCAGTGTCGGCACCATCGCCGCGGCGCACGGCTTCTGCACGCTGCCCCAACTGGCATGGGGCACGGAGCTGTTTGGCCCGCTGCTGGTGAAAGACGATATCGTCGTCGACCGCCCCGTGTTCAAGGACTTCTCGCTGCATCTGCCGCAGGGTCCGGGGCTGGGTCTGGCCATCGATGAAGACAAGCTGGCCCACTATCGCCGCAAGAGCCACTAAAGCAACAGGAGATTCCCATGCTGTTCCTCGTCAGGATGGATGTACAGATTCCGCATGACATGCCGGCCGACACGGCCGACGAGATCAAGGCCCGCGAAAAGGCCTATTCGCAAGACCTGCAGCGCCAGGGCAAGTGGCAGGCGCTGTATCGCGTGGTGGGCGAATACGCGAACTACAGCCTGTTCGATGTGGAATCGAACGACGAACTGCACACGCTGCTGTCGGCGCTGCCGCTGTTCCCGTATATGAAGATTCACGTCACGCCGCTGGCCAAGCACCCGTCGTCGATCCGCTGATCGGCGCGTTCACGCACATAAAGAAGGAATGGAGACAATGAAGTCCTTGCTGCAACGGTCGAACCTGCTGTCGGCTGCTATCTCGACCGCTTTTGCCGCCGCGATGCTGTTCGCGGCAGCCGCGCCCGCGCACGCCGCCTATCCCGACCGCCCGATCCGCTGGATCGTGCCGTTCCCGGCTGGCGGCGCGATGGACAACATCGCACGCACGCTTGGTGAAGACATGTCGAAGACGCTCGGCCAGGCAATCGTGGTCGAGAACCGTCCCGGTGCGGGCGGCAATATCGGCGCCGAAATGGTGGCCCGCTCGCCGGCTGACGGCTACACGCTGATCATCGTCGCCAACGGCATGGCCGTGAACCCCGCGCTGTACGGCAAGCTCGGCTACGACCCGGTCAAGGATTTCGCGCCGGTCTCGCTGCTGGCCGTGGTGCCCAACGTGCTGGTGGCCAACAAGGCGAAGACGCCCGCCAAGACCGTGGCGGAAGTCATCGCCAACGCCAAGGCCAGGCCCGGCAAGTACACCTACGCATCGGCCGGCAACGGCACGTCGATCCATCTGGCGGGCGAACTGTTCACGTCGATGGCCCACGTGGACATGCTGCATATCCCGTACAAGGGGTCTGGCCCGGCAATGACCGACCTGCTCGGCGGCCAGGTGGACTACATGTTCGACAGCATTACCTCGGCCAAGCCGCATATCGAAAGCGGCAAGCTGACGGCCATCGCCGTGACCACGAGCAAGCGCTCGTCGGCACTGCCCAATGTGCCGACCGTGGCCGAGGCTGGTCTGCCGGGCTATGAACTGTCACCATGGTTTGCAGCTTTTGTTCCGGCCAAGACGCCGCAGGCGGTGATCGACACGCTGAACAAGGCAATGCTCGAAGCGCTGAAGAAGCCGTCCGTGCAGCAGCGCCTGGCCGGGATTGGCGCCGAACCGATCGGCAGCACGCCGGCCGCGCTGAAGGACCATCTGGCGAAGGAAACCGCCAAGTGGGGCACGCTGATCCGGGAGAAGGGTATCCATGCCGACTAAGCCGATGGTTGAGCCAACGATTGAGCCGACCCGCAAGCTGCACTACGTCATCGAGGGCCAAGCCGACAAGCCGGTGCTGGTGATGTCCAACTCGCTGGGTACCACGCTGGACATGTGGGCCCCGCAGATGCCAGCACTGACCGCGCGCTTTCGCGTGCTGCGCTATGACACGCGCGGCCACGGGCGATCGGCGTTGCCGTCCGCATCGTTCGGCATGCGTGATCTGGCCGAGGACGTGATTGCGATCATGGACCATGCGGGCATCGACAAGGCTCACTTCTGCGGGCTGTCGATGGGCGGCATGACGGGGATGTACCTGGCGCGCCATCACGCGGAGCGCTTTGGGCGCTTCGTGTTCGCCAATACGGCGGCGCTGATCGGCCCGGAGTCGGTGTGGAACACACGCATCGAGACCGTACGCCGCGATGGCATGGCTGCCATCGTCGACGGCGTGCTGGCGCGCTGGTTCACCGATCATTACGTGCTCACGCGCCGCGACGAGTTCGATCCGGTGCGCCGGATGCTGGAGACGACCAGCCCGGAGGGCTATACGGCCAACTGCGCAGCCGTGCGCGACGCCGATCTGCGCGCGCTGCTGCCGGAAATCAGTGCGTCGGTGCTGGTGATTGCAGGGGAACAGGATCTGGCTACGACTGCCGCCCAGGGTCTGGATGTTGCCCGGGCCATTCCCGGCGCCGAGTATCTGGCGTTGGCCGCCGCGCACCTGTCGAACTGGGAACTGCCCGAGGCGTTTGGGAATGCCGTGATTGGCTTCCTGCGGCAGGGCTAATTGGTTTCTCCCCTCTCCCATGAATGGGAGAGCAACCGTGTCAAG
>NZ_ALOU01000026.1 GCF_000292345.1 Cupriavidus sp. BIS7
TGCCGCCCCGTCACGGCGCCGAACAGCGCGCCGCCGATTGACCTCAGTGCATCACCAGCCATTGTTATTTGCCCCGTTCTTAGCTTGACTGAACCTGCTTCCGCGAACGCGACGTCAGCCGCGCTGCGAGCAGAGAAAAAATGACAGAGGCATTAGGGCATATGACACTGAAGGCGTCTCTAGCATTTCAGCGAAAGACGTCGGTGCGGATGGAGATTCCCTGCGTGGCCGACGAGCTGGGAGGGCCTGAGTCCGATGCCGGGCAGGTTGATGGTGGGGGGCGGGATTTTCAGTGAGGATTGATGCCGCTGGTTTCCTTCCCTCGCCCATTTATGGAAGAGGGGCGGGGGAGAGGGCCGGCGACTCAAGATTCAACTTTGGCAAGCGGAATCTCGACACCCTCTCCCGCGCGCGGGGAGCAACTAGCGGCATCGCGCAAATCGCACCCCCAACGCACAATTCCACAACCCCCGCAAGCAAAGCCCTGCGAAAGTTGTCTGCCCAAAAAACAGGCAATCAACCTCCAGCCAGCACCGGCGCGGGCTAGCGGGTTGTCAAGAGGGGGATTATCCACGCTCTCTGTGGATAGATCCCATCCTCCGTGTGGACTACCTCATCTGCATTAACGGGAGCGTTTACTTCGGCTGTGCCACCGTGCGCAGATAGGGCTTGTGCGTGGTGAAGCCCTGTGGATATTTTTTCTTCGCGTCTTCGTCCGAAACCGAAGTCGGGATGATCACGTCGTCGCCCGGCTTCCAGTTAACCGGCGTGGCAACGGTGTGCTTGGCATTCAGTTGCAGTGAGTCGAGCAGGCGCATCACCTCGTCGAAATTGCGCCCGGCGCTCATCGGGTAGACCAGCATGGCCTTGACCTTCTTGTCCGGGCCGATCATGAACACCGCGCGGATCGTTGCGTTGTCCACGGCCGTGCGCGGGCCGCCGCTGGCTTCGGGGTGAATCATGTCGTAGAGCTTGGCCACCTTGAGGTCGGGGTCGCCGATCATCGGGTAGTTGATCTTGGCGCCCTGCGTTTCCTCGATGTCCTTGACCCAGCGCGAATGGTCATCCACCGGATCGATCGACAAGCCGATGATCTTGGTATTGCGCTTGTCGAACTCTGGCTTCAGCTTGGCCATGTAGCCGAGTTCGGTGGTGCAGACCGGCGTGAAATCCTTCGGGTGCGAGAACAGGATGGCCCAGCTGTCGCCGATCCATTCGTGAAAGTTGATCTTCCCTTCTGTGGTGTCGGCGGTGAAATCCGGTGCTACCTCGCCAAGTCGGATTGCCATGGTCGTGCTCCTTGGTTGGGGAATGGTCGTGGAAAGGTCCTGAAAGTCCGCGTGGCCGTCTGCGCGGCGAACATCCAGTATAGGAACTGGATTTCCAACAGGCTCGTCAATTGGCCTTCCTCCATGTGGAGGATGGCAGGCCCGACGCAGGCCATGCCGGTATCGCAGGCGCCACTCCATCCGTGCTACTCGGGTCGCTCCAGATCCTCGATGACCGCGCGCAGGAACCTGGCCGCCTCGCCGCCGGTGACCACGCGATGGTCGAACGTCAGCGACAGCGGCATCACCCGGTGCACGGCTGGCACGCCGCCCGATGCCACCACTTCGTCACGTATACGCCCCGCGCCGAGGATGGCTACCGTGGGCGGCACGACGATGGGCGCCGCGTAGCGGCCGGCGATCATGCCGAAGTTGGACAGCGTGATGGTGTTGCCGCGCATCTCTTCCGGCGCGATGGTGCGCGCGACGATGTCGGCGCGCATGCGGTCCAGCCCGGCGCGCAGGTCGGCGGCATCGCGCTTGCCCACGTTGCGCAGCACCGGCACGAACAGGCCCTCCGGCAGGTCGGCCGCAATGCCCACGTCGATCCGTTCGAGCAGGTGGCGCCGGCCGGTGCGGCCCTCGTACCAGGCATTGAGCACGGGCTCCGCGCGCACCCCGGCTACCAGCGCACGCACCAGACGGATCGTGATGTCATGGCCGGCCGACGACCTGCCGGTGGTCTGCCACGCGTGCAGGTCTGCATCGTCCATCACCGTCGCGGCGGCGACTTCGCTCTGCGCGCGCGCCATGTTCTGCGCCATCGCACGGCGCACGCCGCGTATCACGTCGGGAGCGCCAACATCGGCCAGCGTGGTAGCCACGCGTTGCACATCGGTGGCCGTGATGACGCCATCGTGGCCGGATGGCGTGACCATCGACAGGTCGACCGACAGCTTGCGCGCCAGCGCACGCACGGCCGGCGTGGCCTTGATGCCGTGCCCGCCCGCGAGGCCAGCCGCACCCACGCGCGCAACGCCTTCGTTGACCACCTGGGTGCCCACCTTCACGGCACCCACCACCGTGCCCGCATCGTCGGACGCGCCTGCGCCCTCGAAGCCGACCAGCGGCGCCCCAAGGTGGACGATGTCGCCGGGCTGCGCGAACAGCTTTGCGATCTGTCCGCCGAACGGGGAGGGGATTTCGACGATGGCCTTGGCCGTTTCGACGGACAACAGCGGCTGGTCGGCCGCGATGGTGTCGCCCGCCTTTACGTGCCAGTTGACGATCTCGGCTTCCTGCAGGCCTTCGCCGAGGTCGGGCAGCTTGAAGATCCGCATCGCTCTCTCCTCTCTAGCTGGTCCTAGGCCGCTTCCAGCGCTCGCCGCGCGGCATCGACGATGCGCTCCACGGACGGCATGTAGCTGTGTTCAAGCCGCGCCAGCGGCACCACCGTGTCTGGTGCGGTCACACGCTGCACGGGCGCGCTGAGCGAGTAGAGCCCCGCTTCGGCCAGATTGGCGGCAATCTCCGCGCCGAGCCCCGCCGTGCGCGGCGCTTCGTGCACGATCACGCAGCGGCCCGTTTGCGCCACAGACTCAAGAATGGTCTCCATGTCGAGCGGCTTGAGCGTGGCCACGTCGATCACCGCGGCGGACACGCCTTCGTCGGCAAGCTGATCGGCTGCGGCCAGCGTTTCGCGCAGCATCGCGCCCCAGCTCACCAGCGTGAGGTCCGTACCTTCCCGCAGCGTGAAGCACGCGTCCAGCGGCAGCGCCTGGCCGTCGTCAACCACCTCCTGGCGAAACAGCCGGTACAGGCGCGTGGGCTCCAGGAAGATCACCGGGTCGGGGTCGCGGATCGCTGCAAGCAGCAGCCCATAGGCCCGCGCTGGCGACGACGGCATGACCACGCGGATACCCGGTATATGCGCGAACAAGGCTTCGGGGCTTTCCGAGTGGTGCTCCGGCGCATGTATGCCCGCGCCGCTTGGCGCCCGCACGACCAGCGGGCAGGTAAGACGCCCGCGCGTGCGGTGCCGCATATGGCCCGCGTGGTTGAGGATGTTGTCGATCGCCGGATAGATAAAGCCGGCGAACTGGATTTCGGCAACGGGCTTGAGCCCCATCGCCGCCATGCCGATGGCCGCGCCGACGATGCCGCCCTCGGCCAGCGGCGTGTCGATGACGCGCGCCTCGCCGAATCGCGCCTGTAGCCCGACGGTCGAACGGAATACGCCGCCATTGACGCCGATGTCCTCGCCCAGCAGCACTACGTCGGCATCGTTGGCCAATGCGTTGGCCAGTGCCAGGTTCACGGCCTCCACCATATGCAGTTCAGCCATGATGGGCTCCCGTGGTGCCGGTGGTGTCATATTGCCGCGCGGTGTCGAGTTGATCGGCCATCGCGTCGGGCAGCGTCTCGAACAGGCAATCGAACATGGCCGAGGCATCGGGATGCGGCGTCGCTAGATAGGTTTCCACCGCCGCGCCCACGGCCTGCTGGCATTCCTTGATCAGTGCTTCCTCATGCGCGGCATCCCACGCGCCAAGGCTGGCCAGATAGTCGCGCAGCCGCTTGATGGGCTCATTGCGCCAGGCCTCCTTGACCACGGCCTCGTCGCGGTAGCGCGACGCATCGTCAGCCGTGGTGTGATCGCCCAGGCGATAGGTCACCGCCTCGATCAGTGTCGGCCCGCCGCCGTGACGCGCGTGCTCGATGGCCGCGCCCACGCGCTCGCGCACCGCAATCACGTCGTTGCCGTCGATCTGCTCGCCCGGAATGCCGGCCGCGATGGCCTTCTGCGCCAGTGTGGCGGCAGCGGTTTGTTTGTGGCGCGGCATCGAGATGGCCCACTGGTTATTGTTGACGACGATGACCAGCGGCACGTGCCATGCGCCGGCCATGTTCATCCCTTCATAGAAGTCACCTTTCGATGTGCCGCCATCGCCAAGAATGCAGACCGCCACGCGCGGCTCGTGCCGCAGCTTGAACGTATAGGCCACGCCAGCGGCATGGCCCACCTGGGTGCCGATCGGCACGCAGTTGCCGAAGTCGTACGGCACCGCGGCAAATCCGCTGCCGCGTTCGTCGCCGCCCCAGTACAGCAGGCTTTCGGTCATCGTGACGCCGCGCACAAACTGTGCGGCATGGTCGCGGTACGACGGCACCAGCACGTCATCGCGCCGCATTACGGTGGCTACGCCTACGCCGATTGCTTCCTGGCCCAGCGCCGATGCGAACGTGCCGATCTGGCCGGTGCGCTGCATCGCAATGGCCTTGAGATCGAACTGCCGGGTCAGCACCATGGCGCGATAGAGCGGCAGCAGCGTGGCCGGATCGCGGGCAAAGTCGGGAAGGTCGGACTCGGGCGAGCCCTCGGAGGAAAGGTAACGGGTAAAGCCAATTTCAAAGCGCGCAACAGTGCCCATGTGGATGTCCCCTTGTGGTTGCTCACTTATGGTTCGCTGTGTCCTGTGCGGCGCAGCATCTTGTGAACGCTGCTGCCTTTGAGTGTAGGGCACGGAATCGGGCTGTGGGCGTGCGGTGGCGCACGGGCGCCACGGCATCGACGATGCGCATCGGGCGAGTCAGCGACGCCGGTGGCGCTCGGATGGTGGCACCTCACCGCTGCGAGGCGGATACAGTTTCTGGAACTGGGTGGAGGTGATGCCCATCTGGCCGCGGTCGTCGATGATCGTCATCTCGTGCCATGCGGTAGGCGAGCCGACGAGCCCCGCGAAGTCCCTCAGTTGCCAGACCCGGCCTGTCTGCGTGTCAAGCAGGAAAGGGCTGCCGCGCGCCTGGGAACTGGCGATGATCTGAAAGCGGCCCGGCGTTGCGGCTTCCAGCGGATGCCCTTCCACACGCCGCTGCATGGCGATGACGCCCGATGCCGGCGCGGCAGCCGTCGGGCTGCTGCCGGCTGCGGCGGTGGTGGATGCCGCCGGCTTGTCCTGGCCTCCGCACCCTGTCGCGGCTGCAATCGACAGACAAAGCGCGCAACGTGTCGCATAGCGCATACGGGCCTCCCGGGTCTTGTTGTTCCAGAGCCATTCCAGAAAGCTTAGGCGGGAGTTGGCGGTGCGCCAACGCCTTGGGTGGGGGGCCGCATGATCGCGCGAGATCTCCCCATCAGCAATGCAGTGTCTTGCCGTTGCCACGCGGGCGGCGTAACGTACGCCACCATGACCGCGATCCATCATGCCGCTGCCCAGGGCTTCTCCGCCCAGGCCGATACCTACGCCCGAGGGCGTCCCGATTACCCCGCCGAGCTTGCAGGCTGGCTGCGCGACACGCTAGGACTGGCGCCGGGCAAGACCGTCGTCGACCTGGGCGCAGGCACGGGCAAGTTCACGCGCCTGCTGGCGCAGGGCGGTGCCACGGTGATCGCCGTCGAACCGGTTGACGCCATGCGTGCGCAGCTATCGTCGAAGCTGCCCGATGTGCAGGCGGTGGCGGGTAGCGCGGAATCAATGCCGCTACCGGACGGCAGTGTCGATGCGGTGGTCTGCGCGCAGGCGTTCCACTGGTTCGCCAACCCGGCTGCCATGCAGGAGATCCGCCGCGTGCTGAAGCCCGGCGGCAAGCTTGGCCTGGTGTGGAACGTGCGCGATGAGTCGGTTGGCTGGGTGGCCAGGCTGACCGCGATCATGACGCCGTTCGAAGGCGACGCCCCGCGTTTCTATAAGGGCGACTGGAAGCAGGTGTTTCCGGCGGACGGCTTCGGCCCGCTTGGCCTGACGCGATTCCCGTACACGCACAGCGGTGCGCCAGAGCAGGTGATCGTCGATCGTGTGATGTCGGTCAGCTTTATCGCATCGCTGCCGCAAGACCAGCAGGACGCCGTACGCGCGCAACTGCGCGAGGTCATTGCCACCGATCCGGCGCTGCAGGGGCGCAACGTGGTGTCGTTCCCGTACAGCACCGAAGCGTACTGCTGCGAACGGCGCTGATCAGGTGGCCGGTGCAAGCCGCTCGCGATAGCGCGCGGCCAGGATCTGGCTCATCACCAGTGCCAGCACGGCCGCCAGCGCGGCGAACAGGTACACGGCCGGATAGCCGCCGTGTTTGGTGATCAGTCCGGCCACCGGGCCGGTCAGGCCGAGCGAAAAATCGAAAAACAGCGCGTAGGCACCCAGGGCGGAGCCACGATTGGTGGCTGGCACACGCTTGACGGCCTCGATGCCCAGCGACGGAAACACCAGCGAGAACCCGAAGCCGACCACGGCCGCGCCAGCCAGCGCCTGCCATGGTTCCTGGGCAAGCCATAGCATCGCAAGGCCAGCCGCCTCCACGGCCAGGGACACCAGTGCAACGGGATAGCCGCCGAAGCGCGTGATGCTGTCGGCCAGCAACAGCCGCGTCACGACGAAGCAAGTGCCGAGCGCGGTCAGCGCCAGCGCCGCGTGATCCCAACCATGGCCTGCGTAGTAGAGCGTGATGAAGGCCGTGATCGTGCCGAAGCCAACCGAACCGAGCGCCAGGCACAGGCCAAATGGCGACATCGCCCGGAACACGCTGCGGAACGGCAGGCGTTCGCCCTTGAGGATTGGTACCGCAGCCTGGCGTCGTGCCAGTAGCAGTGAAATTCCAGCGATTGCCGACGTCACGATGCCGATTGCGCCAAGGCTGCCGTGGCTGGCCAGCAAGACGCCGGCCGGTGCGCCGATGGCCAGCGCGCCGTAGGTCGTCACCCCGTTCCACGAAATCACCTTCGCGGTATGACGCGCCCCAACGCTGCCAATGCCCCAGGCGATGGTGCCCGTCGTCACAAGACTTTCCCCTGCGCCCAGCATCAGGCGGCCAGCCAGCAGCCAGCCAAGCCCGACCCAGTCACTGCCCGCGAACAGTGAGGCAACCAGCGTCAGCACGCCGCTGCCCGTGCACAGCGCAAGACCGGTCAGCACCGAGCTTTTGGGGCCCTTCATATCGCACAGGCTGCCGGCCCATGGGCGGCTTAACAACGTTGCCAGATACTGGATGCTGACCGCCAGGCCAGCCAGCACCGCGCTGTAGCCGAGGTCCCCATGCACGAATCCCGGCACCACGGCGATGGGTAGGCCAACGCAGAGATAGATGACGAAGTTGAAAGCGACAACGGAAAGTATGCGGCGGGTCACATTGCCGGTGGCGAGTTCGCCATGCGGCGGCGTGGCCGGGGTGGAAAGCGGGGCGGTCATTCAGGTCAGGGGGCGCGGGATTGGGCGGGTTCTATGATCAGGTACGACAACATAGGGAAAACCCGAGAACGGCAATCATACCGGGAATATGCGCGGCGCGTGCGGCGTGATTGACAACACACAGACCGTTCTATACGGTGAACGGCCGTTCCACGTTTGACGCCCGCCAAGTCCATGCCACGCAAAGCCGCCCAACTCTCCGAAGCTGACAAGCACGCCGCCGAAGGTGGTGCCGTCGCCGTGGATCGGGCGCTGTTCGTGTTGTCGGCATTTCGCGTGGGTGATACGACGCTGGCGCTTGCCGAACTCGCGCAACGCAGCGGCCTGTACAAGAGCACGCTGCTCAGGCTGCTGGCTTCGCTGGAACATGCGCGGCTGATCCAGCGTCATGCGGATGGCCGCTACGGCCTGGGGCCCGAGGTTGCGCGCCTCAACGCGGTCTATGCGGCGTCGTTCTCACTCGAGCAGGTGGTGGTGCCGGCGCTGCGCGAACTCGTGCGCGCCACGAAGGAGTCTGCCGCGTTCCACGTCCAGCAGGGTGAACACCGGCTTTGCCTCTATCGCGTGGATTCACCGCAGCCCGTGCGTGACCACATCATGGCGGGCGACCTGCTTCCGCTCAATCGCGGCGCGGGCGGCCGTGTGCTGCGCGCGTTCGCAGGCGCGCGTGGCGAAATCTATCAGCGCATCCGCGACGAAGGCGTGATCGCGCTTGTGGGCGATCGCAGTCCGGATATCGCGGGAGTATCGTCGCCGGTGTTCGGGCCGGGCGGCGAGCTGAAGGGGGCACTGACGCTGACCTGTCCGACGCCCAGGTTCTCCGAGGCGTTCCGCGATCAGGTGCTGAACGCCGCGCGTTCGCTGACAGATGCGCTCGGCGGGACGTTTCCGGATGTCGTGCCGGTACCGGCACCGCATACCGGCCTGCAGAACGACTGAAGCGCGGCCGCTTCCAACCTCCCTCTAAGCCCTCTGCGTCGTTGCAGGATGCGAACCCCCGGCTTGTCGGGGGTGCCGCAGCCAGTCATGCGCGGGCTATGATGCGTGTTTTCTCGCAAGAGATAACGTTGTCGCCTATCCCCATAAGGGTTAACCGCGATAACGGCAACCGCACCCGGTAGCTTCAGAGGATTCGACTCCCGTGCACCTGGCCCAGCAGACCGTCCTTGTCGTCATGATGGTGGTGTTCTCCAGCACGCTCGTGATGGCGGCTGGGCTGGTGCTTGCGCTGCGCACGAACGAGGCTGGCCGTCTCTGGGCAGTTGGCCATGTGATTGCATCGGGCGCCGGGCTCGTCATCGCAGCCAGTGCGGGCGAGGGGTCCCTCCAGCTCGGCGCGCTTGGCGCTGGCGCGTACGTGATCGGCCGTCTGACTATCTATCGTGGCGTGCGCGCGTACTACGGCATGCCCGAACACGCCGCGCCGCTGAACGGGATCGGCCTTGTCGCGCTGGTGGTGATGGTGCTGATGAGCGGCCTGGCCGACGGCGGCACGGTCGTGCATACGGTAGCGTACGGCTTGCTGGCGATGCTCTCGCTGGCCACGATCATCGCCATGCTGCGCAGCGCGCGCGGCCACACGAGCATCGGCGGCCCACTGGTACTGGCCGCGCATCTGGTCCTGTTTGCCTCGCAGATTGCGGCGGTTGGTTATGGCGCCGCACTGAATGGGGTCAAGGGGTTCGAGGTCACGCCATTCTTTTTGCAATCCGACAGCTCGGTCTGGCCGCTGGCACCGCTGGTGGCCGTGCTGCTGGGCCTGTTCGGCTTTTGCCTGATGTCGATGGAGCAGATCATCGCGCGCAATGAAAACGGCGCGCGCATCGATGCGCTGACCGGCCTGCTCAACCGTGGCGCGCTGGACATGACGGCCATCGGCATGGTCGCTCGCTGGCAGCGCGACGGCGAGGCACTGTCCTGCCTGGTGATCGACGTCGACCACTTCAAGCAGGTCAACGACACCCACGGTCACCACGCCGGCGACAACGTGCTGCGTGAAATAGCCACGGCGCTGGACAACTCGCGGCGCGCGTCGGACATTGCCGCACGCTATGGCGGCGAGGAGTTCTGCATCCTCTGCCCGCACACTGACGAGCATCAGGCCACCGCACTCGCCAACCGGATCCTGCGCAAGGTAAGGGCTATCGAACTGCCCGGAGCCAAGGGCCATGCCAGCGTCAGCATCGGCGTGGCCGAGTTGCGCGGCGGGCCATCCAGCCGCGAGGCCCTGTGGCGCAGCCTGTTCGGCGAAGCCGACCGTGCGCTCTATCAGGCCAAGCAGCGCGGTCGCGACCAGTTCGTGCTGGCGTCGAGCATGATCGACGAGACGCCCGTTGACGACGTGCTTCAGGCAGCCACCGAGCCGCAGATGATTGCTTGAGGCCCGCAGGCGCGTGGCAGGAGGTACCCGTCAATTCGCGCCGATTCGGCAGGCATTGGCGTCGTGATTCTGTCGATTCGCGCCATCCCGGTGTTGCCCGTCAGGCGCCGGTGGTAACCTCGCAGCATTCAACGTCCCCGCTCCAGCCACCAACCGTGCGCCCCGCAGACCCCGAGCTTTGGCGAACCGCTTCCGAACAGCGCGCCTACAACGATGCACGCCGGCGCGTGCGCGCGCTGCGCTTCTTCTACATGCACGCCCTGGTCTACGTGGCAGTCAATGCGCTGTTGGTGACCATCAATCTAATGACATCGCCGTATCGGCCGTGGGCGAAGGCGCCGCTGATGGGATGGGGCATCGCGCTGGCCGTGCACGGCGTCATGACGTGGAGCCGCGTCGGCCTGCTGGGACGCTCCTGGGAAGACCGCAAGATTGCCGAGTTCATGGCGCGCGAACAGGTGCGCACGCTGTCCACGGAGAAGCAGCTCGTGGAGGCGCAGATGCGGCTGCTGCAGGCCCAGATCGAGCCGCATTTCCTGTTCAACACGTTGGCCAACGTGGTCAGCCTGATCGAGCCGGCCCCGCACAAGGCCACGCTGATGCTCGAGCATTTCATCGCCTATCTGCGCGCGTCGCTGGCGGCCAGCCGCTCCACGCAAGGCACGGTGGCGCAGGAGGCCACGCTGTTGCGTGACTACCTTGCGCTGATCAAGATCCGCATGGGCGACAGGCTGCAGTACACGATCGACGTCGATCCATCGCTGGACAACGCGCCCCTTGCGCCGATGCTGTTGCAGCCGGTGGTGGAGAACGCGGTCAAGCACGGGCTGGAGCCTAAGATCGAAGGAGGACACCTGCGGGTGAGCCTGGAGCGGCGCGGGCCGCGCATGCTGGCGACGATCGAGGACGACGGCATGGGCTTCCGCCCGAAAGCCGGGGCTGGCGTGGGCCTGTCCAACCTGCGCGAACGGCTGGCCGTGCTGTATGACGGCGATGCCCATGTGCGCATCGAGGAGCGGAGTCCCGGCACCGCCGTGCTGATAGAGATCCCGTTGCCGCGCCAATACCGAAACGGAGACACCGCATGACGCCCACCGCGTTGATCGCCGACGACGAGGAGCATCTGCGCGCCCACCTGCGCGGCAAGCTGAACAGGCTCTGGCCCGAACTGCGGATCGTTGGCGAGGCCACCAATGGTGTGGAGGCGGCGGAGGTCATCGCGCGGCTTTCTCCTGACGTTGCCTTTCTCGATATCAAGATGCCCGGGATGTCTGGGCTGGAAGTGGCGCAGGGCATGGAGACCGATACGCGGCTGGTATTCGTGACCGCATACGACGAGTTCGCGCTCGATGCGTTCGAACGCGCGGCGGTGGACTATCTCGTCAAGCCCGTGACCGACGAGCGCCTGGCGCGCACGGTGGAACGGTTGCGCAAGGCCTTCCAGGACGCGGCGCCGATGCCGGAACTGGCCCAGCTGCTGAATCAACTCACGCGCGGGCAGGTGCGTGCCGAAGGCACCGGCCCGCTGCGCTGGGTGCGCGCCAGCCGTGGCAATACCACGAGCCATGTGCCGATCCAGGAAGTGATGTACTTCCATAGCGACGACAAGTACGTGGTGGTCCATACCCGGGATGGCGAACATCTGATTCGCACGCCGCTGGCGGAGTTGGCCGAAGGGCTCGACCCCGAGGTGTTCTGGCAGGTGCACCGCTCGACCATCGTGAACATGGAGTTCGTGGCCGGTACGCGCCGTGACGACAGCGGCCGGCTCTTTGTGCGGATGCGCGACAGCGATACCGAACTTCCGGTATCGCGCGCGTATGTGCACAGGTTCAGGCAGATGTAGGCTTCACTGCCGATCCATGAACTCCTGGATCTTGCGGGCTTCCCAGTCGCGCCCCCAGCGCGACAGCCGCATCCAGACCAGTCCGCCGTGGATGGCAAGCGCAAGCCCCCAGCCCAGCGTGGTGCTCAACGGCCACGGCCAGCCCGTGGTCTGGTAGTGCGACCACGCTGGCGACCCGAAATAGTAGAAGCGGGCCCAGAGCCAGCCATTGACCAGCACATAGACCAGCAGATGGATGTACCAGCCGCGCAGCGCCCGCACCATGCGGCGTGCGCGCCAGTAAGCCCAGGCGTTTTCATCGGAAGGCGGGAACGGCGGATGCATCGATTCGTGGCGCATGAGTGACCTCGCAGTGAAAATATGGCTTTCGTGCGTAATGTATAGGGCACTCCAGGCGCCACTGCCATGGGCATGGGCTGAATCGACGGATTGGGGGCGCCGGTGACGGGAGGGTGGCGCGAGTGGCCCCTGAGGTGGGCAGCCACCCGTGATGGAGACGCGCTATCATGGGCCCGGATTCCATTGTGGGTGACATATGAACCGCATTGACCCGGACACCGAGAAGGCCGTCCGTCTATTCCTGGCGCTGCTGGCGCCTCGTTTCAGCATGGCGGGGGCCATTGTCTTCGGCAGCCGTGCGCGGGGTTCCCATCGACCGGACAGTGACGCCGACGTGGCGGTGCTCCTGCAAGGCGAGCACCAACGTGCCATGCAGACGACATTGGCGATGGCGGATGTCGCCTATGACGTCCTGCTCGAAACCGGTATCAACATCTCGCCACTGCCAGTATGGGTCGACCAATGGGAGCACCCCGAGCGCTTCTCCAATCCGGCGCTTTTGCACAACATCGCTCGTGAGGGAGTGAGGTTGTGAGGGCACAGGACATCATGGCGAAGGCCGTTCAGGCGCTCACGTCTGCGAGGATTTTGCTCGATAGCGGCGACGCCGACGGTGCGTGTAACCGAGGTTATTACGCGATGTTCGACGCAGCCCGCGCCGCGTTGATTGCTTGCGGGCATGACGTCGGCAAGACGCATAAAGGCCTGCTCAATACCTTCAGCGAACATCTGGTAAAGAATGGTCCAGTGCCGAAGGAGATGGGGCGACTTCTGAAGCAGGCAGAGGCGCGCCGTTACGTGGCGGACTATGAGGACGAGCCCGTGGAGCTCAGCGATGCCCGAGACATGGTTGAGCAGGCGGGCATTTTCATTGCCACCTTGCAATCAACCGTCAATATGGGAACGCGCAGCTAGGGCTTCATGCCCTGGGCTCCCCGGCGCGCTTTCAGCCAAATAGCGTACGCAGCCCACTCAACCGTTCGAGCGCTTCCTTCAGTTCGGCCGTCAGTTGGACAACCAGTTCGCCAGCCGGCAGCGATCGGGCCAGCGGTACGGCCTGGCCTGCCCACTGGGCCGCGTAGTCGCTATTTCCCTTGGCTTTTGCCGCGGCATTCAGTGCCTTGCCGGCGTCGTAGGTGATCGGGTAGTCGGGCAGGGCGGGGGCGTCCGGCGCAACGCCCAGTTCGGTGAGCCGGTTAGTGAAGCCCCTGGCGGCACGGCCAGAGATGGCGCGTGTGAGCGTCGTGGGGCGCGTGCTTTCGGCTGCGAGCGCTGCGCGATAGGCCGCATCGGCGGACGATTCCTTGCTGGCGACGAACGCGGTGCCAAGCTGCGCGGCCTGCGCGCCCAGGGCCAGCACCGCGGCGATACCGGCGCCGTCCATGATGCCGCCCGCTGCAATCACGGGCAGGCCGGTGCGCTCCACCAGCACGCGCACGAGCGCCAGCGTGCCCAGGCCCTCGTCATAACCATCCGTATCGAACACACCGCGATGCCCGCCTGCTTCGATCCCCTGGGCGACGATTGCGTCGATCCCCGCGGCTTCGATTCGGCGTGCTTCGGCCAGCGAGGTGGCGCTGGCCAGCAGCACGATGCCAGCGGCGTGCAGCGCGTCGATCTTCTCCTGCGCGGGCAGCCCGAAGTGGAAGCTCACCACGGGTGGCTTTTCTTCAAGAAGCATCTGGTACATCGCGTCGTCGGTCACGAAGGTCTTGTAGATCTCGTTCAGACTGGCGGGCGGGGTGGCGCCGAACTTCGCGAACTCCGGCGCAAGATAGTTCAGCCAGGCACCTTCCCGCGCGGCATCGGCGGTGGCGGGGACATGGCAGAACAGGTTGATGTTGAACGGTTTGCCGGTCAGGGCGCGCGTTTCGTGAATCATCTTGCGCGCGCCGGCCGCATCCGTGGCGCCGACGCCAAGCGAGCCGAGGCCGCCTGCTTTGGCAACGGCCGCTGCCATGGCCGGGGTGCTGACACCGGCCATCGGTGCCTGGATGATCGGCGTGGTGATGCCGAGCAGGGAAAGCAGTTTCTGGTGCGGGTTGCGCGGGCTTGCGGTGTTCATGGCGGTGTTCTCCGATTGAATCTTTGTGAATCCGTTGGCAGTCAGGCTTGTACCCGGATCTGGCAAATGGCGGCGGCGATCAGCAGCGCGGCGGAGGCGATCTCCATCGCGCCGTCGAAGCTGCCGCCATGCGACATCAGCGTGGAAGTCATCAACGGCCCGACGATCTGGCCCACGCCGTAGGAGGCGGTCATGGCTGCAACCAGATTGAATCGAACCGAGCGGGCGGCATGGCGGGCCGCCGGAACCGCGATGGTGACGGTACCCACGAACGTGCCGCCGACCAGGATGGCGCTGCCGAGGTACGCGGCGGCGGAATGATCGATGGCTGGCAGTGCAACGCCAAGCGCCTGCACCACGAGATTCCATTGCATCGCGCGCCGGGTGCCAAGGCGCTCGTGCACCGCGTGCCAGAGAAAGCACGAGGGCACTGCGGCCAGCCCGAACATGGCCCAGATATGCAGCGGGTTGACGTCATGGAGCGCGCCGTGGATCAGCAGCGGCAGGTAGGTTGCCGTGATGATGTAGCCAAGGCCTGCCAGGCCGTAGCTGGCAACCAGCGGCCAAGCGCCCAGCGCGTGCCGCGGGGACACCTGATGTGCCAGCGCCGGCCCGCGAGCTTGTGCCGATGGGATGCGGATCGGCCGCCATGCCAGCACGGCAAGCACCAGTGCGCCCAGCGTCAGGACCAACCAGAGCGCGCTGCTGCCCGGCTGTGCCGCGTTGCCTGCGGCGATCAGTTCCGCCGAAACGGCGATGCCGGTGCCCACGCCGGCAAAGAACAGCGGGGCGCCATCGTGGCGGCCGGCAACGTTCAGCAACCAGACCGACGCGCAGACCAGACCCACGGCGCTAGCCACGCCTGCGGCAAAGCGCAGTGCAACAAAGACGGCGGGCGGCAGTGAAAGCGCCAGCACCAGCATGCACAGCACGCTGCCCACTAGCGCAGCGCGGGTCCAGTCACTGGTTGCTCGCGCCGGCACCTTTGCGGCAAGCAGTGCGCCTGCCAGATAGCCCGCATAGTTGGCCGAAGCGGACAGCGAGCCAGTAGCCACGGACATCGTCCCTTCCTGAACCATCAACGGGTACATGCCCGTGAATGCGAAGCGGCCGAAGCCCATGACCACGGCCAGTGCGAGTGCGGCGGCAACCGGTTCCTGCCATGAGGGCCGATCGATTTCAGTTCCGGCAGCCGTGGCAGGCGTGGCGCATGAGGTACCGAGGCAGTCAGACATGGCGCAACTCCCGCTGGAACGCTTCGTAGGCGGACGTCGTGAATCCGGCGCGCCTTACCAGGAATGTGTGGGCCGGTCTGACCGGCACGGTCTGGAAATCGGACTTGTCAGGGTGCAACGCCAGCAGCGAGCGCGGCACGATCGCCACCGCCGAGCCGGCCGCCACATACGCGAGGATCGCGTGATAGGACGGCATCTCCACAACGGACAGCGAGCGGCGGACATCATCGCCAGCTTCCTCCAGCCATGCTTCCGCGCAACGGCGATACGTGCACCCGCGCGCGAAGGCCGCGAGGTGGCGCAGCGTCACGTCCTGTGGGTTGCGGACCTTCGGATGCGTGGCAGGCAGCACAAGCACCAGTTCCTCGGTCTTCAGGAACGTCCCTTCCAGTCCGGCGCCCAGTTCGGCGATATCTAGGTCGCGCGCGGCCGAGGTGCCCGGGTGTGCCACCACGGCGCAGTCCAGGCGGCGGTCCAGCACGGCATCGACAAGGCTTTGCGTGGTGCCCGTCGTCACATTCAGTTCGACGTCCGGCCATGCGGCGTGATATCGGCCAAGAGGCTTCGGCAGCAGCGTGGCGGCCGAGCTTTCCATGGACCCAACGCGCAGCGTGCCGCTTGGCGCATCGGCACGCATCGCCTGCCGGGCCTCCTCCGCCAGCGCAAGCATCTGTTCCGCATAGCCAAGCAGCCGCTGCCCCTCAGGGGTCAGGGTCATCTTCTTGCTGTCGCGCAGGAACAGGCTGACGCCCAGGCTTTCTTCAAGCTGCTTCACGCGCGTTGTGACGTTGGATTGCACTCTATCCAGCACCCGTGCGGCGCGGGTGATGCTCTGTTCCCGGGCCACGGCGCGAAAGATTTCCAGTTCAGCCAGTTCCACGTTGCGCACGACACGGTTTGTGTGTCGTTCTCCATATGAGAATGAAAGTACGTTAAGTATTGTAAATTGAGAACGATATGTCAAGGCGGCCGGGGCCTGCCGGCTGTTGCAGGAGCCCCCGGCCGTGCTGGGGATCACGCATCAGAAAACGCGCGGCGCGGGCGCTTCCCGCAGACAGGAAAAACGCTCGCGGGGAATGTGGCAAGCCATATTCGATCAACTGGCCTTAATAATCGTCTCGTAAGTGTTACAAAATAAATTTTCGACATATCTGATTGAATCAGACGTGCATGGAGATTCCGGGCCGCCTCAATATAGTGAAATGACAGGATGGGAAAAATAAGAAAAATGATTGATCTGGTCTGTCTGGAGGGCGGCGATGAACCACACCAAGAAGATTTTGGGGGCCATGGCCATGACGATGTTGCTGGGCGCCTGCGGCGGTGGCGGCGGCGACAGTGGTAGCAGTGGCAATAGCACTAGCACGCAGCAGGATGTATCGGTTCCCCTGCAGACTGCGGTGGCAAACGAAGTCAATAACGGAATTACCGTCAATTTCTCGATTACCGGTACGGTGGGCGGCACTGCGGTGACGGGGTCGGGCTCTCTCAACGATGCCAAGGCTGTTTCGGGCATGTTCAATGGCGCGGCGGTGCTGACGACAACGGAGACTCTCAGCGGTACGGTGATGGCGAATGGCGTATCGCAGCAATTTTCTACGATGCGGACGATATTCAGGAATCCGGCCACGTTCGCCGAGGTTGCGGAAAACCTCGGAGGCCCTGTTGTCATCTTTCCCGCATATGTTTATCCGTCGACAGTCAAGGCCGGAGATTCGGGAACGCTGGTTACCGGCACCGTATTTTCAGATGGCAGCATGACAACCAAGACGGGGTCGGTGGTCCGCGCGTTCAGCGTAGCTGCCGATACTTCCACCACGCTACTGGTTACCTTTACGGAAAGCGATTTCGATACCAATAACGTCAAGCTGGCGGATGACCAGACAACGCTGCGCATCGATACCTCGGGCAATATTCAGTTCGTATCCGAGAAGGTGACTGGCTTCGCAGTCAACGGACAACAGGGCTCGCTCACGTTCCAGTAATTTCGGGCGTATCAGCAGGGCGGGTTTGCCGGGGGCCGGCAGCGGCTGTAAAGGCCGTTGCCGGCCTATTTCCATCCGGCGGGTGACGCGCCTACTTCTCGCGCGAGACCTCCACCAGACAGCTCATGGCATTTGGCCCCTGCGTGAGGTCTGACGTGCCAATGTCGAGCGTCAGCGTGTTCGCCGCACCGGCGCGGTCCACGCCATCGGCGTCGGGGTCGTACCAGGCGCCGGTTGCCATGACGGCCACGCCAGGGGCCACGCCGTCGCTGACGGCCAGCCCTGCCGCGATTGCGCCGCGGGCGTTGTGCACGCGTACGCGCATGCCGGGATGCAGGCCGCGCGCCGCAGCATCCACCGGATGCAGCGTGATGCGCTCGGCGCCGGCCACCTTGCCCGACTGCGCCAGAGGAGCGGGGTCTAGCTGGCTGTGCAGGCGGTCGGCGGGCTGGACCGAGACCAGATGAAGCGGATGGCGCGAGGCCTCGGCGGCCCCGAGCCATTCGATGGGCGGTTGCCAGTGCGGATGCGTGCCGCAGTCTGCCGAGAGCGCGCCAATCGTCGGGCTCGAAAGCTCGATGCGCCCGCTTGGCGTCCGCAGTGGGTGGGAAGCCGGGTCGGCGCGGAAATCCTCGAACAGCACGAAGTCCTTTTCGGGCGCTGGTAGCGCCACGTAGCCGGTGCGCCAGAACTGGTCGAACGCCGGCAGTTCAATTCCGGCGCTTGCCTGCGCGTCGCGGCAGCGCGCGTAGATGGCGGCGATCCATGCCCGTTCGTCACGGCCTTCGGTGAACGCGTCGCGATAGCCGAGGCGGTCGGCCAGCTCGGTAAAGATGTCCAGATCGCTGCGCGCCTGATGCAGCGGCGCAATGGCCTGGTGCATCGCCAGCACATAGCGGTCACGCGACGAGCCGCCGATATCGTTGCGTTCTAGCGCCGTGGTGACGGGCAGGACGATATCGGCATGGCGCGCCGTGGCGGTCCAGCAGATGTCCTGCACGATCACGGTCTGCGGCCGCGCCCAGGCCTGCCGCAGCCGCGCAAGCTGCTGGTGATGATGGAACGGATTGCCGCCCGCCCAGTGGACGAGCTTTATGTCCGGGTAGTGGCGCGTTTCACCGCGAAAACGATAGGCGGCGCCCGGGTTCAGCAGCATGTCCGACAGGCGCGCGGCGGGGATATCCAGATTGGCCGGATTGCGGCCCACGGGCATCTCGGGGCCGGGAGTCGCCACGCGCGGATTGCCAACGCCGTTCATCGAGCCGTGTCCGAATCCGAATCCGCCGCCCGGCAAGCCGATCTGGCCGAGCATGGCGGCCAGCGCGATGGCCATCCAGTACGGCTGCTCGCCGCGATGCGCGCGCTGCACCGCAAAGCTGCACGTGATGTAGCTGCGCCTGCCCGCAAGCTGCACGGCAAGATGCTCGATACGTTCCGCCGGAACGCCCGTAATGGCTGCGGCCCACGCGGGTGTCTTCGGCGCGCCGTCGCGCTGGCCGGTCAGATAGGCCTCAAGCTCCGGCCACCCGCTGCAGCAGTCCTGCAGGAACGCCATGTCATGCGCGCCGGCGCGCAACAGCTCGTAAGCCAGTGCGAGCATCAGCGCGACATCGGTATTGGGCCGGATCGGTATCCATTCGGCGCCAAGGAACGCAGGGCAGTCATCGCGCGTGGGGCTGATATTGATGACGGTGGCGCCGCTTGCCGCCAGCTTGCGCAGCCAGCCTTCCTGCGTATGCTCGGCCGCGCCGCCTGAAGAGACCTGCCCGTTCTTGAGCGCAAGGCCGCCGAACGCGAGGAACACTTCAGTATTCGCGATCAGGCTTGGCCACGCGGTGACCCGGCCGGTCAGTGGCCGGTCCGTGCCGATCACATGCGGCAGCAGGAACTGTGCAGTGCCCCAGCTGTAGTTGCCGACCTGATCGACGCAACCGCCGCCCTGGAAATGGAAGCGACGGATCAGCGAACGCGCATGATGCAGCCGGCCCGCCGACGACCAGCCATATGACCCACCGAATATGCCCGACGGGCCCCATGTATCACGCACGCGGCCGATCTCGCTGGCCACGAGATCCAGCGCCGTATCCCATGACACCTCGACGAAGTCGTCGCGCCCACGCATCTGGCCATCGGCAGCGTCTCGCTTTTCAAGCCAGCCGCGCCGGACCATCGGCGTGCGGATGCGTGTTGGCGAGTAGACCGTCGGCACGATCGAGTCGAGCAGCGGCGAAGGGCAGGGGTCGGCCGCAAACGGCTCGCAGCGGATCAGGCGGCCGTCCTGCACGATCGCCGTGAATGCTCCCCAATGCGCCAGTTGCGGATAGCGGCGGGTGGTACTCACGGCATCAATCCCCCTGGATGCCAGCCTTGCGGATCAGGTCGCCCCACTTGGCACGTTCGGTAGCGAGCAGCCTGGCGAACTGCTGCGGCGAATCCGACGTGGCGTCCATGCCGGATACGGCCAGGCGTTGGCGAATCTCGGGCTCGGCCATCACCTTTACAAGCGCCTTGTTCAGTTGCGCGATCACATCGGCAGGCGTGCCGGCCGGCGCGACCAGTCCATACCAGTTGGTCACCTCATATCCCGGCACACCGGACTCCGCCACGGTGGGCACGCCGGGAAACTGTGGCGAGCGGGTTGCCGTGGTGACGGCCAGCGCGCGCAGCTTGCCCGAGGCGATCAGCGGTTTGGCCGATGGGTCCGAGAACGTGATCGGCACAACGCCGCCGATTACGTCGGTCAGCGCCGGTGTGGTCCCCTTGTACGGCACGTGCTGCATCTGCAGGCCGGTCAGCATCTTGAACTGCTCGGCGGCGATCTGGCCAATCGTGCCGTTGCCGCCCGACGCGTAGGAGAACTTGCCGTTGGCGCCGCGTACGGCCGCCAGCATGCCGGGCATGTCCTTGTAGGGCGCATCGGCACTGGTGACAAGTACGTTGGGCATCGTCACCAGCACGCTGATCGGCGCGAAATCCTTCTGCGCGTCATACGGCAGCTTGCGCAGGTTCGGCCAGATCGTGAACGACCCGGGCGTGGCCACGTAAAGCGTGTAGCCGTCCGGCGCGGACTTGGCAACAAGATCGGTGGCGATCAGCCCGCCCGCACCGGGACGGTTGTCGATGATCACGTTCGCCTTCAATTGATCGGAAAGCGCTGGAGCGATTGCGCGTGCGAGGGCGTCAGCGCCGCCGCCCGGCGGGAAGCCGACGACGACGCGGATCGGTTTCGATGCGTCGGGCCACGCGGCGTTGGCTGCGAGCGGGGTGACGGTTGCGAGCAGGATTAGCAGGGCGCGAAGGGCGGGCATGATGGGACTCCAGAATTCGTGGTGATGGCTGCGTGTTGGCATTGGATGCGCTGGCCCTCTCCCCCAACCCCTCTCCCGCTGTGCGGGAGAGGGGAGCAAACCGCGAGCGTTTGATATGCCTTCTGTGGTCTCCCCTCTCCCGCAAGCGGGAGAGGGGCGGGGGAGAGGGCCAGCGGTTGCCACGCGATACCCCTTCAATCGACGCTCACGCTGTCCCATTCCCACGCCACGAACGCCAGGCGCTCGCCGGTATGGACCACGGGATCGCTGCGCAACCCAATCAACACGCCGTCGCGCGTGAGCGGCTTGACGGGCGTGAGCGATGCATCGAGCTTGAGCGTGTCGCCGATCGACGCGCCTTCGCGCACCAGGTCGCCGGCGCGTGCTGCAGGGATAAACAGCCCGCCTTCGTCGGCGGTGATCCAGCCTCTCCGCGTGACACGACGCAGCGACGTTGCGGCGCGCTGTGTGGGCGGGCCTTCGAGAATTCCCATCTGCACGGCCAGGCCATGAAAGCCGGTCTCGGCCACGGCGATGTTGTCGGCCTCGAAGCGGCTGCCGCTGCCGAGTTCGAGCATGAACGCGCAGATGCCGGCGGCCAGGCACTGGTAGTCGAGCGCGCCGGCGATATTGCCGGGCAGTTCGCCCTTGCCGCCCACGTCCTGCTGGCAGGCCACGTGCGGATGGAACGGCGCCATTGCCGCCAGCACGTCTGACTCGGTCACGCTGCTGCCGGGGTGTACCTTGTAGACCGTGTAGGGCCGGGCATCGAATAGCGGATTCATCGTGTGCAGGTTGATCAGCACATCGGCCACACCGCGCACCTCGGCCATCAGCGCATGCGCCAGCCGCTCCGACACCAGCCCGCCGGCGTTGCCCGGATAGGTCTGGTCGAGATCGAGCTCGTCGTACGGATTGCGCTTGCGGCGCGCATCGAGCGCGTGCGGATTGCCGGTTGGCGTGACCACGACGTTGCCGCGCATCGTCGCCGGGTCCAGGCTGCGCGCGAAGCGCAGCGCAGCCACCATGCCGTTGATCTCGTCGCCGTGCACCTGGCCGTGCAGCCAGAGCGTGCGGCCCGGGTGGGCGCCGCGTACCGCCACATAGGGCAGCGTGACCGCCATGCCCGAGGCCATCGAGCCAACCGGAAGATGCCCGCTGGTGCGGGCAGGGCCGGATTGCTGGCGCAGCCAGTCACCGATGATCGGCATGGACGGACTCCTGTTCGTTGGCGTCGAGTTGGCCGATGGCGGCAAACGCCTGATCGAGATCGGCCAGCAGGTCTTCCACGCTTTCCAGTCCGATGTGCAGGCGGATCACGATGGCGTGCTGCGACCAGTCGCTCACGCTGCGCGCGCGCCGCATGTCGGCCAGCACGGCCAGGCTTTCGAAGCCGCCCCACGAGGCCCCGATGCCGAAAAGCCGCAGGCTGTCGACAAATCGCTCGGGTGCGACAGCGGCCCGTGAACGTAGCGTGAATGACAGAAGACCGTTCGTGCCGTGGCAGTCGCGCTTCCAGAGCGCGTGGTTCGCGTCGTCCGGCAAGGCCGGGCAGAAGACCTGTGCCACTTCCGGCCGCTTCAGCAGCCAGTCCGCCACGGCGAGCGCGCCCGCCTGATGCTGTGCCAGCCGCGCGCCGAGCGAACGGATGCCGCGCTGCACCAGATAGGCGTCATCGGGGCTCACGGTCATGCCGAACGCGTCTGACATCGTGTTCAGTTCGGCCCACGCGGCCTCGGTTGTGCAGACGGTGCCCATCATCACGTCCGAATGGCCGCCCAGGTACTTGGTGGCGGCCATCAGCGAGATATCGGCACCAAGTTCGAGCGGGCGGTAGAGCAGCCCGGAGCCCCAGGTGTTGTCCGCCGCCACCAGCGCACCGTGCGCGTGCGCGCGTGCGGCCAGCGCGGGCAGGTCGCACATTTCGTACACCAGAGATCCCGGGGCTTCGACGTAGACCAGGCGCGTCTCCGGGCGAAGCTTCGCGTCTAGATCCGTGCCGTCTGCGCGGTAGAAGTCCGTGGTGATGCCGTGCTGGCGCAGGAACCCGTTGGCCAGGTTGCGTACGGGTTCGTACACGCAGTCGGGCAGCAGCACATGCTGGCCCGGACGCACGTAGGCCAGGATCGTCATCGCCGCCGCAGCCAGCCCCGATGGAAACAGGCGCGTGCGATAGCCGCCTTCGAGCGTCGTCACCATGTCTTCGAGCGCGAAGTTGGTGGGATTGCCGCGCGCGCCGTAGGTGAACAGACGCTCGCTGTCGCGGCGTGCACGCATCTCGCGCTGCTGCGCGACGGAATCGAACAGCACGGTGCTGGCGCGCACCACGGGGGGATTCACCGGCTGGCCGCCCGGCGTGGCGGACGTGCGGCCCGCGTGCGCGAGGCGGGTAGGAATCGAGTGCTTCATGGTTGGCCTGTGGGGTGGCTCACTTGTTGGATTGGGGCGATGTGCCGCAAGTACCGTGCCTTGCGGCGACTGTCTTCAACTAGTCGAGATGGGCGCCTGAAAGCTTGACGATCTGCGACCAGCGCGAGATGTCCTGCTTCAGTTGCGTGGCGAACGCCTCCGGCGAGCTTGCCACCACATCGCTGCCGCCGTCATTGATGATCTTGATGACGTCCGGCATCTGCAGCACCTGCACGATGGCGCGATTGAGCAATGCCACGCGCTCCGGCGCAGTGCCGGCCGGTACGAAGAAACCATACCAGTCCTCGAACCGTGCATTGCGATAACCGAGTTCCTCAAGCGTCGGCACCTTGGCAAACACGCCGAGCCGGCGCGGGCTGGTGACCGCCAGCGCGCGCATGCGCCCCGTCTGGATAAAGCCGGCCACCGATGACGTCGAGGTGATCAGCACATCGACCTGGCCGCCGAGCAGGTCGTTGATGGCCGGGCCCGCACCCTTGTACGGCACGTGCTGCATCGACACCTTGTCGTCCTTGTCCAGCACCACGCCGACGAGGTGGGACAGCGTGCCATTGCCCGGCGTGGCGAACGTGATCTTTTGCGGCTGGGCCTTGGCCTGGGTGGCCAGCTCCGCAAACGTCTTCCACGGCGCGTTGGCCGACACCACGATGGCCAGCGGCGCGGCATTGATCTGCGTTACCGGGATGAACTGCTTGACCGGATCAAAGCCCGGCGCGCGGTATAGCGTTGGGTTCACCGCCATGATCGACACCTGCGAGGACAGCACCGTATAGCCATCGGGCTTCGACTCCGCCACGTAGCGCGTGCCGATATTGCCGCCCGCCCCGCCGCGATTGTCGGTGACCGCGCTTTGTCCAAGCACCTGCGAAAGGCGCGTGGACACGAGTCGCGCGACAGCGTCGTTGCCGCCGCCGGCCGGGAATGGCGAAACGATCCGCAGCGGTTGCGTCGGGAATCCATCGACGGGAGCCAGCGGTTGCGCCGTGGCGGCAACGTGGGAGCCGAGTGCGGTGATGGTGAATGCTGCGGCCAGGAACTGCGGGATGCGTGACATGGGGGCGACCTCGTTCTTTTATTGGCGGGGGCAGGTAGTGGTAATGGGGCGGAATCGGTTGGCAGTCAGTCGGCGGCCGATGACGTTTCCGGGAAGCGGAACGTCGCCAGTTCCTGCGCATCGAGCTGTGCGATGAGCCCGGTTTCCCAGGCCAGGTACTGGCGCGCCGCGGCCTTGTTGCCGTCATGGCGGTCGTGCACGAAGAACAGAAAGTCGATGCAGCGTGCGTCGGGCAGCGTCTCGTCGCCCTTGGCAACGGGCAGGCCGGCATCACGCCAGGCGGAAAAGCCACCGGCCAGGCGCCGCACGTCGCGGTAGCCGAGCGCATGCAGATCGCCGATGGCCAGTGCCGCCGAATCGTTGCCGTCGGCATCGCCGACCAGCACGAGCGCGGTGTCATGCGGCACGCCATGCAGGTCCTGCGTCAGGTGCGGACGAATCGACCAGCGGCTGCCGGCGATATGTCCGGCGCGATAGGCCATGCTGCCGCGCAGGTCGAGTGCGAGCATCGACTTGTCCTGCAGGCCAGCCGCCAGTTGCGATGCTTCGACCGTCCTCGAGGCCGTGACTTCGGCAACGGGCCCGTGGGATGCGGTAACGCCAGCCGCCAGCCCGGCTTGCAGGCCGCCGTCCAGCACCACGGCGTCGTGGCCCATCTGGCGCAGCCAGCTTGCAACCACCGTGGCACGCACGCCTTCGGCATCGAACAACACCAGTCGTGCACGGCGCACGCCGACGTACTGGTCGGTGGCTTGCATCAACTGGCCGCCCGGTGTGTGCTGGGCGCGCGGCAGCGTTTGCGCGGCGTATTCCTCGGCCGTGCGCACATCGCACAGGAACGTGGTGCGTGTGCGGTCCTGCAGCCATTCATTGGCCTGCGATGGCGCGATGTGCGGGACGTCGAACCGTGTAGTCAGCGCCTGCGCGGCACTGCGCGCAGCATCGAGATCGCGTGGCGACCCGGTGTCCGGATAGCGCGCGGTGCCGCCGTGTTCGAGCGTGAAGTCGTTCAGGTACCAGCCCTGCGTGCCGTTTTCCAGCGCATACACCGGGTTGCTGACGCCGAAATTGATCAGCGACTGCGCGCCGATGATGCTGCGCGTGCGGCCCGCGCAGTTGATCACGATCGGCGTGTCGGTGTCGGGCACCAGATCGCGCAGACGGTAGGCCAGTTCGCCGTTCGGGCAGCAGATTGCGCCCGGGATGTTCATCTTGCGAAATTCGCTGACAGGGCGCCCGTCCAGCACCACCGGCGCGCGCGGGCCGGCTTGCATGGCCGCCAGTTCGGCAGCCGAAATGCGCGGGGTGTTGTAGTGGTGCTCGGCCAGCTCGCCGAATGTTTTCGAGGGCAGATTGACGCCGGCGAACAGCGTGTAGCCCGCGGCCTGCCACGCCGGCATGCCGCCAGCCAGGACGAACACCTGCGTATAGCCAAGTCGGGCCAGCACGCCGGCGGCCGACTGCGACACGCCGTCGCCGTCGTCGGCCAGCACGATGCGGGCGTCGGTACGCGGTGCCAGGCGGCCCACGTCAAGCTCCAGGCGGCTGAACGGCAGCGGGACCGCATAGAACGGATGCCCTTCGCCGTACTGGCCGTGCTCGCGGACATCGAACAGCGCAATCTCGTCGGCATCGTGCAGCCATCCCTTGAGGGTGACGGCATCGACAGCGGTGTAGGAAGGGTTCGTCATGAATTTTTGGCAAAAAGGGAGCCGTCCTCTCGCGCGGAGAGGAAATTTCGGCGGATGTCTCAGAGGTTGGGGCGGCCGCGGCGACTGCGGCCGCCCCGCTCACGTGCTGGTCAGCGGCGGGTCTGCACGCCCACGTTCATGATCTGGCAGCGGCCTGTTTCCAGGTCGAAGGACAGGCGCTCGGTCAGCGTCTCCAGCGCGCGGCCGTACATGTGGAGGTGGCGAATGACCTGGTCGCCGCGGATTTCCACGGAGTGGATGTCGTCGGGCAGCAGCGCGATGCCGTTGCGCGGACCCACTTCCACGGTGCGCGAATGCTCGAGCGTGCCTACGTCAGGGTTGCTGCCGTCGTCGGTCCGCACATAGACATCGTTGAACTCGGTGCCGCTGACGCCAGCCACGCAGGCCCAGGTGGTGTGGTTATGCGGTGGGATGCGCTTGCCGGGGCGCATGACGTTCAGGTACAGCGCGTAGGTCTTGTCGGGGTCTTCGGCAATCAGGTAGCGCGCCTGGCGTTCGCCGGGCTCCGGCGGTGGGTAGTCGGCTTCGCTCCACAGTTCGGTGTGTGCCGCCAGGTCTTCCACGCGGGTCAGGACATTGGCCAGGCTGGCGCGGGTCACGCCGTCCGTGCCTACAATGTTCCTAATGTATTCGATGGTGTCTCCGACGGCTGCCTGGCGCTGTTGTGCGATGGACATAATGCGATCGATCCTTGCAATCTCTGTTTTTGAGGGGTAGAACGGTGCTTCGTGTTTCACTGTAATGAACACCTGCCCTGAAGACTACTTAATGCGTGACGAAAAACCATTAGCAGGTCTAATGAATGCGTAACCTCGATCTGGACCTGCTCCGTACGCTTGTGGCCATCGCAGACCACGACACGTTTGGCGCCGCCGCCGAGACCGTGCAGCGCACGCAGTCGGCCGTAACCCAGCAGATGCAGCGGCTGGAAGAGCAGCTTGGCCTGACGCTGTTCGAGCGCCACGGGCGCGGCAAGCAACTGACGCGTCACGGCAAGAAGCTGGTGGAATACGCGCGCCAGATGCTGGCGATCAACGACGAGGCGCTGCGCATGCTGCGCGATGGCGACCTGACGGGGTCTGTGCGGATTGGTGCGCCGCACGACGTGGCCGATACCATCCTGCCGGTGCTGCTGTCGCATATCGCGCGGACTTCCCCGGCGCTGCGGCTTGAAATTCACGTGGGCAGAAGCCCGTTCCTGATGGAATCGCTGCGGCGCGGCGAAATCGACCTGACCGTTTCCACGCGCGAGGACAACACGCTCGAAGGCATTGTGCTGCGCACCACGCCGACGATCTGGGTCTCTTCCGCCGATTTTGTCTATGAACGGGGCACGCCTGTACCGCTGATCCTGGCCGACGAGCCAAGCCTGTTCCGCAAGATTTCGCTGGAAGCGCTCACGCAGGCCGGGGTGCCGTGGCGAATTGCCTATCTCGCGCCAAGCCTGATCGGCATCAAGGCCGCCCTGCGTGGCGGGCTGGGGATCACGGCGCGCAGCATCGACCTGCTGGCCGCGGACATGCGCATCCTCGGCGAGAACGACGGCTTGCCGCGGCTGCCCGATGTCACGTACTACCTTTGGGCACGCCCCAATGCGGTCAATCCCGTTGCGCGTCATGTCTTCTCGATACTCAAAACTGCCCTGCAGCGCGGGCTGGTCAGCGCGTGACCAGTGCCCGCCGACCATGCTTGTGTTGCATGTGGAAGGACATATCGTAGGGCGCTGCGCACCGGCTGAGAACTAAGAAGATCGCGTATCGATATGTGGCACCGACGTACCCGTACTGCCGCGATGGCGGGGCGGCCACGCCGCCCGGGCAAACGTCAGGGGTGTTGGGACTCTGAAGGCTTGGCAGCCGCGCCGGATGCCTTGCCAAAACGTGCGGCAATCTGGTCCTGGACCTTGGCCAGTGCTTCGGCCTGGTCCTTGGCGTCCTGGGCGTCCTTGGCCTTTTTCGCCTCGGCCGCCTGCTGCTGTTCAGGCGTCGGGGGCGGAAGCTTTGCGATGGCCGGGGCGGCCAGCAGGATGCCGAGCGCGAGCGCTACGCCGCCAGAAATGGCGCGCTGGCGCAGCTTGCGTGAAAAGCCGGAAACAGGTGCGTAGTTCATGAGTGTCGCCTCATCTTGAAAACGCCGGTCGGTGGATGCACTGCCGATGCTCTGCCGCAGGTCGGTAAATCGTCAGCCGCCGTCGAGCAGCCTGCGCGCACGCGTGAGCGTCTGGCGCACTGAATTGTAGCCGTCCCACGGATTGCGGCGGGTGATCTCGGCGAGCCGGGCGTTGGCGTTGGCAATGGTCCATTGCGCTGATGACGACAGTTCCGGCAGTTCATCCCAGGTGACAGGCATCGACACGCCAAGCCCCGGTCGCGCACGGACAGTGAAGGCAGCCGCCGTGGTGGCGCCGATGCCGTTGCGCAGGTAGTCGATAAAGATCTTGCCTACGCGGTTGCGCGGGCCGCTCTTGGCCACAAAGCGGTCGGGAATGGTTTTGGCCGCGTGAACCACCACGTCCCGCGCAAAGTCGCGCGCTTCATCCCATCCCGCGCGTGCCGCCAGCGGGACCACCACGTGAAGCCCCTTGCCGCCGCTGGTCTTCAGGAAGCTCTTGAGCTCCAGCGCGTCCAGCAGCGCTTTTATCAGGCTGGCGGCCTCCTGGATTCTCGGCCACTCGACGCCTTCGCCGGGGTCGATATCGAAGATGAGCCGATTTGGCTTGCTAAAGTTGCGCGCGTACGCGTTCCATGTGTGAAATTCGACGACGTTGAGTTGCGCCGCGGCGACGATGCCTGCTTCCGTCGTGATTTCTATCAGCGACGGATGGCCGGGCCAGAGTCCGGCATCGAGCGCCTTTACCCCTTTGAAGGAAAGTGTCTCCGCGTGGCGCTGGAAGAACTGTTCGCCGTCGATGCCTGACGGCGCGCGCAACAGCGCGACCGGGCGGCCTTGCAGATGGGGGAGCATCAGTCCCGCCGCGCTCGCGTAGTAGTTGGCCAGATCGCCCTTGGTGAGGCCGGTGGACTTGTCGATCACGCGTGCGGCATGGCTGACAGCGATGGAGGACGTGGAGGCGCGCCTCGGTGCGGGGTCGCTTGCAGGGCCATTTGGTGCAGGGGCCTCCATGGTGACGGCCCTCGCATCCTTGTCGTCCCGCAACGCATGGAACACGGCGTGCCGCACGCGGCCTTCCCGGGTCCATTCTGCGAATGACACCTCGGCCACCAGCTTCGGCCGGACCCAGTGCCCCCGGATGTCACGCGGCAGATCGTCGAACGGCGCCTTGGCGGCGCGCAGCGGGTCCAGCCGCTGACGCAGGCGATCGAGCATGGCCGTGTCGAAGCCGGTGCCGACATTGCCCGCGTAATGCAGCTTGCCCTGCGCGTCGTGCACGCCAAGCAGCAATGCGCCAAGCCCGCTGCGGCTGCCTTTCGGGTCGGTGAATCCGCCAATCACGAACTCCTGGCGCTTCCTGCATTTGAGCTTGATCCACGTCCTTGCCCGCGCGCTGACGTACGGCGCGTCGATTCGCTTGCCGATCAGGCCCTCAAGCTTCATGCGACAGATCGCAGCCAGCAATTCGTCGGGGCTGGCGTCAAAGCTGTCGCTGAAGTGCAGGCGTGGCGAACGGGGATTCGCCAACAGTTGCCGCAGCAGTGCGCGCCGGTCGGCCAGTGGCACCTTGCGCAGGTCGTGCCCCGCGTAAAAAGGCAGGTCGAATGCGTAGAACTGGATGGCGTCCACGCGCGACGTCTCGAATGCATTCTGCAGCGCCTGGAAATCGGTGGCGCCGTGCCTGTCGATCACCACAATCTCGCCGTCGATCCAGCCATCGCGGATGCCCAGTGCCCGGATCTCGTCGGCCAGGCTGCGCAGCCTGTCGGTCCAGTCGTTGCCCTGGCGCGTGAACAGCCTGACATCGCTGCCATCCACGCGCGCCAGCAGCCGGTAGCCGTCGAACTTGACCTCGTACTGCCAGTTCGCGTCGTCGGCCGGCGCTTTCTCGACGAGCGTCGCCAGTTGAGGCGCCAACGCCGCCGGCAGCGGAGCCCTTCTTGCGCCTTCCGGCAGGGCTGCATCCGCTGCATCGGCGCGGCGTGGTTTTCGGGAAGCTTTCATGAAACATGCTGCGGGATTGTCTCCGGGCGGCCATGCTGTCTGGTAGAGATCACGATAGACGTGTTCACGGCGCGCCACCAAGGCTCCGCGCGCCGAATCCACGCCTAATCCACGCCCAATCTTGGCCGTTTGGCCAAGCCCATCCCTCGCGTTCATGTGGCAACATGAAGTTGTCCGCCGCCTTGGTACGGCTTCCCACGATTGCGCTGCAGCATGACTTGCGCGGCGCTGCAGCGTGGCTACGATCAAGTCTGGAAGGTCAGGCGGGCAGGCGGGCGCATCTTCCCGCGGCACCGCCGATTCATCCCGCTCGTCAGTGCAACCTTTCGAGGAGGCGTTCCCAATGAGCCCCATGGACCCGCAGACACCACCCGCAGGCGCCCCGGCGCGCCGGCCAGCCATCATTGGTGACGTCAACCCGAAGCCTCGTGGGTGCGGCCCGTACGTCATGGCCGCGGACACGCTGGAAGGTAACAAGGTCATCGATCCGTCCGGCGACGAGATCGGCACGATCGACCACATCATGCTGGACCTCGTTGGCGGACGGATTGCCTACGCGGTACTGGCCATGGGGGGCTTTCTCGGCATTGGGGAAAAGCTTCACGCGCTGCCGTGGTCGGCGCTGACGCTCGATACGCGCCGCAAATGCTTCGTGCTGGGTATCGAGAAAGAGCGCATCAAGGCCTCGCCGGGGTTTGACAAGGACCACTGGCCCACCATGGCCAACTCCGAGTGGGCCACGAGCATTCACGAGTACTACGGCATATCGCCTTACTGGGAGAAGGATCGTTACGATCCCTGGGGCTGAGGCGGGGGTACCCGTGTTTCGAGCAGGTTGGTCACGCCGAGGATTCCGGGTGGCGTGCCTGCCGCTTCCACGATGCGGCGTGCAATATCGACATCTTCCACGCGGCCGGTGATGGTCACCTGTCGGTCCACCACATGTACGGCGACACCGTCCGGCATGTCGCCGCCGCACACTTCGGCAATGCACGTGCCGATCCGTTCGCGCAACAGTTCATCTTCCTCGTCGGGGCTGGCCCAGGCGGATGCCTGGTCTTCGGTCTGCATCATGGCAGTTCCTTGTAGGGTGGTGAGCAACGCGGCAGCATGCCGCGCCCGGAGTGCCGGTGAGGTGCCACAAGCACAGCCCGCCGGACGCCCGCATTCCCGGATCGTTGCTTGTAAAAACGACTCTGCACTGTGCCGCCTGGCATCCTTGTAGGACATCGGCGGCGGATACGGCTTTCAGGGCGCTCTCTACAATTTAGTCAGAATGCGGCCTCGCCGCCGAGGAGCCGATCGTGGCCAACCCGGGAAAGCGTGTTGTAGCGCGCGCAGTGCCTGACGAGATGCCCGCCGCAGTGGATCCGCAGTCACGTGACGTGCGCGTCGTGCTCTATGGCCGCGATGACTGCGACATGGCCGACAGCCACCAGGGCATGACGCTCAAGGCAATCGGCGAACGCGTGGCGCGGCTGGCCGATTACACGTTTGCGGGTTGCTACGACGCCGCCGCGCATCGCCCGGCAGACGGCCGGCTCTACTTCGTGCCCGCGGATACGCTAAGTGGAGTGGCCAGCGCCCGGCAGCTCGGGATCGCAACCCATCAGGACCTGTTCGGGGGCGTGGTGCCGCACGCGTTTATCGGCACCAAGGCCATCACGCACGGGCTCGTCGCGCCGGACGCGCCGGCGCCCGCGGGCTGGAGCGAAGCGTTTGCGGCGCGCGTTCGGCCGCACGTGCTGCCCGGCTTCACGGCGTTCTCGGTTCGGGATGCGCGCCATGCGGGGCGGAAGATGCTGCGCGGCGGCAAGGTGCGAGTGAAGGAAACATCGGGAGCCGGCGGCCATGGCCAGAAGGTGGTGGGTTCGGCCGCCGAACTCGATGCGGCGCTGGACGCCATCGATCCGTCCTGCATCGAGCAAGTAGGCATCGTGCTGGAGCGCAACCTTGACGATGTGACGACGTTCAGCGTCGGGCAGGTGGAGATTGGCGAGTGGCTCGCGAGCTATTGCGGCACGCAGAGCCTGACCACGAACCATGCGGGCGAGAAGGTCTATGGCGGATCGACGCTGCGCGTGGTGCGGGGCACGCTTGCCGACTTATTGGCGCACCCGATCGAAGCACACCTGCGCTGCGCGGTGCAGGCCGCCAATGCGTATCACGCTGCAGCGGTGGATTGTTTCCGGGGCACGCTGGTCTCGCGCTGCAACTACGACGTGGCGATGGGCACGGCCAACGGGCTGTCTATGCTCGGCGTGCTGGAACAGTCGTGGCGCGTGGGCGGTGCAACAGGTGCCGAACTCGCGGCGCTGGCTGCGTTCCAGGCGGACCCGAGGTGCAGGCGCGCCACCGCCAGCACGCGCGAGGTCTATCGAGCCGACATCACGCTGCCGGCAGGCGCGGAAGTCTATTTTCAGGGAGAGGATCGCAGTGTCGGGGCACTGACGAAGTACGCAATCCTGGAGTCAGTCTCAGATGGCCACACATGAAGAATCAATTCGCATTCATACCGACGGCGGCGTGATTGCCGGAACCGTCGTTTCCCCCGCCACCAAATTGCCGGGCGTGTTGTTCGTGCATGGCTGGGGCGGCAGCCAGCAGCAGTACCTGGCGCGTGCGCGCGAGGTGGCGGGCCTGGGGTGCGTCTGCATGACGTTCGACCTGACCGGCCACGCCGGCACAGCCGCGCAGTACGAAACCGTCAGCCGCATGCGCAATCTTGCCGATGTCCTGGCGGCATACGACATGCTGGTGAGGCATCCGGAAGTCGATCGCAATGCCATCGCAGTGGTCGGCAGCAGCTATGGCGGGTATCTGGCCGCCGTGCTGTGCGAACTGCGTCCGGTTCGCTGGCTCGCGTTCCGGGCGCCGGCGCTCTACATGGACAGCGGCTGGGATTCCCCGAAACGCCAGCTGCATCGTGATCAGGATCTGGTGGCGTACCGGCGCAAGGTGGTGCCCGCCGACACCAACCGCGCGCTGCGCGCGTGCACGAACTTCAAGGGCGACGTGCTCGTGGTGGAGTCGCAGCACGACAATATCGTGCCGCATACCGCCGTGCTGAGTTACGTGGATGCGTGCATCCAGGCGAGTTCGATTACCTATCGGGTGCTCAAGGGCGCCGATCACGGGTTGTCGACAGAGGACAACCAGCGTGCCTATGGCAGGCTGCTGGTGGGCTGGCTGCGCGAGATGGTGACCGAAGCGCGTACCGGCCCGGCCGTGGCAGCGCGGCCTTCAGCGCCTTCTACCACGCACGCGGCGCCGTTTCCCGACGACGGACTGGCCCCGGCCGATGCTGGCCAGTCCAGTCCGGCCGGTTCGGCCGTGCCTGCCGGGGCCGACGACGATAACAACGACAACGATCCACAGGTCATAGCCGCCCAGTCGCGTGCGGCGGAGTAGGGCGCCGGCAACGCAGGCGGGGGCGCCCGATCGGAGCCGATCGCAAACGATCAGAACGCCGCTCTGTAGATCGCCAGCGCATCGGCCTGGGTGACCTCGCGCGGATTGTTGACGAGCAGGCGGGTTTGCAGCATGGCGTCGCTGGCCAGCCGCTCCAGATCAGCTTCCTTGACCCCCACTTCGCGAAGCGTGCGCGGGATGCCGGTGGCCAGCACCAGGCCTTCGATATGGGCAATCAGCGCGGCGGCCTTGGTCTCGCAGCTACCGGTTGTGTCAGGCAGCACCACGTCGGCCAGCTCGGCATACAGCTTGCTGGCGGCGGGCGCGTTGAACTTCATGACGTGCGGCAGCACAAGCGCGTTGGACAACCCGTGCGCCACGTGGAAGATGCCGCCGATCGGATAGGCCAGCGCATGCACGGCTGCCACCGGCGAGTTGGCGAAGGCCTGCCCCGCGAACATCGCCCCCAACAGCATCGCTTCGCGCGCGCCACGGTCATGGCCATTGTCACAGGCGAGCATCAGGTTCTGCGACAGCAGTTCCAGCGCGCGCACGGCCAGCATGTCGGAGATCGGATTCTTCAGGTGCGCGCTCGTGTAGGCCTCGATCGCATGCACCATGGCGTCGATGCCAGTGGCGGCAGTGGCGGCACGCGGCAGGCCCAGCGTAAGCTCGGCGTCGAGGATGGCCAGATCGGCAAGAAGCTGCGGCGCCACCACGCCCATCTTGGTGGTCTCGCCCGTGGTGACGATGGAGACGGCGGTCACTTCGGACCCCGTGCCGGCCGTGGTGGGCATCTGCACCAGCGGCAGCCGGCCACCCGTGACCTTCTTCACACCGTACATGTCCTTGAGCGGCTGCGTGGCGGGCAGCAGCACGGCGATCAGCTTGGCTACATCCATCGACGAACCGCCACCGAGCCCCAGCACGACTTCCGCGCTGGCTTGCCGCGCACGCTCCGTGGCGTCCAGCACGATGTGCTCGGGCGGGTCGGCAATTACGTCGTCGATCAGCGTCACCTGCCAGTCGTGCTTGCCAAGGTCATCGAGTGCGGGCGCCAGCAGGCCGCTTTTCGACAGGAAGCCGTCGGTTACCACGCAAAGGCGGCGCGCCTGCGGAAACGATTCACGCAGCAACGCGCCCAGCCGGCGGGCGGCACCGAATTCGACGATGACCGTCGGCACTGTCTGGAAACGGAACGGGTTCATGGGGTCTCCGAAGTTGTCTGATTTGGCTCCCCTCTCCCGCACGGC